>NZ_JACSKE010000002.1:0-630910 GCF_018617435.1 Exiguobacterium sp. s34 | reverse complement strand
CCAGGCAAGATCGTTCCGCAATAGCTCAGTGGTAGAGCAACCGGCTGTTAACCGGTAGGTCGTAGGTTCAAATCCTACTTGCGGAGCCACTTTCTCTTTTGGAGAGCTGTCCGAGTGGCCGAAGGAGCACGATTGGAATTCGTGTAGGCGGCAAAACCGTCTCAAGGGTTCGAATCCCTTGCTCTCCGCCAGTTTTTCAAAATTCAAACATGGCCCGTTGGTCAAGCGGTTAAGACACCGCCCTTTCACGGCGGTAACACGGGTTCGAATCCCGTACGGGTCACCATTTAATTTTATATCGTCGCGGGGTGGAGCAGTCTGGTAGCTCGTCGGGCTCATAACCCGAAGGTCGTCGGTTCAAATCCGGCCCCCGCAATTAATGTCCGGTCTCGTGGTGTAGGGGTTAACATGCCTGCCTGTCACGCAGGAGATCGCGGGTTCGAATCCCGTCGAGACCGCCATTTTTATTTTTAAAAAATCAAGACTACATATGGCTTTGTAGCTCAGTTGGTAGAGCAAAGGACTGAAAATCCTTGTGTCGGCGGTTCGATTCCGTCCAAAGCCACCATATGTGGGGGGGTAGCGAAGTGGCTAAACGCGGCGGACTGTAAATCCGCTCCCTCGGGTTCGGCGGTTCGAATCCGCCCCCCCCCACCACTTAGGGGCATAGTTTAGCGGTAGAACTACGGTCTCCAAAACCGTCAGCGCGGGTTCGATTCCTGCTGCCCCTGTTTTTAATTTAATCATGGCGATTGTGGCGAAGTGGTTAACGCACCGGATTGTGATTCCGGCATTCGAGGGTTCAATTCCCTTCAGTCGCCCCATTATTATTGGGCTGTAGCCAAGTGGTAAGGCATCGGATTTTGATTCCGACATGCGAAGGTTCGATCCCTTCCAGCCCAGCCATTTTGCGGAAGTAGTTCAGTGGTAGAATACGACCTTGCCAAGGTCGGGGTCGCGGGTTCGAATCCCGTCTTCCGCTCCAATGACTTTTTGGCGCCATAGCCAAGTGGTAAGGCAGAGGACTGCAACTCCTCTATCGTCGGTTCGATTCCGACTGGCGCCTCCAACATAATATGCCGGTGTGGCGGAATTGGTAGACGCGCACGACTCAAAATCGTGTTCCTCTGGAGTGTCGGTTCGACTCCGACCACCGGTATCCGTATGACTCTAACTGAGGTTAGGGTCTTTTTTGTGTTCAATTTGCAGGGTAAGTGATCATTTTAATCGAATGGTTTAGGGTGTAGAAACAGGGGTGAATAACATCAACCAAAAAGAAATCGTAGAACGCTTCATCCGATTTGCTGACAACGAATCTGTAGGATCAAGTCGCTTGTATGAGATATTAGCTAGAGAAGTCGCTGAAAATGAATGGCTATTGTCTCTGTGTGAGGAGATACCTGATGGACAACCGGTGCCGAACCTGTTGTTTGGAGCTGTTCATGAGTTAGTACTTCAACACCAATCCGATAAACTAGCTATGTATTATCTGAGCGTGACGAAGAATCCAAAACAACCTGATGATGTATTTCCTTTTTTTCTGACGTTTTGTCATACATATGAAGCTGAGATTCGCAAGCGACTCATGACGCGACTTGTCCAAACAAATGAGATTCAGCGTTGCTCGTATTTATATCCGATTTTTATGAGAATCCAACAACAGACGAAGTTGCCACTCGGCTTACTCGAAATCGGAACAAGCGCAGGCCTCCAACTTTTTGTTGATCAGTATGCCTATGAGTATAATGACGTTCCGCTTGATCCGACAAATGCCTCATCTGTAAATATTTCAGTAAGCGTTGAATCGAAAGAACCGTTCCATCTCGAGGCGACAATTCCGCTCGATATCGGTACACGTCTCGGTATAGACTTGAATGTAATTGATTTAAAGGACGAAGCAGAACGGTCGTGGATGAATGCATTAATTTGGCCGGAGCATGAAACGCGCCGTCAAATGCTCGATGCTGCCATACAAGAAGTCGATTTTGACAAGGTGACACTCGTTGAAGGAGATGGCGTGTCTATATTACAAGAACTCACGACACGTATTCCTAAAACAGAGACACTGTGCATCTTCCATACGCACGTTGCGAATCAGATGCCACGTCCTGTGAAAGAAAATCTATTAGAGCAAGTGAGGCGGATCGGACAAACGCGAGACGTCTTCCATATTTATAACAATATTCAAGACCGTTTTCTTCATGTCGACATGTATCAATCAGGACGCTTGACGGAGTTGACGTATGCTGAGACAGAAGGGCATGGACGAGCATTTCGTGTGATCAGACCACTTGAATCGTTATTTGTACAGGCATAGTATTAGTGATTAAGGTATATTGAAATATTTTTTTCAGTGATTTTAGAAAAACTTACGAATACTTGTTGACAGTTTAATGGTATAGGTGTATATTAACTGTAGTCGCTTGAACGACAACAATATTTCATGCGGGTGTAGTTTAATGGTAAAACCTCAGCCTTCCAAGCTGATGACGAGAGTTCGATTCTCTTCACCCGCTTCATATCTCTCTGCCGAGTGGCGGAGAGATTTTTTGTATGCGAAAATATATAAAGGAGGTGAACGGAATGGACCCATACACATTAAAACAACAAATCCTCGAGTATGCCGAAACCATCGGGATCGACGAGTTGAAAGTGACAACGGCTGATCCGTTCATCGTCATGAAACAGCGACTTATTCGGCAGCAAGAGAAAGGGTTTGCCTCTGGGTTTGAAGAGCCCGACCTAGAGAAGCGTACAAATCCGGAACTTTTACTTGAAGAAGCCCAGTCAATCATTGCAATTGCGATTGCCTATCCAAGTAAGTTGAAGGATGCACCACGAAGTGTCGCTGGAGAGAGACGTGGGCTATTTGCCCGAGCCTCGTGGGGACTGGATTACCATCGCGCCGTCGGCAATCGATTAGAGCAGCTTCAAACGTACATTGAAGAGTTGGTTCCTGGAGTGCGTACGCGCTCAATGGTCGATACGGGTGAGCTCGTAGACCGAGCTGTCGCTGAACGGGCAGGGATTGGTTTTAGCGGAAAAAACTGCTCCATCATCTCACCTGAAAAGGGATCGTATCTATATTTGGGGGAAATGATTTTAGATGTCTATTTGCCGCCAGACGAAGCGATTGAAGATGGGTGTGGCGACTGTAATAAATGTATGACGGCATGTCCGACAACGGCCCTTGTGGAGCCAGGTGTACTGGATGCGAAACGTTGTATCGCCTATTTGACACAAATGAAAACGTTGATGCCACGAGAGTTTCGTTCGAAGCTCGGAGGTCGCTTATACGGATGTGATACGTGCCAGCAAGTCTGCCCGTACAACCGTAAAAAGGATTGGCGTCACCATGAAGAACTGTTACCGGAAGCAGAAATCGTCAAACCGCTGTTAGAGCCGCTCTTGACATTGAGTAACCGAGAGTTCAAACAAAAATTCGGACACTTATCTGGTGCATGGCGTGGAAAGAAGCCGATTCAGCGAAATGCGATTTTGGCACTCGCACATTATCGTGAACCATCTGCGATTCCGATTTTACGTGAATTTATTCGGAATGATGAACGAGAGGACATGCGAGCGACGGCGGTATGGGCTATCGGTGCAATTCTTGGTTCCGATGCCGACTCGATTTTTAAAGAGATTGAACGAAATGAAGCCTCTGACATGGTACATGAAGAGATTCGAATCTATCGAGAGGAGTGGGCACATGAAGATCGTGTCGTCTAAATGGGGACCGTTAGCGTATGAATTAAACGCAACAGGTAAGTTGACCGCTCTTGAGTTCACCACGCACGAACCGACGGAGGAAGCGCCTGACTGGTTACGGGAACTCATGATGCGCGTCGAACAGGATGGATTGAATGCATCGGATCGTACTTTCATCGAAATGAACGGGACGCCGTTTCAGCAGGAAGTATGGGATGCGCTGTTGACGATTCCATACGGGGAGACGCGGACGTATAAACAAATCGCGGAACAAATCGGTCGACCGAAAGCTGTGCGTGCGGTCGGGCAAGCGCTCAATCGAAACCCGTTACCGATTTTGTTTCCATGTCATCGGGTAATTGGAAGCAGTGGAAAACTTGTCGGTTTTGCAGGAGGATTGTCTGAAAAGCAACGTCTTCTTGAATTAGAAATGAAAAAGTGAGGGAATGAACTATGGCGATTCATGTCGTAATGTTTCAACCAGAAATACCAGCAAATACAGGGAACGTCTCACGTACGTGTGCGGCGACAAACTCGGTCCTCCATTTGATTCGTCCGCTCGGTTTTTCGACAGATGATAAAATGTTGAAGCGTGCGGGATTAGATTACTGGCAATTTGTCGATGTACGCTATCACGACTCAATCGAGGAACTATGGGAAAAGCATCCGGACGGTGAATTCTTTTATATCACAAAATATGGAGAACAATATCCGAGTGATTTAGACGTTTCGGACGTAGAAGGTGACTATTTCTTTGTGTTCGGTCGTGAAACGAAAGGTTTGCCGATGGAAGTCATCGAGAACAACTTAGACCGGTGCATCCGTCTTCCACAATCGAATCTCGTCCGTTCATTGAACGTGTCGAATACAGCTGCCATCATTGTGTATGAGGCTCTACGCCAACAAGGATATGCAGGGTTGAAATAAAAAAAGAGCCGGATTCGTAAGAATCCCGGCTCTTATTCGTTACCCTCAGGTTTACGGTTATATCCAGCTGTCAAAATCGCTGCGAGGAAGACGACGCTGATTCCAACCATCAATAATAGGCCCATCCAAAAATCCCCCTTTTAATCTCCATAACTATAAATAGTATAATATACTTGGTAGTAGAATTGCACTGAATATAAGAAATTACTGTGAAATTGGAGAAGGAACATGAAAACGAATGTGTACTTACTGAGCTATGCCCCACTCATCGGAATTATTTTGTTTTCCATGTCACTTGCGATTGCGACGTCCGAGTATGTGATCCAGTGGCTGAATCAAATTGGCGTATATAGTGAAATCATTGAACTGTTATCCGTGCAAGAAACGAAAGTATTCGTACTCGTCGTGTTCTTCACTATCTTCTTTATGTTGTTTAGTGCACTCAAACTGGTCGCCGATACGTTCAATCAACTCGGCTTCGCTTTTTTTGCGCGAGAAACAAACGGGACGTCACTCCATCGACTTAAGCCTGGAGCGATTATCTTCCTCATCGGTTCTGGGATCAGTTTTCTGTTTCTGAATACATTACTTGCTGTCATGGCCGTCCTTGTCTGTACGTTATTGATGTATCTCTTTTACTACGTCTGGCAAGTGAGTCAATCGATGTCCGTTCCCCGTGCAATCGGCTTGTTGCTCATGCAAGGTGTCATGTGGGCGACATTGATCAGTGGGTTAGGATGGTCGATTCTGCGGCTGTTTAATTCTGTCGGAGATATCATCTTATGAGAGAGAAATTTGAGCCGACGTTTGATGAAATAGAGGCGTGGTGTCAGACGTTTGTTCCAAAAGAAACGTTGTACTGGATCGATTCTACTTTCTTTGAAGATTTGCCGAGTAGTGTCCTCATTTTACCGAGAGAAGAGTTTTCCCGTCACCCCGCTTATAAAAATCCGCATCTTTCGAATGCCTATCTGACATGGATGATGGGAGAAGGCGTCACACATGTTGTCCATGCCCCGTCAAACGCGGTTGATGGTTTACGTCAGGACATCAAGTCCCGTCTTCTTGAATATCAGGTGAAGACGAATCGTGGGCTTGTTTTACCTCTTGCCGATGAGCAGCGGAATGAGGTATCAGATGACGCAATCGTGGAGAAGGATGGGCAATCTTTCATCGTCTTACACGAGTCGAACTGGAATGAACTTTCATTGAACATGCGTCATTCTCTTGCATTTAGTTATGCGAAAGAATGGGATGCATGGGAAGGGGAACGATGTGATGAACGGACACCAGCACATCTCGTTACATATGCGAATACATTTCCGATACTTGAAGGGAGTAATTGTCTGGCGGCGACGTTATATGCAGCCACACAAAGCGAATGGATGATTCACCAGTGGATTCATCCAGAGACATTTCTTCAGACGATTCAGCAGAGCGGTTTTGAAACGGTAACGGATGCTGTTCCGGAAGCAGGTGACGTCCTTACTTTTTGGAACGAACAAGAGCAACTTGTTCACGCCAGCTACTGTGTTCGAGAAAACCTATATTTCAACAAGCACGGTCAAGTTCGTTTTAACCCATGGAAACTCATAAATCACGATGAATTATTGAAACACTGGGGAAATTATCATATGCGAATCGAACGCAGAGTGTGAGTCATCAAAAAAGAGTCAGCTGATAAAATTCGGCTGACTCTTTTTAATCAATGTGCCTCTGTCCAGACGATTGCCGGGTAAGCACGGTTGGCAAGTTCGGGGAACGGTCGAGGCGTGTCGGCCCCAAGCCAAATCGCCGTGATGGTTTGATCTGTTAATCCGACGTACCACATATCTTTATTGTCATTCGTCGTGCCTGTCTTTCCTCCAAGGTATTCGTAATCACGTTTCACTTTACTCGCGTAACGTCCCGTTCCGTACGTCGTGACGGTCGTTAAAGCCTTCTTCATCACGTTCATGGTATCGGGAGACCAGACTGCCTCTTCTTTCAAAATAGGCGTCAGTGCGGGCTCACCAGATTTGAATGTGATTTGTTTAATCGTATGACCGGATGTATAGACGCCTTTGTTTAAGAACGGTGTGTAGGCTGCCGCGAGTTCTTTCGGAGAGACCCCTTGCGTGAGGCCACCGAGAGCGCTCGCCAAGTTTTCATCCTGTTCATCCCATTGACTGAACATCATGTCAGCCGTCTCGTAGGCGCGTCGCTGATCGAGTGCCGAAAAAGCCGCCAAGGCTGGTGTGTTGTAGGAGTAGGCTACCGCATCTTTCAATAACACATCGCCTAACACACGGTCGTGACTGTTCCCAGGACAGTAGGAACCGTAACATGTCGGTCGACCATCGAGAACTGTATCAAGCGTTGCCTTAGTCTCTTCGATGAACGGGGCGAACACGAGAATCGGTTTGATCGCGGAACCCGGTTGACGATAGGCTTGAGTCGCTCGGTTAAATTCACCGACTTGTGTCATTTCTGAATCGACCATCGCCACAATTCGTCCTTGAGGTGTCAGTTCTGTATATCCTCCGTTCAACCCGGATGGAAGTTGACTCATCACGGCTTTTGCTTTCGTCTGTTTGGCTGTCGATAAGTATGTCTCGATCGTCGCTTCATGCGTCGATAAATAGTCTCTGGCTTCGGCGTCATCCAAGTCATACCGTGAACGGACTAACTGAATCGCCTCGCGGACGACCGTATCCATATAATCCGGATATTGAATCGTTTGACTTCGGTAAGAAGCCTCTAGGTTCACACCATGATATTGGTCATAGGCACTCTTTGAGATGACACCTGCTTCAAATAGTTGTGTCAAAATCCGATCTTTTCGTTCGAAGTATGCATCTGAAGGATTAAGCGGGTCATAGAGTGACGGGTTATTCGGTACCGTCAATAAGTAGGCGAGTTGATTCCAGTTAAGATCGGCGAGCGGTCTCGAAAAGTATGTATCGGCCGCAGATTGAATTCCATATACATTATGTCCAAAGAAAATAACATTGCTATAAGCGGTTAAAATTTCTTTCTTGCTATAGTTTTTTTCAAGCGCTCGTGCAATCAATAATTCCTTTACTTTACGCTCATATGTCCGTTCATGAGTAAGGTAAACATTTCGTGCGAGCTGTTGGGTGATGGTGCTTCCACCTTGAACAGATGTCTCATTTGCGTTATTTATAAATGCCCTGGCAATCCCGCTCAAATCGTAGCCGGGGTGGGCGTTGAATTTTCGGTCTTCGATGACCATGATGGCTTCTTGAATGTGTTCGGGCAATGCCTTGGGTGAGACATCATTTCTGCGTCCTGCCAAGTAAATTTGCTGTTCGCCGCCATTGTAAGCGAGCGTGATGGCATGTTTCGACGAGAGTGGTTGGGCTGACACCAGCTCTTGTCCCCAAGATAAGATTTCATCAGTCTTTTTGATTTCTTCTTTCAATGCATTTGCGAGTGTCAAGGAAGTCGCTAATAGTCCCGCAAAAAATAAGATTCCAATCCAAGCTCTCATCGTTTCACCTCTTTCTATTCATTATATCGTCAAATTTACAAAAAAATAAAAATGTAAACGTTATCATATAATAATTCGAGAAGGAATACTTTAGGAAAGAGCGAAAAAGGGTAAAAGAGGTTGTATATTACGATTTTGAGGAGGCTTATTATTTATGAAGCAAGAAATGGTTGCAATGCTCCTTGCGGGAGGAGAAGGAAAACGATTGGGGCCTCTCACGCGAAAAACGGCGAAGCCTGCCGTTCATTTTGGCGGAAAGTACCGCATTATCGATTTCCCATTGTCAAACTGCACGAACTCTGGAATTACAACAGTCGGGGTGTTGACGCAATACGAGCCACTTGAATTGAATCGTTACTTAGGAATCGGGACGGCATGGGATTTAGATCGTCGCAATGGGGGATTAGCGATTCTTCCACCTTACCAAGCACAGTCGGGGAAAAATTGGTACGAAGGGACAGCGAATGCGATCTATCGTAACTTGAGCTATATCGACGCTTATGAGCCAGATTATGTCTTGATCCTGTCAGGAGACCACATCTACAAGATGGACTACGAGAAGATGCTCGAAGCCCATAAAGAAAGACAAGCTGATGTGACAATCTCCGTAATGGAAGTACCGTGGGACGAAGCGTCACGTTTCGGGATTTTGAACACGGCGGATGACCTACGCATCAATGAGTTCGAAGAGAAACCTGAAGAGCCGAAGAGCAACTTGGCATCGATGGGGATTTATATCTTCAACTGGAGTGTCTTGCGTGAGCATTTGATTAAAGATGCGGAGGATGAGACGTCAAGCTTTGACTTCGGGAAGAACATCATTCCAAACACACTTCTCCAAGGACTTGATGTTTTCGCTTATAAATTCAAAGGATATTGGAAAGACGTCGGAACCATTCAATCGCTTTGGGAAGCAAATATGGATCTGTTAGAAGAAGAACCACCATTTGATTTGTATGATCCGAACTGGAAAATTTATTCGGTCAATCCGAATCAGACACCACAATATATCGGTAAAGATGCCTGCGTCGAGCAGTCTGTGATCAATGAAGGGTGTCATATCGAAGGGGAAGTTCAACATTCGGTCTTGTTCTATGACGTTCGTGTCGGAGAAGGATCGCTCGTGAAAGACTCGGTCATCATGCCGGGAGCTAGAATCGGGAAAGATGTAACAATTCACAGAGCCATTGTCGCAAGCTGTGCAGTCATTGAAGACGGCGCGACAGTCGGTGAGCCGGGTGGTGAAATCGTTGTTATTGAACCACACGAAAACATTGAAAGCGGAACCGTCTTCAAACAAAGAGTTTGAAACGAGTAAAGATCGACGCAAGGAGGCGTTACTGTTGACGAACGATTTATTAGGGGTCATTAACTTAGGAACGGAGCAAGGTCTGTTTCCAGAATTCACAGGTCATCGTAATTTAGCAGCGGTTCCATTCTCGGGGCGCTATCGTCTGATTGATTTCACGTTGACGAATATGATCACACAAAACATCAGTCAAGTCGGGATTTTCACGTTAGACAAGTACCGCTCATTGATGGACCATCTCGGCTCGGGGAAAGAATGGGATTTGGACCGTTCACAAGGGGGACTTCACATTTTCCCACCTGCCTTAAAGCCGGACGGGGAAGCGTATCTTGGTGACTTAGCCAACTTCTCGATGCACCGAGAACATTTCATTCGCAGCAAGCAGCCGTATGTTGTCATTACGGGCTCGAACGTGTTGACGACGATTGACTATAACGACATGCTTGAGCATCACAAGTCGATGGGCGCGGACATTACGCTTGCCTATACGACGCATGAGCAGAAATGCGGCTACTGTCGTCCAATCCGCCTCGGCGAGAATGATCGCGTCGTTGGCGTGTCAGAACGCGGCTTTTCACCAGATGATGAATACGCTTATACAGAAACGATCGTCATGTCGAAAAATCTCTTTATGCGTCTCGTCGACGAAGCGACGTCTAAAGGAGAATACGATTTATTAGACGGTGTCATTCGCCCGCAGCTCCACCGTTTGCATGTACACGGCTACCATTATGTCGGAAAAATGCAGGTCATCCACTCGGTGCTTTCGTACTATAACGAAAGTATGCGATTGCTTCGTGGGGAAGGAATCATTTATGACTTCCCGCACATCTATACGAAAATCAAGCATGAGCCACCGACTCGTTATTTGAAAGGGTCAAAAGTGAACGAAGCGCTCGTCGCGAACGGGTGTAAGATTCATGGCGAAGTTCAAAACAGTATTCTCTTCCGTGGTGTTCAAGTGAGTAAGCACGCCCGCGTGAAAAACTCAATCATCTCGTCGAAGTCAATCATTGAAGAAGGTGCTGTCGTCGAAAACGCAATCCTGGATAAGGAAGTCGTCGTAAAACGAGGACAGGTCATCCGAGGTACAATCGACGAGCCGATTGTCATCGCAAAACGAACAGTGGTGTGAGGAGGATTTTATGAAAATTTGGTATGTTGCTTCAGAAGCGGCACCGTTCATGAAAACGGGGGGGCTCGCCGACGTTGTCGGTTCGCTCCCTCAAGCGGTGGCGGATTTAGGAGAAGAAGTGAGCGTCGTCATGCCGAAATATGGCTCGATTGCTGACGAATATGTGGACGAGATGGAATATTTGTTCGACCTGATCGTTCCGGTCGGTTGGCGGAAGCAATTCGGTGCGGTCTTGAAATTAGAGCGAGATGGCATCACGTATTATTTCATCGATAACGAGTATTACTTTAAACGTGACGGTGTCTTATATGGACACTTTGATGATGCGGAACGCTTTGCCTTCTTTTCACGGGCGGTTCTCGAAATGATTGGGAAGATGGAAGATGTACCTGATGTCCTTCATTGCCATGACTGGCAGACAGGGATTTTACCGGCCTTCTTACGAATTCATTATCAACATATTGAAGCGTATCAACGCATTCGCACAGTCTATACCATCCATAACCTGCAATACCAAGGGATTTTCCCAGAAGAGATTCTCGGCGAACTGTTACAGTTCGGTCCTGAACATTTTACGGCCGAAGGCATTCAACATAATGGTCTCGTCAATTACATGAAAGCCGGAATCGTGCATTCTGATCAAATTACGACCGTCAGCCCGTCATATCGAGACGAAATCATGGAACCGTATTACGGCGAAGGATTGGACGGGGCCTTACGTCATCGCGCGGTCGACGTCCGAGGGATTTTAAACGGAATCGATTTGGCAACGAACGATCCGTTTACAGATCCGCGTATCGAACAGACGTATAACCTCGATACGTATAAAGAAGGTAAACTCGCCAACAAGCGAGCGTTACAAGAACGACTCGGTCTTGAGGTTCGAGATGATGTCATGCTCATCGGGTTCGTTAGCCGTCTCGTCGACCAAAAAGGGCTCGATTTGATTAACGGAGTATTTGAAGAACTCGGTCAGTTGCCATGCCAATTCGCATTTCTCGGTTCCGGACAGCCAGAATATGAAGGAATCGTTCACGAGATGACAGCAGCACATCCAGGGAAAGTGGGCTCATGTATCGGTTTTGACATCGAACTCGCACACTTGATTTACGCTGGATCGGATGCTTTTTTAATGCCGTCACGTTTTGAACCTTGTGGACTCAGCCAATTGATTTCGATGCGCTATGGGACGTTACCGATTGTCCGTGAAACGGGTGGACTTCGTGACACGGTGAAGCCGTATAACGAGTTCACACAAGAAGGGACCGGATTCGGGTTCATGAACTATAATGCTCACGAAATGTTGGCAACAATCGAAAAAGCGATTCGTGTCTTCTATGAGAAAGAAAATTGGCATGCACTCGTCCATCAGGCGATGACCGCGGACTTTAGCTGGAAACAATCCGCCAAGCAATATCGTGAGTTATATCATTTATTCGCATGAGTGGAAGGAGCTAACTTGATTTATGTTCACAGATAAACAGAGCTTTGTCGACGCGTTTAAAGAACGATTCATCGCATTGAATGGGAAGTCGATCGAAGATGGGACAGAGCAGGAAGTGTATCAAACCTTGGCAACGATGGTGCGCGAACAGGCCATGCCAAAATGGATTCATACGCGCGACCGTCAAGAAGAAAAACATAGCAAGCAAGTCATCTACTTCTCGCTTGAGTTTTTATTAGGTCGTTTCCTGTACAACAACTTGTTGAGTCTAGACGTGTTAGAGCTCGTCAAAGAAGGACTCGAGGACCTCGGATATGACTTTACGGAGATCACAGAGCTAGAACCAGAACCGGGACTTGGAAATGGAGGTCTTGGTCGCCTAGCAGCCTGCTTCCTCGATTCATTGGCCGCGCTCAGTTTGCCTGGTCACGGGAACGGGATTCGTTACCGGTATGGGCTTTTCAAACAAAAGATTGTCGATGGGTATCAAGTCGAGTTGCCGGACAACTGGCTACGTGACGGGAACATGTGGGAGACGAGACGTCAGGATAAAGCGGTCGACATCAACTTCGGCGGATGGATTGAGATGAAGCAAATCGGTGATCGGTTGCGCGTCGTCCATCATCCAGACGAAGTCGTGAGAGCAGTGCCGTACGACATGCCCATCATCGGTTATCAAAATGACGTCGTGAATACGTTACGTCTTTGGAATGCCGAATCACCACTTGACGATGAGGCGTATTTGGAGAAAACGAAAGGGACGTATAAAGACTTGTTGCGACATAAACAGTCGATTGCGACCATTTCGGAATTTTTATATCCAGACGATACGACGTATGAAGGAAAAGTATTGCGTTTAAAACAACAGTACTTCTTTGTGTCGGCAGGGATTCAATCGTTGCTCGCTTCTTATATGAAACGGAATAAATCCCTCAAACAATTAGGGGACCATTATGCCATCCATATCAACGATACGCACCCGGTTGTCGCAATCCCTGAACTGATGCGAATCTTGATGGATGAGCATGGATATGGTTGGGATGAGGCGTGGCGCATCACGAAGAGCGTCATGTCGTTCACGAACCATACGCTCCTCGCTGAAGCGTTAGAGAAATGGCCGGTCGAGATGTATCAACGACTATTACCACGTGTGTATCAGATTATCGAAGAGATTAATCGACGCTTCTGTCGGGACGTATTAGTCAACTATCCTCATCTTGAATCACATATGGGTGAAATCGCAATCGTGTCGAATGAACACATCAATATGGCGAACCTAGCCGTCGTTGGCTCGCATTCCACGAACGGGGTTGCCCAGATTCATACCGATATCTTGAAACAGCGTGAGATGCGTTATTTATATGAGATGTTCCCGCTTCGCTTCAACAACAAGACGAACGGAATCACACATCGACGTTGGCTCTTGAAGTCGAATCCACGATTGTCTGATGCGATTACGGAGGCGATTGGTCCGTCATGGATTGAGCATCCGAACGATTTGGAGAAGTTGATGGGTGTCTCGAAAGATAAGAGTTTCCAAGAGATTGTGATGGATGTGAAACAACAGAACAAATTTGATTTGGCTGCTTACATTCAGGAAGAGACGGGAGAAACCGTTGACCCACACTCAATTTTTGACGTTCAAGTCAAACGTCTCCACGCCTATAAGCGTCAGCTTTTAAACGCTCTTCATATCCATGCACTTTACTTGAAGATTCAAGCGGATCCGACGTTTACGATGGTCCCGCGTACGTTTATTTTTGGTGCGAAGGCTGCACCGGGGTACCATTATGCGAAAGAAATCATTCGCTATATCAATGCGCTTGCTACTTTAATCAATAAAGATAAGCGGGCGAGCCAATTCATCAAAGTCATCTTCCTCGAGAACTACCGTGTCTCGATGGCTGAACGTATTTTCCCAGGGTCTGACTTGAGCGAACAAATTTCGACGGCGAGCTACGAGGCATCGGGTACCGGCAACATGAAATTCATGATGAACGGTGCGTTGACAATCGGTACGCTAGATGGGGCCAATATCGAGATTCGTGACGCGGTCGGAGACGATCATATCTTTATTTTTGGGTTATCCCCACAAGAAGTCATGAACTATAAAAAATTCGGGGGATATCATGCGGCGGAGATTTATCACGCTCATCAAGAAATCAAAGATGTGGTTGACGGTCTCGTCAATGGGACGTTCGATAAGGTGGGCGAATATCAGTTCCAGTCGATTTTCGATTCACTTCTCGTCTATAACGATGACTTCCTCGTATTGAAAGACTTCGTCTCCTATATGCGAGCACAGCGACGTGTCGATGAAGTATTCAGCGATCGTTCGCGTTGGGCAGAGAGCTCAATCGTCAACACGGCAAAATCGGGGATCTTTTCAAGTGACCGGACCATCACGGAATATGCGAATGCGGTCTGGAATATCAAACCGACGAGCGTTAAATAAAGATTTTTTGGAATAACATTTAAATCGGTGTAAAATAAAAACGATCCACCCGTCACGGGTGGACCTCGTTTTCTGGATAGCTGATCCAGTCAGAATAGGATCCTGGATAGAGTCGAACATCGTCTTTACCGAGGGCGTGTAGCGCCAGAATATTGACACAGGCGGTCACACCACTACCGCAATAAAAGATTGGATTTTCGACAGAAAGAACGTCTTTATAGAGTTCTTTTAAATCGTGAAAGTCCTCTAATGTACCGAGCTCCGTGATGGCCTCGGCATAAGAACAGAGCAACGCGTTCGGGATATGACCTGCCTTTTTGTCAATCGGTTCATGTGACCCGTTGAAGCGGTCTTCTGTTCGTGAATCATAGAGGGAGCCGCTCGTGGCAACTTTCACCTCTTCGAGTGTCGCGATCATGTCGTCTCGGAAGTCTGGTGTATAGTCACTTGCTGGATAGTCTGGGACGTCCGTCGTAGTCTCACCACAATAGGTGATGCCAGATTGGATGCCGCCTTCTAAGACAACGACCCGTTCGTGACCGGCCCATTTGAAGAGCCACCATGCACGAGCTGCGAATGGGAAGCCGTCATCATAAATGATGACCAAGTCTTCTTTATTAAGGCCGATGCGGCGGAGCGTTGCCGTCCATGCTTCTTTTGAAGGAAGCGGGTGACGTCCACCATGTTCGCCGAGCGGACCGGACAAGTCTTCCATCAAGTCGAGAAAGACAGCGTTCGGAAGGTGTCCCTTTCGGTAGACATATTTACCATAGGACGCGTCGTTTAGTGAATATCGGCAATCGATGAAACGAATCGAGTTCGTATGCACGATTTGTTTTAATTCTTGGGCACGCATTGTTGGAAACATTAATATCACCTCGAGGTTTCGTTACTCTCATCGTATACAAGATGGAAGCAATTGGCGAGTACTTCGATTGAATTTTTTGAGGGTGAAAGGGGAATGAATCATGACATGGCAACAAACATATGACCGTTGGAATCAATTTGAAGGGCTAGCACCGCATTTACGTGCGGAACTTGATGAGCTCGCAAAGGATGAGACGACGTTAGAAGATGCATTTTATAAGACGCTTGAATTCGGGACAGGCGGGATGCGCGGAGAAATCGGACCAGGTGCGAACCGAATGAACGTGTATACGATTCGAAAAGCATCACAAGGCTTTGCGGACTTTATCGCTGCTTCAGGAGAAGAGGCGAAACGTCATGGTGTCGTGATCGCCCATGACTCTCGTCATTTTTCACCTGAGTTTGCTTTGGAGGCGGCGCGGACGCTTGCGTCAAACGGAATCAAGACGTACTTGTTCCCAAGTTTGCGCGCTACACCCGAACTCTCGTTTGCCGTACGTCATTTGAATGCGTTCGGTGGCATTGTCATCACAGCGAGTCACAACCCGCCAGAATATAACGGGTTCAAAGTGTATGGAGCAGACGGTGGGCAACTTCCACCAGCGGAAGCGGATGAACTCGTCAGTTACGTCAATGCGATTGAAGATGAGTTGAAGATCGAGATTGAAGATGAGGCGGCGCTTCGCCAAACGGGGCTCCTCGTCACAGTCGATCCATCCGTCGATGAAGCTTATATGGAAGCACTCCAGTCGATTCGGATTCATCGTGACATACAGGATAGCCCCCTTCAGATCGTCTATTCGCCGCTCCACGGAACGGGACGCCGTCCGGTCATGGAAGGATTGAAAGCATATGGGTTTAACCATGTGACGATTGTAGAAGAGCAGGCAGAACCAGACGGTGCCTTCCCGACCGTCAGCTATCCGAACCCGGAGGAAAAGGCTGCATTTAAACTAGCGATGGAATACGGAGATCGTGTCGGGGCCGATTTACTCATGGCGACCGATCCGGATGCGGACCGTGTCGGCTTGACGGTACGCGGGCGTGACGGGGAATGGTTCGTCTTGACTGGGAACCAGACGGGTGCGCTCTTAATGGAATATATCCTCTCACAAAAGAGCGAGACGGGAACACTCCCATCGAACGGCTTCGTCGCTAAGACAATCGTCACGTCAGAACTCGGTGCCGCGATCGCGAAAGCTTATGGCGTACACCTTGAGAACACGTTGACGGGATTCAAATTCATCGGCGAGAAAATCAAACAATATGAGGAGTCAGGTGAATATGAATTCCTCTTTGGCTATGAAGAAAGCTACGGCTATTTGATTGGCGACTTCTGTCGCGACAAAGATGCTGTCCAAGCTTGTTTACTCGCAGCGGAGATGGCGGCCTACCATAAGCAAAACGGCCGGACGCTCTACGATGCGTTGCAATCGATTTATGAGAAGTACGGCTTCTATGAAGAGTCATTACAGTCGATGACGCTAAAAGGGAAAGCAGGTCTCGAACAAATCGGGCGAATGATGGAAGCGTTCCGTGCCAATCCACCAAAAGAAGTCGGTGGGTATGAAGTCGTTCGTTTCGAAGACTATAAGAAGCAAGTGGCAACTGACTTACGGACAAATACGTCTGAAGCCATCGAGTTGCCTTCATCGAACGTCTTAAAATTCGTCTTTGCGGACGGGTCTTGGTTCTGCCTTCGCCCATCTGGTACAGAGCCGAAAATCAAGTTTTACTTTAGTGTACACGCGGATCGCGCCGAGAAGACGACGGCGAAACGTGAAGCGATTGAAGCAGACGTCATGAAACAGGCAAAAGCCATCGACTGATGGGAGACATCACTCTAGCGATAGGGTGATGTTTTTTGTTTGACATGAAGACATCGCGCCAGTATGATGAGGTTATTGTTTAAAACCGTGTAATCATATAAGGATTATAGGAAAGGCGGAATCATCATGAAAAAAACATTAACAAGCGTACTCGCAATCGGAGCTTCAGTCGGGCTTCTCGCAGCTTGCGGTAACGAAACAGACAGTGGAGCGGACGAAGCAGTCATCACTGTCGGGACAGAGGCGACATACCCACCGTTCACATATAAAGATAAAGGTGAATTGATGGGATATGACATCGACGTCTTGAACGAAGCGGCAGAACGTGCCGGTTATAAAGTAGAGTACGAGGCAATGGACTTCAAAGGACTCGTTCCAGCACTTGATGCAGAACGCATCGACATGATTGCTAACCAAATGAGCATCACGCCTGAACGTGAAGAAAAGTACGCATTCTCTGACCCGTATGCAGTATCGGGAGCTCAAGTTATCGTTGGATCGGATAACAACGACATTCAAGGAGTAGACGACCTCGACGGCAAATTAGTCGGATCGACGCAAGGTTCGGTCTATGCGCAAATGGCGGAAGAAGCTGGTGCCGAAGTGAAATACTACAAAGGGGCGAACCAAGTGCTTCAAGACCTCGAAGTCGGTCGTCTTGATGCGGCATTGAACGACCGTCTCTTCATCTTGACAGAGCTTGAAAAAACAGGCTATGACGTCAAAGCAGTCGGTGACATCTTCAACACGAGCGAAGCTGGGTTCATGACACGTCAAGATAGCGACGTTCTTGAGAAATTGAACGAAGCACTTGCAGAAATGAAAGAAGACGGTACGATGCAGGAAATCGGTGAGAAGTACTTCGGTGAGGATATCAGTCAATGAATGAACTGATCACGACCGTCATAGATAACCGTTCGGTCTATCTTGAAGCCGTCCAGCTCACGTTGATCGCCAGTGTCCTGTCGATTCTTCTCGCCTTGGCGCTCGGTCTGATCATCGCTCTACTTCATAGTAGTCCGATTAAAATCGTACGGTTGTTCACGCGGACGTACATTTCGTTCTTCCGCGGAACACCGCTCTTACTTCAATTATTGATTTTGTATGTCGGTCTCAC
The DNA here is from genome assembly GCF_018617435.1 of Exiguobacterium sp. s34. Taxonomy (NCBI): domain Bacteria; kingdom Bacillati; phylum Bacillota; class Bacilli; order Caryophanales; genus Exiguobacterium; species Exiguobacterium sp. s34. The sequence goes on along the minus strand of NZ_JACSKE010000002.1, from coordinate 612,623 downwards.
TGGGTTCGTGCAACTGAGTGGGATGCAGGCGCTCATCTTCGGACTCGGGTTCCACTTTGCGGCCTATATCTCGGAAGCGTTCCGGGCAGCCATCAACTCTGTCGATAAAGGGCAGGTAGAGGCAAGTGTCGCATTAGGGATTCCGAAAATGAAGCGTTTCAAAGACATCATTTTCCCACAGGCGCTTTCACGCGCCATCCCGCCTGTCTCGAACTCGGTCATCGACATCATCAAGTCGACGTCACTCGGTTCGGTCATCGCGGTTCAGGAGTTAACGTACGTGTCTGACCAAATTGCAGCAACGACGTATTTGGTCATGCCGTTACTCTTGTTCTCGGCTTCGATTTATTGGATCTTATCGACCTTGATTCAAGCCGGTCAACACAAACTCGAACAACGTTACGCGATTCGATAAGAAAAAGCCTCGATTCAGACGAATCGAGGCTTTTTGTATGGCTTAACGGATCACGAGTTCAGTTTCTCCGTCGAAGAAGTGTGCTTTTGTCATATCGAGTGCGAGTTCAACATCGTCACCCATGTGGATGTTCGAACGACCGTCGACACGTGCTGTGAACTGATGTCCACCAAGCTCTGCGTAGAGGTAAGACTCTGATCCCATGAGCTCAGCGACGTCGATGTGCGCTTTGAACGTGTGCGTCGTTGGTGAGTCGAGGTAGATTGGCTCATCATGGATTGATTCTGGACGAATTCCGAGGACGAGTTCTTTTCCGACATAGCCACGGTCACGAAGCGTCTTCATTTTTCCTTCTGGAACGTTGACTTCTTCACCGTTCGTGATGAATTTGCCTTCTGCGAGTGTTCCGCGGAAGAAGTTCATTGAAGGTGAACCGATGAAGCCAGCGACGAAGATGTTGTCTGGATGATCGTATACTTCTTTCGGTGATCCAACTTGTTGGATGAGACCATCTTTCAAGATGACGATACGTGTAGCGAGTGTCATCGCTTCCGTTTGGTCGTGGGTAACGTAAATTGTCGTTGTGTCCAAACGGTTGTGGAGTTGGATAATCTCTTTACGCATCTGTACACGAAGTTTCGCATCCAAGTTTGAGAGCGGCTCATCCATCAAGAAGACTTTTGCGTCACGAACGATTGCACGACCGATGGCAACACGTTGACGTTGACCACCTGAGAGCGCTTTTGGTTTACGCTCGAGGTACTCTTCCAAACCGAGAATACGAGCAGCGTCTTTTACGCGACGGTCAATCTCGTCTTTCGGGAATTTACGGAGCTTCAAGCCGAATGCCATGTTGTCATAAACACTCATGTGCGGATAGAGCGCGTAGTTTTGGAAGACCATAGCAATGTCACGATCTTTAGGAGCGACGTCGTTCATTCGTTTCCCGTCAATGATAAAGTCACCGTTTGAAATCTCTTCAAGACCTGCGATCATACGAAGTGTTGTCGATTTACCGCAACCAGACGGTCCGACGAAGACGATGAATTCACGGTCTTTAATGTGTAAGTTGAAATCGCTGACGGCTTTGACGCCACCATCGTAAATTTTATCAATATGTTCTAAACGAATTTCTGCCATGTCGTTAGCCTCCTAAAGAATCTGTGTGTGTATAATAGCGCTTACAAGAACGATTATATGATGAAACCGCTTGCATTGAATATAGACAAGTTGCACAAAAACCGTTAATCGGATTTGTGCAACGTGACCATGAGTTGAAGGAGACTCGCATCATAAAACTTTCGAGCATCATAACCGGTCGTCTCAAAGAGGCGATCGAGTCGATAATTCAGCGTATTTCGGTGCATGAAAAGTGCTTTCGCCGTATGGGAGACGTTCAACGAGTTACTGAATAACGCCTCGAGCAATTCGATTGTCGATAGATCGAGCATCTTCATGAGTGGAGCGGTAATGTGACTCCGCTCTTTTAAGTCCTGTTCTTGTAGTAAATAATGGTATAATAATTGACTAGCAGGGTAAGTTTTAGTAGACAGACGAGCGTATGGCATGAGCAGTTGATGTTGACGATACACAAGAGCGAGAGAACCTTGTGAACGTTCGCTGTAGACCGCGTGTGCTTCGATGAAACAATCACTCGCAATGGCACGCAACACGTCCTCGAACTCTTGGAGATCGACAAATGAATCTCGTTCGATGAGTTCGATGTGTTTTGTTGTCATCCATACGATTTCAGCATGTGGCATGAAGTCGTGGACGATACTGATGAATGATTCGAACGCTTCCTCTTCCGCTTCTTGAAGCGAGAGAGAAATGAGCCGAAACGATTGGTCAAGACGATACGTCTCATCTTGAAGGCGTTCTTGCCATTTTCGCTGATGTGGGTCGGTCTGAAGGATCGGGGTCGCCCACATGCGGAGCAGTTGCTGTTCACGTTCGGTCAATTCGAATGTCGGGAGCCCAAATATGGTACCATCTTGCGTCTCGAACCAGTCAAGGTCACCAGATGCATCTTCCGACCGATGGACAGCAGTCGGAAAAATCGATTTAATACGATCAAACGTATTCAATACTATCACCTCATCAACAATGTATCATATTTCAGATCGGAGGCTTGCAGTTTGGACGGGTTATTAAAGATTTTACTCATGATTGTGATTGGTGCGACGATTGGGGGCGTGACGAACTTTCTCGCCATCAAGATGTTGTTCCGACCGCATGAACCGAAATATATCGGTTCGTTCCGGATACCTTTTACACCGGGTCTCATACCGAAACGTCGGGATGAATTAGCATCTAGCTTAGGGAAAACAGTCGTCAAACACTTATTGACACCAGAAGGCATGCGAAAGCGATTATTGGATGACCAAGTGACGACGCATATTACGCACTTTGCGCAACAAGAAGTTCAAGCGATGTTACGCTCGGATAAAACGGTTCGAGAACTCGTAGAACCCCTTTACCCGAATGCAGAGGCACGCATCCTCACGTTGGCGGATGACAAGTTACGTGACGAGTTAGCGAGCGTCATGGCTGAAGTGAAAGAGCGGAAGTTGTTTGAATTGCTTGGAGAAGAAGGGATGGACCGAGTTCGGGCAGTCATTCCTGAAATTGTGGAGGCGCTTCTCGTCAAATCGGAAGAGTATTTTTATTCCCCTGAAGGCGAGGCACAACTTCGTCATATGGTCGATTCGTTCGTCCAGCGTCGACTCGGGTTTATCGCAGGCTTTATTCAAAATATGAACTTTGTCGAGATGGTCCGACCAGAAATCGTCAACATCTTACGAGGGCAGTCGACGCGTGACGGTATGACGACGATGATCACGCGTGAATTTGAGCGATTCAGTGAGAAGACGGTTGATACGTTGATCGATGAACGTTTAGAGGCACGACTCATTGATGGCATCACAGAACAAGTCGTCACACGTTTGCCAATCGGGCAATTGTTAGATCGACCGGTCTCGTCTTACACGCAGTCCATTGAAACACGTGTCGTCGACGAACTCGTCCCACAAGGTGTCACCCTTGTCATTGAGCGCTTCACGAATCAAATGGAGACGATTATGGACCGATTGAAAATCGATAAAATCGTTCAGGAACAGGTTCAGTCACTCGACACATCATACCTCGAAGAGATTGTTTTATCGATCTCGAAACGAGAGTTCCGGGCAATAACATGGCTTGGAGCGCTGTTAGGTGGTATGATTGGGTTGATTCAAGGGTTGATTGCCATCTTGTGATGGCCACGCCCTAATAGCATTTAGGAGGACGTTACATGTCACAAACAAACTTGTACGACCAAGCTTACCAATTGGAGAAAGCACTTCGCGATTCTGAAGAGTTCACAACACTCTCTTCTTTATACGATCGTGTCAATGCGGATGCGGAAGCGAACCAGTTGTTCGCTGACTTCCGTAACATCCAAATGACGCTTCAACAAAAGCAAATGCAAGGAGAGGAAATCTCTGAGCAGGAAATGATGGATGCGCAAACGAAAATGATGAGCGTTCAACAGAACGAATTGATCATGGAGCTCATGCAAGAAGAGCAACGCATGCACCAGCTCGTTACAGAAGTAACGAAAATTATCATGAAACCACTTGAGGAGCTTTACGCGCCGATGGTGAATGAAAACGAAGTTCAATAAGATGTGAGGAGCGGATGGCAATCGAGCCATCCGCTTTTTTTGTTGATGAGATTGTCACAAACAACGAAGTAAGCGCTTTCAAATAAGATTTATAATAAATATAGATGGAATAGTGGAGAAAGGGTGAACTGGCATGTGGACCGTGCTCATTTTAGTCGTGATGATTCTCTTTTTCATAACAGGTTGGCTAAGAGCGGACTTGGTCGCATTGATCGGACTTCTCGGTCTCGTCCTGACCGAGCAGCTGACGCCGAGTGAGGCGATGGCAGGATTCTCGAACTCAGTCGTCTTGATGATTGCCGGGCTATTTATTGTCGGAGCTGGATTGTTTCACTCTGGATTAGCTGAACGGTTGGCTTCCATGCTCATCCCATATGCGAATGGAAGCGAGACGCGACTTTTTTATTTGTTCATGTTAACTGTCACCGTTCTTTCAAGCGTGATGTCCAACACAGGGACCGTTGCATTGCTCATCCCTGTCGTCATGGCGATGACTCGACAAATCAAGCGATCTGCGAAAGGGTACCTCATGCCGCTTGCTTTTTTCTCAAGCATCGGTGGAACGATGACATTGATTGGAACACCACCAAACCTTGTCGCGGCTGAATCGCTACGAGGTCTAATCGATGTGCCAATTGGTTTCTTTTCGTTGTTTCCGATAGGTGCAGTCGTGATGTTTGTCGGATTGCTGTACTTTCGTCTGATCGGGAATCGTTTGCTCGATCAAGGTCGTTCAAGAGAATGGGATGAAGGGGGAGCAATCGAATCGATTAACCCGAACGTATATGTCATGTCGATCGACGCGTCGCATCCACTGATTGGCAAACGATTAAATGATTTGAAATGGTCGCATGACGGTGTCATCGTGTTGAAGGAACGGATTAGAGGGATAGGGAAACATTACGAGACCGCGCGTGCCGACACCGTATTACGTGCCGGGTCGTTACTCGTCAGTGGAGATGAGCAGCGAGTCCGTTCTCTCTCCGAACAACAACACATCCCTTTTAAGAAGGTCGAGGCAACAAACGTCTATGACAAGACCGGTGGCATCGTCATGTTTACGGTTCCAGGGTCGAGTCAACTTGTAGGGAGATGTCTCCATGAGAGTCAACTACGTAATGCATTTCATGTGAACGTCTTGCGTGTCATCCGTCCACAAGAAGAAATTGCACAAGTGAGGCTGAAAGATACGCCGCTAAAACAAGGGGACTTGTTGATGGTGCAGGGGAAATGGGAAGATTTAGAGCGAGTTGAACAAGAGACACGATTACTACTCTCGAACGAGCGAGTGACGGACGTGGCGAATCGAACGGTGTCGAGTCATCATCAACTCGCGGCTGGTGTGATCATGGTCATGATGATGACGATGTTCGTGTTTGAATGGGTCGACCCGACCGTCGCGGTTTGGCTAGCAGCACTTGCGATGGTGATGAGTGGAGCCGTACGCCATCTAGACGTTGCGTATCAATCGATTCAATGGTCTTCACTCGTCTTGATTGCGGCCATGATCCCAGTAGGAACGGCGCTGGAGAAGGCGGGTGTCATGGCGTGGCTTGTCGACTGGATCGGACAGTCGTTCGCGGGTTTTGGTCCTGCCTGGGTCCTCGTCGTTTTATTTCTTGCGACAATGGTCCTCAGTCAAATCATCTCGAACACCGCGACAGCTATTTTGTTTATCCCGCTCGCCATCGCCCTGTCGGAATCGATGGCGGTCAGTCCTGTCCCGTTCGTCATCGCCGTCGCCATTTCAGCATCTCTCGCCTTCATGACTCCGTTCGGGTCTCCGACGAATGCGATGGTATTTAGTGTGGGAGACTATCGTTTCATGGATTTCGTCAAAGTCGGTGTCCCGTTGCAACTGCTCACTGGCATCGTCGGAATCCTCATGATTCTTCTTCTCTTTCCATTTTAAGCAGGATTTAGGGGGTGGATAACGAAAGTAAAGTGATCAGGAAATGAAAGGATGGAAGACGATGAAAAAATGGATATTGGTTTTCCTCTGCTTGTTTCTCGTAGCCTGTGGGAAAGAAGAGACGGCCGAACCAAAACCTGAGATGACGGAGAACGGACGGGTGGCCGAACAGTATCTCGAGAAACAACAGTACCCAATCGTCTCATATGAAGGCGAGTATACGAGTACGTTAACCTTAGAAGAGTTGGCGGAAGATCGTGCACGGACCACTTGGGGAGTACAATCCGTGTCACCGGATGAATACGTTGGAAAGACCATATACTATGAAAACTTTACGGTTAAAGATCATCCGATTGGTGAACAATCTCCCGCCGGTCAGACTGCTGTCTCGGTAATGGTCGTGGATGGAGAGGTAATCGGGGGAACGTCATTCCCTGTGACAGACGGATCAGGTTTAGGGAGCGGATATAGTTTGAGCGGAGAATCGTTCGAGGACATTCACGCTGATATTCAGGAATGGCAGGAAGCATGGGACGAGAAATATGGAAATTAAAAAGTAGACCGAGAACAATAATCTCGGTCTACTTTCATTATGATGCCGTTCCTTTCAATTTCCCCGGTAATTTGCAACGTTCAAAATAGATGAGTTGCCCTCGGCGAACAATGCGCGCGCCTTTGTGCTCATGACCTGCGACACGAAGCAAATCGAGCCCTTTTTGTTTGGCTGATTGATCATCGCTCGCTTCGAACATTTCATTCAACACGAGCGTGCCGTCGTTCTCAAATCCCGTCACCGTGTATGTCTCCATTCACATGACCCCCTTTCTCTCTATTTTAATGAATGACCATTCATTCTTCAAGAGAAGGTTTCGTCAGTTCGTCGAATGTCAGTTGACGTGTTGATTCGGTTCGCGGAATCAAGTCGGATACGGTCAGTCCAATCAAGCGGACGGGTTCGGTGACGTTCATCTCATCGAAAAGACGCCTTGCGAGCCTCCGGATTTCGTCGTGGTCATGAGTGGGATGATTTAATTTGATTTGATGACTCCGAGCCTGAAACTCACTCGTCTTTAATTTAATCGTGACGGTTTGACAGCTCAGCTCGCGTCGGTCGAGCTGACGCAAGACATCCTCCATCTCGGGAATGACTCGTTCGAACACTTCTTCTGGGTCGTCGATGTCAAACGCAAACGTCGTCTCCGACCCGATTGATTTGCGTTCCCGTGTGGCGACGACGGGACGCGTATCTCTTCCATGTGCCAATTCATATAATTGTTGTCCGCGATCGTGTCCAAAGATGGCTTTCAGTTGTTCGGGACGAGCTTGTTGGAGGTCCCCGATTGTATGATATCCACTCTTATAAAGTGTTTGAGCTGTCACTTTTCCGACTCCGTGCATCGCTTCGATTGAGAGAGGAGCGAGAAAATCGGCGACATCATCAGACGGTACGACGGTAAGACCGTTCGGTTTGTCAAAACCGGACGCAATCTTCGCGACGAACTTTGAAGGTGCGACACCAGCGGATGCCGTGAGACCGGTACGCCGTTTAATCTCGCCTAAAATATATCGGGCAATATAGGGGCCTGACGTGCTCAACAGCGTATTTTCGGTCACGTCGAGATAGGCTTCATCAAGTGATAACGGTTCGACGAGAGGGGTGACCGACTTAAAAATGTCCATGACCTGCGTGCTAACTTGGCGATAAGCTTGAAAGCGTGGTTTCACAAACGTGGCATGTGGACACAACGCAAAAGCGCGACGTGATGACATCGCGCTGTGTACGCCGTACTTCCTCGCTTCATATGAACAAGTGGCGACGACTCCGCGGCTGTGGGGTGGTCCTCCGACGATGACAGGTTTTCCTCGTAAGTTGGGTCGGTCCCGTTGCTCGACGGAGGCGTAAAAAGCATCCATGTCCACATGAATGATGAGTCGTTCCATAACATCACCTTTCCTGTGCAATTCTCTTTTCTTTATTATAACGAACTTTTGTTCGTTTTTTTAGATTTTTGTTTGACTCGATCACTTGGTGACGTCGTTTGATTCGGGAATTGTAACAGTGAGCCAATCCAATTCTTCCGTTTCAACCATACTTGAATGATGAGCGTGAAGAAAATAATCACAAACCAGGCGAATGCATAGCCGAGGGGCCAGTCCAGTTCAGGGATTTCTTTAAAGTTCATCCCCCACACGGCTCCGAACGCAACGACAGGAGTCGTGAGTGCCGTGAAGACGGTAAGTGCCTTCATGATTTCATTCCCGCGAAAGTTAGAGAGTGTCGAGGCGAGGTCTGTCATCGCGATGACATCACCTTGATAATGATTGATGAGCGTCAATAGTCGGCTCACTCGGTAATCAGCGAGTTGATAAGGTTTTAACGTTTGTAAATCAATATCGAGAAAGGCCTCACGTCCTGCCATGACGAGTTCTTTATAAGGAGTGACAGTGTCAGACCAACGCTCAATCTCGCTTCGGAGCCCGAAAATCTCGTTCATGAACGTGGCGGGTACTTGTCCGGCCATTTCTCGTTGCGCCACGAGAAGTCGTTCTTCAAATTCATCAATCCCATGGAAGTAATTGTTCATCCGTTCGGCGAGCAGTTCATAAAACGCTTCGATTGGTGAGTTGCATGCTTTCGCGAGAACCGACTCGTGATGTAAATCATCAAATCCAATTGTCCATAAAAAATCAGGAGCAATAAAATAATGTCCGATCTTCTGAGGTTCTCGTTCTAACTGTTCGTAGTCGAGGGTGAGTGACCCGTACATATAATCATCCTCAACCACGATTTTTGTGACGCTTGCGGTCGTCAATTGTTCAAGCCAATACGTATAGGCCAGCGCATATCGAGAATCCACTTCCACATAATCCTCAGGGCGTGTGTACCAATCCCATTCCATCATCTATTCCTCCAATTCGCTATAGTAGTAGTATTCCCAAATTGACGGGAATGTTGGCATCTATGGCAAAGTTTCGATAAGATGAAGGTATTGAATAAGAGAGAGGTGCTTTCATTGACGACAAAAATCGGTCAGCTCAAAGTGGGCGACACGCTAGACCAGTATGTCATGATCAAACAATCGTATAAGGGACTTGCCGGAAACGGAAAGCCTTATTTAACATTAATCCTTTGCGACGAGAGTGGCGAAATTGAAACGAAATTATGGGATAGTGCGGATACTGAAAAGTATGCGACGAAAAAAATCGTCCATGCGGCGGGTGAAGTAATGGACTATCGTGGGCGGACGCAATTGAAGTTGAAGCAAATTTCAATTATCGAGCAAGAAGTAGACATCGCCCCGTATGTTCGATCGGCACCGATTCCGAAGTCGGAGCTTGAAACGACGATTCGTGGGTTCATCACATCACTTCAACACGATGAAATCCGACGTCTCGTCGAAGAGGTCGTCAATCGTCACGAAGAGGCATACTTCACGTATCCTGCAGCTGTGCGACATCATCACGCGGTCTATTCAGGACTAGCCTTCCATGTCATGTCGATGTTGAAGCTTGCGGATACGATGTGTGACCTGTATCCGTCATTGAACCGAGACCTGTTGATTGCCGGCGTGATCTTACATGACTTGGCGAAAGTCATCGAGTTGTCGGATGCCATCACACCAGAATACACGCTTGAAGGGAAGTTGCTCGGTCATCTATCGCTCATGTCATCTGAACTCGAGGTCGTGTCACGTGAGCTCGGGACGGACCGGGAAGTGACGACGTTGTTGCAACATCTCGTCTTGAGTCATCATGGGAAGCCGGAATGGGGATCGGCGAACACGCCACAACTCCCTGAAGCGGAGATGCTGTTCTTCATCGACAACATCGATGCGCGCATGAACATGTTCGAAAAAGCGTACGAGGGTGTCGAACCTGGTGCGTTCACCGAACGTGTCATGGCCCTCGATAATCGTGCATTCTATCGCCCGAAGTTATAATTGAAGTTCAAAAAAAGGGGTACTCCATTGCTGGAGTGCCCCTTTATGATTATTGTTCAGTCGATTCTTCTGAAGATTCGTCTGCGTTTTTAATCGCCTCTTTGACAGCATCAAATTGTTGCTCTGCTTTTGCGTCTTTTACGTCAACGTTGTATTTTTCAATCAACTCTGCGTAAATTTTGTTTGCATCGACAGAAGCAGATTTTTCTGTTGCCAACTCTTCACGAATGCGGTCTTTCTCGTCCTCGAGCTTCAAGTCCTTCTCTTTACGATCTGTCACTTTGATGACATGGAAACCGAATTGTGATTGGATTGGCTCAGAGACTTTTCCGACTACATCTTCTTTGAAAGCATATTCTTCGAATTCAGGTACCATCGTGCCTGTAGAGAAGTAACCGAGCTCTCCACCTTTTTCACCAGAACCTGTATCTGTTGATTTTTCTTTCGCGAGTTCTGCGAAGTCCGCACCATCATTCAACTGTTTGATGATGTCTTGTGCTTCTTCTTCTGACTCGACGAGGATGTGGCTAGCTTCCACTTCCACGTTTTCTTTGGCGAACTGTGCTTCGACCTCTTCGTCCGTCACGTCGACAAGTTCAGATTTTGCTGCGTCGACAAGCATTTGTCCACGAAGTGCTTCTTTGAACTCTTCCGTGCCGCTCATGCCGGCTTGTTGGATCGCTTGTTCAAATTCTTCTTTTGAGTTGAATTGTTCTTCTGTCTTGCTGAACTCTTCATCTACTTTTTCTTGTTCGACTTGGTCACCATATTCTTTTTCAAGAAGTGCATTCATTGTCTCTTGGAATGCAAGTTGTGGGACCATGCGGTCGTAGCTCATGTCCGCGATTTCACCGCGTGTGATTTCGCCGCCTTTATATGTGACGACTGCTGAATCGTCTGATTCGCCACCAGCGTTTGTTGCGGCATACGTACCGCCAGCACCGATGATGAGGGCGAGTGCTGATGCACCGACGAGAGCGCCGGTTGAGAATTTTTTATCTTGCTTTTTTGGTTCGTTTGACATTCCGTTTGACATGTATTCCACCCCTAATAATTCTTTAAAGTTTCTAAGTCCGACTATATCACATTTTCCTAATCATGACAGCTGTTCTCTTGTCTGTACAGTATCATAGCACACAATCCTGTCGTATAATGATGTAATAGAATGTGAAATGATGGGGTGAGGGTAGTGTCACTAGAAGAGAAGGTCGAGCATTTATCATATCAGATGAAGATCTTACTCGAGATTGTCGATTGGACGGACCGTCCGTTTGAATATGAAGTGATTCGAGCGAACTTGACGAAGCAAGACGTAGAGGCGTTTTATCAGTTGCTTGAGGATATTCGGGTACGACAAAACGAGCAAATGCGCTATGGATTTACGTCCATAGAGCCGTTGCTCGTCCATTTTGTAGGCATGTTAGATTCGAGGCTCGACGTTAAAACGATTCTTGGGGCATGCGTCCGTCAAGGAATCGAGTTAGACGTCACAGAGCCACTCTATCGGCAGGTTAGGCTTCTTGACTGAGTTCATCCTCATCAGGACGTCTGCCTGCCTCTTCTGTGATCATTTTTGATGTTTCAGCAAAGATGTCCATGAAGTTGTCCCCATATAAACGACGAACGATCGCTGTCATGTCTGTTAAGTCAGGGAACTTCCCGTAAAGCTCTTGAAGTGGGAGCGAGGCGCGGAATACGCCGTTTCCTTCCGGGTCAAATGCGTGAATCGTTTCAAGCAACAACGATTCTCCTTCAGGTGTCAATTGGACGTACGTATTTCGCTTGTCCGTCTCCTTTTTAGAAAACGTAAGTAATCCACGATCTTCTAACTTCTTCGAGAAGTTGAAAGCGGTCGAGACGTGCATGACGCCATATTTTGCAATTTCAGAGATCGATGCGCCGCCTAACGCGTGGGCAATCCATAAGATATGATGCTCATTGATATTTAAATCGAATGGTTTAATCCAGTTTTGCCAGTCTTTTTCGACGGTTTTCCACAAAGCCTTACTCAATTGAATAATTTTGTGGCTATAGAGCATGGCCTCAGGGCCAGTGAATTCTTTTTCGTGTTCCATCTCGATCCATCCTTTCCGGATAAAAAGTCAAAAGTAAACGACGGACGATGACCTCAAACACTTACGGTGTTTGATTGACGGTGTTGTCAGTCATAGTAGACTGTACGTTCGAGAGTTCCTGAAGGTTCCCTTGGATTCGCTCGACTGAAGGCTGAATGTCTTGTTGATAGCGTTCGACTTCGGCTTTCACTTGATCAGTCAATTCTTTTCCTTGCAGTTTACCTGCGGCGGCAACTTGCGATGCATGTTTCGCCACATTCCCAAATTGTTCTTTTAGCGTAGTGATTGTGGATGCTCGATGTTGTTGAGCAGCAGCATCATTTGCGGTACCTCTCGCCAATTTTTTAAATGTGGCGACTCCTAAAAATGCTAAAACAAAGCCGAAAGCAATCCAATCTCGACGTTGGCGACTCGACAATTCATTCCCCTCCTCAAGCTCGGATAATCAGAATTACATTCTTTTCATATTATTTTACCAAAAAAGAGTGATTGAAAACCTATATCGCAAATAAAATTTTTCAGAACATTCATTTTTGACCGAAAAATCATTTTATTTTAAAATACAGGTAAAGGAAGGTGATCCTCAGTGGAGAAAGCGAAGCGTTGGGTAGATGATATGCTTGACCTGTATCTCGCTGCAAAACAACTGGGAGATGACACTTGGGCCGACTCCATAATGAACACACTCGAGGCGGGGTATGAAGCGTCGAAACAAACAGAACAGGCACGCGAAGAATCGATGCGAGAAAAACGTGTGCTTGAAATAGATACCCGTCTAACTGAATTACGAAAAGAATTCGAACAAGCGACATCTGTCAAAACGCGTCAACAGTTATATGAAGTGGCGATCAAACTTCAGGTCGAGCGAGCGCAATTAGAAGAAGAGCGGAAGCGTCATCGGGATTCCATTAATCAATCATAAAGAGAGACCCGTCATCGATTGACGGGTCTCTGTCTGTTTCATACGTGTGAATGAATGTTCGATGCGAGCGTTGTGAGTTCTTCAGACGTGAAGGCATCGTTTTGTGTGATCCATTTTGCGCCGAATCCGTCTTCGTGTCCGAAGCGCGGGATTAAATGAATATGGAAGTGATAGACCGTTTGTCCGGCAACTTCTTCGGCGTTCGACAAAACGTTCATTCCGATTGCGCCCGTTTCGCGTTGAATCGCCTTGGCGATGGTCGGGACGCGTTTGAAGACGTCCGCTGCGACCTCTTCCGGCAGTTCGTAAACATTTTTCGCATGGTGTTTCGGGATGACGAGCGTGTGACCTTTTGTCACTTGAGAGAGGTCGAGGAAAGCGACGACCGCCTCATCTTCATACACCCGATACGACGGGATTTCTTGTTGAGCGATTTTGCAAAAGATACAGGTTGAATCGGTATGCATCTTCATTCCTCCATTCTGAAAGTCATTTCTGTTTCATCATACCACGGAAATTCAGGCGCAAGAACGATTGGAAGGGAGATTGATTCCTTTTATAATTGAGGTAAGTACTATAGAAAGGAGGCGAAAAGATGTCGTACACAAGAAGTCGAAAAAAAGAACGTCATTCAAAAGCGTTACTCGCATTATCTGTGATCACCATTTTAGTCGGAGCTATTGTCTTCTATATATATGGATACAAGCCAGCGGCGGAGCAAGATAAAATTCATGTCGCATTTAAAGAGGCCTTATTAGAGGAAGACCGTACTTTCTTTGAGGAGAAAGTGGAATATCAAGGAGAAGCGTTGACGCGTGCGGAGGCACTACGGTTTATGGGCTGGCTGAACGATGAAAAATCCATCCGTAGCGATGCCATCGCCGAAGTCGCACAAGATCGTGCGAATCGGACGAAAGGGATGGAGGCAGAAGGACTGTTTCGATTGATTGATACAGGTGAAGGGCGTTTTGGCTTTTCAGATTATCGGATTGAATTATTGCCACAACAAATTGACGTCACTTCGGACGTACCGATGACGAACGTTTGGGTCGATGGCCAACGTGTCGGAAGAATTGATGAGGCGAACGGACGATTCACGTTTGAGAGGATGCCGGGAAGCTATGATGTGAAGGCGGTCGCCGTCGCAAAAGGTGAGACGGTGTCTGAAACGGAAACGATTCAATTGATCACGTCCGAATCGATTGATTATGCACTCATGCCGGAATCGAGCGAAGCGATTGCGGGGCAATTTGATTTGAAGCGGGCAGAGCTCATTGAAATTGAGGTCGAGGCGCAAACCGGTCATCCATTAGAAAGGATTGATTCATTGATCGGGCAATCAAAACGGAAGGTTCAAGAAACGTTAGGCGAACCAGATGGGAAACGTGATGGGAAATGGGATTATGAACGTTTGACCATCGTGTATGAAGAGGGGGACGTGCAATCGGTTATGGTTGATCTTGATAAACGACCAGACGACTTGATTGCGTTACTCGGAGAACCGAAAGAAAAGACGGAGCACCAACTCGGCACGGAGTGGGATTACGGACAATCGTTCTTCGAATCGTTCTTCACGTTCTTTGGTCTTGAGACAGAGAAGCAATTTATTGAAAAGAATGACGCGATGTATTTATTGATTCAATGAAAAAAAGAGGGACATTCCATTATGGAAGCCCCTCCTGTACATAAATAATTATTTTTTACGCATTGATTTCATGACGAACGATACGATCAAGATAAGAAGAATCGCACCGATAAGCGCTGGGATAATCGCGATATCCGCTACGATTGGTCCGAAATCACCGAAGATGAGTCCACCCAACCAAGCACCGATAATCCCCGCGATGATGTTACCGATAATTCCACCTGGTACGTCCTTACCTAAAATTAATCCTGCTAACCAACCGATGATACCTCCGATAATCAAATAAAGAATAAACCCCATAATTCATTTCTCCTTCCTCTGTTTGCCCATTGTTCTTTTCAACGATTTTGTGGAACAATGGGAGTATTGATGTTTTATTTTAAAATGCCTTACAGTTCAGATTATTCCCATGTGACAACATTTAAAACATATACCACGAAAAAAAGTTGAAAATGAAAGGTGTGGTTTTCATGCTGCACGTCGATCGATTGAACGGCGGATATATCGGTAAGCAAGTTTTGCATGACGTTTCGTTTGAAGTGGAAAAAGGAGAGCTCGTTGGGTTGATAGGGCTAAACGGAGCTGGTAAATCGACGACAATCAAACACATTTTGGGTCTCTTGTCACCACTATCCGGAAAAATCGAAATTGATGGAGAGACATTAGAATCTTCAGAAAAAAGGTATCGTAAGAAAGTGAGTTACATACCGGAGACACCCATTTTATATGACACATTGACCTTACAAGAACACATCGAATTGATGGGAAAAGCATATGATGTGAGTCCTGATGAGTTGACTGAACGGACGAAGCGCTTAGCGAAAGAGATGCGGATGGAAAAACAACTTACCTGGTTCCCGTCTGTCTTCTCGAAAGGGATGCGTCAAAAAGCGATGATTCTATGTGCTCTTGTGACGAAAACGCCGCTCCTCATCGTCGATGAACCGTTCGTTGGTCTCGATCCATTGGCGATTCGACAGTTACTCCAACTATTTGATGAATATAAACAAGACTGTGCGATTTTGATGTCGACCCATATCTTGGAGACGGCGGAGCGACATTGCGATCGGTTCGTCTTCCTTCATCAAGGTGTCGTCATCGCAAACGGAACAGCTGCACAGTTGCGAGAGAAGTATCAATTATCACCTGATGCAACGCTCGATGATATTTATGTAGAAGCGATTGCTTCGGAGGAACGATCGTCATGAATCGATTTACTTCAAGACTAGGCAACTGGATGGAAGAGGTCGTCAAATATAGTCGCTACGTCGCGAACGGAGGGCTATTATTTACACTTTATTTCACCTTGATTTACGGGGCATTCGTCTACAACAACTTTTTAGAGCGAATTGATACGACGTTTCCGGGGGCATGGATTGCCGCAGCGGTGCTCATCCTGATTCCGCTCGGTCATCGTCCGAGAACATTCATCCAAGAGGCGGACCAAGTATTCCTACTCCCTGAATTAGGTACCATTCGTTCATATATGGTGGGTGTTCGTTTATTTAATGTCGTTTTTGCTACATTACGAGCCCTTCTCATCTTACTCGTGTTATTGCCACTTCTCGTGCGTACAGAGAGTTATACGAGCTTAGAAGTGTTGTCTTTCGTCATCACGATGACGTTACTGTCAGTTGCGGGTCGATTGGCGAAAGTGGAAGGTGTAAGCGGGTGGATGATTGTACCGTTCGCGATGGTAAGTGGTGCTTTTCTTCTAATGGATTGGACACAATGGGCATGGGTACCGGCTTTTATGCCATTCATTCTTTTACATGTGAAGCGAAATGAGCGAATTCCGCTCCTACAATGGTTGGCGCTAGAGGAAAAGAGTCGGGCACAGTTTGAACGGGTGATTAGCTGGTTCGTCGATTTACCAACTTTAAAAGAAGAAGTTCGGGAGCGACGACTGCTGACAAAACTTCTCGAAAAACGAGTACTCCAACGCGTTGATGCTTCTCGTTACGTATATGGTCTTCGTGTTTTGCGTTCGAACGATTCACTTGACCTGATCCTGCGATTGACGGCGGTGGCACTCATCGTCATGTGGATGTCAGGCGGGTGGTATGTCGGATTCGTCACGCCACTATTCGTCGGACTGACGGCGTTGCAGCTCGTTCCACTGTTTAAGCGGTTAGAGGCAATTTCGATTGTCTCCTGGCTACCGATTACCCGGGACGAGCGGATTGAAGGCTATTCGTGGTGGGCGATGAGGTTGCTCATCGTCCAGTCCATCGTGCTCGTGCTTGCTTCGATTGGATTTGGTGCGACGTGGGATGCGGCGGTAGGGCTTGTCTTATCAATCGTTCTCATTCGTTATTATTTAAGACGATTGGTGTAAAATATATATTGAGTAGATTTTCTAAAACAACGGACGGACGAGGTCGCTCAAACGAGACCTCGTTCGTCTTTCATTTGTGATGAAGGATAGAAAGAATGTTTCTTGAAAGGATAACAGTCACTCATCTTCTTTTTGGACGACTTATAAACTTGACGAAAAAGTAAATCATAAATGAAATAAAAGCGAGTAGAAATAGTGCGAAATCAAGTGCGTTCAACATGCAATCCCTCCAATTAAATATACGAGCTGGCTTCTCCATCTGATTGTATCTTTTTCCAAAAAAGAATAGAACAAAAAAAGAGGCTAGTCACCGTAGTACGTTGACCAAGCCCCACATCAATTGAAAATCGTATTATTTCTTAGGTGACATGACCGACACACTCGAACCGAGAATTTTCGGAAGGCGTCCTGGTTTTTCTGTTGCTTCTTCGATTTCACCGTAAGCCGATACACCGTGTTCTGCGATATCGAGACCGACATCTTCTTGTTCTTCTGTGACACGAAGACCGATTGTGACGTCAAGGAGTTTCAAGAAAGCGTAGCTTCCGCCACCAGCGATGACCATGGCGATCAATACGCCGAGTGTCTGTACGCCGAGTTGTGTCAATCCGCCGCCGTAGAAGAGTCCAGCAGAACCGATTCCCGTGATTTCGACAAGACGAGGAGAAGCGAAGAAGCCAAGTGCGAGTGTTCCGATGATCCCAGCCACACCGTGTACAGAGAAGGCACAGAGTGGATCATCCACATATTTCGCCATCAAGATGCTCGTTCCATATGTTGCAATCGATGCGAGTGCACCAATGACGACTGCTGCCCACGGCTCTACGAACGCACAAGCCGCTGTGATGGCAACGAGTGCTCCAAGCACACCGTTGACGATTGTTGGGATATCGGCCGTTTTACGATGGAGCATCACGATGGCAAGGGCACCGAGCGCACCTGCTGCTGTTGCGAGCATTGTTGTCAGCGCTACGTAACCGAAGAATCCATCTGCGACTGACATCGTTGAACCGGCGTTGAATCCGAACCAGCAAAGCCAAAGCACGAGACCACCAACAACAGTTAATACGTGGTTATGACCAGCAAGTGATTCCGTCTTGCGACGTGGTTTTAAGATGATCGTAGCCATGAGAGCTGCCATCCCACCTTGAAGGTGAACGACTGCTGATCCTGCGAAGTCTTGCATTCCCATCGATCCAAGCATTCCGCCAGCCCATACTGAGCGTGCAACGATTGGGTAAAGGATGGCAACGAAGAAGATACCGAAGAGAACGTAGGCAGAAAGCTTAGCCCGTTCCGCGAATCCGCCCCAAGCGATTGCGAGGGAAACTGCAACGAATGATAACTGGAATAAGAATTTGATATCGATTGAGACGTTTGCCCAATCGAGGCTTGTGAACGATCCACTTAAGAAGAATCCTTCTGTCCCAAACCAAGTCGTCCCGTCACCGAACGAGAGGCCGAACCCGACCGCCCAAAAAGCGAGTGCCGCCACAGAGAGGCTGATAATTTGTTTGACCGCGACGTGCCCGGCGTTCTTCGCCCGGAGCGTCCCTGTCTCGAGTAATCCGAAACCTAATTGCATCGTCAATACGAGCAATGCAGCGATGAGTACATACAGCGTGTCCATATAATAGAGAATGTCTTCCATGTTCATGCCCTCCTTTTTCTTAGGTGCTTTCCAAAAGTTGACTTCAGTGTAAAACGAAAAAAGGATGTTGGATTGCATTTTGTCAGATTATCTGACATAGTTTTTTTATTAAGGAGGGCGAGGGTGAATGGACTATAAATCGAAGAAAGTGATCGGGATGGGCGTCGTGACAGAATTGACGGGACTTTCTGAGCGTCAGGTCCGCTATTATGAAGAAAAAGGTCTCGTCTTTCCGGAACGAACAAAAGGTGGTTCACGTAAATATTCCTTCCATGACGTGGAGCGTTTAGTTGAAGTGGCAACCAAGCTGGAGGATGGGTGGCGGATTCAAGATATTAAAGAGCGCGAACGTCGATTATCGGCGAAACAGCGTGATGATTTGATTCGGGGTCAGTTGAATTCGGCCTTCCGAACATTTCCGACAAAAAAATGACACAAAGAAAACACAATGAAAATGCTTCACATTAGCATAATTCTAATTAATTTCTGTATAATGTTTTTGAGTTCACAAACACGAGAATAAAAGAGTGTAGGAGAAATTTAGAGGGGAATGACGCGACGTATGAACGATACTATTTTAAAAGCGTTTAAAGGAGAGGCGACAGATTATGTACCTGTATGGTATATGCGCCAAGCCGGACGCTACCAACCGGAATATCGAGAGATTAAAAAGACGAGGTCACTATTCGAGATCACGCATGATCCTGAACTTTGTGCATATGTCACGGAACTTCCGGTGAAACAACTCGGAGTCGACGCGGCCATTCTATATAAAGACATCATGACGCCACTTCCATCAATGGGTGTGGATGTCGAGATTAAGAGCGGGATTGGTCCGGTCATCGATAATCCTTATCGAACAATGGAGGATGTAGAACGCTTAAAACCGTTAAACCCGGAAGATATCTCATACGTCTTCGACACGATCCGTCTATTACGAGAACGACTTGAAGTGCCACTCATCGGGTTTTCAGGGGCGCCGTTCACATTGGCGAGCTACATGATTGAAGGAGGTCCATCACGGAACTACCATCGTACGAAAGCACTCATGTATTCAGAGCCAGACGTATGGAATGCGTTGATGGCAAAACTCGGTGACATGGTCATCACTTATGCGAAGGCGCAAGCGGATGCTGGCATTCAGGCGTTCCAATTGTTTGATTCGTGGGTCGGGACGCTCAGCCGTAAAGACTACGCGCGTTACATCAAACCGACGACGGAACGTATTTTCAAGGAATTGCGTTCCCTCGATATCCCGCTCATCATGCATGGGGTTGGAGCGAGTCATCAAATCGAAGAATGGCACGACCTTCCACTTGATGTGGTTGGACTCGATTGGCGTCTGTCTGTTCAAGAAGCGCGCGATCGTGGCATTACGAAGGCTGTCCAAGGGAACTTAGACCCGTCGTTCTTACTGGCTCCGTGGCCGGTCATCGAAGAGAAGGTAAAAGAAATTTTAGATGAAGGAATGAAACAGCCAGGATACGTCTTCAACTTGGGACATGGGGTGTTCCCGGAAGTCGATCCGGCCGTACTCGTCAAACTGACGGCATTCATTCACGACTACTCACGCGAAAAAATGGGAGGCAACTAATCATGAAAACAGTCGGACTACTTGTCATGGCGTACGGCACACCGTACAAGCCGGAAGATATCGAACGCTACTATACGCACATTCGTTACGGACGCAAACCGTCACCGGAAGCACTCCAAGATTTGACGGAACGCTATGAAGCGATTGGTGGTGTCTCTCCACTCGCAAAAATCACGATTGATCAAGCGGAGACGCTTCGTGACATCTTGAATGAGCGTCATGCAGGTGAAATCGAGTTCAAACTGTATATCGGATTGAAGCATATCGAACCATTCGTAGAGGATGCGGTCGCGCAAATGGCGAACGACGGCATTAAAGAAGCGGTATCGGTCGTATTGGCACCGCATTACTCATCATATAGCGTCAAATCATATAACGGTCGTGCACATGAAGAAGCAGCGAAATATGGCATCGACATCCGCTCAGTTGATTCTTGGTATGACGAACCGAAATTCATCAACTGGTGGGCAGATGCAATCAAAGAAACGTTTGCAAACTTGCCTGTACCGGCTGAAAAAGCATGTCTCATCGTATCGGCTCATAGCCTTCCTGAAAAGATTTTGGCTGGGGGCGACCCATATCCAGATCAATTGAAAGAGACGGCAGACAAAATCGCTCAGGCGACAGGTGTTCCGAACGTTGAAGTCGGTTGGCAGTCAGAAGGGAACACACCAGATCCATGGATTGGACCAGACGTCCAAGACTTAACGGCTGAACTTTATGAAAAGCATGGCTACGAAGCGTTTGTGTATACACCGGTCGGCTTTGTCGCAGATCACCTTGAAGTACTATTCGACAACGATGTTGAATGTAAAGTCGTCTGTGACCGCCTAGGAGTTCACTATGCTCGTCCAGCTATGCCAAATGCAGAGCGAAGCTTCATCGAAGCCATCGCGGATCGAATGGAAAGCGTGATTGTACATCATGCGTAAATTTACGATTGTCGGTGGTGGGATCACAGGTCTCACCGCCGCTTTTTATGCGGAGCGTTATTTGCCGGAAGATGTGTCGATCACATTGCTCGAGGCGACGGATCGCCTCGGCGGAAAGATTGATACGTATGAGACGGGCGAGTTTGCGGTTGAACGCGGACCGGACTCGTACGTTTTTCGAAAGACAGCGATGACAGAATTGATTGAAGACGTCGGTTTAGGTGATGAACTCGTTCGGAACGGTGTAGGGCAGGCTTATGTCCTCCATCATGACGGGCTTCATCCAATCCCGAAACAGACAGTGATGGGGATTCCGCTTGATGTCAACGCGTTTCGTGAAACGACACTGCTCTCTGAAGAAGAGCATGAGGACTTGAAGAAGATGTTATTGACGCCACCCGATGTGGAAGCGCCAGACTCTGATGTCTCGCTCGGTCTCTATCTTCGTGAGCGTGTCGGAGATCCGATTGTCGACCGTTTGATTGAACCGTTACTCTCTGGCATTTATGCCGGGGACATCGATCAAATGAGCGCGATGTCGACATTCCCGCAGTTCATCGAGGGAGAAAAGAAATACGGGAACTTATATGAAGGAATGCGTCATTTGCGTCCTGAACAGCGGGTCGCTGAAGTTGGTGCGAAGAAAGTCGGTCAGTTCGCCTCGCTGAAACGGGGACTCAAATCGCTCACGGACCGCCTGGCTGAGCGATTGGAACGAACTGAGGTCGTGTTGAACTGTTCCGTCGAACAAGTATCCGAACGTGAGGACGGGTATCGCCTCTTTACGAATCGTGGAGACATCGATACGGACCATCTCGTGTTGACGGTCCCACCTCGCCTCATTCGTCAGTTCCTCCCGAAAGTCGATAGTGACTTCTTGGCAGAGATGAAGCCGCATGCGACAGCGACTTGCTCACTTGTCTTTAAAGAAGAAGATATCGAGCTTCCATTCGTCGGGACAGGATTTGTGACGAGTCAGGAAGCAGACGTGACGATTACGGCGTGTACGTTCATCGACCAGAAATGGCCACATGCCGTACCGGAAGGATATCACGTCCTCCGAGTCTTTTTAGGTCGACCGGGGGCAGATGACATCGTCGAAGCGTCCGATGATGAGATTGTCGAGACGGCGTTACATGATCTTCGTGGTCTCATGCGGATTCACCGTGATCCGATTCAAACGGTCGTCAGTCGACTTCGTGACGGATTGCCGCCTTATGCGGTCTTTCATGCGGACCGCGTCAAAGCGCTCCGAGCTGAGATGAGCCGGGTATACCCTGGAGTTATTTTGGCCGGGATTGCCTATGACGGGATTGGGATGCCGGACTGTGTGAAGAGCGTGCGGGAACAAGTGAAGGCATTGCGTGAAAAAAATTGAGATTTGATGAAGGGAGGGTTCGGATTGTTCCGAATCCCTCTCTTTTTGTTATAGTTAGAAGCGAAAGAGAAAAAGGAGTGATGGAAGATGGCAACGTATAAACTTTTTGTATCAGACATGGACGGTACGATTTTGCACAACCACACCAAGATTGCGAACGAGACAGCAGAAATCGTTCGTGAAGCAGAAGCAGCAGGGATTCGATTTGCTATTGCGACGGGGCGCAACTATGTGAATGCGAAACAAATCTTAGACGAGGTCGGACTCTCTTGCCCAATCGTTTCGTCGAATGGGGGACGCGTGCTCGACACGTCGGGAGAAGTCCTTCACGAAATCGATTTGACGATCGAAGAGGCGCTCCAAGTCATCGATGTCCTTCATCAAGATGACAAATATGCGGACGTCTTTTACGAGATGTACACGGAAGCTGGGCTTGTGGCGAGCCGTGGCGACTTGATTGAAGCGTCGATGAAAAACTTGAAAGCGAATGGTGACGATCGCTCGCTTGAGATGTACGAATTCTTCAAGAATCGCTATTACGTCAATGAAGATGTGAAGATTGTCGACGACATCGAGGGCTTCATTCGTGAAGAAGCAGGGCGTGTCTACAAGTTCATCGCGTTCTCAAGCCATCTTGAGAAAATGACGGCTCTTTGGAAAGAAATCGAAGCACAAGTCGATGGGGTGTACGTCACGTCTTCAGGTAATGACAACATCGAAGTGATGGCACATGGCGCAGATAAAGGTAACGGTGTGACAAAACTCGCTGAACATTATGGCATCGATTTATCGGAAGTCGTCGTTATCGGGGATAACTTGAATGACGTCCCGATGTTCAAAGTGGCCGGTAAAGGGATTGCGATGGGCAACAGCCACAAAGACTTGATTGCCATCAGCGACCATGTCACAGAGCGTCACGACGAGTACGGTGTGGCGAACGCCTTGAAACGTGTAATGACAGGTGAGTGGGAGTAAAAGATTTGTCGAGGCATCGTCTCGTTTCGTATAATACGAGTAACGAACATCCGACTAGGAGGAAATAGACTGTGAAATTTATTTTTAATCCGGATATCCGCGACCCGAAGCTTAACTTGGCGGTCGAAGAGTATATCTTAAAACACTTGAACGTAGATCATGAAGATTACTTCTTGTTCTATATTAACGGCCCATCAATCATCATTGGGAAGAACCAAAACACATCAGAAGAGGTCAACTTGAAGTACATCGAAGAGAACGGCATCGATGTCGTTCGACGCCTTTCTGGTGGAGGTGCCGTTTATCACGATGAAGGAAACTTGAACTTTAGTTTCATCACAAAAGACGATGGCAACTCGTTCAACAACTATAAGAAGTTTACGCAACCAATCGTTGATGCGTTACGCAACCTCGGTGTCGAGGCTGAACTAACGGGTCGTAACGACATTCAGGTCGGAGAGCGTAAAATCAGCGGGAACGCCCAATTCACGACTCGTGGACGTATGTTCAGCCACGGAACACTCATGTTCAACTCGAATATTGAAGAGGTCGTCAACTCGCTCAACGTCTCGGAAGAGAAGATGCGCTCTAAAGGGATCAAATCGGTCCGTAGCCGTGTGGCGAACATCACTGAATTTTTAGAGCGTGAGATGGAGATGGAACATTTCGTCGAGGCGTTGCTCCATTCGATTTACGATGGCGAACAGCCAGAGCGTTACGTACTTCGTGACGAGGATTGGGAAATTGTCCACGATATCTCGAAAGAACGTTATGCGAACTGGGACTGGAACTTTGGGAAGTCGCCGAAGTTTGATGTCGAGTCGAAACGTCGCTTCCCAATCGGTACAATCGATGTCCGCTTGAACGTCAACAAAGGGACGATCACAGAAGCGAAGATTTACGGTGATTTCTTCGGTGTCGGTGACATCCAAGATGTCGAACGAGCGCTTGTCGGAACTCGTTTCGAACGCTCGGCAATCCGTGAGCAATTGATGCAACTCGATTTGAAACATTACTTCGGAAATGTTGAGCTCGAGGAATTGGTTGATTTGATTAGTTAAGACAGTCAAGACGATCTCTACGGAGGTCGTCTTTTTTTTGGCAGTTTCGTGAACGTTGATGCTACGGATTGCACCGGGACAGGAGAAGGCGTATCATAATTTGTGCAAGCGCTTTCGTGGAGGCTGGTCAAAATAGGAGGAGTAACGATGTATCGGAGGCTCAGTGAATGGATGGATGCAAGTCGTATGTGGGTGACGGAACAAGCGACGTTTGAACGGGCTGTCATGGCGGTAGGACTAGAGTTGGAACGTAAAGAGATCGTCGATTCTTCATTTATACGAGTGATTCTGGATCAAGAGACGATTATTCCGTCTGGAGTGAGTGACGTGGCCGTTCCGGTGGCTGTCATCGATGTTCCGGTCTCCATCTCAAAACGAGACGGCATATCACTCCTTCACTTGTTACATCCGTGTGAGGTGAAGACGATCACGGGTGAAATGATTCACGCGAAGGCAATCTTATTGATTACAGCTACGACGGAACCAAAAAAACAGGCGTACCATAAATTGATTGATGATTTACTTATGGACGACGAGTCGCTTCAAGCGCTCGTGCATGTTCAAAGTCGAACGGGATTGTATCACTTACAGACGAACTTTTTGGAAGCGTTTTCTTATTGAAGCATTTCATGTACAATAGAAGTAATTGAAAAGGGCGCGGACAACGTGCTCTTTTTTATGGCTCAAAAGTGAATCATCATTCATTTAAAGGGGGATTACCATGGCAAACTTAGTCAAGTCACTGCAGGAAGTAGTGGCTGCTCACCCGCAAAAAGCAGCGTACGTGTTTGGGGAAGACACGGTGAGTTACGGACAGTTTTATGGGCAAGTCAAGGCGATGGCATCGACGCTTGAACAAAAGGGGATTGGACAAGGCGACCATGTCGCTCTCGTTCTTGGCAATAGCCCTGCGTTCTTGATTGCGTACTTCGCTGTGTTGTCACGTGGAGGGGTCGTCATTCCGATCAACCCTACATACACGCCTGATGAAATGGCGTACATTCTGCTTGATGGAGACGTAAAAGGGATAGTTGGATTGTCACCGCTTGTCGCACAGGCGGAGGCGGCACTTTCAAAGTTGCCACAACTAAAACTCGTCATCTCGGTCCCATATGCCGATGTACCGGCATTGAAACGGGAAGGCGAAATTGAGTTTATTCCGTTCGCGGAAGCGTTCGCAGAAGCAGAGGGGACGTTCGTCGAAGTAGACGAGGAAGAGGTTGCTGTTATCCTCTATACGAGTGGGACGACCGGAAAACCGAAAGGCGCTTTATTGACCCACCGAAACTTGTTCTCGAATGCGCACTCCATCGGGGAATATTTGGATATCACGCCAGAAGATAAGGCGCTGGCGGCATTACCGATGTTCCACGTGTTCTGTTTGACGGTCATCGTCAATGCGCCGCTCCTTCGTGGTGCAACGATTGTCATCTTGCCGAAATTCTCACCACAAGATGTGTTCGACTTAGTGCCGAAGCATCGTGTGACATTATTTGCGGGAGTGCCGACGATGTACAACTTCTTGCTGCAGACGGCGATGAAAGTACCGGCTTATACGTCAGCGTTGAAACATGTACGCGTGTTCGTCTCAGGAGGGGCGAGTTTACCGGTCCAATTGCTCGAGTCGTTTGAGAAGATGTTCGAATGTAAGATTCTCGAAGGATATGGACTTTCTGAGGCGTCACCGGTCACTTGTTTCAATCCGCTCCACGGTGAGCGAAAAGCTGGGTCAATCGGTCCTTCAATCGTTCACGTCGAAAACAAAGTCGTCGACGAGCTTGGGGAAGAAGTCGGCGTCGGGGAAGTCGGAGAATTGATTGTACGCGGACCGAACGTCATGAAAGGATATTACAAGTTGCCGGAAGAGACGATGATGACGCTCCGTGACGGATGGCTCTATACGGGAGATTTGGCGAGACGTGACGAGGACGGTTATTTCTATATCGTCGACCGGAAAAAGGATATGGTCATCGTCGGAGGTTATAACGTATACCCTCGTGAGGTAGAAGAAGTTCTTTACCAACACCCTGACATCGTGGAAGCGGCAGTAATCGGTGTGCCGGATGCCGAACAAGGGGAAGCGGTGAAAGCATTCGTCGTCACGAAACATGAAAATGTGACGAAAGAGGACATTCGTGCATACACACAAACGAAGTTGGCGAAATATAAGCAACCAACTTATATTGAGATCATCGAAGAGCTTCCGCGAAATACGACAGGTAAGATTTTACGTACGGTCTTAAAAAGCGAAGCGTTTCAAAATAGTTGAGTAAAGGGGGGCGACTACGAGTCGTCCCTTTTTTATCATTTCATTTGACACTATTACGGGGTAGGGGTATATTGGTGGTGAGGTGATCAACATGGATGAATTTTTGCATGAACAACCACTCGTTCCGCGTGATGATGCTGAGCGGGAAGCACTCGGAAAGCGTCTTAAACGAATCGAAGGACAAGTCCGGGGAATTCAAAAGATGGTCGAGAACGACCGATACTGTGTCGATATTTTGACGCAGACGTCGGCTATTCAAGCTGCGCTGAAGCAAGTCGAGATGCAACTGTTAGAACGTCATATGCGCAAGTGTTTGGTTCACGCGAGTGAGACGGAGGACATGGAACCTTACATTGATGAATTGATGACGATTGTCAGCCGCATCAAAAAATAAGGAGGGATGTCATGAAAACCGTTGAGTTATCCATACAAGGAATGACCTGTGCGGCTTGTTCGGCACGAATCGAAAAAGTGTTGAACAAGATGGACGGAGTCGAAGCGACCGTCAACCTTCCGCTCGAGACGGCAACAATCCGTGTCGATGAAGGGATCACAGAAGAAGAGCTAATCGCCCGAATCGAGAAGATTGGATACGGAGCTGAACCGAAAGTGGAGATGGCACCACCGCATGATTTGCGTCCATTACAACGGAAAGTCATCATCTCTGCCTTGTTGTCGGCGCCGTTACTCCTCGTCATGCTGACACACATCCCAGGACTCGGATTTCATGCACCATGGCTGATGAATCCGTGGTGGCAATTCGCTCTGGCGACGCCCGTCCAGTTCTGGATTGGGGCGCAGTTCTATCAAGGGGCATATAAAAGCTTGAAGAGTGGCTCGGCGAATATGGATGTACTCGTCGCGACGGGAACGTCAGCCGCATACTTTTACTCCATCTTTGAAATGATTGTGCACCCGATGAATCCACATCTCTACTTTGAAACGAGCGCCGTTCTCATCACGCTCGTATTGCTTGGTAAATGGCTAGAGGGCCGAGCGAAAGAGAAGACGACCGATGCATTGAAGTCGCTGTTATCGCTTCAAGCGAAGGAAGCGATTCTCTTTGTCGACGGAGAAGAACGGTCTGTCGCCGTCGAACTTGTCAAAGCGGGAGACGTTCTCGTTGTTCGTCCGGGTGAGAAGATTCCGGTAGACGGACGGATTATCGAAGGGGAGACGGTCATCGATGAATCGATGTTGACCGGTGAATCGATTCCTTTAGAGAAGGCGATAGATGCCGAGGTCGTTGGGGGAACGATCAACCAATCCCACCGAATCCTCATGCGGGCAGAACGTGTCGGGAAAGAGACGATGCTCGCTCAAATCGTACGTGTCGTCGAACAAGCACAAACGGATAAGGCGCCGATTCAACGGCAGGCCGACCGCATCTCTGGCGTGTTCGTACCGATCGTCGTAGCCATCAGTGCCGTTACCTTCGTTGTCTGGGCGTTCCTCTTGAATGATATCGATACGGCC
This sequence comes from Exiguobacterium sp. s34, assembly GCF_018617435.1. Classification (NCBI taxonomy): domain Bacteria; kingdom Bacillati; phylum Bacillota; class Bacilli; order Caryophanales; genus Exiguobacterium; species Exiguobacterium sp. s34. The sequence goes on along the minus strand of NZ_JACSKE010000002.1, from coordinate 584,375 downwards.
ATTCGTGCATCGATTGCGGTACTCGTCATCGCTTGTCCATGTGCGCTTGGTTTGGCGACACCGACATCAATCATGGTCGGAACCGGACGAGCGGCAGAGCAAGGTGTCTTGTTCAAAGGTGGCGGTCAACTCGAATCGCTCAATGAAGCGAATATCGTTGTCTTCGATAAAACAGGAACGTTGACGAACGGTACGCCTGAAGTGGTGGAAACGTTTGGAGATGAAGCGTCGCTCCGACGTGCTGTTATGGCAGAACGTCAATCGACACACCCATTGGCTGCAGCGATCGGTCGTGAACCCGGCGACGGTGTCGTAACCAAAGTAGAAGAGCTAGCGGGACGTGGTGTCAAAGCGATCGTCGATGGAGAAGAGCTCATCATCGGTTCTGTTCGAATGATGGAGGAGCTCGGATTCGACTTACCAGATTGGTCGATGCGAGCGATGACCCCGGTCTACGTCGCAGATGAGAGTAGGATTGTCGCGGCGTTCGGACTACAAGATCAATTGAAGCCGAAAAGTCGAGATGTTGTGCAGACACTCAGTCAAACACGCGAGGTGTACGTCTTGACCGGTGACCGGAAAGAGGTTGCCTATGCGATTGCCGATGAACTTGGGATTCCGCATCGCCAAGTCATTGCCGAGGTACTCCCTGTCGAGAAGGCGGACCAAATCGAACGCTTGAAGAAATCAGGTCGTGTCGCGATGGTAGGGGATGGCATGAACGATGCACCCGCCCTTGCGGTAGCAGACGTCGGGATCGCATTCGGAAGTGGTACCGATGTCGCGCTCGAGGCGGCGGATGTTACAATTGTAGGGCAAGACATTGAAGGTGTGAGTCGGGCGATGAATATGAGCCGCTTGACGATGAAAAACATTCGTCAAAACTTGTTTTGGGCCCTCGCTTACAATAGTCTTGGCATACCGGTCGCAGCAGCGGGGTTACTTGCCCCATGGATCGCGGGTGCGGCGATGGCGTTCAGTTCGGTGTCTGTCGTCTTGAACGCATTACGATTAAAAACACAAGGAGGATCATCATCATGAAAGAAACAACGTTAACAGTAGAAGGTATGACATGCAATCACTGTAAAGCTGCAGTGGAGGGAGCATTAAATGAATTGAACGGTGTCGAATCAGCGACCGTATCTCTCCAAGAGCATCGGGTCGACGTGATTCACCAAGACTCTGTCACGCGCGAAGCGATGGTAGAAGCAGTCGAAGAACAAGGATACGACGTAAAAGCATAATGATGAGAAGTCCCGAGTCAAATCGGGACTTTTTTTGTTGTATTCAATGAACTGGATGTATGCTATATTTAAGTTGATAATGAGAATCGGTATCAACGGGAGGCGAACATCATGGAAATCATCATGATCAGTGGAGTGTTGGCGTTGATTAGTGGGGGCGCGGCGTTTTTGACGCAACAGTTACGAACAAATTCAGTACGTTAAAGAAGGTGCGAATTTCGTTGCCTTCTTTTTCTTTGACTCTAAACCTTTCCCATCATTTCACGACAATTGTTTGATATGATGAGAAAAAACGTGTTGAGGTGACTTGAATGTATACAATCTACTTAGTCGACGATGAAGCAAACTTGAATAAAATGCTCGTCACGTATCTAGAACAGGAAGGATACAACGTTCGTTCATTTGCGGACGGGACATCCGCACAAGAAGCCATTCCGGACCAGCCAGACTTATGGGTGCTTGATATCATGCTGCCGGACTTAGACGGATTTCAATTGTTAAAACAAATTAAGGCCGTCAATGCGAATACGCCAACGATTTTCATCTCAGCTCGGGATGAGGATATCGATAAAATCATTGGTCTTGAGATGGGATCGGATGACTACATCGCTAAACCGTTTCTCCCGAGAGAACTCGTCATTCGCGTCAAAAAGCTGATTGACCGTGTCTACGGATCGAAATCAAACGAACATATCGAGTACGGAGAGTATACGATTTATCCGGACAAACGTCTCATCAAACATGGGGATGAAGAGATTGATTTGACATCGAAAGAGTTCGATTTACTTCTTCTGTTCTTAGAACACCCTGGTTCCGCCTTGTCGCGTGAACAGATTCTCGAAGGGGTATGGGGGAATGATTATTTCGGTTCGGACCGTGTCGTCGATGATTTGGTGCGCCGCGTGCGTAAGAAATTGCATCGGCTTGAGCTCGAAACGCTTTACGGTATCGGTTACCGTCTCGTCAGACCATGATGAACGCACTTAAACCGAAGCGTCTCATGTGGAAGATTTGGGTGCTCATCCTGCTCATCATCGTGACGCTCGCGCTTATGATTTTGATCACGATCCGCTCTTCGATCACCCAGTTCATCGATGAACAAGTGTACGAGACGCTACGAGATGTAGACTACTATTTGGGCAATACGAACGAGTTAGAGAATTATCCGCAAAATCCGATTGAATATGACCGGCGCCAGCAAGAGTCACGTTCGGTCAACCAATTGATTTTTCTTCCGAATGGACGAATCATCTACGGATCGGCTCCACTTGAATTGACGAACCGGATGTATCAGGAAGCGTTGAACCAAAGTGGCCAAGTCGAGCGATATCAGACAACGATTGATGGGGAAGACGTCTATTACATCATTCGTCAAAATGAATATGACGGCACAATCGTATATCAAGCTTCCTATGCGTGGGATGCGTACCGACGTGAGTTGGTATCAACATTGTATTGGCGCATCTCGATCCTCATTGGGGTGATCAGCCTGTTGTCACTCATCCCAGCACTGCTCATGTCTCGCCAATTGACGAAGCCGATCGTCGAGATGGAACGGGCGGTCGAGAAGATTTCAAATCGTCAATGGGAGACGGCACTTCCATTGGATCGTCAGGATGAGCTCGGACAACTGGCCCACTCGATCGATGCCATGCGCAAAGAATTGAAAGAACAGGATTTGGCACAGCAGGCATTGCTTCAAAACATTTCGCATGATTTGAAAACACCGATCATGGTCATCCGTGGATATGCCCAATCGATTGGGGATGGCATTTATCCGACAGGGGACTTGAAAGGTTCTTCTGAGGTCATTGACGAAGAAGCATCTCGACTCGAAAAGAAAGTCGTCGATTTGCTATATGTGACGAAGCTCGAATATTTCAAAGGGCAAGAGATGAAACTTGAACCGATTAATCTCGATAAATTGATGGAGCTTCTTGTGGCGCGTTTCAAACTGAGAGGACAGCTTGATTGGGAAATTAACGGTGAAGGCGGAGAGATGCTCGGGGACGGGGAACAGATTCGGGTCGCATTCGAGAACGTTCTCGACAACGCGCTACGCTATGCGGAGACTTGTATTCGGATTGACTTGAATCGGGACGAGTCTGGCGTGGAAATCATCATCTTTAATGATGGACCGCCGGTTGATGAGAGCCTCGACTTATTCCATCAGTTCTCTCGAGGCAAGCAAGGAAAGTTCGGACTCGGCTTATTTATCGTCCAACGAATTGTGACACTTCACACAGGGGAAGTCTCCCTTCGAAATACAGGGGACGGAACTGCGGTACGATTTTATTTTCCGCGACTTAAACCGAACCATGCTTTAAAATCTAATGCTTGATTTTCAAAACCAGCCAGAAAACGGCTGGTTTTTTTATGGGAAATGTTAAATAGTCGATTTGCGGGACGTACGGAATCCTGGTATGAATGACATGTAAGTCATTACATACGTTATGGGGGATGAAAAGATGAGTAGATTGACCAATGAAACGAGAGCTTTAATTCCTGTATTTAACGAGTTTGGCGAAGCGGAGACACTCGTGTATCAGCCGGAAGGCGTGACCCGTATGAAAGGATCACCCATCAATCTGTTGGAACATGCGTGTTTGTACTATGGATCGAGCATTCAAGGCAGAATTGAAGCCGCTCGTCATGTCCTCGGTCCACATCGGAAGACACCTGTCGTGATGGATTGGCATGCTGACGCGGTCTTCTTTCCGACGATTGCAAAGGAGAGTCCAGACTGTGCGTGGATCAACTTTCAACATGTGACAGCAATCAAGAAAGACGGAAAACAGACGCTTATTCAATTTTTGACAGGTGAGTCGGTCAAGGTTCATGTATCCGATCATACAGTGGCAAGGCAAAAACAACGGTCAATCGAATTATCATACGCTTTTCAAAAACGTTTCCATGACAGCACATTGCAACACGCTTAAGGATTGAATTCACTGGGAAACCCCTCTATGATGAAGAAGAGATATCATATGTGTATTTGCACATCTTCCGAAAGCGAGGGGTTTTTATGTTTTTTGAGAAAATGATTGAACGAGGGAAACTGGTCATCGTGTTTCTTCTCGTAGCAATCGTCGTAGGTGTGCTGACGTTCTTCCAGCTCCCTAAGCGTGAGATTCCGGAGACAGGAATCAACATCGTGCTCGTTCAAACACCGTATCCTGGTGCAACTGCAGAAACGGTTGAACGAAGTGTTACCGGCGTGTTAGAAGAAGAACTACGCAGTCTAGAAGGCGTAGAGAATGTGACGTCGATTTCGGCTTCAGAGTTCTCGAATATTACGGTCGAGTATGCAGATGGAACCGATCAGGCAGAATTTCAGGCGAACGTACGCCAAGCTTTGTCTGATGCGACACCAAAGCTTCCGGAAAACGCACTCGCACCGACAGTCAATGATTCACTCGGTCAATTACCTGTCGCATCGTACTTATTGACAGCAGATGACCGTGAATCATTCGAGGACGTTCGTGCAGATATTGAGCAATTAGAATCAAACCTTCTGCGAACGGATGGTGTGACTGGAGTCACCGTCAAAGGGCTACCGGAGCAGGAATATGTCGTCTCGCTCGACTCCGAACAACTAGGTGCAAGGCAGCTCGCCTTCCCTGATGTGTTGACGGCCATCAACGAAGAGTACAAAACGACACCGCTCGGTCGCCAATCGACCGATGAAGGCATCTATCAACTAGCAATCGACAACTTGACGAATGTAAACGATATGGAGCAAGTCATCGTCGGTTCATTTAACGGAGAGCCCGTCTTGTTAGAAGATGTCGGAACGGTCGAAGAGACGGCGAAAAGTGAGACGGATCTCGTTTCATTAGACGGAAAACCAGCAGTTTCCATCACTGTACCGATTGAATCAGGCTTGGATATCCCGACGATGCAAGACCGTGTCAATGAGGTAGTGGAAGACGGTCTTGGAGATTTAGACGGGTTTAAGCTCGTCCCGTATTATGAACAGGCGAAAGCAGTCGATGCAATCTTCTCATCACTGACGCGTGAATTCATTATCGCGATCATCGCCGTCATTGCTGTGACAACGATTGGTCTCACGTTCTCTGGTTCAATCATCGTCAGTTTGGCAATCCCATTGTCATTCTTGATTGCCTTGATCCCGTTACAGTTCACCGGGGTCGACTTGAACCAAATCTCGATTATCGGAGCGATCATCGCCCTGGGGATTTTGGTCGATGACGCGATTGTCGTCAACGACAATATTTTACGACGGTACCGTAGCGGTGATTCTGCGATGCTCGGAGCAGTTCGTGGAACGAAGGAAGTATGGGGCTCGATTGTCACGTCGACACTCGCGGTCGTCTTCGCCTTCCTTCCGCTCACTTTGCTCTCTGGAGCGAACGGAAACTTCATCCGTGCCTTACCGACGGTGCTCGCGCTCTCAGTTTTGGCATCGATGGTCATCAGTTTGACGCTCGTGCCGATCGCACAGTATCGCTTGAACCGAAAAGAAGTGAAAGTATCGAAGCGTGAACCAGGTTGGCTCGGTGGACCGCTCAATCGTCTCAGCAACTTCTATGCCGACCGTCTCTTGCCAAGCGTCGCGAAACGTCCATGGACGTTCGGGATTGTCGGTTTCGTCATCACGACAGCGCTATATGGTTTGATTCTTCTCACGCCGTTTGAGTTCTTCCCGGCGGCGAACCGTCCGGAAGTCGTGACGAGTGTGACGTTACCTGTACAGACGGATTTAGAAGAGACGGAAGCACGACTTGAAGAAATCGAAGCAAGATTCCAAGAAGAAGAAGGGGTCGTTGAAACATCGATCTTTGCGGGTGGTGGACTTCCTGGATTATTCACGGGTGGACTCGATCAATCTGGTGAAAACACAGGGCAAGTCGTCGTTCGTGTCGACAATGAAGAAATCGATGCCATCGAGTTGATCGATAAATACACGAACGTGTTGCGTGAAGATTATCCAGACGCCGAAATCTTCTTAGATACGCAACAACAAGGACCGCCGGCATCGGCTCCTGTCGAGTTCACGATGCGTAGCGAAACGATTGATCAGCTCGTCGCTGCACGTGACCAAGTGAAAGCAGACTTGGAAGAAATCGATGGCGCAATCGTCCTCGATAACATCAAAGAACCGTTCCAAACCCTCACATACGAGTTGAATCGTGAGGAGATGGCACAAGCGGGCGTGACGGCGAAAGCCATTAGTGATCAAATTCGACTCGTCACAGACGGTATTCCAATCGGTACATTCGATGATGGGGTAGAACAGCGTGACGTGAAAATTGTCATCGATGCGGAAGCGAATCGCGAAGCACTTGCCCTTGATGACATTTTAGTTCCTGTCGAAACGGAAGCAGGCCCACCTGTTGCACCACTCAGCACGTTTGTGACGGAGACGACAACGGAACAAATCCAACAAATCCCTCGTGAAAACGGGGAGCGTTCGGTCACACTCCAAATTTATGCGAGTGAGGGCATGGACGAAGATGCGTTCAAGCAAGATGTTGAGCAAGTGTTGGAAGATGCGAAGTCTGGGTTAGAGGATGAAGGAATTACGTTTGACCAGACTGGCGCGAGCGACACACAAAACGAGTTCTTCTTAGAGCTTGCGACATTGTTCGTCGTCGTCTTGTTCTTGATTTACTTGATTATCGCATTCCAGTTCAACTCATTGTCGCTACCACTTCTCGTGTTATTCACGATTTACCTTGCGATTGCTGGAGCGGTCGTCGGATTGTTCGTGACACAGACGCCGTTCAGTTTCATGGCATCAATGGGGATGGTATCGCTTGCGGGAATCGTCGTTCGGAACGCAGTCGTTCTGTTCGAGTTTATCGAACAACGCATTCGTGAAGGATTACCGGTCACAACCGCTGTATATGAGGCCGGACGGGCTCGGATTCGTCCGATTCTCTTGACAGCGCTCACGGCAGTCGTTGCCCTTTTACCAGTCGCACTTGGAGAAGATCCGCTCTTCAAACCGCTTGCGATCGGAATCGTGTCGGGTATTCTATTCTCAACTGTGTTGACTCTCGTGCTTGTGCCGGCGTATTACCTGATTTTGGCGAAACGTCGTCATAAGGACAAACCATTTACAGAATGAATCTTGAGAAGGTGTGACGCCTAAATGGTGTCACACCTTTTTTTGGACCATTTGTCACATGTTTTGGGTGATGTTGTATGGGTATAATTAGAAGAGAGGTTTTGAACAGTATGGGAGGGAATTGAAGATGAACGATTCATATACTTGGCTCAATCGTAGGAAAGTACGACCTGCGTATAGTGTGACAGGAAGCCGCTCTTGGTCCAGTGAGCGTGTCGTTCGACCGGATCGTGCGCGTGGGAAGATGGTGCGCGACGTGAAACGTGTACGTCGTCCGTACGTAGACGAATACGGCAATCGTCGCTGGACGACGGGGCGTGTGGTCGTCACAGATGCGTCACGTAAGGCGCGGGCGCATGGACATGGTGATACAGCCGTACAATTAGAGTTCTCGACACCAACGCCTTATGAGCGTGTGAAAGAGATGATTCCAACGAAGCGTGTGCTCGTCCCAGTCGTCGCTGGACTTGCTGTCGTCGGTGGGATTGCCGGTGTGGCGTATGCACTTCGTAAAAAGAAACGAAATAAGAAGAACTAAAAAAAATCGCCGAATCATCGGCGATTTTTTTATTTGAAGCGTTCAGCTAGAATGCGCTCGAGTTCACGTTGCCCGAGTTCACGCATTTCTGCCTCATTTTCTTCATCGTATGCGTCGTCCGAGAAACGACCGACAAATTCGACTTTGCCGTTTCCAAGTTCACGGAACACTAAGTTTTTGCGATCGTTGTAAAAGACGACACGATACTCACGGCCATTTTCATGGTCGTAGTTGAAGACGCCTTTGATGTGATCCATGTTCTTCTCTTCCGGCTGATCCTCATCATCGTCCTCATCTTCTTCTGCTTCAGCTGCTTGGTTAGCTTCATCAAGCGCGTCGGCGAGGACTACCGTTTCTTCTTTTTCTTCCGTCCCCTCTTCCTCAGATGAGACGACTTCTTTTTTTTCTTCTTCTGTCATGTGAAACGACCTCCTTTACTTACTTTCCTATCATACCCACTTTTTATAGTTGTGACTACTCAAAATGATGCGAGCAAACGCGGACAACATTCGAGGACGACATGATTAGTCGCTGGAAGAGTTGGCGTTTGATTGATTCCGGCGCATCGACCGTCTTGAGCGCTTGCTCCATGCATCCGAGCCAATGCCCGGCATGTGTCTCAGAAATCGGATGCTCATGATGAATCATCGCTAAATTCCCGCCACCGCGACGTTCCGAATATAACTTTGGACCACCTAGCAACTGGGTTAGAAATTCAAATTGATGTTGTTTCACCCGATCTTTGTCTGCCGGAAATAGCGGTAGTAAAATCGGGTCGGCATAGACGAGGTCATAAAACGCGTCAACAAGTTGTTGAACGCCGCTTTCGCCTCCAAATTGTTCATAGGCACTCACATTCATTCCCCCTCATACGTTCAGTCTAATCGATTTTGAACAAAAATGGGAACGATGCAGGCTATAACTTTTTTTAGTGTGGTGAAGAGGAGGTTTCCCTCTACAAATGAAGAGAGATGGTTCATAATGAAGAAAAAAGGGAAGGAGTGTTCGCTAAAATGACAGTAACCTTTCACGTTGGTCGATCGGGAACGGGGAAAAGTGAACGGATGATTGAACAAGTCATTCAGGATTTAAAACAGAACCCGAGCGGACCAACGATTTATATGATCGTGCCGGACCAAATGTCGTTTGAAATGGAGAAGAAGATGGCGACAGTGGACGGTCTGCGCGGCTCGACAAGGATCCAAGTGCTGTCGATGCGCCGTCTCGCATTCTTAATGATGCGAGATGCGGGAGTGGCAACGGACCAATTCTTAGATCAGACGGGGACGCATCTGTTATTACGGAGAGTCGTCGAGATGAGCGAGGAGCGGCTGACCTTGTTCCGTCGAACGATGAACCAGTTCGGATTTTATGAAGAATTGAACCAATTGATTTCCATGTTGAAGCGAGGACTTGTTGAACCGGAGCATCTATTACGCTTAAGTGAACAAGCGCAACATCGTGCCTTAAAGTTACAGGATCTCTCCATCATCTATGAAGGGTTTTTGAAGATGACGGAAGGTAAGTCGCTACACGCGGAGGATTATTTCAACGTCCTGTTGCAACTGTTACCGGAGACGGATTTGACGGGAGTCCATGTATATGTGGATGGATTTAATGAGTTTTCAGAGCAGGAACTAGCCGTCCTCGTCGGTCTTGCAGAAAAGGTCGACGTCGATGTGTTGTTGACGCTTGATCCCTCATCCATGTATCGTCCGGATCCATTGTTTGGACCGACACAGCGTACGCTCATGCGCTTCAAGGAACTCTTGTCGGAACGACAACTTCTATCGGTCGACAAAACGTATGACAACGTATATCGCTACACACATCCAAGTCTTCGTTATTTAGAGGCGACCTTTGACCAGATGACGGCGGAGCCATACACCGGGACGGAGAATCGTGTCGACTTGCACGCTGCCGTCGACCGGACTGTCGAGGTGGAGGCGGCTGTTCGCGAGGTCATCCGACTCACGCGTGAAGAAGGATATCGTTACCGAGACATTGCGCTCATCTCGCGTTCACTCGATGAATATGGCGACCTGGCATCACAAGCGTTACAAAAGATGGGGTTGCCCTACTTCTTAGATGAACGGCAGCCGATGCTTGACCATCCGCTCGTTGAATTGTTGAAAGCCACCATCGACATCGCATTGCGTAGCTATCGGGAGGAAGCTGTTTTTCGGGCATTGAAGACGGAGCTCGTCGTCCTCGACCCAACGCACCGACGCACGTCTGTCGACCGCCTCGAAGCGTTCGTCATTGAACGTGGCATCAAACACTACCATTGGCACGATGCATGGCAGTTACGTCGTCGTACAGGAGAAGAAGCGCGACTGACGAGTGAAGAGCTAGATGTTGAAGTGGAGTTGAATCGCTACCGGGAACGCGTCATCGAAACGTTTGATCCCTTGCTGTCGGATTTGAAACAGGCGAAGACGATGCAAGCCTACACGCATGCCATGTATGCCTTCTTAGAACGAATCGGTGTATCGGACTGTCTGACTCATTGGCGTGACGAAGCGATTGAAGAAGCGCAGTTGCTCGAAGCTCGTGAACATACTCAAGTATGGGACGCGGTCTTACATTTACTCGAACAGTTAGAAGCGGCAGCTCCAGAAGAGACGTTGTCAACGGAACTGTTTCTCCAGATGATGGACACGGGTCTAGATAGTCTTCGTTATGCGCTCATTCCACCTTCACTCGATCAATTGACGGTGACGGACTATGTCCGTGGTCGATTAATTGATAAGAAAGTGGTGTTCTTGCTCGGGGCGAATGAAGATCAAATTCCTCTTGTCACGACGCAGTCCAAGCTATTGACCGATCACGACTTGGACTTCATGCATGAGAACGGTCTGCGTGCTGGGAAAGCGACCGAGCACTTGTTTGATGATGAAACATATTACTTATATAAAGCAGTGACGGCACCGAGTGAGCGTCTCTACATTAGTTATGCCCTCGTCGATAGAACAGGTAAGGCGATTCAACCGGCGCGCTTCATTGCGGATTTAAAGGCCCGTCTCCATAAAAACGTCATCAAGACCCATTTCGCTGAAGCCGGGGAACACCGACCGCATGACCAATTCGCCTTTTTGACGAATGTGAACCAGACAGCAGCGGTCACGGCTCTCGAACTTCAGCGCTTAAGTCGTCATTATCCGATTCAAGATATGTGGTTCGCCGTCTATAACGAACTGTTGAAACATCCGGACGGTCGCGAGCGATTGCAATTGTTGACGAGCGCCTTGTTTTATCAAAATATCCCGAAATCATTAGACGACGATGTTGCCAAATCGCTTTACACGCCATCGATTCGGGCGAGTGTCTCGCGACTCGAGACGTTCCAAGCGTGTCCGTTCAAGCATTTTGCAAGTTATGGATTGCGTTTAAAAGAACGTCGGCTGTATCGACTCGAAGCACCGGATATCGGAAACCTCTATCACCGAACGATTGAACATATGTCACAGACAGTGAAGATGGACGGAAAAGAATGGCGGGACGTGGCGCCAGATGAATGTGTGAACTTAGCGGAACAGGCGGTAGAACTTGTGACGCCTGAAATCCAACATGCGATTCTGATGAGTTCAAACCGATACGCCTATTTGAAGAAAAAATTGACGGATGTCGTCAGCAAGACGGCAGAGGTATTGATTGAACAGTCGAAACGGGACGGTTTCGACCCGAAAGCGTTTGAACTTGCATTCGGGAGCGGTCAGTTTCCACCTGTCTCATTCACGTTGTCGAATGGGGCGACGTGCGAGCTCATTGGTCGAATCGATCGTGTCGACACGGCAATGGTTCATGACCAGCTGTACGTTCGCATCGTTGATTACAAGTCGAGCAAGCGCGAAGTCGATTTTGCGGAAATTTATTACGGTCTCGCGATGCAAATGCTCATTTATTTGAAAGTGTTGATTGAGCAGGCAGAGGTATGGACGAAAGAGAACGTGGCGCCGGCTGCGGCACTGTATTTCCACGTTCATCGCCCACTCGTACCACCGGCAGGTTCTGATGAAGAGACGCGACAAAAAGTGTTGGAGTCTTATCAGATGCAAGGGTTATTGGTCGACGACCCAGAAATTTTGGAGATGATGGACCGTTCAGCGAAAGAATCTTCGAAAAAATCGATTGTCATCCCGGTCAAATATAAAAAAGATGGCACGCCTGACGCGAATACGTTGAAGAAAATCGTCACACCGCCTCAACTCGAACAGTTGATGGACCATGCGTTTGATGTCGTCAAATCGAGTGCCGAGGAAATGTATGACGGAAAAATAGACGTAGAGCCGTACGAATATAAAGAACGGCGACCGTGTCAGACATGTCCGTATCAGAGTGTCTGCCATTTTGACGAGGCGCTCTCGAATGAACCTCGCAAATTGAAAAAGTTAGAGAAAGAAGATGTATTTCAGGAGTTAGGAGGGGATGACCGTGAAATGGACGAATGACCAGTTCGCCGCAATTGAAGCGAGGGGAAGTCACGTCCTCGTCTCGGCTGCGGCCGGATCGGGGAAGACAGCAGTTCTCGTCGAGCGGTTGTCTAGCCGATTGCTCGATGAAGCAGATGAATTGACGGCAGATCGTATGCTCGTCGTGACATTTACAAACGCGGCAGCGGCAGAAATGAAGCGACGCATCGCAAAGGCGCTGGAAGAGGCGTTGCGTGACGACCCGACGAATGAGTATGTCCGGAAACAGCGACAAATGTTGAACCGGGCACTCATTACAACCATCCACTCGTTCTGTTTAGAAGTGATTCGCGAAAATTACTATTTATTGGACTTAGATCCGGCATTCAAGATTGCGGAAGAGCGAGATCTCGTGTTGTTACAAGATGATGTGTTAGAAGAAGTGCTTGAAGAAGAGTACGGGAAGCAGGATACAGATTTCTTCGCCCTTGTCGATGCTTACACATCAGATCGCGGGGACAGTGAAATCGAAGACCTCATTCTCGGTCTATATCATTATGCCCGTACACTCCCGGACCCCGACGCCTATTTAGATAACCTCATTTCGATGTATACGTTCGGAGATGACCCGGATCGAGAAGCCATCCTCATCGAATTTGGCCACATGTTGTGGCAAGACATCGAAAAAGCGGTGCGTAATCTTCGGAAGCTTGAGGCGGAGCTTCGGGTTGCAGGATATGAACCCCAGTCGGAAAACATCCGTCAGGCAATTTTCCCGTTAGAACAGTTAGAAGGGGAAGCCGTCGTCTGGAGCGAACTCGAGACGGCTGCACGTGCGATGAAGTTTGGCACGATGAAATCCGTTCCTAAAAAAGAGGAACACCAGATTTATCATGAGGTGCTCAAACCGGCGTATGATCAAGCGAAGAAAAAATTGACGGCGGCTGTTGAGCAGGCACGTGTCAGCGGGGCGGATTTATTGGAAAGCGTCTCGATGCAACAACCTCTCGTCAAGACGCTCGTCCAAACGGTTCGTGCGTTCGGAAAAGCATATGAACAAGCGAAGCGCGACCGAGCCTTCGTCGACTTCAGCGACTTGGAACATTATGCGCTCGCCATCTTACGGCAGGAAGATGGACCGTCTGATGTCGCGGCTCTGTACAAAGAACGCTTTGTCGAGGTACTGGTCGATGAGTATCAAGATACGAACGAAATTCAAGAAACCATCATCAATCTTGTCGCAAATGAACGGGAAGAAATCGGGAACTTGTTTATGGTTGGAGACATCAAGCAATCCATTTATCGGTTCCGTCATGCGGAGCCAGGTCTCTTCATCGATAAGGCGACACGCTTCAAACAGGCGGACACGGGAAAACGAATCGATCTCTCCCAAAACTTCCGTAGTCGGGCAGAGGTGCTTCATGGGATCAATGACTTGTTCGTTCAGCTCATGGACGAAGAGGTCGGAGAAATCGCTTATGATGAGGCCGCTCAACTCGTTCCGGGTCGTGAGTATGAACCGATCCCAGCGAATCCCGAATTGATGATTGTCGACGGAGCGAGTCGTGAATTATCGAAACAGGAAGTCGAAGGACGAGCCATCGCGACCCGAATTTTAGAGCTAGTGTCTGGAGATGAACCGTTCAAAGTGACGGATGAAGCGACGGGACAACTCAGGAACTGTGAGTATCGGGACATCGTGATTCTCGTCCGTTCAAAAAAAGGACGAGTCGAGCAGTTGATGGACATTTTGACTCAGTACAATATTCCAGCTTATACGGATTCCGATGGCGGCTATTTTCAAGCGACAGAGATTCGCATGATTCTTGCTCTCTTGAAAGTAATTGATAACCCGCTTCAGGATATTCCGCTCGCCGGAGCGCTCCGTTCCCCGATGTTTCGATTCGATGATGGTGAGCTAGCACGAATCCGACTCGAGTCCGAAGATTCGTTCTATGAGGCGCTGAAGGCGAAAGCGGATGATGATGACGAGCTCGGTGTGAAGTGTGGAGACTTTCTCGATCGTCTTTCCCGCTGGCGTACCTATGCGCGCAATCATAGCTTATCCGAATTGATTCAACAGTTGTTCAACGACACTGGATTTTATGACTTTTCCGGTGGATTGCCTGGTGGAAAAGGGCGCCAAGAAAATTTGAAGGCGCTCTATGACCGCGCGCTCTCTTATGAACGAAGCGGCTATCGTGGACTGTATCGCTTTTTACGTGTCATGGACCGTTTACAAGATACGGGGGAAGATCTATCCGAGGCGCGGTCTCTCGGCGACGAAGAAAACGTCGTTCGTATCATGACTGTGCATAAGTCAAAAGGTCTCGAGTTCCCGGTAACGATTGTCGCCCAGCTCGGAAAACAGTTCAATACACTCGATCAGAAACAGCGAGTCATTTTCCATAAGCAGTATGGAATTTCACTTGATGCAATCGATGTCGTGACACGTACAAAGGCGGAGACGTTCGTGAAAGCGATGATTCGACGAGATTTAGACGCGACGATGAAAGCAGAAGAGATGCGTGTCCTCTATGTCGCGTTGACACGGGCAAAAGAGAAATTGATTCTCGTCGGAACGGTCGGGGATTCGCTCAAACAGCTCCAACAGTGGCTACAAGTCGAACAATCTGGAGAATTGTTAGCGAGTGAGGCGAGACGTGAAGCGAAAACGTACTTGGATTGGATTGCGCCAGCACTCTTACGTCTACCAAGTGCCTCGCCATTTATCGAATCGTTCGGATTCACTACAGCCGCTACATTCTATGAGTCGTCTTCTTGGACGTACCGTATGATTGGTGAAGCTGATTTGGCGGAGGTTGCGACACTACAAGAGATGATGGCGCAGCTACATCATGTTCAACAGTTTGAAGCGATTGATTTCCCTATTCAAAATGAGGAAGCGACGATTCATGCCATTCACCAAGCATTGACATATGCATATCCGGCTCAAGATGCCGTACGCACGGCGGCGAAACAAACGGTGACGGAATTGAAACGAGCGATGCAACTGGAACAAGCCGCCTTTGAAGACCCGGTTCGACCAATCGATACACCTTATCGGGAGCCGAAATGGCGTCAAGTGAAACAGAGCGGTGCCGAACGCGGGACTACGTTACATCTGATTTTCCAAATGGCTGATCCGAATCAACCGATTGTCGATCAAATCGATCAATGGGAGAGACAAGGGATGCTTAGCCCGGTCGAGGCTGAAACGGCACGTCTCGCCATTCCTGACGTAGAGGCGTTTTTCCGTACCGACGTCGGACAGGCGCTCGCCGATGCGCTCAAACAGGGTACCGCTTGGCGAGAACTGCCATTCACCTATACCGTACCGGCTGAACGGGTCAACCCAGATGGGCAGTTTACCGATGAAGACGTACTGATTCAAGGGATTATCGACTGTCTGTACTTCGATGGGACATCTTATATCCTGTTGGACTATAAATCAGACGCCGTCGTTCATTTATCCGGATCCCGTGAAGACGCACATCAACGGCTTCGGGATCGTTACGCGATTCAATTGCAACTGTACCGAGAAGCGATTGAGACGATTTGGGATATTCGTGTCGAGCAGACGCTTATTTACTCACTCGACTTACAAGAAATCGTCACAGTGGCCACCTCATAAAGAGCAAGCCAAGAGCGATGTCAGTTATATGACATCGCTCTTTTTGTTATGTGCATTTTCACATTCTAAATCGTTGACAAGTAAGAGGCGGAGGAGTAATTTATTTTATATAAGTAATTGTTCCATATAGAACAATCCGAGTCGGAACGATAAAAGGAGTGAAGTAGCATGACCGAGATGAGTGCAACAAGAGCGCGGGAAATGATGCAATCGTTTTGGCGCGTACAGCGCGTCTTGATTCGCCTCATGCATCAGACGGCCCAACAAAACGACCTTACCTTGCCACAACTTCATGGACTGATGATGTTGAATGAACAGGGTGCGATCACACAAAAAGAATTAGTGCGGCGCACAAGAATGCCGAAGAGTACGTTGAGTCAATCATTGGATGGTCTAGTGGAGAGAGGGTTGATTCGACGAGACATCAATCCGGATAATCGCCGCGAAGTGGTATTGACGATTGATCAATCTGGCAAACAATTGATTGATGAGATTGAACAACAAGAGGAAGGGACCGAACAACAGTTGAATCAAATCTTGTCTCGCTTAGATGAGGAGACGTATCGTCATATGATTGAAGCCCATCAACAGATTGCAGATGGATTAAATGAAGGATTCACAGATTGTGAAGGGGGATGTCGTCATGATTAAGTTGTTAAAACGTTTGATTACTTATAAATGGGCCGTCCTCATGGTCTTGTTATTTGTGTTCGCACAGTCACTAGCAGATTTATTCTTACCGACATTAATGGCGGATATTATCGATAACGGGGTCGTGACAGGAGATACCGGCTATATTTGGCAAATGGGTGGAATCATGCTCGGTGTGACCGGACTTGGGGCACTCGCGGCAGTCGTGGCAAGTTTTTATTCATCGAAAGCGGCGATGGGATTCGGTCGTGATTTACGAAGACGCGTCTTTAACCATGTCGAGCGTTTCTCGCTCGAAGAGTTCGACCGTGTCGGAACAGCCTCGCTCATCACGCGGACGACGAATGACATCACGCAAGTCCAACAAGTCATTATCATGATGCTTCGGATGGTCGTCAGTGCACCGATCATGTTTGTCGGTGGTTTGATCATGGCGACGTCGAAAGATGCCACGTTGTCACTCGTCATCGTTGCCGCCATGCCTTTTCTCGTCATCTCGATCTTCCTTATTTTTTGGAAAGCGATGCCGCTCTTTAAGAAAGTACAGAAGCGATTGGATCGTTTGAATCTTGTCCTCCGAGAAAACTTGACAGGCATTCGAGTCATTCGGGCCTTCAATCGTGAAAAAGAAGAACAAGTCCGTTTGACAGAGGCGAATGAGCGATTGACGGATGTCTCAATCAAAGTCAACCAAATCATGGCGTTTCTCATGCCGGTCATGATGCTCGTCATGAACTTGACCGTTGTCGGCGTCATTTGGTTCGGTGGCATCCGAATCGATAACGGGGCGATGCAAATCGGGGATTTGATGGCGTTCATTCAATATGTCATGCAAATCATGTTCGCGCTCGTCATGGCTTCTGTCATGTTCATCATGATTCCGCGGGCGTCGGTATCGGCGAACCGAATCAATGAAGTGCTCGAGATGACACCTTCACTAGTTGATGAAGGCACAAAAGCGGCGGATGCTGAGCACGGGACACTCGTGTTTGATGATGTCACGTTCTTTTACCCCGGTGCCGAGGAACCGGCATTATCACATGTCAGTTTTTCAGCGAACCCGGGTGAAGTCACAGCTGTGATTGGTGGAACCGGATCTGGGAAATCGACACTCGTTAATCTGATTCCACGATTTTATGATGTGACATCTGGAGAAATTCGTGTGAACGGGGTCGATGTTCAAGCCGTATCGCAAGAAGAGCTCCGTTCAAAAATCGGATACGTGCCGCAAAAGGCGTTGCTGTTCACGGGAACGATTGCAGAGAACATTCGATACGGGAAAGCCGATGCGTCGACCGAAGAAGTCATACATGCCGCATCGATCGCACAGGCGAGCGACTTTATCGAGAAGATGCCAGATCGATATGAATCTGTGATTGAGCAAGGTGGGTCGAACGTGTCGGGTGGACAAAAGCAACGCCTCTCCATCGCCCGGGCGCTCGTTCGAAAACCAGATTTGTATGTATTCGACGACAGCTTTTCGGCACTCGATTTCAAGACGGATGCCGCGTTACGCAAGGCGTTAAAAGAAGAAACGAAAGATGCGACCGTATTGATTGTCGCACAACGGGTGAGTACGATCATGGATGCTGATCGCATCATCGTACTCGAAGAAGGAAGTGTGGCCGGAATCGGTACACATGAAGAATTGTTTGCGACGAATGCGGTATATCAAGAAATCGTGAAGTCGCAGCTGTCTGAGGAGGAAATCGCATGAGTGAGAAACAAACAACGACGCGACAAACTCATGGCGGGCATGGTGGCCCAGGAGGTCCTGGCGGTGGGAATATGATGATGATGGGTGAGAAGCCGAAGGCGTTCAAAGTCACATTCCGTCGTCTGCTCGCCTATTTGAAACCACGACGAAATACGTTGATTGCGGTTTTCGTCGCAGCCATTCTAAGTACGGTATTCATGATTGCTGGTCCAAAAATCATGGGGATTGCCATCACGGAACTCTTTGAAGGTGCCTATGCGAAATTTACAGGTGTGCCGGGCGCGGAGATCGATTTCACGAGAATCGGACAAATCTTGTCCTTGCTCGCAGGACTTTACGTCATCAGTAGCCTATTCAATTACGTTCAACAGTATTTGATGTCTGGCGTTGCCCAGAAGACCGTTTATGATTTGCGAGAAGACGTCAACAAAAAATTAGAACGACTACCGCTTAAGTATTATGATGGACGTTCAAATGGGGAGACGTTAAGCCGAGTGACGAACGATATTGACTTGATTGGGAGCACGCTTCAACAAAGTGTGACGTCATTCATTACATCAATCGTCACGATTATCGGGATCTTGATTATGATGCTGTCCATCAGTCCCCTTTTGACGATCATCTCCCTTGTGTCATTACCACTGACAATCTTTGCAATTCGTCCGATTTTAAAACGTTCGCAACAATACTTTTCCGATCAACAGCGTCATCTAGGACGATTGAATGGTCATGTGGAGGAAATGTATACCGGACACGCGGTCGTTAAAGCGTTCGGGCGTGAAGATACAGCTGTCCGTGAGTTTGATGAGGTGAATGAAGAACTCTACAATGCCGGGCGTAAGGCGCAATTTATCTCAGGGATTATCATGCCAATGACGATGTTCATCGGAAACATCAGCTATGTGTTAATCAGTGTTGTCGGTGGGATTTTAGTCACACAACGAAGCATCTCGATCGGGGATATTCAAGCGTTTATCACGTATACGCGGCAGTTCACCCAACCGATTACGCAAACAGCGAACATCGCAAACATCGTCCAGTCGACGGTCGCTGCAGCAGAACGGGTATTTGAGTTGTTAGACGAAGAGGAAGAAGTGAAAGAAGTGACGACGTATCGCCTAGAGCGGGCGGAAGGAAATGTCGCATTCCGTCACGTCGACTTTGGATACGGGGACAATCTCCTCATTCAAGACATGAACCTCGACGTGAAGACGGGACAAACGGTGGCGATCGTCGGTCCGACCGGTGCCGGAAAAACGACATTGATCAATCTCCTCATGCGTTTCTATGAATTGAACGGTGGAGAGATTCTGATTGACGGTAAAGATTCTAGACACATGTCGAGAGAAGATTTACGTCATACGTTCGGGATGGTCTTACAGGATACGTGGCTCTTTAATGGAACAATCCGTGACAACATCGCTTACGGAAAAGTGGGTGCGACGGAAGCGGAAATCGTCAACGCAGCGAAGACAGCGCATGCGGATTCATTCATTCGGACGTTGCCGGACGGATATGACACAGTCTTGAACGAAGAAGCGAATAACATCTCACAAGGACAGAAGCAATTGCTGACGATTGCGCGAGCGGTACTCGCGAATCCGCCGATAATGATTTTGGATGAGGCAACATCAAGTGTAGATACGCGTACCGAGATTTTGATTCAACAGGCGATGAAGCGGTTGATGAAAGGACGAACGAGTTTCGTCATCGCCCACCGGTTATCGACGATTAAAGATGCAGACTTGATCTTGGTGATGGACCAAGGCCGTGTCATCGAACAAGGGACACATGAGTCGCTGCTTGAAGCCGGTGGTTTTTATGAAGATTTGTACAACAGTCAGTTTGCTGAAAAAGAAGTTGTATAAGAAGAATATAGGTTTTACGGCCAGGCGATTAGGCAAAAGACGTACGAAGATGAGTTTCGTACGTCTTTTTATTTTGTGTAACAATTACAAATCCGTTAAAATAAAAAAATGGGATAAAAAATGGAGGAACGATTATGGTAAAAATCTTACTTGCGGAAGACGAAGAAGTACTACGCATGCTCGTTATGGATACATTAGAAGACGAAGGATATGACATCGATGAGGCACAAGATGGAGTAGAGGCCTATCGATTGATTGAAGAGAACGAATATGATTTGGTGATTGTGGACCATATGATGCCCGGGATGACAGGGCTTGAGGTCATTGAAAAAGTAAGGAAGTTACCAGGGCGACAAGATACGAAAGTGATGATGTTGACAGCGAAAAGCCAACAATCTGACCGTGATTGCGCGAATGAGATTGGTGTCGACTACTTCATTTCAAAACCGTTCAGCCCACTTGAACTTGTCAAAATCATAGGAGGCATCGTGAAGTGAAAAGGTGGTTTAAACAAAAACTCGGGCGCGACATCATGGTCGTCCTCTATTCGTTCCTCGCCATCGCGTTGGTCGGATCGGTTCTGACCTATGTGTATATCGAGAATCGACTCGAAGCGAATGAGGCTCGTTTACGTCAAGTTGATGAACGCGTCAATCGTTTGACGACGCTCTGGGATGATTGGCAGGCCGATCAGTATGATACACGTGGATATCTCTTGTTTGGAGATACATCGTCTCTTGAACGCGCAAGTGCGAACGAAGCGAAGTTCCAACAAGAAATCAATTGGTTTAAAACGCAAGTCACTACTCGTCAAGGTGAGTTGTTCGCAGAAGATTTGCAGCAGTTCCATGACTTTTACTACGACGTCATCATTCCGGTGACGTATGAGTATGCGCAGGCACAGCTTGATGGTGATGTAACGGAAACGTTTATCGATGCTGAAACAATCGCCGAGTTACCGACGGCGCAACGATTGATTGATCAAGGTGTCGTCCAATTTAATCCGGAGCGTGGCATCGATATTTTAGGGCCGATTGATGAAGTCGAATCCTCGTTAGAAAACTATCGTAAATTGATGGCTTCTGAAAAAGAGGCGGTCTACGCGGAATGGCGCCAAAACAATAACATGCTTCAATTCTTGTGGATTATGAGCATTGCCTCATTCGCTGCATTGATTTTGTTATTCGTCCAACCGTTCCTTCGTCGTCAAACACGCTTGATTTCAAAACTCTCAATCGCATCGAACCGTTTGTTGAAAGGTGAGATCGTCGACTTGAGTGATCAAATGAAACGAGAAGATGAGATTGGTACGATGTCTCGCTCGTTCCATAAGATGGCCGAGACACTTCGTGACAACGAACGTCATTTGATTGAAAAGAACCATGAACTTCAGGCGCAACAAGAAGAATTGATTGCCCAACAAGAAGAGCTTCAGGCACAGCAACAAGAGCTTGAAGAGATTCTCGAGCAGACTCAACAGAACGAACAACATCTCGCTTACCGAAACGAATTGACGGAGACGTTAGCGTCACGTGATTCGCTTACGGCGTATCCAGAGATTATCGAGAAACTCGTTACGATTACGGACTCGGAAGTCGGTGCACTCGTCTTCGTCGATGAATCGGGCACGTACCGCGTGACGAGCCATGGTTTGAATGACACGTTGTCCCGTCAATTGCTCGATAGTGAGAATTCTGTGTTAACGCGGGCGATGACGTTGAAGACGACGGTACACTCAGCGAAACAAGTTGCGAGCGACCATCCGCTTCCTTACCCGTACTATATGTTCGAAACGGCGGTACCGGTCCATGACCCGACGGACGATTCGATTATCGCGTTCATCTATTTGGTCCGCTATAAAGACCGTTTCACACAGACACAGATGGGTGACATCATGTCGTTCGCTCGTCAGCTTTCACTCTCGCTCTTACGGATGCGTCTATTCGAAGAGATGAAACGCGAGAAAGGGAAGACAGAACGCATCCTCGACTCGATTCGAGAGGCGGTCGTCTATATCGAACATGCGACAGATGATGTATTCGTCAACCGTCCACTTTATGAAATGTTCCCGGAACTGAGTGACGTCAGCACACAGGACCTTGAAGAAGAAACATGGGAAGAGTGGCGTAATCGCCTTGTCGAAACGGTGGACCAAGCAGAAGACTTTACGAAGTATACAAATCGATTGTTCACGGAAGACTTCCCACATGACAGTGTGAGCTTCTCAATCCGTAAAGGTGAAATGAACTTGCAGATGTATGCTGAACGGATTATTGTCGGCGGTCTATCGAAAGGGACGCTTCTCGTCTTCCGGGATATCACAAGTGAGACAGAGGCTGAACGATTGAAGAGTGAATTCATCTCAACGATTTCTCATGAATTGCGGACACCGCTTTCGTCCATCTACGGATTCACAGAATTGATGGTGAAAAAGCAGTTACCGAATGAGAAACAAGCAAAATATTTAGAGACAATTCATGCGGAGACGGAACGTCTGACGCATCTCGTCAATGATTTCCTTGATGTGCAGCGGATGGAATCCGGTAGTCAAATGTACGACCGGGAACAACTCGATATCGAACCGGTCGTCCGAGACATGTTGACGTTCTATGAAGCGTCATCTTTGAAGCACGAATTCGAATTGATTGCGGATGATGCACGTCCTTACGAATTGTTCGTCGACTGCCAGAAGTTCAAGCAGTTGATGAGTAATCTCTTGTCGAACGCAGTGAAGTATTCTCCACGTGGTGGAAAAATCACGGTAGAGCTTGCTCATCATGAGCAAATCGTGTCCATCAAAGTGAAGGACGAAGGAATTGGAATTCCGAGCGACGCGCTCGACCGATTATTTGATAAGTTCTATCGCGTCGATAACTCCGACAGCCGTGAGATCGGCGGAACGGGTCTTGGTTTACCAATCTGTCAAGAAATCGTCCGAGGTCATAACGGTCAAATTCATGTGGAATCGATTCAACATGAGGGGTCGACCTTCATCGTTGAAATTCCTAGCTATGAATACGCTGTCCAAGAGGCAGAGATAACACCAGTATAATGAATGGAGTCATCCTCGAAGGATGGCTCTTTTTTTTAGGAAAGCGTTCGCTTGACCAATCAGGAGAGGGTTCGTGTACAATGAAGACTGTACAACAACATAAAGGGGGGCATTAGAATGCCACTGATTGCATTCTTGCACACACACGTCACGAGCTGGATTTTGTTACTTATCTTATTTGCCGTAGCCTATATTGGTTACAAGAACGGCAACAAGAGTGGAAAGATCGCACATATGGCGTTTCGACTCATGTTACTCATCGCATTCGGGACAGGACTTTATCTCTACCTTCAATTGAACGGAGGCGGCACGTTCTATCACGTGAAAATCACAGTCGGGTTACTGGCATTGATTTTCGGTGAGATGACACTTGTCAAAGTGAAAAAGAACAAACCATCGAACGCCTTTTTCGGCGGATTTATCGTATTGGCACTCGTGACAATCTTTATCGGTTACGCATTACCATACGGACAATCTTTCTTCAACAGCTTCATTCAATAATACTTTCCCACTTCGCACACCGAAGTGGGAATTTTTTGTTTGTACACAAATTATTAGGGGAAAATAAAAAAATCAGTAATCATGACGATGAGGTGAAACGATGGATCAACAAATGACGGAATGGACACGCGTATTACATGCACGGAAATGGATGAAACAAACAGAATCATTTTTACCACTATGGCACGGCTATATCGGATATAAGTTTGGTTTATTCGATGCACTTCAAGGTGGCGCAAGTATGGCGGAGATGAATTTACGACTCAAACGCCCGTTGACGCAACTTGCGCTAGAGCGTTGGTTAGAAGTTGGGGTCGCAGTGCGTCATTTGAAGAAGAGAGGATGGCGCTACTATCCGACACGTGGATTAAAATACCAGTTGTCTGGTAACGATGAGCGGAGCATCGGATTCATGCTCCAAGAGATGATGGAACTTCACATCCCTGCGTTGATCGCTTACCCAGAATTCTTAGAGTCTGGGAAACAAAAGACGTTTGATGGGGCCGAACACGGTCAAGTCGTCGCGAAAACATCGACGCTCGTCGAGACGGTCGCATTCCCGATCGTACAGCAACTGTTACGTCAGGCGAACGTCGGGTCGATGCTTGATATCGGTTGTGGGCATGGTGGTTATTTACGTAAATTACAAGCGCTCGAACCGAATTGTGAATTGACGGGAATCGATTTAGAGGAAGAGGTTATCGAAGAAGCGCGGTCTCGTGATGAACGGGGCGATATTCATTTTGAAGTCGCCGATTTCATGAACTGGGAAACAGAAGAACAATTCGATGCGGTCATGATGAACAATATGCTCTATTATTTCTCACCAGAGGAGCGAATCAAACTGCTTGAACGGCTTCGGGATCGTTTAGAAGAGAACGGGGTCGCAGTTCTTGTGACACCACTTGCGGAGACGGCACTCGGCGGACGGTTCGCTTCTGCATTCAACGCCTTCATGACGCTTCACGATAACTTATATCCGCTCCCGACCATTCCACGATTACGCCGACAAATGCAGGAAGTCGGATTTGAACAAATTCGATTCATCCCATTCATCCCAGAAGGGTCTTGGTATATCGTCATCGCCGAGCGAGGAAACAAGAACCTGCTCAATCAACCGATTCAAAATTGAACTTGTCTCCGGTCATTTCTATAATGATAGAGAAGCATAAGAGACTATTCACATAGGGAGTTGTTGAGTGTGTCGAAACAAAGAGTTGCCGTAATAGGGGCAGGACCCGGTGGATTGGCTGCTGCGATGCTACTAGCGCATCGTGGCGTAGACGTCACCGTATTTGAGAAACAACCGTTTGTAGGAGGCAGAACGTCACGTCTACAAGTAGGCGAGTTCACGTTTGACCGAGGACCTACATTTTTAAATATGCCTTACATTTTAGAAGAGATCTTCGAAGAAACGGGACGTGATTTACATGATTACGTCGAGATGAAACGGCTAGAACCGATGTATGATTTGTATTTTGATCGTGGGACGCGCCATCTCTCGATGACGACTGATCGTGACCAGATGCATCAAGCCATCGAAGAACAATTCCCGGGAAATGGGGAAGGATATGAACGGTTCATGAGCGAACAGGCGATCAAGCTCTCCAAGTTGATGCCTGTTCTTCAAACCGCGCATGACAAACTGACCGACTATGTCTCATTACGCGTACTCAAAGCGTTACCGTTCCTTTCAATCGGGAAGTCGCTTTATGACGTCTTATCCGAGTACTTCACGAGCGAAGAGTTGAAGTATGCGTTCACGTTCCAAGCAAAATATTTAGGAATGTCCGCTTGGGAATGTCCAGGCGGTTTCTCGATTTTATCTTATATGGAGCATGCATACGGGGTTCATCATCCGATTGGAGGCGTGAATCAACTTTGTTATGCGATGGCGAAGGTCGTAGAAGAAGAGGGTGGCGTGATTCGCTTAGGTGAACCAGTAGAGCGTCTTCTCATGGATGACAAGAAAGTGACCGGTCTCGTAGCAGGGAGCGTTCATTATGCGTTCGACGAAGTCGTGATCGGTGCTGACTTTGCTCACGCGATGACGTCGTTAGTCCCAGACGGCAAACTGTCGAAGTGGAGTCCGGCTCAACTGAAGAAGAAACGCTACTCGTGCTCGACATTCATGCTTTATCTCGGGCTCGATCACGTCTATGAAGACGTGGCACACCATTCGATTCACTTCGCAGACGATTATGAGTTGAACGTCAAAGAGATGACGCAAGAGTTGAAACTGAGCGAGGATTTCTCATTCTACGTTCAAAACGCCTCGCGCATCGACCCGACGCTCGCACCTGCAGGAAAATCGTCGCTATACGTCCTCGTACCGGTACCGAACAACTTATCTGGTTTGCCATGGGAAGAGTTGCAGCCAACGATGACAGAACGTGTACTCGACGCCCTTGAGACACGGTCACCATACCGAGACATTCGCCAACATATTGAGGTGATGGAGACGTTGACACCTGAGGATTGGGAAACGTTCGGGGTATACGAAGGCGCAACCTTTAACTTGGGCCATAATCTATCGCAAATGATGTATTTCCGTCCGCACAATCAGTTTGAAGAGCTCGACAACGTCTGGCTCGTCGGTGGCGGGACGCATCCAGGAAGCGGGCTTCCGACCATCTTTGAATCAGCGCGCATCACAACGAACTTGTTGCGTGACCGGGCAGGTGTCGGCCGATGAACATCAGCTTTGTCGGGGCCGGGGTCGGCACACTTTACGCCGCCCTCTTATTGACGAAACGAAACCCTTCACTTCACATCACGATTTACGAGAAGGAAGCGCGTGTCGGTGGACGACTAAACTATGTTGAATTTGAAAATGGAGCGAAAGTCGATGAAGGTCCGACGATCGTCTTGTTACCGGGCAAACTGAAGCAACAGTTGATGGAAGCGGGGCTACCGGAAAGTGAGGTCGAATTACTCGAAGTCGATCCACTCTATCGTTTGCGCTATCAAGACGGGACATCGTTCTATAAATATCGGGATATCGAGCGACAGGCAGAAGAGATCGAGCGGACTTTCGGCGAAGGGGACGCATTCCGTCATTATATGTCGCAGAAGAAAGAAGAGTATCGGATTGGGTTCGATACGTTTTTAGACCGCAGTTATGCATCGAAAACAGAGTTGTTCGAACCTAAACTATTGCTTCTCCTCATGCGCTTGAAAGCATATGAAACGGCCCATGCGAACATGAAACGTTTTTTTGAGGACGAACGCTTACGTGTCGCCTACAGTTTACAGACGCTCTATATCGGTGGGAACCCTTATGCGACCCCCTCGTTATATGGACTCATTCCTTATCGTGAACAAGAAGAGGGAGTCTGGTATGTAAAAGGAGGATATTTCTCGCTCGCGGCGAAAATGGAACAAGAGCTGAAACGACGAGGTGTTCATTTCGTAATGAATGCGACCGTCAATCGTGTCCACGTCACGAACGGTGTAGCCACTGGCGTCACGGTCAATGACGAATACGTGCCTTATGACGCGGTCGTCGTGAACGGTGACTTTCCGCTTATGGAACGACTCATTGATGGCGTGACACCGAAGACGTATGAACCGTCCAGTGGTACGCTACTCCTTTATTTCACGGTCAGCGGAGAAATCGATTTACCGGTCCATCAATTCGATTTACCGAATGATTTTGAGGGATCGATGCGAACAATCTTTGAGGATGGTAAACTAAGTGAGTATCCGGCGATGTACACGTTCAATCCATCACGGATTGATCCGACACTTGCGCCGAATGGGACGAGTGTATTATATGTCCTCGTTCCGGTACCTCGTAAATTGGAGCGAGAAGACTTTGAGACGCAAGGAACGATTGACCATCTATTAGGAAGACTCGAGGCACTATTACCCGATTTTCGGGACCGTGTCATCGAGATGAAAGTACGGACACCGATGGATGCCGAGCGATTTGGTCTATTTGAAGGAGGAAGTTTTGGGATTGCACCAAAATTGTCTCAATCAGCCGCTTTCAAGCCACAGGCAAGACCGTTCCCAAAAATCGAACGATTGTATGCGGTTGGTGCATCTGTCCATCCATGTGGAGGCGTGCCGATTGTCATGATTGGTTCACAGTTACTCGTGAAAAAATTGGAAGAAGAAATGGGGGCAATACATCGTGACGACACAAGAAGCGTATCGTCAATGTGAGGAAATCATGAAGAAAGGCTCGTTGACCTTTTATCGGGCCTTCTCTTTGCTCTCAAAACCAGATCGACAAGCGGTCATGGCCGTGTATACGTTTTGTCGGACTCTTGATGATGCGGTCGATGAATCAGACCGTCCAGAAGAGAGTTTGGCGTCGTTTTTGCATGCATTCGATCGCTTTTTAGCAGGATATGACCAGGATGAAGCGCTATGGGTCGCCCTTCGAGATGTATGGCAACGCTATGAGATGGACGTCGATCCATTCTTTGAGCTAGCGGAAGGCATGAAGTGGGATTTACATAAGTCACGATATGAGACGCTCGAAGAGACCGAGCAGTATAGCTATTATGCCGCGAGTACGGTCGGTTTGATGCTACTTCCGATTCTTGTCCCGAATCAAGACGCCGAGACGAAACGTCAGCTCCGACAAGGCGCCATCGACCTCGGCATCGCGATGCAACTGACCAATATTTTGCGAGATGTCGGGGAAGATTTGAATAGAGACCGCATCTATTTGCCACGCACGATGATGCGACAGTATGGCGTAAGTGAAGAGGTGTTACAGCAACGTGAAGTGACACCTTCCTTCATCGAGCTATGGGAGGCGTTGGCGAAGCGCGCGGAGTCCTTGTATGAGCGGGCACGTGCGACCCATCACCTCTATCCACTCGCCAGTCGAAAACCGGTTCAAGCAGCAGCTCTTCTATATGAAGGAATTTTAGATGCAGCTCGAGCAAACGGATATGACGTCTTCACAAAACGGGCATACGTATCGACCTTACAAAAAGGAAAGTTGTTAGCAAAATTATAAGTCATCCAATCTACTGTAGATGCTCCTCGCGTCTACAGTTTTTTGCGCAAAAAAAAACCACTTTTGGCGGGGGACCAAAAGTGGCGTAAGCGTTATGTGATCCATTCATCGGGGAAATGAATGAATCGATTTGTGATGAAGCCCTAAAGATGTGCCGGGATTCATGGGGAATGAATCAGTTGGGACATCTTCGTTGAAACAGGATGCTTGATGGACTAAGGGGGAACATCATACGCAAGCTGTCTCAACTACGGGATACGAGTGGGGAAACTCGCTCATCACTTTTTTCTCGGGTGTGACAAGTTCAAAACGCGATAAGGCTCGGGGAAGCCATTCGATCGCTACAGGTGCAACAAACGTTACAGAACTGCTTGAACTCGAATATGATATTATCACGTCTTTCAATTGTCGACAAGTGTCGAAACTCGCGTTCACAAAATGTTCATATCGTCAGAGGTATGTCCTCTAACATCGATCGTGCCGCGAATTGTCCTGAAAGCGTGACCATTGGGCTCCCGCCTCCAGGATGGGTCGAACCACCTGCAAACCAGATGTTTGACACGTCCGTCGACCGAGCTGCCGGTCTAAAGAATGCCCCTTTTTTCGAATTGGCCGACGTACCGTAAAGTGCACCGTAGTATGCATAAAAATCACGCGTTAAATCTTGCGGTGTCACACGTTGATGGAAAATGACCTCTTCATCTTCCCAGTCCACGCCGAACTCACGCAACCGGCGACGAATCAAATGTTCATACGTGTCGGCATCGATGTCAGTCAAATGGGCAGGTGCATTGACGAGAATGAACAGATTGTCGCCAGCCTCGCCCATCGATGAATCGGTTGCAGATGAATTGGAGATATAGATAGTCGGCTCGTCCGCATAGCGCTCTTCTTGAAAGAGTGATTTGAATTCTCGCTTGTAGTCGTCAGAGAAATAGACGTTATGGTGAGCCAGGTTCAATCGCTTCGATAGTCCGATCATTAAGACGAATGCAGAGATGGACGGTTCGACGGTATCGCGTGTCGGGACTGGGAAAGAAGGACGGTCTTTCGCGTCGACAAGGCGAGGATATTGCGTGAGTAGCTCGCCATTGAGCAAAACGGCATCGCAAGAGATGACTTCTTTATCGTCGACGACGACTTCATGGGCTTTCCCGTTCAAGACCTCGATTTTCGTCACTTCGTGTCCGAGACGGAATGTCACTCCGAGTTCACTCGCTCGCTTCGCAAACCCTTTCGCGATGTTCCAGTTGCCTCCCTTCGCGAAGTAGACGCCATCATTTAATTCTAGATGCGCGATGAGCGCGAACGTTCCTGGCGTCACGTACGGGCTGCTTCCGATGTATGTCGCATATCGGTCGAGTGCCTGGATGATGCGTTTGTCTTTGAAGTATTTTTGATGAAGGGCATGCAAACTTTGGAGCGGGTGTACTTTTACCATGTCCGCCCAAAGACCCGGGTCTAATTTTGTCTCCATGCGGGTGAAGAAGCGTTCGTTCGCGATACGGAATAACTTCTCCGCTTCGTCTAAATAAGCCTTTAATTGATTTTTCTTCATTTGATCATTCGTCAAACGTCGCACTTCCGCCTCGAGCTGTGCACGATCTGCGCTAAATGTGAACGAGGAGCCATCCGAATAATGATTGACGGTATGTTGATCGAGTTTGATCAATTCGAAATAATCATCCGGGTTGGCACCACTGTTTCGGATGACGGAACGAAACACATCTGGCATCGTGATCGTATTCGGACCAAAGTCAAAACGATGACCGTCGGTAATGACGGGCATAAGTTTTCCGCCGACATGTTCATTCTTTTCAATGACCGTGACGTCATAGCCGTGTGTGGCGAGCGTGACGGCAGCGCTCAGTCCACCTAGTCCGGCTCCAATGACAACAATTTGCTTCATACATGTGTCCCCCTTAAGTAAGACGCTCGATTAAGAATAATGGCGACCTTTCCACGTGATGGGTAGTCGTCTCCATTTTCGGATGACGGCGTTCCCGAGTAAGGTCAGATAAGCGATTAAGCTGAGTGGATGCAACCATGTACCAGATCCATGTGATCTCATATCGACAGCAAGTCGGGCTAAGAGTACGAAGAGTGCCGCACTGATTGTTTGCCAACTCGGTGAAACGAGCCATGCGAACATGGCGGTCAACTGGATCCCGTAGTACGTCAAAAAGTACAAGGCAAGTCCTACTGATTCATTCATTCCCTTGAATACGTTTTTTGAAAACCCGCTCCATACTTCTTCATTCGTCTCATACATATCACAGGAGATAAACGGGGCGACTTGAACGAGTGATGTCACTTTTCGATGTCGCTTGAACGTCCGACATAAATCGATGTCATCGATTAACGATGATCGGATCGTGGCATGCCCACCAACTTCCTCGTAACTGTCTCGCTCGACGAGTACGTTCATTCCGTTCGCTGCCGCAAATGCTGGATGTTTTACTTTACGCCAAAACAAAGGCAGGTGTTGGGCGATGAGTACGTGTTGCATCGGGATCAACAATTTCCCGAGAAATGTCGTTGTCGGAAATTGGGGGAATCCTGACAGAAAGACAGCCTGCTCGCGACGGAGAGTGGCATGCATGCGGGCGATAAAGCTCGGATCGATCGTGACGTCCGCATCTAAAAAGAGGAGATATGGTTCAGTCGTGCGTGATGCGAGCTGATGACAGGCATGGACTTTTCCGGCCCAGTCATTAGGCAAAGGGACTCCTTGAATGACGGTGAATCGGACATCGTCCCCAATCGCGCGATTCAATCTTTCGTATGTATCATCTTCGGAGCGGTCTTCATAAATGTAGACATGAGTATTCTCCGGGATCGCCATTTGTAAATTAGAGATCAATCGGTCGACATGTCGAGACTCATTCCGCATCGGGATGCAGACGGCCGTCGCAGGTGTTTTTCCAGGAGTTGCGAGCGGTCGTAAAAACGCTAGATTGATGAGTGTGAAGAGGAGCATACTGAGGGTCACAATCCAAAGTATCATGATTCCCTCCTCCCGAGTCGGACGAGCGTTTCTGTCCATTCGGCAAGGTTACGCCGCGAACGAAACAGGGCAGTGTAGGCGGTCGAACGTGTGATGACGTCATCTCTGACGTCGTCATACAGCTGTTCAAGTGCCTGCGCAATCTCCTGCTTCTGACCTCTCCGTGTCGACGAGGTTACGTTGTGCTTTCGGAATCGGACATAGACGACGGGTTCCGCGTGGCTTTCGAATGCATAATACATGGCGCATAAATGAATCGGGCGATCATTTAGTAGAAGGGTCGCTCCTGATTCGATTTCGACAGGTCGCTGTTCTTGTGGAACTTCTCGACCTTGAGGATATATCCATACGGATTTGCCTGATGTCAGCAACTCATTCGCGTAGGCGAGGGAAGCTCGTACGTCGGAAAGACTTCCCTTTTTTACTGAGAAGGCGCCGAGGTGACGAAAGAACGGGAAGCGGCGCAAACCGTCCTCGTCCATCAATACATGAATGTCATGTCTCAAAAAATATTCATTCACCATATACATGACGAGCCCATCCCACCACGCACTATGTGTACTCAAAATCAATCCTGGCGTCGGGATATCATCAGTTCGTATGTAAATATTGTGGAACGTCGGACGAATCTGACGTTCTCGTACGAATGTTGAGAAGACGTTATTGAACCATCTCTTTTTGTGTGACTCGATCATCGCGACCTCTCCTTTCTAACAGAATGACCCCGGACGTCAACATGCTAAGGAAACCAATCCCATAGAGACCTGCGTTCACGGCTGTGACGCCGAACAAGGCGTGAAGCATGACGAACAAGTACACGCCATGTCGGATGAATAAAGCATCGACGGATCGTTCATGGCGTTGTAACAGCCATGAGAAAATGAGAGAGAGTCCGAACCAGCCGATAAAGTTTTGGGTCGGAATATCATAATACAGCCCATCGTTCGCCCATTCCCAGTAGCCTTTCACGTTAGCCGCCACCGGGTCGATCGCCATATCGAGCCATACCGCGAGAATCGGGACGAGCCATAAAATATGGTTACGGAATGTGAAGAGACGGGCCACGGCAAAACTAGAACCGATCACGGCGAGCCACGCCGCACCGATTGTGACAGGGACTCCAAACACCGTCGGACCAAACGCCTCGGCATAGATGTATTCACTGAACGGGAACCCGGTTTTCACGCCGAGCGTCTCGACAGCGATTGAACCAAAGAAAATAAACGGGACAATCCAGGCGCCTTGCCGCACGCCTTGATAGAGAATGGTTCCGCCAATCGCACCGGCGAGCCATAAAAAGACAGGGTTTGCCCACTCTAGCCAAGGCGGAAGCAGGTCGAACCCAACCAAAATTAACCCAATGAAATACCAGACAATAAACCATTTCCAAATAAACGGATACACTTTCATTCCATCACCTCTTCTTTCATTCTAAAGCTCATCGGAGTCTTCGTCTAACAAATGCATGTACGAAAAAAGAGCCTCGTCGAACGAGACTCTTAATTGGCCATCCGTTTCCGTTTTTTCACGAACGAAAAGGCGATGAATAAGACATAGAACGGCACCGCGATAAACCAGAATGTCGGCCACTCTTTCCAACGTGCGAACATCATGTACGTCACGTAGACGAGACTGATCGTGATGATAAAGGAGTGGCGTGGCAATGGCACATCTTTAAAACTCGGGATGCGGACGCGGCTGACCATCAAAAGGGCGAGCCCTGTAAAGAAAATTGGCGTCAATAGTTCGCTGACGCGGTCACCGAACGTCGTGATGACAGCGAGAAGTCCACCAGCGGCCGTGATCGGCACACCAGAGAAGTAACTCGCCGCAACGTTTGTCGCAGACAAGTTGAAACGGGCGAGACGGTATGCACCGAATAGCGGGAACAGTGCCGCAAAAAACAATCCATAATTGCCGTAATCAATGAAAAACGTATAGTAGGCGAGCATCGCTGGTGCGACACCGAACGTGACGATGTCAGCGAGCGAGTCTAGCTCTTTCCCGAAGTCCCCAGCGACTCCGAGCATACGGGCGAGGCGCCCGTCTAAACTGTCGAGCATCATCGCGATGATGATTAACAGTGTGGCGTTTGAAAAGTCACCACGTGCGGCGTAGACGATTGCGACGACCCCACAAAATAAGTTTCCGAACGTAAAGGAGTTTGGGACCCACGAACGGATGCGTTCTTTCCACATAATTATGCCCCCAGTAAGGTCATTGGCTAAACCAGCGACCGTTTGTGAATTGCAGTAAATCTTCTGGCTTCAACTCGAGTTGATAGCCACGTTTCCCAGCAGAGATGGTGATTGTCTCTTTTTCTTTGGCTGCTTCATGCACATACACCGGAAAAGGTTTCTTCGCTCCGATCGGAGAGACACCCCCTCGGATATACCCGGTCAGAGCTTCGAGCTCTTTCATCGGGACAGGGGCTGCTTTTTTCGCTCCCCAAGCTTTCGCGGCTGCCTTCAAATCGATATCACGCTCTCCGGAGATGAGAAAGAAGGCGTATTGTTTTTTCTCGTTCATGAGACAAATCGTTTTGTATAGTTCATCGAGCGGTTTCTGCAATGTCATCGCCACGTGTTTGGCGGAGACGTCAGACTCATCGACTTCATACGTATGATAGGTGAACGGAATCTTCTTTTGTTTCAGTTGCCGAGCGGCGTTTGTCAGTTGCATCTGACTCATCCTTTCGTGACCGACTCCTTTTAGAATAGCAAATCAACCAACTGCCCGGCAATTGAACTTCAAAAAACTTTTCAGTAAAGGAAGGAGTTTGACGGAATGACGAAGAAATGAACAGTGATTCATTTTAAAGGGGGAATGAAAGTGGAGACGATTCAATTGACGACACACAATGGGGTAGGGTGGTTAAAACTGAACCGCCCGGAAAAGCTGAACGCCTTGAACGAGACGTTGCTTCGCGAAATGAAAACGGCAATCGATGAATTTGAACAGGACGACGCGGTTCGCATCATCGTCCTTGTCGGTGAAGGCCGGGCGTTCTCATCTGGGCAAGATTTAACGATTGAGAGCGATGCAGATTACGGGGAATATTTAGAAGATGTGTATCATCCACTCGTGCGGGCGCTTTTCTCGAGCCGTAAACCAATCATCGCGGGGATTCATGGCGTCGTCGCAGGGGCGGGGCTTAGTTTGGCACTTGCGGCAGACGTTCGAATTGTCGCCAAATCGACGAAGTTCAGTTCAGCCTTCATTAAAATCGGTTTGGTCGCGGATGCGGGCGGACCATATCACTTGCGCCGTCTCATGCGAGACGATCTCGCTTTAGATTGGTTATGGAGTGGCAGTACCATCGATTCAGAAGCGGCGCATACGTTCGGACTCGTCACAGAGCTCGTGGAAGATGCGATGTATACGGAACGATTGACATCATACGCGGAGACGCTTGCTGCAAAATCACCAGTCGCCGTCCAAGGGATGAAGGCGCTCATGCGAGCTGCTTCGTTTGAAGAGGGACTGAGTGAGGAAATCGAATGGCAACGGAAGTGTGGGGACACAGACGTTCACCGCCAGGCGATGCAGGCATTCTTAATGAAATAAAAAAAGCGGCCGCGGCCGCTTTTTTACGTGGTTGTTTTTGCTTCGAACTGGAAGCCTTTTTGTTGCCACGTCCCATATTTCCAACGGCGGAACGCGAAGAAACCGCGGAACCATTCATCAAGAGAGAAGGCGAGCCAAATCCCGAGGATGCCGAGTCCCATTTGAAGACCGAACAAGTAACTGAACGCCACGGCGACGCCCCACATCGAAGCGATTCCGATCATGACCGGGAAACGGACGTCCCCAACGGACTTCAATGACCCCATCAACACGATGTTCATGGCGCGACCCGGTTCTAAAATGAGCGTTGCCCATAAGATTGGCACGCCGACCGCGATAATATCAGGGTTTGAGGTGAACAGCCCAAGTAGCGACTCGCTGAATACCGCCAAACCAAGAGAGGCGACGAACGAGGCGAACATGGCAATTTTCAACGTTTTGACGGCGCGATGATACGCCTCTTTGAAACGTTTGCCTCCGATATCTCGAGCGATCAGGAGTTGCGTCCCTTGTGCGACAGCGACGGTGAACAAGAAAGCGAGCATCGACAAGTTCATCACATATACGCGAGCAGCAAGGGAAGCCTCGCCCATCGTCGCGATGAATCCCGTGATGATGATTTGTGATGCCTGATACGATAAGTTCTCCCCAGCAGAAGGGACGCCGATTTGGAGGAGCGACTGAATGTCGTCTTTCTTCGGACGAATCACTTCTTTTAATGGGAAGCGGATCATAAGCTTCCGTTTGACGAGCCAGAACAACAGAATCATGGCAGCGAATCGTGCAATCACGATGGCCCAGGCGACACCGGCAACACCAGTGACCGGAAGTCCGAACAAGCCGGTAACGGCAAAGATGGCACCGACGGCAGTGATAATATCAATCAACAACGTTGCGAGCATGGCGTGTTTCGTCATACCGTGACTCCGGAGGATTGAGCTGAGCGCCATGATGAGTGCTTCGGTGAATAACGACAAGCCGACAATTTGTAGGAACAACAAACCGTGTGCGAACAATTCGTCCGATAGACCGAATAGGCGTAAGAACGTCTCACCGAACAAGAAGATGACGACGACCATGATTGCACCGAGCCACATATTCAAACTGACAGCGGAGCGGGCGAAGTCCCGACTCTTCTTCATGCGCCCTGCCCCGATGGCCTGACCAATCAAGATGGTCGCGCCGACAGACGTCACACTAAAGACAATCAAGAACACGTTTAAAATTTGGTTGGCGACCCCGACGGCCGAAGCGGCGGCGTCTGAGTAGTGTGCGAGCATCAATGTGGCGATGATCCCGGTTCCCATATGGAGGGCAAGCTCGATGAAAATCGGCCACGACAGTTTGAACAGGGTGAGCTGTTCCGTTTGTTTCGTCTGCATGTAGTGTATTCTCCCTTTTCTCTATAATTCTTTCTGTTAACTATTTGTTTTATAAAAATGTCAAAGGTCATCTTACTCCTTATAAAATGAAAAAGATAGGGGGTTTGCTAAATTATTTTCAACAAAAAAATCACCCGAAGAAATCAGGTGATTTTCGAAATTATTTCAATTTCAGAATAGCTGCACTAAATGGTGCCAGTTCGATTTCGAGTGACTCGAGATTGCGGTCGTGTAACAAATCATAGGCGGCGCCACGATAACCGAGCGGACTTAGTTTCGAAGTGGAGTCCGAGTTGTTGAAGTAGACCAAGTACGTCTCATCTTTCGTGCATCGCTCGATGATGACGGCGTTGTTGGCATCGTCAACCAAGTTGAAACGATACGAGCCAGCGTTCGCGAGCACGGGATGGTCTTTTCGTAGCTGGATAAGCTTTTGGATGTAGCGGAAGAGGTTCCGGTCTTCAACGGATTCGTCCCATGGCATACAGCGACGGCATCCTGGGTCTTGTTCGCCTTCGAGTCCGATTTCGTCTCCGTAGTAAATGCATGGGCTACCAGTATATGTGAGCATCGAGGTCATCAAAAGCTTGAACTTTCCTTTATGACCTTTCGCCCGAGTCAACGCACGTGGTGTGTCGTGTGAGTCAATCAAGTTGAACGTGACTTCGTTGACGTTCATCGTGTTCATCATCTCGACACGCGTCAATTCATTACGGAACTCAGAAGCGGTCGTCCGGTCGAGCGCAAAATAGTTCAAGCTCGCGTTCGTGAACGGGTAGTTCATAACAGCGTCGAACTGGTCACCTTGTAGCCAAGGCTGCGAATCGTGCCAGATTTCCCCGAGGATATAAGCTTCTGGGTTCGCTTGTTTAACTGCCTTGCGGAAGTCACGCCAGAACGCATGGTCGACTTCGTTGGCGACGTCAAGACGCCACCCGTCGATCCCGAACTCTTCGACCCAGTAACGGGCAACATCTAATAAGTAAGCTTTTAATTCTGGATGCTCCGTATTAATCTTCGGCATGTTCTTCTCGAACGCGAACGTATCATAGTTCGGCTTCGGTTCTGTGACAACCGGGAAGTCGCGAAGATAGAACCAGTCGCGGTACTCAGAAGACGGACCGTTCTCGACGACATCTTGGAACCACGGGTGATGGTATCCGATATGGTTGAAGACGGCGTCGAGCATCACTTTGATGCCATTGTCGTGTAAGAGGTCGACCATCTCTTTGAACTTCTCTTTCGTCCCGAACTGTGGATCGATTTCCATATAGTCGAGCGTGTCGTACTTATGGTTCGTCGTCGCTTTAAAGATTGGACAGAAATAGACTCCGGTAATGCCGAGCTCGACTAAGTGGTCAATATGGTCGATCACCCCTTGGAAATCGCCACCGAAGAAGTTGGTGATCGTTGGCTCTGTCGAGTTCCATGGAAGCGTGCCTTCTGGATTGAGTGAAGCATCTCCATTTGCGAAGCGGTCCGGGAAGATTTGATACCAAACCGTATCTTTCACCCAAGAAGGTGCATGGAAGATATCAACGGGATTGATGAACGGGACGCAGAAGTAATAGCCCGTATCATCGAGTGGTTTTTCCTCGAACCATCCTTTTTCGGTATAGACGGCCGTCTCTTGTCCGTCATTCAGACGGAATCCGTAGCGAAGGCGACGGAATGGAGGCTTAACTGCAATAAACCAGTAGTCATAGGCGTCGTCAAAACCGATTTTCTCCATTGGAGTCTCGTATGTACGCCAGTAACTCGGTTTGTCCGGATCAAAGTTCCACATCGCCGGGTCTTCAGAATGCCAATCGTATGGGTCGTTCCAAATCAAATCGACCGATTCGATATCGCCACGCTTCGTATGGAAACGAATGTGGATCGTCTCACGATCATATTTGTAAACGAACGGGGACATGGCACGATGATAAATCGCTTCTTTCATCATAAGGAAAACATTCCTTTCTTTATAGGGGATGACATCATTTTACAACACTGTGAATCAAAGAGAATAGGTGTTGCGAAAACGTTTGCTCAAGCAAAGGGTAATAAAGCGTTTACATTTTGTCAATTGCTGAAACTCATAAAAAGTGAGGAATTAAGAACAAAATTTTATAAATTACATAAATGGGTCAACAGACGTAAAAAAAGTGTAAAAAAAGACTTGTAAAACGCTTTCACAACTGTATAATAAAAATTGAGGTGAGGATGCAAACGTTTTCACTACCGTGTCAATTTCGTAGCGGAGTTTTAAAATTGACGTGGTCGTGCGATTGCGCAAATCTGACCATACTATTTCCTTGGGGAGGTTTTTCATCATGAAGATGAAAAAAATGGTAGCAGGACTTTCAACAGCAGTATTCGCATTCGGTGCACTTGCTGCATGTGGTGGCGGAACAGACAACGGATCTTCTAACGAAGGTGGTTCTTCAAGCGAGAACAAACCTGAAAAGATCGTCATCTGGGAAGACATCGAAAAGTCTGAAACAACGAAAGAAGTTGCGAAGGCGTTCGAAGAAGAGCATGGCGTAAAAGTTGAAGTCGTTGAAGTACAGATGACGGATCAAAAAGACAAGCTCGCGCTTGACGGTCCAGCTGGTAAAGGTCCAGACATCGTTCTCGTACCACACGACCAAATCGGTACAATCGCTGACCAAGGTCACTTGGCTCCGATCGCTGACGAAGGATCACTTGATGCATTCACAGACGCTGCGAAATCAGCTGTTATGTTCGATGGTCAAGCTTACGGATATCCTAAATCAGTTGAGACACCAGTTCTCATGTACAACAAAGACTTGATGTCTGAAGCTCCAGCATCTATGGACGACCTTTACAAGTTGTCAAACGATGTAAAAGCTGACGGTCAATACGGATTCCTCGCACTTTGGGATAACTTCTACTTCGCACACGGTGTTGTCGCTGGATTCGGCGGATACGTGTTCAAAGAAGACGGTGGCGCACTCGACCCATCTGACATCGGTTTGAACAACGAAGGCGCAGTTGAAGGATTCGAATACATCGGTAAATGGTACGAAGAAGGCCTCTTCCCTAAAGGATTGATCGGTGAGTCTGGTGGCCAGGCGATGGACCAACTCTTCACTGAGAAGAAAGCTCATTCAGTCATGAACGGACCTTGGGCTGTAGCTGGTTACACAGATGCAGGCGTGAACCTCGGAGCGGCTCCAATGCCAACACTTCCGAACGGTGAGCCAATCAAGACGTTCATGGGTGTGAAAACATATGCCCTTTCAGCTTACACAGAAAACCAAGAGTGGGCTGAAATGTTCCTTCAAGAGTTGACGAATGAAGAAAACGCATTGGCAATGTTTGAAGCTTACAACGAGATCCCACCAGTAGCAGCACTCGAGTCGAACGAGACAATCACGTCGAACGAAGTTGCGAAAGCGGTATTCGATCAAGCAACAAACGCAATCCCAATGCCGAACATTCCTGAAATGGGACAAGTTTGGGAGCCAATGGCACAAGCACTTCAGCTTGTAGCGACTGGTAAACAAGATGCACAAAAATCTGCAGACGATGCAGTGAAAGTCATCGAACAACAAATCCAAGCAAACAACCAATAAGGAATTGAAATGACGGGGTGCGCCATATGGCGTTCCCCCTCATTTTCTAGCATTGAGCAAACGTTTGCTTGATTGATTTGCTCAAATCGAAAGGAGAAACTGAGGATGGCTGCAATTGCGAACCCTAAAACACCGGACCAACGCCCGGACAAGCCTACAAACCATGCTCGGAACGCGGGACTACTTTCCATCATTCCGGGACTCGGACAGTTATACAATAAACAATACGCGAAAGCGGTAGCGTTCTTTATCGTCGTCGTATCATATTTTGCCGTAAACTATGATCTATTTTTCAAAGGGGCGGGCGCCGGACCAGGTGACCGTGGAGGACTTTGGGGATTGATCACGCTTGGTGAAGTGCCAGGACCTCGTAACGACCACTCCATCTTCTTGATGGTCGAGGGGATTGTCGCGTTAATTTTACTTTTCTTCGGAATCGCGTTCTATGTTTGGAACATTCGTGACGCCTATCGTGTCGGTCGCGCTCGTGATCAGCATCTAAACCTTCCATCGTTCCAAATGCAACTTCGCAACTTGCGTGACCATGGATTCCCATACTTAATGTTAATCCCATCACTCATTTTGTTAGTGTTTACAGTTATTCTTCCATTGATCTTCACGTTCTTGATCGCCTTCACGAACTATCGCTACAACAACGCACCACCAGCGAAACTCGTCGAATGGGTCGGATTCGAGAACTTCACGCGTATTTTTGAAATCGATATCTTCCGTGACACGTTCGTCGGGGTACTCGGCTGGACGCTTGTCTGGACGGTCGCTTCAACGACAGGGGTCATCGCAATCGGGATCTTCCTTGCGGTGCTCTTGAACCAAGAGGGTCTACGTTTCCGTCGCTTGTTCCGCTCAATCTTAATTTTGTCTTGGGCAGTTCCGGCATTCATCACGATCTTGATCTTCCGTTCGATGTTCAACGAATCGTTCGGGGTGTTCAATACGACGATCTTACCGGCACTCGGTCTTGACCCAGTCAACTGGATGACCGATCCGACAGCAACACGAACAGCACTCGTTCTCATTCAATGGTGGCTCGGATTCCCGTTCATCATGACGCTCATGACAGGGGTTCTTCAATCGATTCCTGGTGACTTATATGAAGCAGCGACGATTGACGGAGCAACCATCTTTGATAAGTTCCGCTTGATCACATTGCCGATGCTCTTGTTCGCAACAGCACCGATCTTGATCACGCAGTTCACGTTCAACTTCAACAACTTTAACATCATCTATCTCTTTAATGGCGGTGGCCCTGCTGTACCTGGACAAACGGCCGGCGGTACCGACATCTTGATTTCTTGGATTTACAAATTGTCTCTCGGTGCCAACCCGCAATACGGACTTGCGGCTGCGATCACACTTATCTTGTCATTCTTCATCATGACGCTTGCCGTGATCCAATTCCGTCGGACAAAATCTTTCAAAGACGAGGATATGATCTGATATGAAAAAACAAAAACGAATCAATTTGGCGATCTCGTATGTCATCTTGACGCTTGCGTCGATCATCATTCTCTATCCGATGCTTTGGGTTGTCGGTACATCGTTCAACCCAGGGCGTACGATCACGTCAACGATTATTCCAGCGAACCCGACGTTTATTCACTATAAAAACTTGTTCGACCTAACGATTTCGGATTATAGTTTATGGTATGTGAACACGTTGAAAATCGCTTTCATCACGATGGCACTCTCTGTCGTCTTGGTGACGATTACTGGTTACGTCTTCTCACGCTATCGTTTCGTCGGACGGAAGAACTCACTCGTCTTGTTCCTCGTCCTTCAAATGGTGCCACAGTTCGTTGCGATCATCGCGATTTATGTATTGCTCAACATGCTCGGCCTTCTTGACACACATACAGCGCTCATCTTGCTCTATGCGGGTGGTGCGATTCCGATGAACACGTACTTGGCGAAAGGGTACTTCGACACGATTCCTAAAGAACTTGACGAAGCTGCTCGAATGGATGGTGCAGGTCACCTCCGAATCTTCTGGCAAATCATTTTGCCACTTGCGAAGCCGATTGTCGCAACGATTGCTCTCTTTAACTTCATGGGACCATTCAACGACTTTATCTTGGCATCGCTCGTCCTTCGTTCACCAGAGAAACAAACATTGGCAGTTGGTCTTTACAACATGATTTCGAAACAGTTCGATAACAACTTCACGTTGTTCGCGGCAGGTGCGGTTCTTTCAGCCCTTCCGATCGTCATCTTGTTCTTCATGTTCCAACGCTACTTCGTTTCTGGCCTTACAGCGGGTGGTACGAAAGGATAATACTCGTAAAAGGAGGAAGCGATATGAGGCGAGGCGTCGTGCTCGTGCTCCTGTCGCTTCTTTTGTTTCCGACCGTCGTCGGTGCAAAGGAAGCTGCTACTTGGGAACAAGAACGCATGTATTTTATTATGGTCGACCGATTTGTTGACGGAAATCCGGATAACAATGAGCAGGTCGACAAAGATGACCCGAAAGCATTTCATGGCGGAGACATCCGTGGGGTCATCGAGAAGCTCGATTATATCGAGTCACTCGGATTCACATCGATTTGGTTGACACCTGTTTTTGAAAATATGCCAGACGGCTATCACGGGTATTGGATTAAAGATTTTTATAACATCGACCCGCAATTCGGGACGAAAGAGGATTTGCAGGAACTCGTCGACGAGGCACACAAACGAGACATGAAAGTTATTCTCGACTTCGTCGTCAACCACGTCGGTCCAAACCATCCGTGGGTGGAAGAAAAGCCGGAATGGTTCCATGAACAGCTGCCGATCGTATTCTGGAAAGATCAAGAACAGGTCGAGACGCATTGGTTGTTCGATTTACCGGACTTCAAAACAGAAGACCCGGAAGTCAAATCGTATTTGATTGATGCGGCAAAGTATTGGATTGAAGAAACCGACATCGATGGCTATCGCCTCGACACAGTCCGTCACGTCGATAAGGCGTTCTGGAAAGACTTTGTCGAAGGTGTTCGGTCGGTAGACCCGGACTTTTACTTACTCGCCGAAGTGTTTGACCCGGACCCACAATACGTCGCGCAGTATGACGACCTCGGGTTCAACAGTATCACGAACTTTACATTTTATGATCGTGTCTCGAAAACGATGACGCAACAGCAGGCGAACGTTGATGAAATCGATGTTGCCGCAAGCTATGCCGAAACGTTCTTCAACGACCCGAACCAGATGGCGACGTTCCTCGATAACCATGATGTCGAACGGTTCATGCATATGGCCGAACTCGGTGGTGTGGAATCAGCGGAACGACGGTTACGCCTCGGGTTGTTCGCGCTTTATGCGTCACCGGGTATGCCGATCGTTTTCCAGGGAACAGAGAATGCTCAGACGGGCGGGGCCGATCCTGCGAACCGAGTGATGACTGAATTCCCGGGAAATGAAGAGTTACATGAATACGTCGCAACGATGAACCGCATGCGTGAGGAGTACCCGGTCTTTGCGACAGGTGAACAGCGCATGATTGCATCGGAAGACGGGATGGCCGTCTTTGAGCGTAAAGACGGAGATGACGTCGCATTATATGCGATCAACATGAACAGTGAGGATCGAGAGATTAAGATCGAGGTCAGTGAAATCGGGGAAGATACAAGACTTCGCGGTCTATTATTCTCACAACTGG
Source organism: Exiguobacterium sp. s34 (assembly GCF_018617435.1). Lineage (NCBI taxonomy): Bacteria > Bacillati > Bacillota > Bacilli > Caryophanales > Exiguobacterium > Exiguobacterium sp. s34. Next base: position 540,491 of record NZ_JACSKE010000002.1, on the reverse strand, counting down.
TCACAGATCAACGCGGAACGTTTACAATTGAACTATCTGGTGAAAGTGCGAACGCTTACATCGTCGAGGAATCATCGGTAAATCCGTGGATGATGGGCTTACTCGTTGTCACGATTCCGATTTTCTTGACAGGTTTGGTCATGTGGAAGCGCCGCAAATAAAGATATGAATGGCCGAAAGGCACGAATTGAATTCACGGAAGCAGGGGGGAACACCATGCAAATCACAATTAAAGATGTTGCGAAGCATGCGAACGTCGCGCCGTCGACGGTATCTCGCGTCATCGCCAACAGCCCAAGAATTAGTCAAAAGACAAAAGAACGGGTCAGAAGCTCGATGGAAGAGCTCGGTTATCATCCAAACATCCATGCGAGAAGTCTCGCCAACCGCTCGACACAGTCGATTGGTCTCGTCATGCCGAGCGCGGCGACAAAGACTCTCCAAAACCCATTCTTCCCAGAAGTGCTACGAGGAATCAGCACGAAAGCGCACCAAAATGGTTATTCACTCTATATGACGACCGGTGTGACAGAGGAAGAAGTGTTGTCGGGTGTCATCGAGATGGTACAAGGACGCCGCGTCGACGGTGTCATCGTCCTCTATTCACGTGAAGACGACCAAGTCGTCCAATACTTACGACAAACGAAGTTTCCGTTCGTCGTGGTCGGGAAGCCGTTCGGGGACGCTTCTTCGATTACGTACGTCGATACGGACAACTACTTGGCTGGTCGTGAAGTGACGAAGCATCTCTATAACCTAGGGCATCGTCGCATCGCCTTCATCGGGGGATCGGACAAACTCGCTGTGACGCAAGATCGCCGTAACGGATACGCGACGGCTCTCATGGAGGCTGGCATTCCAGTAAGTGAAGACTATATCGCACGGGCTGAATTCATGACAAAAGGCGGGGCGAAGGCCGTTCGTGAGTTGCTTCAAAATGAAGAGCCGCCAACCGCGGTCGTCGTCAGTGATGACATGATGGCACTCGGTGTCATCAGTACATTGAGTGAGATGGGGCTCAAAATCCCAGAGGACGTAGCCGTCGTCAGTTTTAACAACGTCTATATCGCGGAGCACTCGAACCCGCCACTCACATCGGTCGAAATCAACATTTTCGGTCTCGGTTTTGAGGCGACGAACTGCTTGATTGAACAAATCAGCGATAATGCGCCACCTTACGGGAAGCGCGTCATCGTCCCGCACTATTTGGTCGTCCGCCAATCGTGTGGCCAGAAGAAGAGCAAGGTAACCGAGACATTAGAATCGAATTCCTGATTGTTTAGACGATCTCGCGAGAGCGAGGTCGTTTTTTGCATATCCGATTGATTGAATCATTTTGAAGTGGGGAACATCACTCACGAATGGATAAATCGAAAGGATGGATTGAGATGAGTCAGAGACGATTTGTTGGAACATATGATACGAAAGAAAGTTTGCTTTCTAAAATTAACGAACTGAATGAAAATGGCTACGATGAAGGAGAATTATATGTCGTGACCGAACAAGAAGACGCAGTCCACGTGCTCAAACGGGAGACGAACGTAAGCGTGGAAAACGTTGACACGTCTTGGTTAGACAACCTTCAAGACGATACACAAGGTAAAGATATGAAACAAGCGCTGAGTGACTTAGGCATTTCAGATGATGAGGTGAATCAGGCACACGAACAGATTAAAAAAGGTGGATATGCGCTCGTGATCGATGAACCAGATACGGGGTTCAATGATGGTCGGAGCGCTCTATTCGAAGGTCATGAGGCGAATGCGGCGTTCGGTGAGGGCGAAAAAAAGCATAAGTGAAGTTTGGATGAGACTGACTCTTCAAGAGGCAGTCTTTTTTGTCTAAAAATGTGACGAAAAAAAGAAAGAAAAAGTTTTATGCAAACGATTGCATTCTTTCTTCAGTTGTGTAAAATGAAAGGTGAGATTAAATACAGCGCTTTCATAGACAAACGGTTGCACGAACTTGTTGTCCGTCGAAGGTAGCCTTGTAGAGAAAAAGGAGTGGCAGACAGATGAAACGATTGTTTGCAGTCGATGAATGGAAAGTAACAGAAGAAGGTCTTCACCCGAAAGAAAACCGTCTTGCTGAATCGATCACATCGCTCGGTAACGGGCACATGGGGATGCGAGGTAATTTTGAGGAAGATTACTCGAATGATACGCACCAAGGATTCTATGTGGCGGGCGTCTATTACCCAGACAAAACACGTGTCGGTTGGTGGAAGAACGGATATCCTGAATACTTTGCCAAAGTATTGAATGCGACAAACGTCATCGGTCTACGTGTCGTCATCAACGGTACACCCGTCGATTTGGCGAAATGGGACGTGAAAGATTTTACACGTGAATTGGATATGCAGCGTGGTGTCCTCACACGGACGTTCACATTGATGAATGGTACAGAAGAGACAAAAGTAGAGGTCGTCCGTTTCTTCTCGATCGTTGACAAAGAAGTATTGGCGATTCGTTACAATGTCACACCGGTGAACTACGAAGCGAAAATCGAATTCACTCCATACTTAGACGGCGATGTCGTCAACGAAGATTCGAACTATGATGAGAAGTTCTGGCTCCCGGTTGACAGCGGCATCGAAGAACGATTTGGTTTCGTGACAACGAAGACGAAAAAACTCGATTGGCACGTCACGGCGTCGATGATTGCCGATGTAGAAGGTGCTCGTTGCGAAGTTCTCGAAGCGACAGACCTCTTCGTAGCGAACAAATTCACGGTCAGTGCGACTGCCGGCGAAACAGCGACAGCCTATAAATATGTATCTGTCGTGACGAACCGCGACCACGCGATTGACGACCTTCAGTCTGCAGGGATGACACGAGTCGAAGCGGCATTTGAGAAAGGTTTCGAGACGCTTCTCGCTGAACAGACGGAAGCATGGCTCGCACGCTGGGAAGATGCGGACGTTCGAATCGATGGAGATATCGAAGCACAACAAGGGATTCGTTTCAACATCTTCAACATGTACCAAACGTACACGGGCGAAGATTCACGCCTCAACATCGGACCGAAAGGGTTCACGGGAGAGAAATATGGTGGTGCGACGTATTGGGATACAGAAGCATACTGCCTCCACTTCTATTTGGCGACGACCAAACCAGAGGTCTCATGGAACTTGCTCAAATACCGTCACAACCAGTTACCACAGGCAAAAGAAAATGCTGTGAAGAATGTCGGTATGGAAGGTGCACTTTACCCGATGGTCACGATGAACGGGGAAGAGTGCCACAACGAGTGGGAAATCACACATGAAGAGATTCACCGTAATGGTGCGATTGCCCATGCCATCTTCAACTACACGAACTTCACAGGCGACAAGTCGTACCTTGGACAATACGGGCTTGAAGTATTGGTCGAGATCTCGCGTTACTGGGCTAGCCGCGTCAACTTTGTACCACACAAAGACGTGTATATGATCCTAGGCGTCACAGGTCCGAACGAATACGACAACAACGTGAACAACAACTGGTACACGAACTTGATCGCTGCGTGGACGCTCGAATATACGCAAGAAGTGTACAACTACTTGAAAGAAGCGGAGCCTGCACGTCTCGAAGAGCTCGTGTCGACGCTCGGCATCACGGACGCGGAACTCGCGAAGTGGGCAGATATCCAGACGAAGATGTACTATCCAAAAGATGACCTCGTGCCAGATGTCTTTATGCAACAGGATGGCTTCATGGATAAAGAACAAATCTTAGTGAAGGATCTCGATCCAAAACATCTTCCACTTAACCAAAACTGGTCGTGGGATCGTATTCTCCGCTCGAACTTCATCAAACAAGCGGACGTACTTCAAGGACTCTACACGTTCGGTGATCGCTTCACCATCGAGCAGAAACGTGCGAACTTTGATTTCTATGAGCCACGCACGGTTCATGAGTCGAGCTTATCACCATGTGTCTATTCAATCATTGCGGCAGAAGTCGGTTATGAGGATAAGGCGGTCGAATTGTATCAACGTTCGGCACGACTCGACCTCGACAACTACAACAACGATACAGAAGACGGCTTGCACATCACATCGATGGTCGGCTCATGGATGTCAATCGTTCACGGGTTCGCGGGTATGCGCATTCAAGAGGATAACCTTTCGTTCAGCCCGATGATTCCGAAGGACTGGAACGGCTACTCGTTCAACATGCTCTGGCGTGGTCATCACTTGACGGTCACATCATCGCGTGAACAAGTGACGATCAAACAAACAGGTGGTACAGATGTAACGCTTCATGTGTATGGAAATGCAGTAACGGTTCCTGCAAATGAATCGATTACAATCGAAACAGTGAAAGCGTGACCAATTGCTTCGTACGAACAAGCCGACCTCAGTCGGCTTGTTTTCGTATGAAAAACTTATCGGAATTCCTGCATATTTGCTGTATGCAGCATGAATAATCTATGTTATCTTGATTCTTAGCTATTTTGAGAAAGGGGAGTTGAAGCTTGACGGAAGCCGTTAAAGAACATACACGAATCGGGGTTGTCTCGATCATCGGAGGATTGTTCGTTGCCTTATCCATGACATTATTTTTAATTCCAGCCGGTGTCTATTCGACAGGATTTACGGGCCTTGCCCAAATCTTGACGGCACTACTTGCTGGTACACCGTTTGAACTAGGGGAAGGACTCTGGTTCTTTATTCTGAACGCACCACTGCTCGTCGTTAGTTATTTTATGCTCGGGCGGAATATGATGATCCATACGCTTGTCAGTGTCGCCTCGGTCACGTTGTTCATTCGTATGCTTCCGCAATCGCAGCTCCTCTCGGACGACCCGCTCTTGAACGCCGTGTTCGGCGGTGTGCTTTTGGCAATCGGATCAGGGATTACGATTCGTTACGGGGCCTCGACAGGAGGCTTTGACATCGTCGCGTTGATTCTCGCGAAGTTCACGAACAACTCGGTCGGTGTCTACCTCTTCTTGATGAACATGATGATCGCGCTCGCAGCAGGTGCCTTGTTCGGATGGCCGACAGCGCTCTACACAATCGTCTTCTTGTATGTGACATCAAAAGTAATCGATGAGATTTACACGAATACGCAGCGTCAGACGCTCTTCATCGTGACGAACCATCCGGATGAAGTCACGAAAGAATTGCATCAACACGTGTTCCGCGGAATCACGCTCATGCCGGCAATCGGCACGTACTCGAAAGTCGAGAAGGCGACGCTCATGATGGTCGCGCAACGACACGAGGTGCGTGAAATCACACGGATCTGCAAAGATGCGGACCCATCGGTTTGGATCAATATCTTGCCGACAGAGGACGTCGAAGGTACGTTCCGTCGCTAATTGAATAAATCACAAAAAGCACCGACTTTTTAGTCGGTGCTTTCGTTATACCTTATACCTTGATTCCAAGTCGTTCTTCTAGGAAGAGGGCAATGCCGTCGTCCATGTTCGAAGCCGTCACTTCGTTGGCTACGTTTTTCAGTTGGTCGATGGCATTTCCCATCGCGACGCCCGTCCCGACATAGTCGAGCATCTCGAGGTCGTTCTCTTCATCACCGAACGCGATGATCTGCTTCCGATCGATGTTTAAATGCTTCGAGACTTCCTGGAGTCCGAGTGCCTTCGACGTATTTTTGCTCATGACCTCGATCATGTGCTCGGGCATACGCCACTGACGATTCAATACCGCCTCGGCATGAATGTCGTCGAGTTGGGAGCGGACGTGCGCCACGTGTTCTTCTGTCGCATGAATCAATAGTGACGTTGGCTCGTCCTGCAAGTGCTTCAACAAATTACCCGACGTGACGCTGAGCGCACGTTCTGCATACGGGCTGTAGAACTCTTGCGGGTCCTTTTGGAAGTAAACGTGGTCCGTCACTTCGACAACGATGTTATGTGCTTTCGTGTCGGCGACCTCTTCAATGATATCGTGTGCGGTCTTGAGTGGAATCGGGCGATGTGTGACCGCGTAATTCGCATCTTTCGGGTGATGCACGAGGGCACCGTTAAAGTTGACGAGCGGAGTCGTCAATCCCATCTGCTCATAGTACATGATGGAGTGGCGCTTTGGACGCCCTGTCGCGATCATGACTTCATGACCAGCTTCACGTGCCGCTTGAAGGGCACGGAGATTTCGTTCACTAATGGTTTTATCATCTCTTAATAACGTTCCATCTAAATCAACTGCGATTAAATAACGTGACATCAGTTATCCTCTTTTCTTCACAATGATGTTTCTACGACCGTATCACATTTTTTGATTTGACGGAAAGAATATACAATCGAAGTCGCATATTCCATTCGAACAATGCTATACTAATGTCGTATGAATTTTTACGAATCATCTGTGAGATGGAGGGGACGTTCAATGCGTTATTTAGTGACATTGATCTGGGCGATTGTGCTCTCAAATACAGCGGTGTTTATCATTTCTGCTGTTGATGGTGTAGAGTTCAACGCGATGCTCGCGACAGGATTTGGCGTGGCCATCACAATCTTCGTTGCGCTTCTCGATGTCTTAAACCAAGACATGGGAATCAGCGACGTTGCACAAGAGAAGTAAGCCGTCTACAATCAAACTGACTCGTGCATGAGTCAGTCTTTTTTCTTTATCTAACAATAAGAGGAGGATCATGCATATGAAAAACCCTGAAAAACGCGCGAATTTTATTACGTTCGCCATCATCGGAGCGATTATCGTCATCGGGATCGGTCTGTTGTTCTTTTTAAACGGAGCGAATGAAGAAGAAGGCGTCAATGCCGTCACTGCAGATGAATTACAGCAACAATTAGACCAGGACGGCGAGGTTGTCGCTTACTTCTGGCAAACAGGCTGTGAATATTGTGAGCAAGTAAAACCATATGTCGAACCGCTCATCGAAGAATATGATGCGGTATCAATCAACTTGGCAGACCATAACGTATGGGAAACATACGGCATCAACGGAACACCGACCATCATCCGATTCGAAGATGGAAAAGAAGTCGGTCGCATTGAAGGTGCTGTCTCTGAACAACAATATGAGACGTTCTTTAAGAATGAGGAGGCAAAAGAGGAATGAAGCGTCGTTTTTACCAAACGTTATTTGAGTTGAACGCCTCGCCTTGGATTGCCACGCGCCTCAAACGCTTCGCGGAGTCGAGCGTGAGTCGACACTTGGTTCCGTCGTTTGCCAAAGTGTATGACATTGCGGTGGAGGAAGCGGAACAGCCGCTTCACGCCTATCCGTCACTTCATGCATTTTTCACGCGTCACCTAAAACCGGGGGCACGTACGATTGATGAATCAGCCGACACACTCGTCTCACCATGTGACGGGAAACTCTCGGTCATCGAATCGATTACGGAAGATAGTCGCTTTGAAGTAAAAGGACAGTCTTACACGCTTGCGGAGTTGCTCGGTTCTCAACAAGAAGCGAGACGCTACGCTGACGGAACGGTCGTCGTCCTTTACCTCAGCCCACGCGATTATCACCGGGTCCATACGCCGCTTTCGGGGCGTGTGCTCAGTCACTATGAACTGGGGGACCGCTCGGCGCCAGTAAACGAGATCGGGTTGACGGAGACGGTGAGACCGCTCTCTCGCAACTACCGTCGTGTGACACGATTTGACAGCCCGGCTGGAACGTATGAACATATCATGGTCGGTGCCTTGAACGTGAATACGATCGAGTGGACGCTCGATGGCGATCAAGCCGATAAAGGGCAAGAAGTAGGATACTTCTCATTCGGTTCGACTGTCGTCCTTTGTTTTGAGAAGGATACGATTCAAATGGACCGTGAAAAAATGGGTCCGGTTCGACTCGGTGACGTCATCGGAACGATCAAAACCAACTAATTTTGTATCAATTTTCTTCCGACCGAACGATAGACTAGTCGTTTGGTCGGTTTTCGTTTACCATAGAAGGGATATCAATACTTGTATAAGTAGTTGAATCGTTTAGCTAATTGGAGGAATTTTACGTGTTTAATCGACTTTATCCGAAACAGTTCGTCGCGACTGTGTTTGACATCGACTTACAAGAATTGAAAGACCGTGGGGTACGCGTCATTTTGACCGACCTTGATAATACACTCGTGGCCTGGGACGTCCCGCATGCGCCTGAGCTTTTATTGATGTGGCTTGAAAAAGTGAAATCATACGGTTTCGATGTGATTGTCGTATCAAATAATAACGAGAACCGTGTACGAACGTTTACGGAGCCGCTTGGCCTTCATTATGTCGCTCGTGCCAAGAAGCCGTTACCTTCTGGTTTCAAAGCAGCGCTCTCGAAATACGGCTATTCGCCGAAAGAAGCCATCTTCTTAGGAGATCAGCTGTTCACGGACGTGCTCGGTGCGAATATGGCCGGTATCCACGTCATCCACGTACAACCGGTCGTCAAGACGGACGGACTCGTCACGAAATTCAACCGGATGCTTGAGAAGGTTGTCTTCGCGCACATGAAGCGTCGCGGGAAGTATGTATTGATCACGAAAAAAGTGGAAGAGCTTGCTGTGGATGCACAGCGGGCGAAAGTCGCAGTCGCTGAAAAAATTGGCGAGGCGATGCATTCACGTTCCGAAGATTCACATAAAAAAGATGAATAAGACCTCGAACGCACAGGAAGAAGGAGGCTGCCCATGTACGGCGACCAAGGCGTCGGAATTAACGCTTCAGGAGTAGCAGCGAGGTGCTACGGCGAATGAAGAAGGGGAAACCTAAACGGCAGTAAGTACAACTATGGAAGAAACCAAACGATATTGCGCTGGGTGCGGTGTAGCCATCCAAACGGAAGACCCGAACGGGGTTGGCTACGCACCGAAATCGGCACTTGACCGAGAAATTGTCATTTGCCAACGTTGCTTCAAATTGAAGCACTATAACCAAGTCCAAGACGTAGAGTTATCTGATGATGACTTCTTACGTATCTTGAACGGAATCAGTTCAAAAGAGGCGCTCGTCATTAAGATTGTCGACATTTTCGACTTCAATGGCAGCTGGCTCCCGGGACTTCAACGTTCTGTCGGCTCGAACCCGGTCCTATTAGTCGGGAACAAGGTGGACTTGTTGCCGAAATCCGTCAACCCGAACCGGATGGCGAACTGGATGAAGGCTGAAGCAAAAGAACTCGGCTTGAACCCAATCGACGTCCATTTGATCAGTGCGAAAAAAGGGCATGGGATCGACGAACTCGCTGAAAAGATTGAATATTACCGAAAAGGAAAAGACGTCTTTGTCGTCGGTTGTACGAACGTTGGGAAGTCGACACTCATCAACCAGGTGATCAAACGTTTCGGTGAAGAGGATGAAGCCATCATCACCGTCAGTCATTTCCCGGGAACGACGCTTGACTTGATCGACATTCCGCTCGATGATGATGCGAACTTGTACGATACACCAGGAATCATCAACCGTCATCAAATGGCACACTATGTCGATGCAAAAGATTTGAAGACGATCACGCCGAAAAAAGAAATCAAGCCACACGTATTCCAATTGAACCCGCAACAGACGCTTTACTTTGGCGGTTTGGCACGCTTGGATTACTTGGAAGGCAATAAACGTTCGTTCGTCATCTATATGTCGAATGAGTTGAAAGCACACCGTACGAAACTCGAACGCGCGGATGAGCTCTATGACCAGCATATTGGGAAGATGCTCAATCCTCCGAACGAGAAGACGCTCGAAATCTTACCACCACTCGTACGCCACGAATTCAGTTTACGAGATGGTGTGAAGACAGACATCGTGTTTAGCGGTCTCGGATGGGTCGCGATTCACGGTAAAGGCGGTCGCATTGCGGCTTGGGCTCCGAAAGGCGTCGCAGTCACACTCCGCGAGGCGCTCGTATGAATCTGGCTGTCATCGGCCACCCGATTGCTCATTCGCTCTCTCCCCAACTGCACGAGCAGTGGTTGAGGGCGTCTGGGCTTTTCGGGCGTTATGAGGCCATTGACGCGATGGAGACCGACCTGCCTCGCCTGTTCGAAGCGATGCAGGAAGGCGAATGGGACGGGTTCAACGTAACGATCCCATACAAAGAAGCGGTCGTTCGTTATGTCGACGAGCTCGACGAGGCTGCCAAGATGGCCGGTGCCGTCAACACGGTGTATAAGCGGGACGGACGCCTCGTCGGAACGAATACAGACGGTGCCGGGCTCGTCCAAGCATTGATGCCGTTCACGGATTGGTCAGGGAACGTTCTTGTCATCGGTGCTGGCGGTGCCGCACGTGGAATCGTGCAGGCGTTACCGACGCGTCAGGTATCAATCGTCAATCGGACAGTTGAACGGGCAAAAGAGCTCGCCAACACGTTCGGCGTTACCTATACGACGTTCGACGAGGTCGACATCTCACGCTATGACGTCATCATTCAGACCACTTCTGTCGGGATGGACGAGAGATCGACACCACTTTCATTAGAAGGATTACGACAAAACACGGTCGTTTGTGATATCATATATCGTCCACTTGTCACCCCGATGCTTCAAGAAGCGAAACGTCGCGGAGCAAGAATTGTGACAGGTGTTGCCATGTTCGTCGGTCAGGGCGCGCTCTCGTTCGAGAAATGGACGGGCGTGAAACCGGACGAAACCATCGGAAAAAAGTTAATCGAAGGATTATTGGAGGAATAATATACTATGCTATCAGGTAAACAAAAACGCTTTTTACGCGCAGAAGCGCACCATCTCTCACCAATCTATCAAGTTGGGAAGAATGGGGTCAGCGAAGCGATGTGTAAAGATATCGTGGACGCACTCGAGAAACGCGAATTGATCAAAGTTCAAGTACTTCAAAACTGCATGGACACGCCAAAAGACGTGGCCGGTGAGTTGTCAGAAGGTACACGAGCTGAGGTCGTTCAAGTTATTGGTAAAGTCATCGTCTTATACAAAGAGGCGACTGAGAAAGAAAATCGCCAAATCAAACTCCCATGAGCCGCATCGGTTTGATGGGGGGCACGTTCGACCCGCCGCATCTCGGTCATCTATTGATTGCCGAACAAGCTCGCGAACAGCTTGAACTCGATGAAGTCTGGTTTTTACCGGCCGCGATTCCGCCACATAAAGTCGGATTCAGCTCGGCAGACCATCGAATCGAGATGACCCGTCGTGCCATTCAAGGTCAGTCAGACTTCAAGTTGAACCTGATTGAGTTTGAACGGAGTGAACCGTCTTACACGGTAGAGACGATGAAGCGGTTGATTGAACGGCATCCAGACGATACGTTCTACTTCTTGATTGGAGCGGATTCGCTCGTCGCACTCGAATCGTGGCACGACTATGAGACGCTCATCGGTCTCGTCACGTTCGGTGCGGTCGCCCGTCCCGGGACACGTTACTTGATTCCGGAGAAGGCGGACGTTCGTCCAATCGATATGCCGCAACTTGAGATTTCGTCTACTGATATCCGGGAGCGGGCGAAGCGTGGCAAGTCCATCAAATATCTGGTCCCGACTTTGGTCGAGACGTATGTGAAGGAGCATAAGCTGTATGACGTTTGAAGAAGCGCACGAGTTGATTAAACGAACGCTACCGGAAAAACGCTATATCCATACGCTCGGTGTTGTTGAGACAGCGGAGCGAATGGCGATTCAGTACGGCGAGAACGTCGAACAGGCCCGTCTTGCTGCAATGCTTCACGACTATGCAAAATATGTTGACACCGAAGAAATGCGTCAAGTCGTCATCGAAGAAGGACTGGATTCAGCTCTTCTTGAATACGGGGACGAGTTGTTGCATGCGCCGGTCGGAGCCGTCTTGCTGGCTCGTCAATACGACCTCGATGAAGCGGTGCTCTCTGCGATTCGGAACCATACGACGGGAGAGCCAGGGATGTCTCGTCTCGATCAAATCCTATTCGTGGCCGATGCCATCGAACCGAATCGGAATTACCCGGGAGTTGATCGCCTGCGAGCAGAAGCGGCTCAATCGCTCGAAGCGGCGGTTGTCGCAACACTGCGCCAAACGATTGAATTTTTATTGAAGAAGTCGGTGCGGATTTTTCCACTGACGATTGATACGTATAATGATTTTGTGAATACACCTTAGGAGGGTCAATATGACTGCAAGAGAAGAATTAGAATTGATTGTGAAAGCGGCTGACGATAAACGTGCCGAGGAAATCGTCGTACTCGACATGGAAGGTATCTCGCCAATTGCGGATTATTTCGTCATCTGTCACGGGAACTCGGAGAAACAAGTTGAAGCGATCGCGCGTGAAATCAAAGACGTCGCTGGCGAAAATAACTTGCCACTCCATAAGTTTGAAGGAATGGATACAGCGCGTTGGGTACTTGCTGACCTTGAGAACGTCGTTGTCCACATTTTCCACCGCGACGACCGTGATTACTACAACCTAGAGAAATTGTGGGCTGACGCGCCGCACGTCGAAGTGGAAGTCGGCTAATGGCATACGAAGGATTCGCCTATGTATACGACGAGTTGATGAAAGACGCGCCGTATGATGAGTGGGTCGCTTTCGTGCGTCGTCACGTCGAAGATGGCGCGACACTCGCGGATGTCGGATGCGGGACAGGGTCGGCGACGATCCGCCTCGCCGAACATTACGACGTCATGGGGATCGACTTATCGGAGTCGATGCTCGAAGTCGCACAAGAAAAGGCACTTGAAGCAGAAATCGAGTTGCCGCTTTGGGAACAAGATATGCGTGAGTTGGAACTACCGGAACCGGTCGATGCGGTGACGATCCTCTGTGACTCACTTTGCTATCTTCAGGATGAGGCAGACGTGATTGACACGTTCGAATCCGTCTACAACCAACTCAAACCAGGTGGGCTGTTCATCTTTGATGTCCATGCCCCGAATAAGATGCAGACGCTCTTCAACCAAAAGACGTACGCGTCAAACGGGGAAGACTGCTCGTATATCTGGTTTGCCGATCCGGGAGAAGCTCCGCTTTCGGTCGTTCATGATTTGACGTTCTTCGTCGCGCTTGAAGACGGGACGTACGAACGGATCGAGGAGACGCACGAACAACGGACGTATGAACCAGGGCAGTACATGCAATGGTTGATCGGTGCCGGGTTCCACGTCAAATCGGTTACATCTGATTTCACCGAACATGCACCAGGAGCGGATGCCGAGCGTATCTTCTTCGTAGCCCAGAAATAAGCAAATCCCCGATTCTTGACGAATCGGGGATTTTTGTCGTTACGCTTCGTGGCTGAACTGCCACTGGACACCGAACTGGTCTTCGAGCATACCGTACGCCTTGCTCCAAAACGTTTCTTGGAGCGGCATCAAGACACGTCCGTTCACGGCTAGTGCATCGAATTCGCGATGGATGGCATCAAGGTCATCCGTGACGACGGCGAGCGTGACGTTATCGCCAAAGTTGACCGGTCCGTCAGGCATGGCATCAGAGAACATGAGTGATGAGCCGTGAATCGATAGTCGGGTATGCAACACGAGATCAGCCATTTCACTCGGGACCGGTTGACCATCTGGACCGGGTTGGTCACCGAACGTCATGATGTCTGGAGTGGCATGATTAAACACATTGGCATAGAAGTTCACGGCGTCGCGGCAATTCCCGTTAAAGTTGAGATACGGATTGATCGGCATAGCAAGTTCCTCCTCGGATTCATAATATTAATTATAGAACATATGTTCGTTTAATGCAATCGAGTCATCGAATTTCCATTGTGTAGGTTGAACACGATTGAGAGTCGGGAATAGAGATTATAGAGAATAAATTAAATGAAAGAAGGCGAAGTATCATGAAGCTTACGAAAGGACGCATCCTTGAGTTCGGATTCGTCTTATTCATGGCGGTCATGCTTGTCACATCGATCATTGAAGAATCATGGTTCGACGCGAGTGTGGCGGGGGCAGGCATCATCTCAGGTCTCATCCCGTTTTTCATTGAAAAGACGTTTAAAACAGAACTCGATAGCAAGATGAAGGTAGCATATATCCTGTTCTTGTTTGCCTCACAGTATTTAGGGTCCATCGTCGGATTGTACGGAAACGGCTGGTGGGACACGTTCCTTCATCTATTGAGCGGTATCTTTCTTGCATTCTTAGGGTTCGACTTCTTCTCCCGGCTCGATGACGACATTCGGACCGAGATTCCGAAACGATTTTTATTCGTCTATATCGTCGTCTTCTCAATGGCAGGAGCGGCGCTTTGGGAGATGTATGAATTCACATCTGATGTCGTTTTGAACACGACGATGCAAGGGAACGGGAACGACGATACAATGGTCGACATCATCGCCGGTTCACTCGGAGGAGTGCTCGCCGCATTTTTCGTCGTCACCCTTCATCAACGTGAAAAATCCAAACAAAAGAGACACATGAAAAAAAGTTCGTGATTCACGAGCTTTTTATTTGTAATCATTCTAATGTTTTATTAATATCAAGATTGTAATGATTATAAATAATGGGAGGCAATCATATGGATCAACATCGTCAACTAACTACTAACCAAGGCGCACCAATCGGGGATAACGCCAACTCCATCACTGCGGGTCGTCGGGGCCCGACGCTTCTCGAAGACTACCAACTAATTGAGAAATTAGCGCATTTCGATCGTGAACGTGTACCAGAACGTGTCGTTCACGCGAGAGGGGCAGGGGCGCATGGTGTCTTCACTGTAAAAAATAGTATGAAACGATATACAAAAGCAGCATTCTTGCAAGAAGAGGGGCAAGAGACACCTGTGTTTGCGCGTTTCTCGACTGTCATCCACGGTTTAGGTTCACCAGAGACACTTCGTGACCCGCGTGGATTCGCCGTCAAGTTTTATACGGAAGAAGGGAACTATGATTTCGTCGGAAACAACTTGCCGGTCTTCTTCATCCGTGACGCGATTAAATTCCCGGACGTGATTCACTCGCTCAAACCGGATCCACAAACAAACCTTCAAGACCCAGACCGCTTCTTCGACTTCATGTCGCTCACGCCAGAATCGACGAACATGCTTCTTCATTTGTTCAGTGATGAAGGTATCCCGGCATCGTATCGCCATATGCGCGGGTCATCCGTCCATTCTTTCAAATGGGTGAATGAGTTTGGAAACACGGTGTACATAAAGATGCGCTGGGTACCGAAGCAAGGTGTTCAAAACTTATCGATGGAAGAAGCTGCGAAAATTCAAGCGGAAGACTTCAACCACGCGACACGTGATTTGTTCAATGCGATTGAAAATGGAGACTATCCGGAATGGGATCTGTACGTACAGATTTTAGATCCGGCGGACATGGACAACTTTGACTTCGACCCGCTCGATGCGACGAAAGATTGGTTCGAAGACGTCATCCCGTACCAATTGGTCGGAACGATGACGCTCAACAAGAATGTCGATAACTTCTTCGCCGAGACAGAGTCTGTCGGCTTTAACCCGGGTGTTCTCGTCCCAGGAATTCAGCCGTCGGAAGACAAGATGCTTCAAGGACGTCTCTTCTCGTATTCGGATACGCAACGTCACCGTATCGGACCGAACTACCTTCAACTTCCGATCAACTGTCCGTTTGCCCAAGTTGCGAACAACCAGCGTGACGGAGCGATGCCGTTCAAGCAACAGACGAGCCCAGTCAACTACGAGCCGAACCGCTATGAAGATGCACCGAAGCCGAATGCGGATTACATTGAGACGCCGCAACCGATCACAGGTGTGACGGGACGTCAGAAGATTGAGAAGACAAACGATTTTGGTCAGGCTGGAGAGGTGTATCGTCGTTATTCTCAGGAAGAGAAGGACGCGCTCATCCGTAACCTCGTTGCGCACATCAAAGAAGTTCGTCATGAGAAGACGGTTCTCCTCTTGATCTGTAACTTCTATCGTGCAGACCGCGAACTCGGGGAGCGTCTCTCAAACGAGTTGAACGTTGATCTCGCACCATTCTTGAACCAAATGTCGAACTAAACGAGTAGCCGCGGTCACGTACCGCGGTTTTTTGTATGCAAAAAGACGCCTCTCGCATGGAGAAACGTCTCGTCTATCGTCGTTATTCACCGACCATCCCGTCACCGTCACGGTCGTCCATATACTGATACAACCAATGGTCACGCGTGATGGGCATCTCGAATCCGGCGTTTTTTGCTTCCTTGATCGTCACTTGTCCGTTTCCGTCAATATCGATATCGGATAATTCTCGTTCCTCGACCGGCTCCGTGGTCACGTCAGGTGGAGAGTCGTCCGTCAGTCCGAGTGATTCGTTCACTTCTTCTGGGTCCGCATTATCATACGTATCCGTGACCGTATTGCCCCGTACGGTATACGTGTATTGGTAGCGGGAAGGGATCTGTGTCGTCGTATTCGGGTAGGTGATGATGGCCTCGAAGTCTTTCGCCCCGCCTGCTTTTCGAATGACGTCTTCCATGAACGCCTGATCCCCATAGCGATTGAGTGCACTGTTTTGTGGTGTGATATTATAGGCATTCGAGACACCGCCGAGGGAATCGGCAATAATGTGACCTTCATCGAGGTTCGGGTCTTCGACGCCCGGAACCTTTGCCTCGTCTGAATAATAACGACCAGAAGAATTGACGTCTTCGGTCTCATCGTCTTGGAGGGTGATCTCGTCAGCAATGACACGAATCAATTGACCATGCTCGTTCGTGAACGCCCAGTACTCACGGTCGCCGAAGCCGATATCGACGACGACATTCGCTTCCCGTGTTCCGGACTGATCACCGCCATCGACCTCGATTTTCGTATAGCCTTCAAATAAATCTTCTTCCTGTTCAGGTGAAGGCGTCTCGGTTGTCTGTTCTTCTTGTCTCTGTTCCTCTTCGACGGTTTCTTCAGTCGACGTCGGGACGCTCACATCGGCATCCGTACAACCGGAGAGGAGCAGTACCCCAAGCAGGAATGGAATGTAAAATGGTATTCTTTTCATATATCTCGCCCCTTATTCGAAGTTACGCTACCGTATTTTCTATGTAGTCTATAATGATAGCATAAGAAAACAAGAAGTGAGCGTCCCCCTTCAAAATGTGCCCGATAGATTCCTCTCATTTGTGGATTCAGAAAGCTTGTGCCAAGATTGAAAAAAAGGGGGAAGAACGTATGAACGAAGTGATTGAGACATTATTGAACCACCGTTCCGTCCGTGACTTTACGGACGAGACATTAACAGATGAACAAATCCAGACCATCGTCGAGAGCGCCCAACGCGCATCGACGTCTAGCTTTATCCAAGCCTATTCCATCATCGGGGTGACCGATGAAGCGAAGAAGAAACGACTTGCCGAGATTGCCGGTAACCAGTCCTATGTCGTCGAGAACGGTCACTTTTTCGTCTTTTGTGCGGATTTACATCGCCATGAAGTGATTGGTGAGCTGCAGGAAGCTGAAGTGTCTGCGACGCTTGAAACTGATGAGAAACTCTTGGTCGCCGTGATTGACGCTGCACTCGCCTCGCAAAATGCGGCAGTGGCGGCAGAATCGATGGGACTCGGCATCTGTTATATCGGCGGCATTCGGAACGACCTCTTTGCGGTCAAAGAAGTGCTCGGGTTACCGGAACGGGTCATTCCGCTCTTCGGGATGGCAGTCGGTGTACCGGCCAAGGTCGAAGATCAAAAACCACGCTTGCCGTTCCAACATGTGTACCATGAGAATACGTATGAAGCGAATCCAGAACAGATTAAGCAGTCCCTTTCCGATTACGATGCCTTGATTCACGATTACTATATGGTTCGTGGCTCGAACCCACGTAAAGACACGTGGACCGGACAGATGGGGCGCATGTTGTCAAAATCGACGCGTCTTGACGTCAAAGATTTCTTGAAAGCACAAGGCTATTTGAAGCAATGACAAAAACCGCCGACAAATCAATGTCGGCGGTTTTGTCATGTTCAGTTCAGTTGGGCATTGAGCCAATTCTTGTCGATGGCACCGAATTGTTTTGCGATGATCACACCGGATTCATCGAGCACATACGTCGTCGGCATCGCCTGAATTCGGTACGCATCCCCGACTTGACCGTCACGGTCATAGACGACAGTAAACGCGTCTTCGTACGGTTCGACGAACGAGATGGCATTGTCCGGGTCACGTTCGCTCGTCGTCGTGTTGACGGCGACGATGGTCACGTCGTCTCGCTCTTTCGCAAACGCAGCCATATCTGGCATTTCTGCGCGACATGGAGGACACCAGGACGCCCAGAAATTGACGACGACGAGCTTACCGCGTAAAGATGATAAGTCGAACGTACTCCCGTCAGTTCGTTGTAATTCGAACGAAGGGGGAATTTGCCCGATGTTTAGACCGGTCGATGCCGTCTCTGTCGTGACGGTTTGCGTAGCACGTTCCGGCAAGGCAACATTCACGACCGCGAGCAAGACGAGGACACCGATACTCACTTGAATCGCTTTCTTTGAAGGGCGAGCGACATAGAGCGAAAGCCCGAACAGGATGAAGACAATCCCAATCATCCACCATTGAACCTGCCCGACCGTATACGACTGAAACAGCCAGATGCCATATGCACCGAATGCGGTCCAAAGAATGCGTCCTTGCGTTGGCGCATGCATCCATCGCCACGTCGTTCCGAGTAGTAGAAGAATGAGGGCGGCGCTCCATAGATGAATCGGCTGGTCGGAAAGATTCAAAATCGTCCCGTATACCGGAACCGCGAGTGTCATCCCGAGCCAGATGAGGAGCCCGCTCAGCATCCAATATCCTAAAAGGTCTCGATCGAGTCGATAGACGAACAAAAGGACAACAGAGGCCGCAATCCATTGAGACCATACGCCTCCTGTAGCATAGATGGCAAGAGAAATATCACGTGTCGTCAACAGACCGATGACGATGGCGCTCCCTTTCCAGGCAAGAAATCCATAGAACCATGTACCGATGACGGCTTCACGCTGCTTACTCGTCAAACCGAGGAAACGGAAGATACCGTAAAGGACGGCAAGGCTTAATAAAAAGATGAGTAAATCGAAACGAATGTTGAGTGGACCGATAGCGACCACGTCTTTCCCTCCTAAACAAAAGGCGCCCCTCTTGAAGCGGGCGCCATATTCATAGTCAGTATAGCATTACTTGATTTGTTGAGCGTTCAAGACAGTCTTCATCGCGCCGTAGCCACCGAGGATATTGTGAATATCTTTGTAACCGAGTGATTGAAGGACACTTGCCGCCATGCGTGAGCGGACGCCTGATGCACAATGGACCGCAATCGTTTTGTCTTTCGGAAGCCCTTCGTGATCACGTGTGAGTTTACCGAGAAGGATACGCTCTGCCTTTTCGTAATGGCTTGCGTTCCATTCTGTCGCGTTACGAACGTCGAGGACGAACACGTCACCTTTTTCAGCAACTTCGATCGCTTCCTCTGCTGTCACGTCCGTATACGTTTCCGTCGCGAGTGATGCGTCGAGTTCTTCGACAGGGACGATGAAACGAAGGCGATCGAGACCGATTGATTGAAGATCGGTTTGTACTTGATCAACGTTCTCTGCACTTGCGATAACCGTGATGTCTTTGTCGAAGTTGACGAGCCATCCCGCCCAAGAGACGAACTTGTTGTTGTATGGGATGTTGATTGTCCCTGGTACGTGACCATTTGCGAAGTCTTCGCCTTTACGTGTATCGACGACCTGTGTCTCTTCGACGAGTGTATCAAGACGGTCCGACCCGACGACTTCAGGACGAGCGATATCTGTCGTCACTTGAATGCCTTCTTTGTTCACTTTCTTCATCATGGCGAAGTAGTTCGGCGGTTCTGGTTGATCCGTCGTCAACTCTTTGATGAAGGCATCTTTGTCCGTCATTTGAAGCGCCCAGTTCGTCGCTTTTTCGTAACCGACCGTCGATGTTGGAATCGCACCGAGTGCTTTCCCGCAAGCACTGCCTGCACCGTGTCCTGGCCAGACTTGAACGAAGTCAGGAAGCGCCATGAACTTTTTGAGTGAATCAAACATTTGTTCCGCGCCAATTGCCGTCGTTCCTTTCACACCGGCTGCTTCTTCGAGAAGGTCAGGGCGACCGATATCTCCGACGAAGACGAAGTCTCCTGTGAAGATTCCCATCGGTTGTGTCTGGTTGCGGTCATAAAGAAGGAACGAGATGTGTTCCGGTGTGTGACCAGGTGTATGCATGACTTCGAGTGTCACGTTTCCGATTTTGAACGTGTCGCCTTCTTTGACTAGTTGTGCGTCGATGTCTTTCGCGAATGCATACTTCCAAGAAGCATCACCTTCGTCTGATAGATAGGCTTTCGAACCTGTGCGCTTCGCGAGTTCGAGTGAACCCGATACAAAGTCCGCATGGATATGTGTCTCTGCCGTTGCGACGATGTTCATTCCTTCTTTTTTCGCTTCTTGAAGATAAGGCTCGATGTTACGGGCAGGATCGATGACGATTGCCTCGCCTGTCATTTGACAACCGACCATATATGAAGCTTGTGCTAGTTTCTCATCATAAAAATAACGTAATAGCATATAAATTTCCCCCTATGAGTAAAGTAATCGTTTATTCGACTTCGCCTTGCCAGCTCATCATCCCACCGTCGACGTTCGTGACGTCGAACCCGAGTGAGTCGAGATAAGCAGATGCGTTCATGCTGCGTCCACCGGCTGCGCAAATGACGTGAATCGGTTTAGAGCGATCGAGCTCATCGACTTTTGCCCCGAATTCAGAAAGTGGTACGTTTTTCGCTTGTTTGATGTGACCTCCAGCATATTCATCTACCTCTCGTACATCGATGAGGTTGAGTGAGTCGTCAGCTTGAAGTAACGCTTCTAATTCAGTAGTCGTAATCGTCTTCATGAGTCTTTGATCTCCTTTTCATGTTTAAGGTTTTTGGCAACGAGAATGTTTCGTTGGCTTTAATATACCCCCTAAGGTATAATGAGCGCAAGTGAAAAGAATTGGAGGGGAAAACATGAAGAGAATTTCCTTATTTGTTGGGATTTTGGTTTTAATGGCGATTTTTATCTTTGTAATCACATCAGAAAAGGATGGAATTACGAAAATTGACGTTAAAACTCTACAAAACAAATTGGAAAACGAGGAAATAACACTCCTTGACGTACGAGAAGTGTCAGAATACGAGGGGGGGCATATCGAGGGGGCGGTGAACGCACCACTTTCTTCATTAGATGCAAACCAACTGTCGTATCCGAAAGATGAACCGATCTATGTCATTTGTCGGAGCGGTAACCGAAGTGCCCAGGCCGCTAGCCAATTACAAGATGCCGGATATACAGACATTTATGATGTGTCGGGTGGCATTATGGCTTGGGAATCGATTGAATAAGTAGAGAATACGAAAACAAATGGAGGAGTCTATATGGAGTTCGGGTTTATCATTACAATCTTTCTAATTGGATTTATCGGGTCGTTCATTTCTGGGATGGTCGGGATTGGTGGGTCGATCATCAAATATCCGATGTTGTTGTACATTCCACCGCTTTTAGGATTTGCCGCTTTTAGCGCGCACGAGGTGTCTGGGATCAGTGCCATCCAAGTGTTCTTTGCGACAATCGGTGGGATTTATGCCTATCGTAAAGGTGGATACTTAAACAAGCAGTTGATTCTTTACATGGGTGTGGCCGTCTTGATCGGAAGTTTTATCGGGGGATACGGCTCGACCATTTTATCTGAGACGATGATTAATGTCGTATATGCCATCCTTGCGACGATTGCGACGATCATGATGTTCTTGCCGAAACCACAAGTGGACGACATGCCACTCGACCAAGTGCAGTTCAACAAGGTGATCGCGGCAAGTTCAGCGTTCATCGTGGGAATCGCAGCTGGTATCGTCGGGGCAGCGGGGGCATTCATTCTCATGCCGATCATGCTTGTCGTCTTACGGATCCCGACGAAGATGGCGATCGCGAGTTCACTCGCCATCACGTTTATTTCGTCGATTGGTTCGACGTTCGGTAAAATCATTACCGACCAAATCGTTTGGGAGCCAGCTATCATCATGATTATCGCAAGTCTGATCGCCGCGCCGATCGGGGCAAATGTCGGGAAAAATATGAATACGAAAGCACTCCAATGGATTTTGGCGTTACTCATTTTAGCGAGTACCGTTAAAATTTGGAGCGACTTGATCGCATGAAAAAATCACGATGCCTATATTCTGGCATCGTGATTTTTTTGCGTTACTTCGTAATGAAATAATAGAGAAGTCCGAGTCCGATAAACGAGACAGGGAGCAAGATGATGTAGAGCCAAGAAACCATCGACCAGCTCTTCTTTTGGCTATACGTGGAGCGGTCTTTCCCGAGACCGACCATGATGGTGAAAATGAGTGCAATCAAACAGACGAGCAATGCTAACCCAATCGTGAGAGCCATGTTGTCACATCCTTTTCCAAACTTGTTATCTTCATCATATCGTATGCACCGAAGAGACTTTCGACAGAATGTTGAGGTTGTGTGACAAAGGTGAAGGAGAAGAGTCACACTTACAAAATCATACAAGAAAAATCCCTTGTCACTCGAACGAATCGAATGAAAGGGATTGAATGTTTATTCCGCGAACGTTTTGCTACGGAACATAAAGGCCGTGATGAGATAGAAGGCGATGATATGAAGGGCGACATAGAAGATCGAGAAGCCCATCGTAGCGTCCATCGCTTTCATAAACTCAGGGTTAACGTCATAAATCGAAAGGTCGGTATGCAAGAAGACAATCCATTTTGCGAGTTCAGGTTTCCAGGCGACGAGAAGACCACCGATAATACTTGAGGCAAAGTTCGCGAGCACCGTGAAACCGATGACGACACCGACCGATTTGAAGACGACCGAGAACATAAGCGTCAAGAAGATGATGAAGATCGGTCCACTCACGCTGATGAGGATTGGTCGCACGACGTCCCATGTGACAGAACCGTCTAACGTGAGTGAGAACCCGAACGCGACGATTAGGATAAAGACGAATTGGAGCAACATGACGAGGACGGACATGACGAGTTTTGATAATAAGATGCGGTCTCGAGAATACGGACTCATCAAGAGATGCTTCAACGTATCAAATTTCAGCTCATTCCCGACCATCTCGGCCGTGAAGACGATGGTAAAGATGCTGAGGAAGGCGATGGCGCCCATCGTTGAGAATTCAAAGAACGATGCCGCTTCCGGTGTACCATTTCCGCTCGCCAATACGGCGTATACGATGAGAATAATCGCGGTGTATACGCCTAAGGCGACGTAAGGTTTAATCGTGCGACGCCACTTCATCCATTCATTGCTGAGTAATGAACGCATTGTTTGTACCTCCTTCTTTTTTCGTCAATTTCAAGAATTGTTCTTCGAGCGACTCGTGCTTCATCCCGATCTGGTAGACGGCGATGTCACGCTCGATCAACTGTTTCAATAAGACAGGGATATCCGTTTCCTGACGTGGCACGATGAACGATTCGGCAGACTGTTGAATGATTTTCACATCATCGAAAGCGAGAGCCGCGACGTCGAGCGCATCGCTCATCTGCTCTTTCGCGACTTTACAAAGGATGACGCTATCTGCTTTCGTCTGTCCGTCTTCCACCGACTTGATTTGTCCTTGGTCGATGATGGCAAAGCGGTCCGTGATCAATTCCATTTCGCTCAACAAGTGACTCGAAATGAGGATGGCAATCCCGCGATGGTCAGCGAGGTGACGTAAGTAATTTCGAAGATCGGCGATTCCGGCTGGGTCGAGACCGTTTGTCGGCTCATCAAGGATAAGTACTTTAGGATTATGCAACAAGGCACGGGCAATCCCGAGGCGCTGTTTCATCCCGAGCGAGTATTGTTTGACTTTCATATCGAGCTTTCCGTCGAGTCCGACGAGCGCACCAAGTGCGTTCAAATCGACTTTCTTTAAGTTCGGGATCAAGTTCATGGCATGAATCAAGTTCTCACGACCGGTCATGTACGGATAAAACGCCGGATTCTCGACGATGGCTCCGATTCGGCTAAGTGCCTCTTGGCGGTTGTTCGCGACGTCATACCCATCGACCGTCACGGTACCGTGTGTTGCAGGCATGAGGCCTGTAATGATTCGAATCGTCGTTGTTTTCCCGGCGCCGTTCGGTCCGAGGAAACCAAAGATTTCACCTGGGACGACATCAAAACTGACATTCGTCAATACCGTTGCTTTTCCCATTTTCTTATGGACATTTTGTACGGATAACATGTGGTCACCTATCTTTCTTTTTAAAAGTTTTAGTGTGCTTCCTACACCCCTTCTACGGCCTTGTATGAAATAAGGTTTCATCTTTTTTTGAAATTGTTGAAACAAATGAGTTGAGACACATTTTATCGATAAGCAAAACTTATCGAAATAGTATGGACGAATTGTGAATTTGTAAGGGTCTTTCTTTCATGAAAGGTGTAGTATGAAGTTGAGCGTAAGAGGCAAGATTTGGTTTTGTTCACTAGGGTAAGGGAAGAGTGAACTGCTTCGGGCTACATGTTAAAATGAAAGCGTTCACAGATTGAACGTTTAGGAATGGATAAGGGGGATTTATTCAATGGGAGAGTCGTCGAATGTTCACGAGAAATCGCAAGCATTTTATGGTCCTAACTTAGGCTACATCATTGAACTATACGAACAATATTTGGAAGACCCGTCTTCGGTCGATGAGGAGACACGTCGTTACTTCGACGAGAACGGGGCACCAGAATCATCACCGACAGAAGTACCGTTATCGGGTCCGTCGTTTGACTTGGAGAAAGTCGTCTCGGCGACACGCCTCGTCAACGATATCCGTGCGTTCGGTCATAAGGCGGCTGATATCTATCCATTGAAAGATCATCCGCGGGAACAGGAGTTATTCGAGCTGTCTCGTTACGATTTGACAGAAGAAGATTTGAAACAAATTCCGGCTCGTCTTCTTTCGGACGATGCACCGAAACCGAACGCGAGTGCCCTCGAATTATTCCGTCACTTGCTCGACGTCTACACAGGAACGGTCGCGATTGAACTTCGCCATTTGGACGATATGGAAGAGAAGAAGTGGATTCGCCGTCAAATCGAGCAAGGTGCATTGAAGCAATCCTTCTCGAAAGAAGAAAAAATCGAATTGTTCAAACGTCTGGCTGAGACAGAACTGTTTGAATCATTCCTTCATAAGACATATGTCGGACAGAAACGCTTCTCCATCGAAGGATTGGATGCGATGGTGCCGTTACTCGACGCGATGGTCGGCGGACTCATCTCGAGCGGGTCTGAACACATCAACATCGGGATGGCGCACCGTGGACGTCTGAACGTACTCGCTCACGTACTCGGCAAGCCGTACGAGATGATCTTTGCGGAGTTCCAGCACGCACCGAACAAAGAATTGATTCCGTCTGAAGGATCAATTGGGATCAACTTCGGTTGGTCAGGCGACGTGAAATATCACCTCGGTCTTGACCGAAAAGTTGTCGAGCAACAAAAAGAAGTACGTCTCAACTTGGCGAACAACCCGAGTCACCTTGAATTCGTTGGATCTGTCGTCGAAGGGTACACACGTGCTGCACAAGATGACCGTTCTGAGAAAGGATCGGCTGTTCAACACGATGATTTGGCAGCCTCGATCTTGATTCACGGGGATGCGGCCTTCCCAGGACAAGGAATTGTCGCGGAGACGCTCAACATGACGAATTTGACGGGTTACCGTACAGGTGGGACAGTTCATGTCATCGCCAACAACACGATCGGTTTCACGACGGACCCGAACGATTCACGCTCGACACGTTACGCGAGTGATATCGCCAAAGGATATGAAATCCCGGTCTTACACGTGAATGCGGATGACCCAGAAGCATGTGTCGCCGTCGCGAAGCTGATCAGTGAGTATCGTGCCAAGTTCCATAAAGACATCTTGGTCGATTTGATTGGGTATCGTCGTTACGGTCATAACGAAATGGACGAACCGATGAACACGAACCCGGTTCTTTATAAAGCGATCAAAGGACATCAGTCTGTCCGTCACGTATATGCCGAGCAACTTGAGGCAGAAGGCGTCATGACAAAAGACGAAAAAGCACAAATCGAACAGAAAATCGAAGAGGCACTTAAAGCAGCACGTGACCTCGTTCCTTCTGAAGAAGAGGATGCTGACATCGTCTTACCGGACGCGGTCCATAAAGGATTCCCGAAAGTCGATACGAGCGTGAAACTCGAACTCCTCACGCAATTGAATGAAGAGTTACTTGACTGGCCAGAAGGCTTCGGAGTCTTCCATAAGCTTCAAAAAGTACTCGATCGTCGCCGTGACGCATTCGGTGAAGGTGGGAAAATCGATTGGGGTCATGCGGAAACGCTCGCCTTCGCTTCGATTCTTTCAGACGGTACGCCGGTTCGCTTGAGCGGTCAAGATTCGGAGCGCGGAACGTTCGCCCAACGGAACATCATGTTGAACGATGTCGAGTCAGGGAAGAAGTTCTCGCCACTCCATCAGCTGTCGACGGCGAAAGCTTCGTTCTCTGTCTACAACAGCCCGCTTTCTGAAGGATCGGTACTCGGATTTGAGTACGGCTATAATGTGTTCGCCCAAGACACGCTCGTCTTATGGGAAGCGCAATACGGTGACTTTGCGAACTCTGCGCAGGTCATGTTCGACCAGTTCATCTCGGCAGGTCGCGCGAAATGGGGTCAAAAATCAGGGCTTGTTATGCTCTTGCCACACGGTTATGAAGGACAAGGTCCGGAGCACTCGAGTGCACGGATGGAGCGTTACTTGACGCTTGCCGGGGAGAAAAACTGGACAGTCGCAAACCTTTCGTCTGCGGCACAATACTTCCATATCCTCCGTCGCCAAGCCGAGATGCTCGGCAAAGAAGAGATTCGTCCGATGATCATCATGACACCGAAGAGTCTGCTTCGTCATCCGCTCGCGACATCACCAATCGAGGCGTTCACGGAAGAGAGTTTCAAACCAATCGTTGAACAGCCAGGTCTCGGTGAACATGCGGAGAAAGTCGAACGTCTCGTCTTCTGCACAGGGAAGATGGCGATCGACCTCGCGGAAGCGGTCGGCAAGTCAGAAGAGTCACTCGACTTCTTGCACATTATCCGAGTGGAAGAGATTTATCCGTTCCCGGTACGCGAGATTCGTGACGTCATCAGCCGTTATCCGAATGCACGTGAAATCGTCTGGGTACAAGAAGAACCGAAAAACATGGGGGCTTGGACATACATCGAGCCTCGTCTTGAAGCAGTCACAACGAACCGACTCGACGTTCGTTACATCGGTCGTCGTCGTCGTTCGAGCCCGGCTGAAGGAAATCCGACAGCCCATAAACAAGAACAAGCACGCATCATCCGTGAAGCACTTTCTCGTGACGTCGTCTCAAGCGGTGCAGGCACGAGCACATACCAAAAAGATCGTAAATAAGTTAAGGGGGAACTCATTGTGGTCGAAATTAAAGTACCTGAATTAGCAGAATCCATTACGGAAGGAACGGTCGCGACGTGGCTCAAACAGCCAGGCGACCAAGTCGAAAAAGGGGAAGCCATCGTTGAGCTCGAGACGGATAAAGTCAATATCGAAGTCCCAGCTGACGAAGCGGGTGTGTTAGAAGAACAACTTGCCGGAGAAGGGGATACGGTTCAAGTTGGTGACGTCATCGCACGTCTCGGTTCAGGTTCTGGTGGCGGAACGGCTGTCGCGACGAAGACGAAGACAGAAAACGCGACAGAAACGAAAACAGAAGCGCCGACTGAGAAGAAAACGGAGTCTGTTGAAGAAGGTAAGAAAGTGGAGAAACGTGAAGAGCACGTCGCGAGCCCTGGTAAAGGTCCAATCGCAACACCTGCTGCACGCAAGCTCGCTCGTGAGAAAGGCATCGACCTCTCAGCTGTTCAAACGAATGATCCGATAGGACGCATCAACGTCCATGACGTGTCAAAACATGAAGACAAACCAGCTGTAAAAGAACAAAAACCAGCTGCCGCAGCACCTGCACCACAACCGGCTGCGAGTGGGAAAGAAGAAGAGCGCATCAAGATGACACGTCGTCGTCAAACGATTGCGAACCGTCTCGTAGAAGTACAACAGACGGCAGCGATGCTCACGACGTTCAACGAAATCGATATGTCGGCGGTCATGGCTCTCCGTAAACGTCGCCAAGAGAAGTTCGTGAAAGACAACGATGTCAAACTTGGTTTCATGTCATTCTTCACGAAAGCAGCGGTAGCCGCTCTCAAGCGCATGCCTTACTTGAACGCTGAAATCCAAGGCAATGAAATCGTCTTGAAGAAATATTACGATATCGGGATTGCCGTATCGGCGCCAGACGGTCTCGTCGTGCCGGTCGTCCGTGAAGCGGATCGCAAAAACTTCGGTGAGATCGAGAAAGACATCCTTCACCTTGCGGACAAAGCGCGTAACAACAAGCTTGGTTTGAGCGACCTCACAGGAGGTACGTTCACGATTACAAACGGTGGCGTATTCGGTTCACTCCTTTCGACACCAATCTTGAATGGACCACAAGTCGCGATCCTCGGGATGCACTCAATTCAACTCCGCCCAGTCGCGATCGACGCAGACACGATGGAAAACCGTCCGATGATGTATGTTGCTCTCTCGTATGACCACCGAATCGTAGATGGTCGTGAGGCTGTCACATTCCTGAAGCACATCAAAGACATGATTGAAGATCCGGAACAATTGTTGTTCGAAGCATAAGATGAAAACGAAGTACTCGCTCTTAAATCAGGGGTGGGTACTTTTTTGTATGAGGTCAACCCAAAAAACCTTTTATTGGAATTTTTGTCAGGGCATATATGTTATCCTTGATAGAGCGAATCAAGAAAAGGGTGTGAATCGTAAATGAAATGGAAAAAATGGCTTCCTTGGATAGGACTTGTCTTCGTTGTAGTGATCATGGCTACATATGCGCTCTATCAATATTGGATGGGACCGAATCAAAATGAGCTCGACCGAGACAATTTGACGAAAGAAGAGTATACCCGTGCGCTTGAATTGATCGACATCATCAAAGAAGAAGACCCGCTCGGGCGACGTCAAAATGTGACGCGCCGCATCAACCCGCAGGAGACGACGGGCCTTGTCTTTGATGATGCGAAAAAATTGAACAAAGGGAATCTCGTCGATGCGATGCATTTGATGACACACCAAAAGATTTTGGCGACGGAAAAAGCGGGTGCCATCCCGATGACGCACGACAATTTGAAAGAGATACGAGACTATTTGGAGTTGCTACGCGAAAAAAATAAAATCAAAATGGAAGACTACCTTCAACTCGGCCAAATCATCGAACGATGGGAACAAGCCATCTTTGATGAGATTGACAAAGAGCAAGACGTTCTTCTAGAGGAAATGTACGCCGTCATCGGTTTCTCGAGCGGACTCGCGACGCGAGCGGAAGAAGAGTTGTTCATTTTGAATAACTTTGGAGAGGAATACGTGTATACGATGGACTTAGAGCCGATGCCAGAAGAGGAAGAGGAGCAACAAGAAGACAAAACATCTGAAACCGAAGAGTAAATCAAAAAGGAGTTCAAGTTGAACTCCTTTTTGTAATGGGCGCCCACAATCATTGGAACGACTCATGAAATGAAAGGCGCTGCTTCCCTTTCGCTTTTGACCGATACAAGGCATCGTCTGCTTGTTCGATGGCGACGTGGGGAGGTTCAGGGGGCGACCAAATCGATGCACCGATGCTTGCCCCGACCTTTACCGAGGCGAGATCGAGCATCACGGGTTGTGAAATGATATCGATGACTGACGTACCGATTTTATGAATTTCTTCCATCGAGCAATCACGTCTCGGGAACATGAGGAAAAATTCGTCGCCGCTCAATCGGACCGGATACACGTCATCGATTGTGAGTGCTCGTAGCCGTTGTGCGATTTCAACTAACAACTCATCCCCGACCGCATGACCGTATGTATCGTTTACCGCCTTGAACCCATCGAGGTCGATATAAAAGAAAACGTATGGCTCTTTTGAAGTGTGCAATTGATTCAACTGTTCACGTAAGGCGACACGGTTTGAAAGACCGGTCAGCGCGTCACGATTCGCTAGTAGCTCGAAATGCACACGTTCCGATTCAGACTCGGTGAGAGAAGTGACGAGCGATTCTAGCGCGAATGCGAGCGACTCGATTTCTTCGATTCCAGATTGGTGTGGGAATTTGTCTACTTTTCCTTGCTCCATGAGCGAAGCCGTTTCAGTAATTCGTTTCAACGGTCTCGTCACGATGGAAGCGAGTAGCCAACCGAGTACGGCCGTCACAAGCGATGCGAATAAGCCGATCCACAAAATTCTCGTCTCTAGCGTCTCGACTGGTGCGAACGCGACCGCTGCCGGTTGACGGACGACGACACGCCAACCGAGTCCGGGGTATTCGTCATAACCTTCCCCGATTGACATGCCCGTCAAATATTCCTGTCCGTCTTGCCATTCTTTCACGGAGGCCCCTTCCGTAAACGACACGGGTAGTGGTTTTCCGACCATATCGTCCGGACCGAGGAGCACCACGTTGTCTCGCTCACTGACAACGAACAGGTCCGTATCGTCGACTTGTTCATGGAGCGTCCGATTGAAATGTCCGAGCACCTCTTTTCCCCATGCCCAGCTCAAATGAGTGGCAAGCACTCCTTGAAACGTCCCGTCTTGGAATAGCGGAACACTGATATCGACGAATTGAAGAGGTTCCCCCGTCGGATTCGGCAATAATTCAGCTAAAAGGACCGCCTCGTGGACGTCTCCGATAAATGGTTTTTCTTTTGCTTCAAGAAAGACCGGTCGTTCGGCGATGGACGCCTCTTCTAATATGCCGTTCGTGGAAGCGACGACGGTTCCTTCCGCATCGGTGACACCCATCCATGAGAATGCCGGGATGTTCGATTGGACTTGATCGAGCAGTCGTCGTGTCGCGTCTCGGTCTTCTAAATCGAGCTCCTGCAACAGTTGAACTTCTTGATAGCGTGACCACATATAAAAGTCGAGTTTATCCGCCAATTGATGTGACGTCGTCGAAAGGCGTTCCCCAATTTCTTGTTCGAGCGAGTCAGATGCTCGGTGACTGATGAGGGATGTGAGTGCGATCGTCAGTAAAAAGACGAGCGTGGCAATGCTGAGCGCCAAAATGAGTCCGAGGCGCATCGTAAAAGACTTGATCATGCGAAAAAACCTCCTAAAGCTTGAATTAAAGAGAATTATGAAAAACGAGTCGATATCATGATAGGAGGAAGAGCTTCCGCTATAATGAAAGACGAGTCAAAATAGATAGAGGTGAAGAGAATGAAAAAGAATCAATTATTGGTCATCTTGACCATCGTCGCTGTGGCATTGATTGCTTTGGTGTTCGTCTTGCTCAATCAAGATGAGACGCCAGTTGCTGATAGAGGCGATCACGTGTCAATCGAGGGACAGCCGACGCTTGGAGACCCGGACGCGAAAGTCTCGGTTGTCGAGTTCGGAGATTATAAATGTCCATCGTGTAAACAGTGGGGTGAAACGATTTACCCGCAACTAAAAGCGGACTATCTCGACAAGGAAGACGTCAGCTTCAGTTATATTAACGTCTTGTTCCACGGACAGGAATCGATTTTAGCTTCACTCGCGTCTGAGTCGGTATACGAGCAAGATCCTGAATCGTTCTGGAAGTTCCATAAAGCGCTCTACGACGCGCAGCCGGCTTCACAACAACACGACAACGCATGGGTGACGGTCGAGAAGTTGAAAGAAATCGCGGGCGAGACGACATCGGTCGACTTGGCAAAACTCGAACAAGACCTCGGTGAAAATTCGACCGTACTTGAGAAAGTGAGCACGGACGACGGTCTTGTAAAAGAGAACGGTGTTCAATTCACACCATCGATCATGATTAACGGTGTGATGCTCGAGGACCCGTTCGATTACGAACAAATTCAGCAGTTGATTGAGCAGGATTTATAAGATGAAGTCATTTTTCGAAAAATATGGACTGTATCTCGCTTGGCTTGTCGCATTGACGGCGACGCTCGGGAGTCTCTATTTCAGTGAGATTCGCGAGTTTGTGCCATGTGAGCTATGCTGGATTCAACGTATCTTTATGTATCCGCTGACGATCCTCTTGGGAATCGCTGTCTTCACGGACGATCGGGCGGTGCGGAAATATGTGTTACCGCTTACTATCATAGGCGGTATTGTTTCACTTTACCATTACTTGGTACAAAAAGTGCCTGGATTTGCAGAAATTCAGCCTTGTGCACAAGGTGTTCCGTGTAGCGGTCAATATATCAACTGGTTCGGATTCATCACGATTCCGTTTCTCGCATTGACGGCTTTCACGCTCATCACGATCCTCATGTGGAATGTCAAAAAGCGATAAGGAGTTGGAACGTGTGAAGAAATGGTGGATTGGTAGTTTGATGACGATGCTCATCGTCCTAGCAGGATGTGGACAAGAGATTGAGGACCCGCTCAACTGGGAAATCGAATCGTTCGAATACATGAACCAAGAAGAAGAAATGGTCAGCCTCGACGACTTAAAAGGGAAAGTGTGGATGGCGGACTTCGTCTTTACAAGCTGTGAGACAGTCTGCCCGCCGATGACGTACAACATGACGAAGCTGAATGAAGCGCTCGAGGAAGAGGGTGTCGAAGACGTGCAGTTCGTCTCGTTCAGTGTCGACCCGACCGTGGACACTCCGGAGAAGATGAAAGCATTTATGAGTGGCTATGACCTTGCGAAAGCGGACTGGCAGTTCTTGTCTGGTTACTCGCAAGATGAAATTCAGACATTCGCCCAAGAGAACTTCAAAGCACTCGTCCGAAAGCCTGACGAAGGCACACAAGTCGATCATGGCACGTATTTCTATTTAGTCGACCAGGAAGGGAAAATCATCAAAGCATATCCTGGTTTCCAAAATGTCCCGACTGAAGATATCATCAACGACATTAAGATCTTGCAAAAGTCTTAAACTGAAGGCCTGTCCTACCAAAGCGGTGGGCAGGTCTTTTTGAATGATGAAACCTGCTATACTTGAGGGACTAGATTGGTTTCCCTGAAAAGGAGTGAACGGGATGAAAGACGTCTTGATTCAATACATGAAACGTTTTACGGATTTGAGTGATGACGAGTGTGCACGATTGACGGCCGATGTGCCGATTGCCACATTTCCGAAAGGGACGATTTTATTGCATCAAGGAGACGTCCCGACCAAATGTTATTTCGTACTGAGCGGTTGTATTCGTCAATATAAAGTCGACGAAGACGGGAACGAGCATACCGTCGATTTCATCACGGAAGAACAGAGTATCACCATATTGACGAAACATCATACAGATGGACGGTCCCCTTATTCGTTGACGTGTCTGGAGGAATGCTGTCTCGTCGTCGGCAATCTTTCGACAGAGTACGAACAATACGAGATGAATCCCGTCCTTGAGGCGATGACGCGTGACATGATGCAAGAAGACATGGGGACGATGCGAGATGCGTTCGCCTCATTCATGTCGTCCACACCAGAGGAACGGTATCAGACCTTGATGGAGAAGAGACCCGATTTAGTCTATCGGGTCCCTCAGTATCAACTGGCGAGCTATCTCGGCATCACACCGGAATCACTCAGTCGGATCAAGAAGCGGGCGACGCGCCACCTTCGGATTGTCGAGTGAGTTCATGCATGGGAAGCGTTCTTCCTTTCACGAGTAACCATACGGCAAAGGCCAACTCCCCGACGAACATCGGGAGCATGAGGATGAGTTCGAGTAGAATCGCCAAGTCCTCAAGTGTAGGGAATTGATAAAGGACATGGACGACCGTGTAGCTGAAGCCGGCAACGACGAGCAGGATTCCAATCGTTCTAGGAATGAGTCGGGTCCGTGCCGCCATCCATCCGACTGCGACGAGGTGAAGCCCGAATACAATCAAGCCGAAAGACCAGATGACCTCAAATGACGTGACTGTTTCATATACTTGTCTAGCTGAAGCAGATGTGTCGAGGAGGCGTTCGGCTTCGATGAGACGGATGACGGCGAACGCGAGAATGAGTGTATAGACGAAACGAAGGGTCCCGATGAGTAGAGCGAAGGTGACATGGAGCGGTTTGAAGAAACGGTAAAGCCCGTAGGCGACGATTAAGTCAAGCCCGACAATGATGCCCCAGCCGATGATCCCGAAACGGAACAGCGTCGGATGACTGACTAAGTTCTCATACGTTGTCATCGCTTCATTTTCGATGACGAGGGATTGATAGACGTATCCTTGCGCGAAAAAGGCGACGAGTGCCATGAGGACGAGGGCGATTCCGGACCATAACGCGGCACGTCGCTGTGAACGGACAGATGAATGGTTCATGAGAAAAACTCCTTTCAAATGATCTTGTCTCTATCATATAAGGACAATAAAGGGCGCACATTGACTTAAGTCAAGAACACGCCATTTTTTTGAAAAATAAGTGAATCTGCATACTAACCGATATCAGATGGAGAAATGCACGCTATAATCAATGCAACGAACTTGTAGAAAAGAGGATCCAGATGAAAAAGACGATGTTGCTCTCATTAGTCGGAATGGCGGCTGTCACAGGAACGATTCTGACGCAGTACAAACCACTCGGAAGAAAACCGAAATCACTTCAATCCCCGAACCAGGTCAATGGAAAGTTCCGCAATCAATACGAGACGCCGATGAACTTTTCCGCGGAGGACATGGTGTCGATGGCTCGTGACTATCGCGACGTGACGTCGCTGCGTAAGCCGAGCGAACGTCTGCCGATCGTGCCAATCGATTTCGAGGAAAAGACGGGCTCGAGCTTTACGAGAATCTATTGGCTCGGTCATTCGGCACTGATGGTACAAATGGACGGGAAGACGATGCTTGTTGACCCGATGTTTGGACGCAGTCCATCGCCGCTCCCATTCGCCAAAAATGAGCGTTTCAGTGAAGACTTACCGTTCGACCTTGAGGACTTGCCTGAGATCGATGTCGTCTTGTTAACGCATGACCATTACGACCATCTCGACTATGGGACGATCCTTGCAATCAAAGACAAGGTTGCCATGTTCATCGTACCGCTTGGGGTAGGGAGTCATTTGAAACGATGGGGTGTCGGTGCTGAGCGAATCGTGGAGCGAGATTGGAATGAGTCATACACGTTCGGGAATTGGACGTTCGTATGTACGCCGGCACGTCACTTCTCCGGTCGTTCGCTGACGGATCGGAACAGCACGCTATGGGCATCATGGGTCGTCCTCGGTGAGACGGATCGTCTCTTTTTCAGCGGAGACAGCGGCTACGCACCTCACTTCAAGATGATTGGCGAACAGTACGGACCGTTTGATTTCGCCGCGCTCGAATGCGGACAATATGACGTACGCTGGCCGGACGTCCATATGCAACCGGAAGAGACGGCACAAGCGTTTCGCGATCTACGCGCCGACCAGATGATGCCAATCCATTGGGGTGCGTTCACACTGTCGTTCCACGACTGGTTCGACCCGGCGGAACAGATGGCGTCCCTCTTACCAAAAGAAGTCGTCCTCACTCCGAAGATTGGGGAGCGAATCACGCTCGACGGGCGGAATGATACGACGACGTGGTGGCGAGAACTCGAAGACGCAAACAAGCGATGACATCGGTCATCGCTTGTTTTTTGTTACGAAGAGATCCTCTCAGTAGCGTCTTCTTCGATATGCAGTTTATGTTTACGCGTATACACAAGGAACGCGGCTGTCATCGCGATCGAACTGATCCCAAACAAGACGACCATGAGCTGAAGTCCGATCAAATCGAGGAAGAACCCTGTCACGAGTAGGACGACTTGGAAGATGATCCGGTCGAGCATGTTACGGAACGAGAAGAAACGACCGTGATATTCTTTTGGCATCCGTGTCTGAAAAATCGTGACGGCCGTCGGGAAGAAGCAGCCGACCGAGAATCCGAATACGACGAACGCAGCAATCGACATGAACGGAATATCCGCAAAATAGAGCATCAGTTGTGCGACACCAATCAAAAACGAGAACGAGAATAAAATCGAGAACGCCGAGAACTTTTCTCCAATCCGTTTGATCATGAAGGCACCTGTCATGAAGGCGAGTCCTTCGGCTGTATAAATCCATCCTTTGATCGCCGTCGAGTCCTGCAACTCACTGATGTTGATGACGAGCAAGTTGAACCCTCCGATAAAGAGGAGCGGGATGAGCGTCATGACGAGTGTCATGAAGATGACCGGGATTGATTTGATGATCGGGAAGACATCTTTGAAGCCACTTGACGCCTTCGTGTCGACTTTTTTCGCTGACGGTGTCTTCGTCTCATCAAGCTTCAAGAACAATGTCGCGACCGCAAGCAACAGATAGGCGACGAGCGAAAGGGCATAGACGTTACGAAGAGAGATGAGCGTCAACAGCACACCGGCGATCGCCGTCCCGATGACGCGTGATAGTGTCGAGACGTTCATATGGACGCCGTTCAAGGCGAGAAGTTCTCGTTCCTTCACGATGAGCGGAATCGCTGCCTGCAGAGCCGGGAAGTAAAAGGCTGCCGATCCTTGTAAAATGATCAAAAAGACGACCATCCACACGACCGAGTTCGTCTCAATCGCGACGAACATGAACAGCACACTAAGCGCTCGGACGACGCTAGAGATCAGCATGATGTTTTTCTTAGAGCCTTGGTCGGTCAAGCGTCCGGCGAGCGGACCGATGGCGACCCCGGCGAGTAAGCCGATGGCGAGAATGACCGCCTTCACAAAGTCAGAGGGGACACGGTCTTGCATGAATTCCAAATTGCCGATGATACCGAGCCATAGACCAAGACCGGCGACGAATTCGCCCGTCAAGATGATCCAGACGTTCCGATTTTTCCACATAGATGTAGTCCTCGATTCTTATATGCTAATCACTATTATCAAGTAGTAGGGTGGAGAATACCACAAAAAAGAAGCCGAATGTCGGCTTCTTCATCAATCAAATATCACAGTTGTCGTCGGTGCATGTTGCACCGTTCGAGAGGACTTGGATCGTCGGATTGTTCTCAGACCAGACTTTTTCGAGCACTTGCGTGAACGCTTCCGTCGGTTGAGCACCGGATACCCCGTATTTGTTATCGAATACGAAGAACGGCACACCCGTGATTCCGAGGTCGCTTGCACGTTTCTCTTCGGCACGAACGTCTTCCGTATATACGTCCGTCGTCAAGACGTCGCGTACCGCGTCACGGTCGAGACCAACGCTTGTCGCGATGTCCAGGAGGACATCGTGGTTCCCGATGTGTTTGGCATCGACAAAGTAAGCCTGAAGCAACGCTTCTGACAATTCTTTTTCTTTACCGACCGTCTTCGCGTAATGCGTCAAACGATGTGAATCGAGCGTACCTGTGACGACCATGTTTTCAAAATCATAGTCGAGTCCGACTTCGCGGGCTTGAGCGGCAACTTGAGCGGTCGTACCTTTTGCCTGTTCGATCGGCATCTGATATTTTGTCGCGAGTGCCTCATAGATGGTACGTGAATCGTTCGTTGGGGCGTTCGGGTCGAGCTCGAAACTCTTGAATTCGACTTCCACTTGGTCCGCCTGTGGGAACTGTTCGAGCGCCTCTTCTAGACGACGCTTCCCGATATAACAAAACGGGCAGACATAATCTGACCATACTTCAATTTTCATAGTGAATCCCTCCTGTCCCTAGTGTAGAAAATCTTGAATTCAAAGTACAGGAAACGGCTCATAAAAAAAGCCCTCCAGGAGGAGGACTTAAAAGACGTACCAGAACACACAGACGAAGTGGGCGAAGCTTCCGAACAAGATGAACAAGTGGAACACTTCATGGAAGCCCCATCCTCGCCAGTTGACGAATTTCGGCTTGAACCCGTAGATGAGCCCACCAATCGTATACATGACACCCCCGAGAACGAGCCAGAAGATGCCGGCGTTGCCAATCACGTCATGGAGTGGCCCGATAAAGAAAACGGACAGCCAGCCCATACCAATATAGAGCGCGGTCGATAAAAAACGCGGGGCATGGAACCAGACGAGCTTAAAGATGATCCCGAACAGGGCGAGTGCGTGTACCGTTCCGAAGAGAACCCAACGCGTCGGTCCTTCGAGCGCGAGTAGCGTGAGCGGCGCGTATGTACCCGCAATCAACGCGTAAATCATCGCATGATCGATTCTCCGGAAGAAGGCGATGACGTTCGGCGAGGCGATGATGCTATGGTAAAGACCTGAAGATAAGTAAAGAAAGACGAGGCTGATCCCGAATAGAATCGCAGCCATAATCGCAAGCGGCGAGCCGAGTAGGGATGCTTTGACGACCATCGCAATTAGCGCGATAAAAGCGAGCACCGCACCGGCAAGATGCGTCAGCGCGTTAATCGGTTCACGGAAAATCGAATTCATGTAAAACACTCCTTATCACATCATGTAGTATCGATAACTACATGATATACTGAAGAGGAACAAACAGCAAGGTGTACCTTTCGACAAATGAGAGTTTTCTTTATACTTGAAGGTGAGGTGAAACGGATGAAAGCGAAGAATATTACCGAGACGGAAGGGACGCTCCCACGGGACGTATTGCCGACTGTCGATTTATACATGGACCAGGTCATCCAATTATTCGAGCGGCATTATGGGAAGATGAAGCGGGACGAAGATGAGACGATTTTGACGAAGACGATGATCAACAACTATGCCAAGGGCAAGTTGTTTCATCCTGTCAAAAATAAAAAGTATACGAATGAACATCTGATGTTACTCAGTTTGATCTATGAGATGAAAGGTCTCTTGTCGATCAGTGACATCAAGGAGACGCTCCGTCCGCTGAACGAGTCGGACGAGACGTTCTCACTTGAGGACTTCTACGAGGCGTATCAGGCGCAGAAAGTGAAGAATCTAGAAGCGTTTGAAGCCCAGGCGGACACGCTGTTACATGCATCGCTCGAAAAAGAGAGCGGTGTACAGCGAACGCTCGCCATCGCATCCGCCGTACACATGAGTCACTTGTATCAACGATTGGCCGAGCAGTTAATTGACGATAAATAAAACAACTCCTCCGAGGGCAAATGTCCCACGGAGGAGTTGTTTTTTAGTTATTGATGTACTTCTCGTAAACCGTACCGAAGTCTTTTCGGTTCCACTCATGATAATGACGTTGTAGCCAATCGAACGAGTGCTCGTTCAATTCCTTGAACGTGTTCGGTACGTTCATGTCGCCTTCGCGGAGCCCGCTCAAAATCGACACCGAGTGTGTGAGCGACGTATTCGCATACTCCATCATACGACGACCTTCCCGCTGGATCTCTTCAATGGCAAGGAGTGCCTTATACAAATCTTTCACGTGCTCGATTTGCTTTTTGTTGATGTCAATCGAGTACGCTTTGTCGCCGATTGAGAATTTGACTTCGACATCGAGGTCGACTGTGCCAGCTGTCTCAAACATGACGTGTTTGATTGGATAGTGGGCATACGGATAACGATAGAGGACGCGCTTCGAACTGATGGCGCTCGTTCCATCGAGGTGAATCATCGACAAGTTGGTGAAACAATACTCATCTGATTTTGACTTGATCAAG
The DNA here is from genome assembly GCF_018617435.1 of Exiguobacterium sp. s34. Classification (NCBI taxonomy): domain Bacteria; kingdom Bacillati; phylum Bacillota; class Bacilli; order Caryophanales; genus Exiguobacterium; species Exiguobacterium sp. s34. The sequence goes on along the minus strand of NZ_JACSKE010000002.1, from coordinate 501,105 downwards.
AAATAAATCTTTTCATTGTCTTCATGAAGGACGTAATCATCCGCATCCGCCTTATCGAAGTCGGACGGGTCAATCACCTCACCGATGTCGCTGAAGCCAGTCAAATCAGAAGCCAGTTTTTTGAACATGTCATTCACTCCTCAATAATGGATTTTATGCATCTCTTTCGGGTCGGAACCGGTCCGCTCATCACGGTTGAGCGCATCGATGGCCGCCATCTCTTCATTCGTCAACGTGAAGTCGAATACCTGTATATTCTCTTTGATTCGACTTGGTGTCACTGATTTCGGAATGACCGCGACCCCGTTTTGTAAGTGCCAGCGCAAGATGACTTGAGCCGGTGACTTGCCGTGACGGTTCGCAATCTCGACAATCGTGTCATCTTCGAGCGCTTCGCGTCCTTTCATGAGTGGACTCCACGCCTGAATTTGAATGTCATACCGTTTGCAGAAAGCAATCAATTCCTTTTGAGACAAATACGGATGGATCTCGACCTGGTTCACTGCCGGTACGATCGAGCACGACTGGATAATCTGTTCTAAATGTTCGATTTCGAAGTTTGAGACGCCGATCGCACGGACGCGTCCTTCTTCATATAACTGTTCGAGTGCCTTGTACGTTTCGACGAACTTCCCGAAACGGGGCATCGGCCAGTGGATGAGGAACAAATCGACATATTCGAGACCGAGTCGGTCGAGACTATCCTGAAAGGCTTGGAGCGCCTCGTCGAACCCGTGGAACTCATTCCAAAGCTTCGTCGTCACAAATACTTCCTCCCGAGGAATACCTGCTTCACGAAGTGCTTGCCCGACACTTTCTTCGTTCTGATAAATCGCGGCCGTATCGATCAAGCGATAGTCCGCATCGAGCGCAGCCTTGACCGTATCGACCGTCACCGCGCCGTCTTCGACCTTGTACACACCGAGCCCGAGCATCGGCATGTTGACATCATTATTTAACGTCGTCCATTCCATAAGAAATCCCTCCCTCTCGTCTCTAACGTTACCGAAATTTTGGATGAAGGGAAAGTAAAAACTACAGGCGGATGCTTTCTCCGTGAGACTTGATCACAATTTGATCACGGTCTAATTTTGCGGCCGCGACGAGACGATGATACGGCTCCTCGACGGGCTCGTAAGAGAGGACGAACGTGTCCCAATGCATCGGGAAGAAACGCTTCGCCCCGCTCTCTTTGTACATCATCCAAGCCTGTTCTGGAGTACAGTGTGCTTCTTGGAACGAGTCCGGTTGATACGCACCGATCGGGAAGAAGGCGAGGTCGATCGGTTCGCGGTCGGCGAGACCTTTGAAAGAATCCGTATAAGCCGTGTCTCCCGCAAACAACATCCGGATTCCTTTGTATTTGAGCAAATAACCGTTGTATCCCATATGTTTGTCCCACGGGAAACGGTTACCCCAATGCTTGACGGGAATGGCCCGGACATTTAGCCCGTTCGCCAAGGTTACTTTGTCATGCGGATGCAGTTCAAGTGTCTGTAGACTCGGGTAACGACGGAGCAGTCGACTCGTTCCCGGGGCGGAGACGACGATCGTCTCGCGTGTGATGAGCCGCTTTAGACTTTTATGGTCAAAATGGTCCATATGGGCGTGGCTCAGCAAGATGACATCGACCGGCCCGACATCCTCGATGGAGAGGGCTGGAGCCGTGTGACGTTTCATGCCGATCGTCAGCGGGCCCAAATGGACACCAATCCGTTTTGAGAAGACAGGGTCCGTCAAAATTTTGAGTCCGTACCAGTGGATGAGAACGGTCGAATGCCCAATCCACGTCGCTTGCACATGCGTCTCATCAATGGTTGTCAGTTCTGGACGTTCCGGCCATTTAAAGCGCGGGCGGGGGAGACGTCGCTTGAATCGTGTATAAAGAAACGTTCCGACGCTCGCCAAGACGGCACTCGGAACGAGGATGCGTCGACGCATCATGCATCACCTCACTGTTCGAATATAGTGTCATCATAACGCGACGAGGTATGCCTCGCATCCGCCTAAAGGAGTAGAAAAAATGGGAGATTGTGGGGTGTGTGCTTGCGAATCCGCTTTCAATTTGGTAAGGTGGCAGTAACTTAGGAAAGAGAGGTATACCGTACAATGAAAATGACACGTTCACTCCAACGATGAGACGAATCATCACTGTTCGCTTGAACAGTCACGGGTGAAGTGTGTCCACTTCTTCAAATACGGAAAGCTCTCGTTTCCCCTTTTGAACGGATTCCTTCACACCACCGCCGATCGAGCGGATGGTGTTTTTTGTTTCATCGCGTATCGGAAAAATAAGCGAGGTGAAACAAATGTTAGTTATGAAACAAGTTCGGTTTGACTACGACCGGAAACCATTATTTGAAGCAGTCTCTTTTGAGGTCGCAACGAAAGAGCGCGCTGTGTTATTCGGGCTGAACGGGAGCGGGAAGACGACGCTCTTCCGACTCGTGACAGGGGAATTGAAGCCACAAGCCGGGACGATCGAATGTCACGGTGAGGTCGGGCTCGTCCGGCAGACGATTGAATCGGAGGACATGTCACTCCTTGAATGGGTGATGCGGAGCGATCCTGAACGATACGCCCTCTATGAAGATGTCTTTTCTGGTGATGAGGCACGAGTCATGGCCTCGTATGAACAGGCACTGTCGCTCGATGTATACATGTTGGAGCAAGAGGCGACGAAAGCGTTGACCCGTCTCGGGTTAGACGGTCAGCTCGACCAAAACATCAACGACTTGAGCGGTGGGGAAAAGACGCGGGCACAACTGTCGACGTTGACGATGAAACAGGTGGACATCGTCCTACTCGACGAACCGACGAACCATCTCGATGTCGAATCGATCGACTGGCTCACGAAATGGTTGAACCGGTTTGAGGGGACAGTGTTCATCATCTCCCATGACCGTCAACTGATGGATGATGTCGCGACGGTCATCCTCGAATTGTCGGACGGAGAAGTCACAAGATATCCCGGTAATTATACGGCGTATCGACGGCAAAAAGAGGACGAACGCCTTCGTGACGAGCGAGCCCATGCCCGTTACGTGAGCCGAAAGAAAGAACTGCTCGATATGATTGCGCAATACAAAGGGTGGCACTTGAAGGCGAAAGCGACAGCCAGTGTCCGTAGCCCAGGTGCGCAAAAAGGAGCGGCCAATCTCGCCGTCAAAATGAAGGCGAGAGAACAGAAGCTCAGACAGCTCGAAGTCAATCGTCCACGAAAGCCAAAAGAAGAGAAGACCATCTCCGTCCGTTTTGCGGCAGATGAGCTAGAAGCGAAGACGTGGCTGACGTGTGAAGATGTGACGTTTGGGTATGGTAAGCCGTTCTACGAACCGTTCTCCTTCTCAATCGAAAAAGGAGAGCGAATCTCGATTATCGGACCGAACGGTAGCGGGAAGACAACGTTATTGAACGTGCTGATTGGTGCACGAGCGCCATTTTCGGGTGTCATCAAACGACATCCCCGTCTAAAAATCGGCTATTTCTCGCAAACGCTTGAACGTCTGCCGGAAACGGGGACTCTACTCGAGGCGTTGCTTGCCCATAGTGACATCGGGGAGACGGAGGCCCGGACGCTACTCGCCCATTTCCTGTTCCGGCGGGATGAAGTGCACCGGCCCATCAGCGAGGCGAGTATGGGGGAAAAGTGTCGGATTGCTTTCCTGATTCTTTATTTCTCTGACGCGCATCTGTTGGCACTCGATGAGCCGACGAACTATTTGGATGTGGCGACACGGGAACAGATTGAGACGGCGCTGTCCGTTTACCCAGGCGGATTGCTGCTCATTACGCACGATCGTTACTTTCATCGCTTGACATCGCGGACGATTGAGCTCGGTGAAACGGTTCGGATTCGTGAGAATATGGAGAATGATGAGCCGGTCGATGTCGAACGGATGGTGCAAGCGATGGACGAATTGACAAATCATGACTTGAATTTTTTTGATGAGGCAGGAAACCTCCTACCATTTGACGAAACGAGTGGAATGAATCGAATCGAGTAGGAGTGAAGAACATGAATGGAGGAAGATTGTCGCGCGCGACGACGCGAAAGCGTAAGCGAGTGTTCCGAGTGACGACGGCAGTGGCATTGATACTCGCTTTAGTCGGCATCATCGCGTTCGCGGCTTTGATTGACAAGAAACAAGAATCGGCGTTGCCCAAATCAGACGAGATTGCGACCGAGATGGTCGATTCCGAGTCGGAACAACCAACCGATGACGAAACAAAGTCGGCAGATAAGGTCTATATCGGTCAACCATATACGAAAGTATACGCAGATGATCGGGTCACGGTCGTCTATGAGGCCGACCTCGGCGATCGCTTCGAACGTTTGGAGACGGTCAGTGGGTTTGTGAAAGTGCAGTTGAATGAACGGACATCGGGATGGGTCACGGAAGAGAGTGTGACAACGGATGCTTCAGCCTTGTCGGACGATGAAGTGATCGCCGCATGGCAACAAGTCGTCCCGAACGCCTCGGAGACCGTCCTCGACTGGATTGGAAAAGATGTGGCGACCGTTCGCGCTGAGCTTGGTAGCCCGACTGCCGTACAGCGTGACCAAGTGAACGAGTACCATTTCTATGACGGGTTCTTCTTGATGGTACGGGACCAGAAAGTGCGCGCCATCGATTGGGATCGCCAAGCAATCGTGAGCCCTGACGTGAAAGCGACGAGTGAGCAAGCGACAGGCACATGGTTCGAAGGGGAGACCGTTCAGTTGAAACTGTTCCCATATAGCGGCGTAATGCGCGTCCGCCTCGAAAGTAAATGAGACAGAAACGGGAGAGGTGACTCTCTCGTTTTTTTTTTGATCTATCATTCAAATGGACGTTTGAATGTTTTGGTAAAATGGAATAAGATAAGAAGTAGAAGGAGGCGACAGTTATGGGACATCATCATGATCACGACCATCACCATCATCATTCCACGAATCAGCGTGCCCTGTTCCTCGCGTTTCTGTTGATTGCGACGTTCATGGTCGTCGAGGTCATCGGCGGACTATGGACGAACAGTTTGGCACTCTTATCCGATGCGGGACATATGCTCGGGGATGCAGCGGCTTTAGGACTCAGTTTCCTAGCCGTCCGATTCGGTGCGAAGGCGGCGACGCCGAACCGTACGTTCGGATATCGACGCTTTGAAATTTTAGCGGCATTCATCAACGGGCTGACGTTACTCGTCATCTCGATCTATATCTTAATTGAGGCGTATCAACGATTGAGTGCCCCACCGGAAATTTTGAGTGGGGGAATGCTTGTGGTCGCGATCATCGGGCTACTCGTCAACATCCTCGCCGCATGGATTTTAATGCGTGGGGAAAAAGATAACTTGAACGTGAAGAGTGCGTTGCTCCACGTGTTCGGAGATTTACTCGGCTCGGTCGGTGCCATCACGGCAGCGCTTTTGATCATGTCGTTCGGATGGACGTGGGCGGACCCGGTTGCGAGTGCATTTGTCGCAATCCTTATTTTAATCAGCGGGTATCGCGTGACACGCGATGCGATTCATATCCTGATGGAAGGGTCACCGGAACAAATCGATGTCCGGGCGATGCAAGAAGAGATTGCCAAAGTCGAGGGAGTGAAGGAAGTGCATGACCTTCATGTCTGGTCGATCTCGTCAAGTGAACATGCGGCAACATGCCATGTGTTGATCGGAGAAGAAACAGATGATCAGGCCGTATTACGACAAGTGACAGAGCGGATTCGGAAATACGGGACGTTCGAGCGTTCGACGGTCCAGGTCGAACGGGAGCGACAATGTTGCGAGGAGCGTATCATTTGGTAAGTAAAACGGACACTCACCCGAGTGTCCGTTATTTGCCGTGTACATCAATCACCACAATCTCTGGTGGGTTGAAAATGCGGGGCACGTTGAAGCTATAGTTGAATCCTCGTCCGACGATGTGGGTGAACGTCTCGTGTTCATAGAGGCCGCCCGCATATTTCGGGAAAAACCCTTGGTCAGGGGCGAACAAGCCGTTCAACAAATATGGGATCCTCACTTGTCCACCGTGAGCGTGTCCGGACAAGACGAGGTCGAAAGGTAGGTCGGCATACGTGTCGACTTCTTCGGCACGGTGGGAGAGAAGTAGGTTGAATGTCTCGTTTGGGTCGACGTCTTGCATCGCCGTCGAGACATCGGTTTCCCAACTTCCATAAATATTTTCATTATATGTTCGTAACGGATCTTCTAATCCACCGATGACGAGTTCGATCCCATTGATGGTGATGGGTTCCCATTCGTTCTCGAGAACGGTCACACCATGAGAACGAAATACGTTTTTGGCATCATGACGAATGTAGTCGTCAGAGTGATCGATTTCATGGTTGCCGGTCACGAAATACATCGGCGCAATCCCGGCAAGGCCTTCGACGAGTTCGAAAGCAGGATCAGGGGAGCGATAGCGGTCGAGCAAATCCCCCGGCAAGGCAATCAGGTCCGGTTTTTGAGCGCGGACTCGATCGATTAAGATTGATTGTTTATAGCCGTATGAGGCGCTGTGCAGGTCAGATAGGAGCACGATACGAAGCGATTCATCCGCAGACAGCTTTTCAGACGGGACGTCGTACGTCTGGACGGTCAGTCCGTTATATGTCGCCGTGAACAGCAAGATGCCGAGTGCAACAAAAACAAAAGTCGACTTATGTTTCTTCATCCGTGCTCCCTCCTTTCTTAATTGTGACTCTATCTTACCGCTACCGATGAGGGGAAGCAAAAAAAATCCCGCTCCTACGAGCGGGATGGATGATTATGCTGCTTTTGCTGTCAATTTCACATCGACATTGCCGCGCGTCGCTTTTGAATAAGGGCACACTTGGTGTGCTTCTTCAACGAGGCGTTCTGCTGTCGCTTGGTCGACACCTTTGATTTCGACTTCAAGCTCTACTGAAATGAAGAACCCTTCATCGTTTTGGTTCAATGTGACATGACCTGTGACGCTCGATCCGTCTGTCTTCACACGTTCTTTTCCGATGATGAGGTTGAGGGCACTACCGAAGCAAGCCGCATACCCAGCTGCGAAAAGTTGTTCCGGGTTTGTCGCACCGTCGACGTGTTTCGCGCCTGGCATAGAGACGTCCATGTCGATGACGCCGTCTGTTGATTTCACATGACCTTCGCGGCCACCGATTGCTGTTGCTGATGCTGTGAATAGTGATTTCATGATTCAATTCCTCCATTTCATTTTAAACAATTAAGTTGTGCACAATTTAAATTATAGAGCAGTCAAAAAGTTTCGCAAGTGATATGCTTGGCTAAAGAAGAGTACGGAGGATTACGTATGGAACAAACATTAAAGCTAGAACATCAAATCTGTTTTCAACTGTATACCGCTTCAAAAGAGCTTACCCGTTTATATCGCCCAATTTTAGAACCGTTAAACCTGACATATAGTCAATATCTGGTCATGCTCGTCTTGTGGGAAGAGGACGGTATTGATTTGCGTCAGCTTGGAACGAGGCTGACACTCGACTCGGGTACGCTGTCCCCACTCGTGAAACGACTGATTCAAATCGGGTATGTCGAAAAGAGTCGTTCGTCAGACGATGAAAGAAAAGTCGTCGTCCGTTTGACCGATCGTGGTAGCGCGTTGCGTGAGCAGGCAATTGATGTGCCGTTACAAGTCAGTGGTATGCTAAATATAGACGAAGCGACGTATGTCGCGTATATGGAGATGCTTACCGATATCAAGACGAGACTACACGATTTCGGGGAGCGTCAGCGCGAGCAGTAAGGAAGGAGGAGCCATGTTTCGAAAATTGATCATCCTATTGATGGGGATTGGACTTTATATGGCTTGGCAATATGAGATGCCAAACGTCTCTGCCCCGACGAGCATTCAGGTCGAGTCTGAAGTGGCGACGGAACGTACGACGGATGCACCTAGGTTCACGAGTCAATACGCCGGACATGACTGGTATTTAGTCGAACGTGGCGGGGACCGGGGTCTTGAACTCATTGACGAGGACGGGGCGAAAAAAGGGTTTTATCAGTTCGAGACGGGAAGCACATATCGTGGTCTCGTGCTCGATGAGACGACACGTGACCAAGTCGAGGATATCGGCTTTGAGAAGGTGACGTCGTATAACAAAGGATTGAATCGCTACTTGATCCCGGACGATCCATCGTTCTCGGTATTTGCAATCGACGGACAATATGTCACGCTCTTCTTCGACCAACATGACGATGACCGTTTAAAAGGGGTCTTGTCGGTCGACAGCAGAGTGGAGGAGGCGAGTGACGGCTATTACGGTGACCTTTCCGAAGAAGGGACCGTCGCAAACGAACAGTTGATGCGAATCTTAATGAACTGGGACCGTGAGAAATATGACTTGAGCGCGCTCGCCGATTACGAGCCACTTTATCCGGTCGTTCGGGCGCACAGTCAGAACATGGCGGAAAACGACTTCTTCAGTCATACGGACCCGGAAGGACGTGACCCGTTCGACCGAATGGATGAAGCTGGACTCTCATACTCGATGGCCGGAGAGAACTTGGCCATGGGGCAGATGAGCGTTTTCCATGCGCATTGGGGACTGATGAACTCGAAAGGGCACCGTGAGAACATCATGCAACCTCGATTCAGCCATGCCGCAGTCGGGCTCGCCTATAACGATGAGAACAGCCCGTTCTATACGATTAACTTCATTACACCACGTTGAACTACCTCCACCTACGCTTCGCTTAGAGGTGGGGGATTCCTGAGTTATCCGACCTGACAGTCGGAACCTGATCAGGCTAGCCCCGTCGTCCCGACGGTTGAAGAAGCCAACAGGCGCTCGGCTTCTTGTTTGAGGTTCTGTCCTGCGTTCACATCACGGTCGTGGTGGGCCCCGCAGTTCGGGCATGTCCATTCACGCAAGCCGAGATGCTTCACGTCTTTGTGTCGATGGCTGCAACCCGAACAGAGCTGGCTCGAGGCGAAGGTCTTCCCGACCTTCACGACGGTCTTCCCGTACCAGTCGGCCTTATACTCGAGCATGCGGAAGAACGCCGACCAGCTGACCTCGGAGATCGACTTGCTCAACTTTCGGTCCTTCCGCATGTCCTTCACCTGCAGGGTCTCGATGCCGATGACGTCGTGGTTTTTGACGATCTCGGTCGACACCTTGTGCAGGAAGTCGGTGCGTCTGTTGGCGATCTTCTCATGGATGCGGGCGACCTTCCGCTTCTGCTTCTGGTAGTTCTTTGCCTCGGAAAGCTTGATCTTCTTGTTCAGGGCGTTGCGCTGACGACGGGACAACTTGCGTTGTTCGAGGGCCAGCTTCTTCTCGAGCGTACGGAAATAATGGTCGTTCTTGTATACGGTTCCGTTTGATAGGATGGCGAAGTGCTTCAGCCCGACGTCGACGCCGACCGATGAACCGGTCTTCGACAGTTCAATGATCTCCTGCTCTACGAGAAGGGAGACGAAGTATTTGCCCGAAGTCGTGCGTCGGATTGTGGCGTTCAGGATGCGACCCTCGACCTGTCTCGAGTTGGCGAACCGCACCCATTTCAGCTTGGGGAGTTTGAGTTGATTCCCGACGATCGAGACCTCGGGGAGCTGGGACTTGCCTTGGATGTTTGTCTTGTAGGATTGGACGGGGTTTCGTTTCGACTTGAATCGAGGTCGCTCGTTCTGTTTCTTGAAGAAACGATTATACGCGTCGGCCAGGTGTCTGACGCTCGTTTGGACAGACGTGCTATCGACCTCCTTTAACCACTCGAACTCTTGCTTGAGTATGGGAAGTTCTTTCGAGCAGGCACCATACGACAGTCCCTTGCCGGTCGTTTCATAGGTCGCGTCCCATTTCGCCAGGAAGTGGTTGAACACGAAACGCGAACAGCCAATCGTCTTGGCGATCAGAATTTCCTGTTCCTTCGTCGGATAGATCCGGAACTTATAAGCCTTGTGCTTCACCATATGACGTTCACCCCCTTTGAAGACACTTTACTCGAAAGACAGGCTGGAGATGCATCGTCCACTTTCATACAAGGCCTGTCCTTAACGTATAGAATTGTGCGTATTCTCGCCTAAGTTTGATAAAAGGATGACTCCTCGGAGCCATCCTTTTTTGCGTTAGATGAGTTTTTTGACCGCATCTTCAATCTCAGCCGGTGTCGTCTGGGGCGAGAAGCGTTCGACGACGTTCCCGTCACGGTCGACTAAAAACTTCGTGAAGTTCCATTTGATTGCCTTCGAACCGAGCAGTCCAGGTGCCTCTTTTGAGAGGTACTTGAAGAGCGGATGTGCATCTTTTCCGTTCACATCGACTTTCGCGAACATCGGGAACGACACCCCATAGTTGAGTTGGCAGAACTCTTGGATTTCTTCGTTTGAGCCCGGGTCTTGATGTCCGAACTGGTTGCATGGGAAACCTAAAATCTGAAGCCCTTGCCCCTTATACGAGTTATATAGCGATTCGAGACCTTCGAGCTGTGGCGTGAACCCACACTTACTCGCCGTATTGACGATGAGTAAGACGTCACCCTTATATGTAGCTAACGGTTGTAGCTGTCCTTTCATGTCCAATGCTTCAAAATCATAGATCATGTTCATTCCCCCTTTTTCTTTAGTATACCAAGAGAATAACGGCGTCACGACTTTGAACGCGTCGTGTGCAATCAAATTGTTATGAAATCATGATGTCGCTGTTACATATTTCGTGTTGTACAATCCGTATAATGAAACTCGTTGTAGAAAGGAACGGTGTTATGCGACTTTTAAAAAATGAATTTATATGGATAGCGCTCATTTTGATCGGATTATTCTTCTCGAGTGCGACACCTTACTCAGATCAGTCCATCGTTTCGCCACTCGAGCGATTCAATTGGAGCTGGATCGAGCCGACGTTAGCGAACGTCGAGTTTGACTATGCAGGAAAAAAAGTATCACTCGACGCGTTAGGCACAGTCGGGTTGATCGAGTTCTTGATGCGAAAAGCGGCCCATTTCGTTACATTTTTCGCACTAGGGGCATTGTTCGTCAAGGCGATTTCGAGAACGAACCTTCATGCTAGTCTGAACTTATTGTTTGCTTGGACGCTCGCCAACACGGTCGCCATCTTTGATGAGTATCATCAGAGTTTGACGCCGGAACGGACGCCGTTATTACAAGATGTCCTATTGGATAGTAGCGGGGCGATTGCAGGAATCGTGCTGATCGGTGGGGTCTTATTACTTCGTTCGAAACGAAAACGAGGGAAACGAGCCGGCTATGTGGCATTAAGGTAGTCAAAAAATGATATAGGTTATTATGTGAAAAGCGCTTTCTTAAAGTGCTTTTTTTATTTTAAAAACTATTTTGTGACAACAAACCAAATAAAATATTGTCTATACCCACGTTTTTTAAGAGATAAAACCTAAATTAGGTCAATGTCATACGAATGAAATATAAGTGTAAAATAACTTTTGGTTTAGATTGCTATAATGAGTCACAGAGCGAATGAAATGTCGCAACTCGTCTTATAGAAAATACTTGAACGACTATAGATAAAAAATACACGGGAATCAGCGGAGGGAAGCACATTGGGTAACTTGAAGAAATTTGCAGCAACAGTCACTCTAGGCGCACTCTTGATCGGCGGAACGTCACCGACTTATGCAGCCTCACTTACAGAGAAGCAGAAGAAAGTACAAGAACAACGACAAAAGAATAGCAGTGAACAGTCGAAAGCAAACTCTTCGATTCAATCACGTGAGCAAGCCATCAGCAAAGAGCAACAAGAGATCAACAAGTTAGATGCTGAACTCCAAGACGTCATCAACGATGTCGCTCAGAAAAAAGCTGAGATCCGTGCAACTGAAGAAAAAATTCAAAAGCTTCAAGAGCAAATCAAAAAATACGAAGCGAAAATGAAAGCACAAGAAGAACTCATGAAAGACCGTATGGCGACGATGCAAAAGAACGGTGGCTCGTCAGTCAACTGGGCTGAGTTCATCTTCGGTTCAAAAGACTTCGGTGATTTGATCACACGTATGATCACAGCTGGTACGATTCAAGAGAACGACCAACAGATCTTCGAAGAGTATGAAGCAACAAAAGAGAAACTTGCGAAAGCGCAAGCTGAATTAAAAGCAGAGCGCGATTCACTCGTGAAGCAAAAAGAAGAACTTGAAAAACGCCAAAAAGAGCTCGATCAAAAAATGAAAGAGCGCGCAGCGAAAATCAAGAAACTCGAAGCTGAAAAAGTGAAATTCGAATCAAAACTCATGAGCCTACAAGAGATGGAAGATACGCTCAAAGCTCAAGAACAAGCGATTCAAGCAGAAATCGAAGCACAACGCCGTGCTGAAGAAGAAGCGCGTCGCGCAGCGGCAGAAGCAGCAGCTGCTAAGAAGCAACAAAGCGCAAGCTCAAGCAACAGTGGTTCTAGCGCATCCACATCAACACCTGTAGCATCTGCACCAGCGAGCGGCGGGATGTTCCAACGTCCAGCAAGCGGTCGCCTCTCACAAGGGTGGGGCGCAGCGAGCGGTGCGAACGGATACTCGTTCCACAACGGTCTTGATATCGCAGGTCCAGTCGGTACACCAATCTATGCAGCACAAACAGGTACGGTCCTCCGTGCAGGTTGGGGTGGCGCATACGGAAACCACGTCATGATCGCACACGTCATCAACGGACAAGTGTGGACGACAGTATACGCGCACATGAGCTCAGTCTCGGTTAAAGCGGGTCAACGCGTATCACAAGGTCAAAATCTTGGTGGCATGGGTAGCACAGGGAACTCGACAGGGTCACACCTTCACTTCGAGATTCACCGTGGTGGTTACTCGTACTCTTCATCGAGCGCGGGAAGCACAGTCAACCCAGCATCATTCTTCTAATCAACACAAAGATAGTGATCGACGAACGCGTCGATCACTTTTTTGTTGCCATATAGGCGATAAATGTCAGGAGTGCAGCGCCAATCACACTGAGCCATAACGTGTCGATGTTCGGGTCATCGAGGACGCTTTGTCCACCGACGATCAACATATAGAGAAGAAGTGCCACACCGAGTGCACGAAACATAAAACGGAATCTAGCCATGAAAAATCGCCTCCACCTATTAGTATAGGGGAGGCGATTCGTTTCATCTAGCGAGTCGGACCCAAGCAGAATCCATAATCTGTTCGTAACCGACTTCTTGATAGATTTTATTCGACGTCGGGTTCAAGAGGTCTGTATAGAGCACACAGAACGATTTCGTCTCGAGTAACTGGCGGCTGAGGTCTGCGACTAGGCTGCGTGCGTAACCTCGCCCACGTGAGTCTGGTGACGTATAGACGAACGAGACGGTGATGCCGTTCTCAGTCGGACGTGCCCGCTTCGCACACGAGACGACCTGTCCGTCGACTTCCCAAAAGACGGCTTCATCCCTGTCGAGCATCGTCTGGACGGCTTTCGTGACTTTCTCAGGTGGCGAAGAGCGAAGGCCGGACTCGGCTTCAAAAGCGCTATACCAGGCTTCGAGTTGGGCTTGGTCAGCGACCGTCGCTTCTCGCATGTGGCCTTTCGCCATCTCGATGTCTTTCACGTCGTCGAGTCGGTAAAGCCCTTGAGACATGAACAGCTCGCTCGACCCGGACGTCACCTCTTGCCACGCCTTCGCGAACCGTTCGGCTTGTTTGCGTTCTGAGACGACCTCGGTGAAGGGGATGTCTGCTTCGAGGAGGTGCGGGATGATGAAGGCCGGGAGTTCGTCCGCACGTTTCGAATCCACGACGATATAATGGAGCGGATGTGGTGGTGTCACTTGTAAGATGGCGAGAAGTTCACCTTCCTCCTCGACAGTGAACTGATGAAACGTCTCGTAAACGCCTTGAATCACGTTATTCAATACCCCGATCATCAGGCTGTGCTTTGCCTCTTCCTCCAATAATGTACTCATGACATGTTCCGAGAAGTGATTCGGGTCTTTCCATTCGATCCATTCCATATGTATCTCTCCTTATCAATGTAGACAAAAACGGACAAACCTGATGGCTTGCCCGTTTTTGATTTCTGCTTTATGCGATATCTTCTTGTTTCGACGCTGTGTTGTCGAGAAGTTTCGTATTGTGTTTAAAGTAGTGGATAATTTTTGCGATGGCACCATCACCTGTGACGTTTGTAGCTGTCCCGAAGCTATCTTGCGCCAAGTAGAGTGCGATGACCAAGCTTTGCATCGTCGCGTCGAACCCGAGAATCGAGCCGAACAATCCGAGTGATGCCATAACCGCTCCACCTGGAACACCAGGTGCTGCAATCATCGTCACACCGAGTGCGAGGATGAATGGGAGAACGATCGCGTATGACATCGGCATGCCGTTCAAGTACATGAGTGCGACACCGACCGATGTGAGTGTGATCGTCGAGCCTGACAAGTGGATCGTTGCCGAGAGCGGGATGACGAAGTTGGCGACACCCTCGTCCGTGTTGTTCAACTTCGCTTGGCGAAGTGTGACGGGAATCGTCGCAGCCGATGATTGCGTCCCGATGGCTGTGAAGTAAGCCGGCATCATCGTCTTGAGCAACTTGAACGGATTCTCTTTGTTGAGACCACCTGCGATTGAATATTGAATCATGAGCATCGTCAAATGAAGGACGATGATTGTGACGAAGACGAGCGAGAACACCGAGAGGATCTCAGCGACCTGACCAGCATACGTCATGTTCATGAAAATTCCGGCGATGTGGAATGGGAGTAATGGAATAATGACTTTACTGATTAAGAGCTCGATGATATCGCGGAAATCCATGGCGAGGTCGAGTGACCGCTTGCTTTCGATAGCGGCAATCCCTATCCCGATGACGAACGCTAAAATGAGTGCGGTCATGACACCGAATACCGGTGGAATCTCAAATTCCATGAACCCTTTCAATAAGGCTTCTTCTGGGTTTTCGGCTCCTTCTGTCGAACGTGTCAAAATTTGCGGGAACAAGTTGCTCGTTGCAAAGTATGCGAGCGTTCCTGCGACAACTGTTGAAGCGTAAGCGATAAGTGCTGTGAGTCCGACTAACTTTCCTGCTCCTTTACCAAGTTCCCCGATTCCTGGGATGATGAAAGCAAGAATGATCAGTGGGATGGCGAAGCCTAAGAACTGCCCGAAGACCGTGTTGAACGTCACAAACGTCCGAACGATCCAGTTCTGACTTTCTGGTACGATGCTCCCGAGCAGAATCCCGAAAGCGATCGCGATGATGATGCGACCTAAGAGGCCAATGCGTAATTTCAAATCAATCACCCTTTCTGTTTGTTTGAATAGTTGATATTTTCGCACATTTTACGAAATGTTGCCACCATCTCTTGTAATTTTCCTGAAGAAAGACGTTTGACAACTTCATAGAAGGGTAATAGAAAATGTTGTACATATCAAGGGAAGGGGCTTCTCCTTTTCCTAATATAAAAACGATGTTATGATTAATTCTGACAGACGTAAAGGAGGGGTGCGCGTGCAGTTACAACGAACAACGATTCACATTGCGGGTCAAGACTATACGATCGTAAGCGAAGAACCCGCTGATCATGTGAGGGAAGTAGGCTTTTTGGTCGACAGTAAGATCCGCGAGATTCGTGAACAATCCCCTCATTTAGATGCTCGTCAGGCAGCGGTCTTGGCTGCGATTCAAATCGCAAGCGACCACGTCAAAACTAAACGAAATATGGGAGAATAAATCAATCCATGGTTACGCTACTTATACTGTTTTTCTTGTTTATTGGAATCGTCAACGGCTTCCGTCGTGGCGCGATTCTACAGCTCGGCCATTGGGTCGCGCTTATCATCAGTTTTCTCGTCGCCAACACATACTATAAAGATTTAGCTGAAGCGTTCAAGCTCTGGATCCCGTATCCGTCTCAGCTTGATGGAACGCTCCCAGGCGGCGTGTTGGACCTCAATTCGCTTTCAGGGATTGAGATGACGTTTTACAACGTCTTTTGGTTCGTCGTGTTGTTCCTCATCACAAAACTCGTCTTGCATCTCATCTTGGCGATGCTCGACTTCTTGACGGACTTGCCGATCTTGCGCCAATTAAAAGGATTGATTGGAGCAGTCCTCGGTTTCTTCGAGGCGTATGTCATTACGTTCTTCATCCTTTGGGTAATTGCGTTCGTACCGATGGCAGGCGTTCAAAATGCCGTCGACAATTCGTCGCTTGCGACATTTATCATTCAAGACACGCCATATCTATCGGATTGGTTTTCAAATAAGATGTTGTGACACGACAGGCCGGAATGCAAGCTAGTGCTTGTGTCTCGGTCTTTTCTGTGTGAAGAGGGGGAAGCGTATGAATAAAGTAGAAGCGATGATGTTGCTCGAGAAGATCGCGCAATATATGGAGATCAAAGGGGAGAACCCGTTTAAAATCAATGCATTCCGCAAGGCCGCGACGGCACTAGAGAATACGGACCTCGAGCTCGAGGACATCGACGACTTGACGTCCATCGCAGGCATCGGGAAGGGGACGGCAGCAGTCCTCGAGGAGTATCGCGATACGGGACGTAGCGAAGTGCTCGAAGCGCTGCAAGAAGAGATTCCATTCGGATTGATGAAGCTCTTGAAGATTCAAGGACTCGGTGGGAAGAAACTCGCCAAACTTCGTGAAGTCGGCGTCGTCGACTTAGAATCTCTCATCCGCGTGCTTGAAGACGGGACGGCGGCATCGCTTCCGGGATTTGGAGCGAAAAGTGTCGAGAAGCTACTTGCCGCAGCGAAAAACCTTGAGTCGCGTCCGGAACGACTCGCATATGCGGTCATGCGACCAATCGTCGAGGAAATCAACGATGTGTTGGAGAAGGAAGAGCTCGTCTTACGTCATTCGGTCGGGGGAAGTTTCCGCCGAGCCGAGGAGACGTGTAAAGACCTCGACTTCATCATCGCGACTGAAGAGCCGATCGCGCTTCGGGAGAAACTCCTCGCTTTGCCGTTCATCAATGAAGTGATCGCGGCAGGCGAGACGAAAGTATCGCTCGTTCTCGAGCGTGAGGAGATGGTGTCGGTCGACTTCCGTATGGTCGAGCCTGGCGCATTCGCCGCAACGCTTCACCATTTCACAGGCTCGAAAGACCACAACGTTCGCATGCGCCAACTCGCGAAAGCGAAGGGCGAGTCGATTTCAGAGTATGGGGTCGAGACGGCAGATGGACTGTGGCAACCGGAAACAGAAGAAGAACTGTTCGAACGGTACGGTCTTCCGTTCATCCCACCTGAGCTTCGGGAAGGACATGCCGAGTTCGAGCACGATTTGTCGAAACTCGTCACGCTCGAGGACATCAAGGCCGACGCACACATGCACACAGTCTGGTCGGACGGGAAGTTGACCGTCGACGAGATCGTCGTGGCGATGAAAGGGCGCGGCTATGAGTGGATGGCCATCACCGATCACGGGAAGTATTTGACGTTCGTCAATGGCTTGACGGAGGAGCGACTCGAGGCACAAGGTGAGGAGATTCGCGAAGCCGCAAAAACACATGACATGAACGTGTTACGAGGCGTCGAGATGGACATCCGTCCTGACGGGACGCTCGACTATGAGCCAGAATTTTTGGAGACGCTCGACTATGTCGTCGCCTCAATCCATTCGAAGATGGACCAATCCGTCGACGAAATCATGGCACGTCTCGAGAACGCCTGCCGTTCGCCATACGTCAACGTGATCGCACATCCGACGGGACGACTCATCGGTCGCCGCGACGGCTATCCGATTGACGAGGACAAGTTGATCGCGCTCGCGAAAGAGACGGGGACGGCGCTCGAGTTGAACGCCAACCCGAACCGTCTCGATTTGACGGCATCGACGCTGAAGAAAGCGAAGGCAGCAGGCGTCAAAGTGATGATCAACACCGATACGCACCACCCAGATATGATGGAAGATATGGCGCTCGGTGTGTTACACGCACGGAAAGCCTATCTCGAACCAACGGATATCATTAACTGCTTCTCGTTTGAAGACGCCAAGGCATTCTTCGCGGCGAAGCGATAGAAAGGAACATGCTAGATGGACCACGCGTTACGCGTATTAGAATATGAAAAATTGCGCCAGCAGCTTGCCGGACACGCGGCGAGCTCGCTCGGGAAAGATATGGCGCTCAAGATGCAACCGGACTACTCGTACGACCGAGTGCTCTCGAATTTGAACGTGACGAAAGAGGCGACCGAAGTCGTGCGTCTCCGTGACCGTCTTCCGCTCGGCGGACTAACGGACGTCCGTGCTGAAGTGAAGCGGGCCGCGATTGGCTCGGTCCTCTCGACGAGTGAACTTCTCGCTGTCGCGGCTGTCATGTACGGTGGGCGACAAGTGAAGAACTTCTTCGAGAAACTTCACGAGGACAATGAAGAGCTTCGGATTCCCCGTCTTGATGAGTATGCGGACAAGTTGACGAAGCTGATCGAAGTCGAACAATCGATTCGTCATGCGATTGATGATCAAGGGACGGTCCAAGATTCGGCGAGCGCACAACTCCGAGGACTTCGGACACAGCTCCGAAGCTTTGAAGGCAGCGTCCGTTCACGAATCGACAACATCCTCCGTAATAACGCGAAGATGCTCTCGGACGCCATCGTCACGATTCGAAACGACCGTTATGTCGTCCCGGTCAAACAAGAGTATCGTCAAGCGTTCGGCGGGATCGTCCATGACCAGTCGGCTTCCGGTCAGACGCTCTTCATCGAGCCGCAGGCCATCGTCTCGATCAACAACGAGATTCAAGAAGTTCGCTTGAAGGAACGCGCCGAGATCGATCGGATTTTGAGCGCGCTCTCAAATGAGGTCGGTGGGGTGCATGATGCGATCATGACGAACCTCGACGTATTGGCCGAACTCGATTTCATCTTTGCGAAAGTCGCCTACGGGCAAGAGATGAAAGCGACCGAGCCGAAGTTGAACGACAATCGGGAAATCAAGTTGAAACAAGCCCGTCACCCGTTCATCCCGAAAGATGAGGTCGTGCCGATCACGGTCGAGCTCGGGGAAGACTATACGTCACTCGTCATCACCGGACCGAACACCGGCGGGAAAACCGTCACGTTGAAGACGATTGGACTCCTTCAGTTGATGGTGCAGTCAGGACTTTACGTACCGGCAGAATTCGGGACGGAACTCTCCGTGTTTGACGCGGTCTATGCCGATATCGGGGATGAGCAATCGATCGAGCAGAGTCTCTCGACGTTCAGCTCACATATGACGAATATCGTCGGCATGCTCGACAAGATCGACTTCATGTCACTCGTCCTCTTCGATGAGCTCGGTGCCGGGACGGACCCGCAAGAAGGGGCCGCCCTCGCCATCGCGATTCTCGATGAGGTGAAACGTCGCGGGGCACGTGTCGCGGCGACGACGCACTATTCGGAACTGAAGGCATACGCTTATAACCGTGAAGGCGTCATGAACGCCTCGATGGAGTTTGATATCGAATCGCTCAGCCCGACCTATCGTCTCTTGATTGGCGTACCGGGTCGCTCGAACGCCTTCGAGATCAGCCGTCGCCTCGGACTGTCCGAGCAAGTCATCGACAAGGCACGGAGCCATGTCGGTAGTGACGCCGAATCGGTCGAGTCGATGATCAACGAACTCGAAGCGGCGAAACAACGCGCCGAACAGCTCGAGCAAGAGCTCATCGTCAAACGTCATGACTTTGAAGAGGAGCAGGCCGAGTTCGAAGCGAAGATGACCGAATTTGAGCGCGAGCGCGACAACTTGTATAGTGCGGCGGAGGCGAAAGCCGAGAAGGCCGTCGAACAGGCGAAGCGTCAGGCGAACGAGGTCATCGACCGCTTGAAGAAACTCCGGGAGCAGGGCATTGTCAAAGAGCATGAGATTATCGCGGCGAAGAAAGAGCTCGAGTCGGCAAAACCGACGCTTCAAGAGAAAAAGATCCAAAAAGTGAAACAAAAAGCCCAGCAGAAACGTACGTTCAGTAAAGGCGAAGAAGTGAAAGTGACGACGTTCAACCAAAAAGGCTACATCGTGAAACAAATCAACGACAACGAGTACAACGTCCAAGTCGGCATCATGAAAGTGAACGTCAAAGCGGACGACCTTCAGAAGATCGGTCCATCAAAAGAGAAGCCGCTTCAGTCGAAAGGAAGCTCGCTCAAGCGTCAGAGTTCGACGAAGTCTGAACTCGACCTTCGCGGCGTCCGAGTCGAAGAGGGGCTCATGCGTCTGGATAAGTATATCGATGAAGCACTCGTGTCGGGCTACGACAACGTCCGCATCATCCACGGTCTAGGTACCGGGGCGATGCGTCAAGCGACACAGGAATTTTTAAAAGGACATCGTCACGTGAAGAGTCAACGCCCAGGTGGAATGGGTGAAGGTGGACTCGGTGTCACGGTCGTCGAACTAAAATAAAGGGAGTCGGGGAATGGGCACGTTAACGTTTGCGATTATGCTAGAGTCGTTCGGCCTCTATTCGATGGCAGGGCTGATGATTATTGTCGGTCTCGCCATCTTCGAGGTGACGACGCCATACAGCAACTGGCGCGAGATTCAAAAAGGGAATATCGCCGTCGCCTTGGCGACAGGTGGGAAGATTGTCGGTCTCGCCAACATCTTCCGTGTCGTCGAGAGCTATCATGAGAGCACGATTGACATCTTCGTCGGTGGGGGATTCGGCTTCATGTTGCTTCTCGCGACCTATTGGTTGTTTGAATTTTTGACACCGACTCTGAAGGTGAACGACGAGATTCAAAAAGGAAATATCGCCGTCGGATTGTTGGCATTCTTGCTGTCGATCGGGGTCTCCCTCGTCGTCGGCGCGGCATTGGTGAGGTGAAGACATGGTATATGAACGATTGGCAAAAATCTTGTTCATCGGGGCCGGGCTGTTTTTAGTGGCAGCGGCACTGTGGTATATCTTTTATTGAAGGGGAAGCGATGTCGTGAGGCATCGCTTTTTGATTAGGGGGCGAATAAATGATTGACCTACATGATCTCATGACGACAACGGACTATGTACTCGATACAGAATCCTTTCAAATGAAGAATGAAGCGTATTATCCGCTAGAATGGACGTTCTTCGGGGCATCGGACCCGACGATGCTCCTCACATGGAACGCTGAGCGTGACCGCATCCGGATTCGTTTCGAACAGTACGCTCTCTTTCTTGGGACGCTTGAAGAACACGGTCTGAAGGAAGAAGGATTATGGAACGACCACCCAATCATAAAGCTGACGACGTCAAGCTTCATGTCATACGTACATGAAGAGATGGGAACGAATCGAGTGAACAGCGAGCGGGGGACGCTCTCACATTACGTCATTCGTACAATCGAGCAAGAGTTTCATGTCCTGGCGTATGAGGACCCGATCGTAGAAGACTTAGGGAAAGTCGGTGACACGGGAGTACGTGTCGAAATCGTGGAAAAAGCCGAATAAAAAACAACGTCGCCTCGACTCCGGGGCGACGTTGTTTCGTTTATGGGACATCAATTTTGACGGTATAGGTTTTCGGCATGGCATCACTCGAAGCGAACAAGACGAGTGTCTTCTCATTCTCTGGAACTAGGAAGACTAAATCAATTTCGGACTTCTCGCCTGGCTTGTAACGGAAGCCGCCTTGGAACGCTTTCTTATTGTGGTTGACCATGTCGACCGGACTGTACTTTGTGCCATCTGACGTGTACATGCGGAATCCGTTCGGACGATAGTCCGCATAGCCACCATAGCCCTTATCTTTGTCATACAAGGTAATCGGTAGGCTGACGAATCGTTTTCCGTCTTCCGGTTCGGTTCCGTCCGGAGAGGCGTAAACGGGTTCACCCACTTGGAATTCACGTTTCTTCAATCGCGGGTCACCGATAAACGTTTGGAACGTGCCAAGGTCCATGATTTTTTGAAGGTCATCTTCTTTTGGTGTGGTAGCCTTAGCTTCTTTCGGTTTATCCACTTTTAAATCAGCCTGTTTCGCACCCGTCGTCTGTGCGGTCGGGGTTGGTGTCGCTTTTGCTTCTTCTGTGACCGGCTTGACTTCTGGTGACGTGAAGACGAACAAGCTGATGATTCCAACGACGAGTGCCGTCGCCGTCGTCCCGAGGACGAAGCGGAAGCGTTTCTCGACTTGTTTTTGGTTGACGACATGCCCACCAATCGCTTCAGCCGGCGTGATGCGGACCGCACGCTCAGCAGGAAGCAGTGCACCTAAGACACCTGTCACGACCGGGATGAGGATGGTCGCGAACAAGAACGGTAACTCGGACGTTGGGAACTGTTGATACATGATCGTGACGATGATGATGGTGAACGTCACACCGAGTAGTCCGGCGAAGAAGCCGGTCAATGCGCCTTCTGTCAAGACGAGGCGACGGATGGACGTATTTTGCCAACCGAGCGCTTTCAAGACGGCGAGTTGTGGCTTTCGTTCGGAGACGTTTTGCCACATGATCTCGGTCGTCGTGAGCATCGCGATCAGTAAGGCGACCCCCATGGCGACGTAATGCATCGTCCCGACTTCAAGTGCCACGAACTCCCCGATCCACGTCGTATACAAGACGCCTTGGAGGCGGAACGTGACGAACAAGAAGAAGCCGAACAGACTCGTCGGTAAAGCGATGGCAAGAATCGACAACAACGTCCGTGGCCAATACGTCACGAGCTGGTTCAAGCTCATGCCGACGCTCGAGCGTGAGCGGCCGAGACGTCGTCCTTTTGAGACTTCACCAGACTGCATCGTCTCATATGGTTTGATGCGACGGACGAGTCGAATCGGGATGAGTGTCCCGAGCCAGTAAATCAAAAGTCCAGCAAGTCCGATCAAGAGAATGCGGGTGATTGAAGTCGAGCCGGCAGCTGTCCAAAGGAACGTCCCGAGAATCATCCACGAGATGAGCGCGACCATCGACCCGAGGATCGTGGCTTCTAAAAATAACAGTTTCGACAGCTGACTCGGACGCCAACCGAGCGACAAGAGGATGGCGAACTCTTTCTTCCGTGCGTACAACATGATGATGTTCGAGCTGAACACATACAACATCGCGACGAGGATGACGCTCGCGACGACGCCGGAGAAGCCGAGTTTCGCTTCTTGGAAGATCGTGATCGACGACCCGATTTTAATCCATGGCTGCTGGATCCAACCGAGCGAACTTTCTCCTTTTAAACCAGGGAGATAGGTGACGGCGTATTGTGGAGACGACCCGAGCGTGACGTCCGTGATGAGACCGGTCTTGTCTTCGATCTCCTTGGCGACCGCTTGGAGCTTCGCTTCACTCTCTTCGTTCAAGACGTCCACGCCTTTCACGTTGACGCGAATGGCCGAGATGGCCTTGTCACCGGCGATGGCGAACGCCGCGTCGAGTGTCGTCAACATCGAAGGTGGCTTCGTCAAGAAGCTATACGGGTTATTCGTCGGTTTGACGGTCGTCGGTGGGTTGACCGGCTCGTCCTTCGAGTTCATGACCCATTCGGCGCTTGCCGGGAAATACGTCTCCATCGGAAGTTCCGTCAATGGATCTTTTGACAGCTTCAGTTTCGATGGGTCGAATAGTCCGATGTAGTTATATTTCACTTTTGGTGCATCGTTAAGGTCTTCCGCGTATAAATTGGACTTACGATACATACTTTCTTGCCCATACTTCACTTGACCCTCAGCGAGGAACGGTTTGATTTGATACGAATACGGCCAACGTTTCGGGAACGGGCTCGTCACGCCTTCATAGACAAGAGGTGACGCCTTCTCGGAAAGCCACGTGTATTCCACGGTGAGACGAGGATCTTGTGGCTGCGGTTTTCCTTCTAAAATGTGTTTTGTGATATTGTCGTGCATTTGTTGGGCTGTAAAGTCGTATGAGGCGACTTTCGTGCCTTTTAAGCTATCGAGATACTCCCCTTTCCCTTTCTCGAGATAGGTTTGGATAAAGGCTTCTTGGTCGCTCGTATCGGCATCGACTTCTTCGATGGTGTAGTTGATCGAGGCATCGACGTAGTCTTTCGTACTCATCAAAATCGGGATTGTCGTGATGTCTTCATCGTAAGGTTCTGGGACATCCTCTTCATTGAAGTAACGACTGAACTCTGTCGCTTGTACGGCATCGTCTAACCCGACGAGTTTCGCTTCGGCGACCGGATCGATCCCCGCGAGCATGACGTCGCTCCCGTAATCGAGTGGGAACTCTTCGTACAGGGCGGTCGGTCCGATGCCGATGTGGGTGGAATCGCCGTTCGGCATCCAGCCGACCCAAAAGTAGGCTTTCAAGTCTTGAAAGTCATTGATTTTTTCAATGCCCGTATCGATGAGCGTGTTCATCTTGAGGCGATAAAGTCCTGCTTTATCAAACGTATGCGTTTGGGTGAACGAGCTCGAATAAGTCGACCCGATCATGGCGATCGGTGCCGCGACATCGATGTCGGCAATTTGTTGGATCGTCTCGTACTGTTCGCGCGTGATCCCTCCTTCGAGTCCGCTCATATAGTTCGGCTCGAGCAAGTTCAAATCTTCCGTCACGCTTCGGCTGCCTTCTGGTCGGACGACGATGTGATAAGACGAATCCCAACGTTTTTGCAGCTCGTTGACGACCGTGCCGTTATTCGCCTGGGTCACCCCGAGAAGATAGCTGAGCCCGGTACTGACGATGAGCATCCCGACCATGAGCAGGATAAATCGTTCTTTATTCCGCCACCATGAGTTCCAGATGAACTTAAGCATGATGGACGTCGCTCATGGCGACAACCTGCCCGTCGCGCATTTCGATTTTTCGGTTGGCACGGTCGGCGAGTTCTGGGTCATGGGTGACGAAGAGGACGCCACATCCGTTCTCGCGATTCAACCGGATCAAGAGGTCAAAAATGACGTCACCCGTATGTGTGTCGAGGTTCCCCGTCGGCTCATCGGCGAGGAGCCATTTCGGACGATGAATGAGAGCACGCGCGACGGCGACGCGTTGTTGCTGACCGCCTGACAGTTGGGACGGTAACGAATCGACCTTGTCAGCGAGACCGACCTCTTTCAACAGTTCGAGCGCGCGTTCGTGTACGTCGTAATCGACTTTTCGTCCGAAAAGCGGGGACATGACGTTCTCAAGTGCCGTCAGAGTCGGGATGAGGTGGAACTGTTGGAAGATGAAGCCGATGTTCTCGAAGCGGAAGTCCGCGAGTTGTTTTGCAGATAACGTCGAGATCGGTTCATCGTTGAAGAGCAACGTGCCTTCTGTCGGACGATCGAGTGTACCGATCAGACTGAGGAGCGTCGATTTCCCAGACCCCGACGGTCCGATGATAGAGATGAAGTCCCCGTGTTCGAAGCGGAGGTTGATGTCTTGTAAGGCGACCGTTTTGACATCACCCGTATCAAAGCGTTTCGTTAAATGTTCGCATGTAAAGTGATAAGCCATACCGTAAATTCTCTCCTTTAGCTATGTTATAGTGAAAATATGTAAGAGGACGTAATATTCTGACTATTTTTAGATTAGAGGAAAAACATTCCAATGTATAGCTGTATTTTTTTCAAATGGGTACGGGTATAGAAGAGTGAGGAGGAGAGAAGATGAAGTCTTTCGAAATTGAATTTCATTTGATCAATGAAGAAGTACTGACGTATATGGTGGAAGCCGATACGCGATATGAGGCATTAGAGACAATCTATCAATCGTTTCGACATGCGAGCGATGGATTTGTGCAATTTGAGGACGAGCTGATTGTGATGTTGGATCATGTGGCGTATGTGAAGGCGTTTGAGGTGGTAGAGTAGAGAGGAAGTGATACATTACTAATAAATATTTGTCTACTAGATATACTATCAAAATAAATAACGAATTTCAGTTCATAAAATATTAATTTCATGAACTGAAATTCGTTAAATTGTTTTTAATTCATAAATAATAGATCAAAAATTTATTAGCTATTTCGTTTAAAAATTTGACCATGTTCTATAAATTCTTTGTATACAAAAGTTCTACTTAGTTTTTTCACTGTGGATGTTAAGATGTCACTAACATATTTCTTATCTGTTTTGAAGAAATTGCTAACACTTGTCACTTTGTCATTTTCATATTGATTTGTATATTCTTCTTCAAGAATATTCACAAATAAGATAATTAAATCTTTTAATTTTTGATCTATATCGTCCTCTTTATAATTAGATATAAACGAACCATAAATGAAATCATCATCTTCAATGAGTGAAGAATTAGATTTTATAGAATTTATTTCAACATCTTCATTAATTATTCTGTAAGTTAGACCAAATAGGGCGAACAATACAAATTTTCCATTATTAAATATATTTGCTTGCTCAGAAGTAAAATCATTTTTAAATTCTGTTTTGAACTTTTTGTGTAGAGTAACGTATCTATCATTAAGTTCAATTAGATCTAATAAAAAATTTGTTTTGTTTGATTCACTAGAGTATCGCTTAAAGAAAATTTGTTTATAAAATTTATTATTATTAAATAATGAATTTTTATTTGATCTAGAAGTTCCAGGTTTTTGATTTACAAAAGAAAAAATTAATTGTGCTAGTTCATCATTTTTAATTTTAATATTAGTATCCTTAGTTGCCTTTTCACCTCTTTTAATCTCTAAAAATACTTTGTGTTTTAATAAAAGTGTTTGCAATGATCTCATTTCTGGTGAATTTGATTTCAGGTCTTTAGGCTGAATAGGTTTTTGAGAATTTGTAGCTTCGGCAATAGTATTAAAGAACCTCATAGTATCTTCAGTTGAAACTTCATCAACACTCGAAACAATTTTGCACGGGATATAGAACTCTTCTCTATTTTTTCCCTTATACTCTCCAATTAGATTAGTCGTTTGACCACCGTTTACTATAGAAAAGTTATATAACTTTATTTTGTTTCCATCTTCAATAAAGTCGGTACAGGCTATAGTTAAACCGTTATTTAAAAACCAAAATTCTTCTCGATTATTATCAAGAGTGTTCTTAATCCCATCATCAACATTTTTATTTCTAATGTATCTTCTTATGTTTAGATTAAATAAACCCTTTTGATTGTATTTATTGTATAAACGACTAATTGATTCTGAGCTGACGTTCACAAAAATTCCTTTGTGTTGATCACTGGAGTATTTCAATATATTTTTAGTATTATCGATATTTACACTGTCTTCTGCCACTACTTCATGTTGCAATTGAAGTTTTTCAATTATTTCTTCTATATGTACTTTATTTAATACTGTTAAGTACGCAACTTTATCTTCGATTCCAGTTAGTTTTGATTTTGCCTTTTGTATATCCAAAGTCGCCAACGAAGAAAATAAAATTTCTATATTTCCTTCATTTTCATCTGTTAGTCGATCTAAAGATTCTTGTAGAAGTCTCTTTGTTTTTTTATTATAACTACCTGTATGTGCATCTTTAAAATCATTTAATGTAGTTATAATTTTATTAATTTCGCTAACAATATCTTGAATTTGAATCGAGTCAGAATGCTTATTTTGTAAAATTATTATTTTTGAGTCTTCTTCATCAAAATATACTGCATCAATCCCACCGTCATCTTTTCCATCTGTAATTATTGATATAATCTCAGGCCAGACTTTTGAAATATCAACTTCTTTAAAACAGTAATATTGAAGCATCAAGATATTAAATGCTTGATCATTAGATAAGGAAATTTTTGGGTTGGTAGAGTTTCCGTATGCTATAATTTCATTGATTTCTTTATTAATAATATTTGACATATGTACCTCCTATGAAATGGGGAAAAACATTTGTGATTAATATCTCTTACTATTATTTCAAAAATTAAAATAAAGATCTAGTCATCAGTAAACATGAATCTATAAATCGATAAGGAGGAAGAAATATGATTTATAACAAGCTTATCCGCGACCGCATTCCTGAAATTATTCACGAATCAGGAAAAGTGCCGATTGTGAAGCAACTAAGCCAAGCCGAGCACTTTGAACAAGCACGCGTGAAACTTTATGAAGAAATCAAAGAATATGAAGAGACAAACATCGATGAAGAATCTCTTGAAGAGTTAGCTGACATTTTGGAATTGGTCTATACACTTGGGAACATGCATGGGGCAGACTTTGATGAATTGAATCAAATTCGCGAAGAGAAACGAAAAAAACGCGGCGGATTTGAAAAGGGACTATTTTTAGAAGAGGTTCTGGATCATGAGTGACTTACGACTCCATACGAGCAACCTTGGCACTCCTTTACAAGAACACATAGACGCGGCGACTGAAATTTATATGGTCGTCGCGTTTGCTCAAGTGTCGGGAGTGAAAGAATTATACGCTTCGTTAAGAAAAGCGGGTGAACGCGGTGCGCAAATCAGAATCTTGGTAGGAGACTACCTGTATCTCACCAACCCTGATGCACTGGATATGCTTCTAAAAATCCCGAACATCGAGCTCAGGCTCTATCGGTCAAAGGGGAGATCGTTCCATCCAAAGGCATATTTGTTCCGTACAATAGAAAGCGGTACATTTTTTGTAGGTTCCTCGAACTTGTCGCATAGTGCGCTAAATCATGGTGTGGAATGGAACGTTGAAATTCCTTCAAGTGTATCGGAGAAAGTGTTTGAAGAGTCAGTCGCCGCGTTCCATGAATTATTTTATAGTGAATATGCGCAAATGATGAATCCAGTCTCCTTACAGCATTATCGTGAAGAGTATGAAGCGCGGAAGGATCGAATGAAAGAACTGGAGGTTGCTGAACATTCTCCTGTTTACATAGAAGATGATTCGATTACACCGACGTCTGTTCAAGATGCGGCCTTGTTGGCACTTCGGGAAACGATGGCGGAAGGTCGAAAGAAAGCGATGCTCGTTTTGGCGACAGGATTAGGGAAAACGTATTTAAGTGCATTTTTTGCTCGTCAATTCAAACGCGTCCTTTTCGTTGCGCATCAAAAAGAACTTTTGTTACAGGCAGAAAAGTCATTCCTCAATGTAGCAACGGATTGGAATACAGGATTACTACTTGGAGGTGAATCACGAAATCAAGAAACTGCTGACGTCGTGTTCGCCTCGATTCAAACATTAGCTTCGAAACAAAGAATGGAACAATATAATCCAGAGCAATTTGATTTGATTATCGTGGATGAGTTTCATCATTCGGCGGCCCCATCTTACCGTCGTGTGCTAGATTATTTTCAACCGAAATTCCTACTTGGTTTGACTGCAACGCCTGACCGTTTAGACGGAGGGGACGTATATGCGCTTTGCGATGATAACGTTGCTTTCCAGATGCACTTTACGGAAGCGATAGAAGAATCGTTTTTAACCCCGTTTCATTATGTGGGAATATACGATGAAATTGACTACTCTCAAATTCGTCTAATCAATGGACGTCGTTACGATCAAGAGGAATTATTAGCAGAACAGTTAAAAGAAAGTGTTGCCGAGAAGATTTTTAAGGCATGGTCAGAACATCATCAATCGAGGGCGCTCGGTTTTTGTTCATCCGTTATACAAGCTGAATATTTGGCAGATTATTTCAGGAGACAAGGGGTGCAGGCGGTAGCACTTCATAGTCAGACCGAGTATGATCGTACCGAAGTGATTGCTCAGTTAAAGCATGGACAATTAGACATCATTTTTGCAGTGAATCTATTTAATGAGGGTGTCGATATACCTGAAATTGATACGTTATTGTTCTGTCGTCCGACAGAATCATTGACAGTGTTTACCCAACAAATCGGACGAGGACTACGTCTATCAAAAGGAAAGACACATTGTACGATTATCGATTTGATTGGGAACTATAAAAACATTGATAAGAAACTGGCGCTATTGACGGCTAAACGACAAGATAAAATTAGTTCTTTACCAACCATGATTGATCTACCTTCGTCTTGTACGATTGAGTTTGATTTACAAACTGTTGACTTATTGAAGAAAATGGTGACACGCTCCTCAACGCGTAGGCAATTACTTGAACAAAATTATTTCATGGTGAAAGAAGAATTGGGTAGACGACCAACTTATCTAGAACTAGTTCAAAGAGGCGAATATTCATTAGATGCGTACCGATCAGAATGGAAAAAGGAAAGAGGTTTCTTTGGTTTCTTGAATAAAATAGGTGAGCTTAATGTAAAAGAGTCAGATATATTTTCTGTTGCGAACGACCTATTATTTGAAGTAGAAAATACCAAAATGCAAAATAGTTATAAAATGGTGGTTCTGAACATAATGTTGCAACGAGGCATCGGCAAATGGTTTTTACCAATCACTACAGGAGAGGTTGCAAAACCATTCTATGAATATTTAGTTGCAGAACCATATCGATTAAAGAAAGGGAGAAACTCAAAGAATTTATTCCAAAGCTTTGATCAAAACAAAATTGAGAAGCTATTACTAGATATGCCATTCACTTACATTGCTAAAGGACCCTTTAAATTGAATGGAGATACATTAACACTAGACTCTTCTGATATTTATCAGAGTCCTATATTATATAAATGGTTAAAAGAATTAGTAGAAGTCCGCTTATACGATTATTTTAAAAGAGAGAGTGGATTTGATCGGAAGGGGATGGATAGAAAATGAAACGCCTATTACTACGCAAAATCCAATTCGCCCTCCAACACCATGGTGGGACGGCATCTTTAAAAGACATTTATGCGTATGTCGAAAAATCATATTATCAACTCGAGCTCGATCGTTACAAAGATTGGAAAGGGCACGTCAATAAACAGATTCGTGCGCATTCTAGCGATTCAGCGAGCTTTACCGGAAAAGAAGATCTCTTTTATTCCACAGGAAATAAAGGCATTTGGGGCCTCAGACAATCCAATAACTAACGAAAGCGGGACCAATTTCACTTGGTTCCGCTTTCAATGTTTACAAAACATCACACCCTATTGTCACACAATGTTCATTCCTGTACACTTCGATATTGTGTGCTAAAAATTATGTTAGGGGTTAGTCAATGGAACTTGTACAGCAATTATCTCAAATGCAACTCATCAACCAATTCTGGTTGCTTATGGCCTTCATCATTCCGATGGTCATTTTATCTCGTATGGTCGTGGCGGGGACGCGCTTCTCGCCGATCCTCGTAATCGTCATCTTCGGTCTTGGTCTCGGCTTCGGTATGGTCGAGCTCGGCATCGCGACACCGGGTCTTCCTGAATTCCCGCTCGTCGACTTCTTGTCACGGACGACAATCATCGCGTTAGTCGTTTCGTTCTTCGTCGGTGGACAGGAACTTCGTAAAATCTTAAGTAAACAAGAGCTCGACATGGAAGACATCGTCGTCCCTGCAAAAGAGGAGATGTTCCTCGGAACGGGACGTACGCAGTTCATCTTTATCCTTCGTTCTTTCTTCTTGCTCGTCGGTTTGGAAGGGTTCTTCCGTATGGCAATCGAGCCAGGTACGGCAGAAGGGATTGCGCTTTACTACCCAATCCTCGCACTCCTCGGTCTCGCTGTGTCGTTCTTACTCATCGACCATAAAGCACAGATTCAGGACAAGAAAGTATACATGCAAAAAGGTGTCATCGAGACAGTCCTCTTGCTTGTCATCTTGTTCGTCTCGTTCTTGATTGCGACAGCAGTTCAGCCGATTATCGCACTTCCGCAAATCTTCTTTGCGATGTTGATCTCGTCGGCGCTCGGTGCCATCTTCCACAACTGGACGTATGGACCGACTGTCCGCGCGCTTCTCTTCGCAGGAATTCCGGTCGTCTTGGCTGCCAACTTCATGGTCGGTGGTTCACGAATCGGTGATGCGTTCGCCATCGAAGGCATGAACTCGATTCTCGTGTACGGTTTCTTCGGTCAGTTGTTCTGGATGTTCGGTGGAATCGCACTCATCATGTGGTTCGCTCGTACGGGTCATATCCGTAACCTCGCGCCAGGTATGGCAGGTTCACTTTCACACAGTGGTCTCACAGGTGCGTGTACGGCTGGGGACTTCGGTCAAGTGGCGGCAAAACGTGCGCCAATCATGATCAACATTCCGTTCTTCGGACACATCTTCGTCTTCTCAATCCTCGCAGTCAGTGCCGATAACGGCGCGCTCTGGATTTGGCCGACAGCCATCATCGTCTTGATCGGTCTCGCGCTCACGGCGCTCGCGTTGAAAAACTTACGTGCGGCGAATGGCGAAGACTTCAAAGAAGTAAAAGCCCTTATGCAGTTCTCGTTCGGATGGCAGATGATGGCCGTCTTCGGTGGTCTCGTCATCTTGACGTTCAGCACGATTGCATTTGATTACACGACGATGGCACAATCGTCAGCAATTTCGCACTTCGGCTTGTTCGCAGCGGTTCAAGGCGGCATGTTCGGGACGGAAGCGTCGCTTCTTATCCCGCTCATCTTCTCGATGCCGTTCCTCGTGCACCCGATTGTCTTCTATATGTTCGGGAAAGCACTCGATAACAATGGCGAAATGCCACGTGTGCCGGTATATGCGATGGCGCTCGTTGGTGTCGTCGGCGTATCTGCAGCGATTTTCGTCTTATAAGACATCCATTCCGCTCTGACTTCGGTCAGGGCGGTTTTTTGTTGATGAATTTGAAATGACAAAAAGCGTCCGACCTTTTCTCAGGTCGAACGCTTTTTCTGTCATCACATCACCATCGAGATCAACGTCAAGATGGCGAGCCCACCTTGTGTCAGGATAATCTTCTTGTCACTCGTGATACTGCCATATAGGGCAACGAGAATGATATACGTCAGCATCATGGTGACAATCTCGAACGGGTTAGGGGAGATGTATAGCCCGTATAAGAGCCCGACCCCGATCAACCCGTTATACACTCCTTGATTTTTGAACAAAACCGATACCGAGTCTCTTGTCAGCTCGTCTTTCGACATGCGGAAGACGCGTGACGTCGAGGAAGACGCCGTCGCAACCGTCTCTAAATAGAAGATATAGAAGAATTCGATCGCGACGAGCGTCCCGAGCACAAGGGTGAGCGTCGACATATTAGTTGACCGCTGCTACTTGCACGACCGGTTTCGCAGACACGTAGTTTGCGACGTTTTGTGCGAAGTTGATGAGGACCGGGTTTTGGTTATGCTGCTCGAGAGCGGCTTGGTCTTCCCAGTTCTCGATCATGACGAAACGGTTCTCGACAGACGTTGATTCGTATAAGTCATATCCGACGCAGCCCGCTTCTTGTTTTGATGAGTCGATCAAGACTTGGATGTCACGCAAGAAGTTCTCGCGTTGTGATGCTTGGATATCGAATGTGGCGTTGACTAAGATCATGGTTGATTCCTCCGATTGTGTGTTGAATTATTTGAACGATGTGACCGTTTGAGCGTCAAGACGTACTGATTCGTAACCTTCTTCTGCGGCTTTCCCGACAGACAAGATCATGACCGGTACGTAGCGATCTTTGTCGAGACCGAATGCTTCTGCGAGTTGGTCTTTCTCGAAACCGCCGATTGGGTTCGTGTCATAGCCGTGTGCACGTGCTGTGAGCATGAATTGCATCGCTGCGAGACTCGCATCGATTTTCACGATGTCGTTCATCTCTTGTTTCGAGAGGTTTTTGTAGTAAGGGATGATCGCGCCGAGCTGTTGGTCACGAACTTCTTGTGGCATTTTGCCTTCTGCGACTGCTTGGTCGTAGATTTGTTCGCCGTACTCGTAGCACTCCATGTCTCCGAAGATAAGGAGCATCGCTGATGACGAATCGTTTTGACGCGTGTTGAAACGAATGAGCGGCTTGAGCGTCTCTTTCGCTTCTGGGCTTTCGACGACGACGAAGCGCCATGGCTGCATGTTGACTGATGATGGAGCAGTTGTTGCTTCCTGAATCATTTCGAGCATCTCTTCTTGTGAGATTTTTACGTTCTCGTCATAGACACGGATTGATTTACGACCGAACATAACGTCTTTGAATGTATTGTTTTCGAATGTAGTTGCCATTGGTGAATTCCTTCTTTCTCTGTTTAGGTGTGACTGTTCAATTTTTGAAGCAGTCCGGATAATTGATGAATCTCTTCAGCGGACAAGGCTTGTAAGACGAGGTGGTTGGCCTGTTCGTCTCGTTCGCAGTGCCCGAGGTCTTGCTCTGCTTTCTCTGTCACACGGACGAACATCTCGCGATGGTTCTCCGTGTTCCGCTCTCTGACGACATATCCTTTTTCTTCTAGGATTTTTAAATGTCGAGTGATGGCGGCATTGTCGATTTTCATTTCTTCCTTAATCACGCGTTGCGAACAAACGCCTCGTTCTTTGACGACTTGTAGCATCTCGTAGCGGGTCAGGCTGAATCCTGTTTCCCGTTCAAACGACGATGCGACGTTTTGTTCTGCCAACTTGATTTGGTAAAGTAATCGGCTGATTTCACGTAGGTCCATTGCGTCCCACCTTTCTCAATTGACTTATCAATCGTTGACTTGTCAAACGATACAACGTTTTGGATTGCCTGTAAAGTCAAACGCTCAAAAAAAGACGACACCGGATTATTGTGTCGTCTCGTCTTCGATCGGGGTGCCATCAAAATGATATTCTGTCATGAACGTCGTCTCGTCGAATCCGTAAAGACGGTCGTAGCCATTTAAATCTTCAATCGTCCGCACATCGAGGAATGACGGGTCGATGTCAGACGCTTCGCGCGTGAACATCATATACCGTTCCGTGTAATCGTCATTTCCGCCTGGCTTTCCGTCGAACGAGAAATGGATCGAGTAGACGTCAGGCTCGATGTCACGGATGACGTCGAGAATCCGTTGTTTCTGTTCGTCCGTGTTGTTCCAGTCTTCATGAAACATGATTGAAACGTCGAGATATGTCTTCGGATTCGTCTCATAGATGGACGTCGGGGTCGGGCTGACTTTCGCTTGCGCATCATCGGACACCCCGATCGGCACCTCAGCACGGACGGTCTCTTCCTCTTTTAAGATTCCTTGCGACACGAGCCGCTCGTGAATCGTCCGCTCCGCCTCACGTTCCCAATACGTCTCGAGCACATTGTCGTGGATGGAGCCGTCACCGTACGTCTCGAGAAAATAAGTGCCAGCGAACGGTTCTTTCGTCAATGTGACTTCCCCGACATAACCGCCCATCTTCCAATCACGTGACAGTTCGATATCGGGTTGTTCCTGGTACGTCTCTTTTACATAAGTGTTGTAGGCATCCCGTGCCTCGGATTTCTCAAGTGTCGTATACACGAATAAGCCGCTAGCTAAAAGCCCGCCAACAATGCCTGCTACGATTCGTTTTTTCATCATTTCGTCACCTCTTTCCCAATGTACCTTATATGTTGAGGATAAACCTCGGTCCAAAGTCTTATTCAAATCATTTCCATTTCCCTGTAAACTGAAAGTGCCCTCAAGATACTATTGCAATTACGTGTACTAATACATATAATACACTTAAAGAGTGACATTGACTATGAGAGGGTGTGACCCATGTTATACAAAATCGATATGAAGAGTTCAGAACCGCTTTACGAACAAATCGTCAATCAAACGAAGGAGCTCGTCATTCGCGGCATTCTGCGACCGGGAGACAAGGTGATGTCTGTGCGCGAACTCGCCACCGACCTCGTCATCAATCCAAACACGGTCAGTAAAGCGTATCAGGAGCTGGAGCGACTCGGACTCCTCGAGATGCGACGCGGGCGCGGGACGTTCGTCTCCGAAGACTGGGTAGATGATGATGCATCAAGAGAACCGGTCATCGCATCGATCAAGAAGATTGCGATTGATTGCCATTATGCGAATGTGCCATTAGAAGAAGCCATCGACGTATTGCGGACCGAATATGAGAAAGTAGGGGAAGCCAATGCTGAAAGTTGAGCAACTGAGTAAACAAATCGACCGTCAGACGATTCTCGACGGAATTGACTTTACCGTCGAATCAGGAGAAATCATCGCGCTCGTCGGACGTAACGGTGCCGGCAAGACGACACTCCTCCGGACGATGGTCGGAATCATTCGCCCAGATCAGGGTGACGTGTTATATGGAACGAAAAGTATCTTCAAAGACGCGGGATTGAAGCGGGATGTCATTTTCGTACCGGATTCGGCGGATGCGCTCAAACATTATACGGTAAACGAGGCGACGGACTTGTATGAGTCGATCTACCCGTCGTTCAATCGCTCCGCCTTCCGTGAGACATTGACGCGTTACAACATTGAGAACAAAAAGATTCGCCAACTGTCAAAAGGACAGAAGGCGCTCGTCACGTTATCGCTCGCTTTCGCCGTCCAAGCGAAATATTATCTGCTCGATGAACCGACGGACGGTTTAGACGTCGTCGCCAAGTCAGACGTGTTGAAACTGATGATTGCCCAAGTCGAGAAGCGGAACTGTTCGATTATCGTCTCGAGCCACCAGTTACATGAGCTCGAACGAATCGCCGACCGCATCATCATGATCGAGAGCGGACGTGTCAAAGCGATCATGTCGCTCGAAGAAGCGCGTGCCCTCAGCATCAAATGGCAAGTCGTCTTCAACGACCATGTCCCGGTCGAACTGCTCGAACGGAAAGACATTGAAATCATTAGCGTGACGGGACGTGTCGTGCTGTTCATGGCAAAAGAACGGACGGAAGAACTCGAGGCGTTCATCGATTCATACAATCCGATGCTCATCGAAGAGATCCCGATGTCTCTCGAAGACGTATTCCGTATCCAGTTAGGAGGTGAAGCTCATGCCGTCTAAAGTGTTGTTGAAGAAAGATTGGAAACAAGTGTCGTTGCTTTGGATTTTGCTTGTCTTCTTAGGTATCGTCGCCTTCACGGTGCCGGTGTGGACGGATATGTATGCGTACGAACAACAGATTCTTGAAATTAAACAAAACCCGAGCGATTTCCCAGATATCGTGACAGGTGATGTGAATGAGATGGTGGCGGAGGACTTCTTCGGGGATGGATCTGGATACGGATACCTTGGAGGTCTTAACGGACTCATTCCGTCAGGCGGTGTCATTTTCTTATTTGTCATCTTCGGTGCCCTCATGGCATCCGTATTGATCGGGAATGAACGGAACAGCCAAATGTCCGATTTCACGATGTCGCTACCTTACACGCGTACCCAGCTATACATATCGAAATGGGTGCTCGGTGTGACAGGAATCGTGACGTCGAGCTTGATTGGTGGAACATTGATGTTTCTCATCATTCGCTTCTCCGACTATTACTTCTTGATGGAAGGAAAAGAGTTCAAAGTAATCGCGATGATTCTATTCTTGATGCTCTCTGGAATTTCGTTCTTCTCACTCGCGTTATGGATGGGGTCGTTTGGAGGAGAGTCCATCTCACAAGTCATCTGGACGTTTGTCGCGCTCGTCTTTCCGATGGGGATTTTACTCCTCGTCCAAGGATCACTCTACGCATTTTTCCCAGATCGACTCTTCTCGTTCTTTGACGAGGCGTTTGAAAGTATCCCAATGCGAATCTTGTCACCACTGAACAATATCTTCAACGTCGATATGTATTCAGTGTATACCGATCAATCGGTGTGGAATGACTTTATCACATATGCCCCAATCCTTGCGGTCGCGAATATTGCGCTCACATTCGGTCTTGGCTTGTGGATGTTTAAGGAAGCACCACAAGAGAACAACGGACGCTTCTTCATGTTCTCGAGCTGGTTGTGGCTCATCCATATCGTCATCGTCATTTGTTTCGCGATGTTAGGTGGCGTATTGTTCTCGGTCATTTCGTATCCGCAAAACATGATTTTGTATGTAATCGGATTTATCATTGCTGCCTTCCTGGCGCACCTACTCGCAAAACGCCTGCTCTACCGTTTCAACTTAAAACTCAAATCGTAAGGAGGGATATCCATGAAACGCTTCTGTCTGTTGCTCGTACTTGTCATCTCACTGGCAGGTTGCACGAATGCTGAACCGGACGCCTTTGAATACAGAGGGTCGAAAGTCGGGGACAATGCCGCCGTCGTCGGGATTGCCGGGAGCTTGCCGCTACATGAATGCTATCAATCGGTCGAGCTACAGACGAAGAAGCGTCCTTATGGGTTGACCGTCCGTTATGAAGATCCAGGAATGGAACGGGCGGAGCAAGAACGTCTGGCGATTCGGAATGCGGCTGCTTATTTCACGCTCATTCCGAACGCTGAGATCGTCCGCTTCGCTTTTCCGAACCGGACGTACGCCTTCTCTAGACCAGAGATGGAGGCGTGGTTCGGAACGAATTTCTCGAACATTCGTCACGAAAATGAGTTACAACAATTGATGAATCAGAAGCTTGAACAGCTGGATTCGAATAATTCCTATTTTAGGCGGGTATGACAGCGATTGGATGACAAATCCAATCGCTTTTTTTGATATTTTCTGAAAATTATCGGGTAAAGGGTAGATGAAAGCGTTTTCTTAGCATTATAATAGAGTTAACTGAATGAGTATTCATTTCCAAGGAGGAACAGCGATGAACAAACCGTGGTTACAAGATTATCCAGAAGGTATGCCCCAGTCGATTGATTACGAGGTAAAGCCGCTCTATGAGGCATTGTCTCGCGCAGCAAAGGATTATCCGAATCGTACGGCCGTCTCCTTTATCGGGAAAGAGTGGACATTTGCGGAGATCGATGACGCCGCACGTCGACTCGCCACGATGCTTCAAGCGAAAGGTCTCGAAAAAGGAGACCGTGTCAGCCTCATGCTTCCGAACTGTCCTCAATACGTCATTTCGTTCTATGCCGTGCTCTATGCAGGGGGAACGGTCGTCCAGACGAACCCGCTCTATACGGAACGAGAGCTCGAAAATCTCGTGACGGATGCGGGCGTCAAAATTGTCATCACCCTCGACTTGCTCTATCCGAAAACGCTTCGCGTCAGTGAAAAGACGGAGATTCAAACCGTGATCACGACGAGTATCGCTGACTACTTACCGTTCCCGAAAAACAAGCTGTACCCGATCAAAGTGAAACGTGAGAACAATATCGTCATCGATACGACCGGCTCGACGCCGTTTAAAGACTACAAAGACTTTAATCCGGTCACACCGCTCGAAATCGACCCGAAAGAAGACGTCGCGGTTCTTCAATATACAGGGGGGACGACAGGACTTCCGAAAGGTGTCATGTTGACTCACTTCAATTTGACGGCGAATGCGGACCAAATCACGAACTTATTCTATAAATACAATCGCGGGGATGAGAAGCGCGTCTTGTGTGTCGTTCCATTCTTCCACGTCTACGGGATGTCGTGCTGTCTAAACTTCGGGGTGACGAACGGCTATGAACTCGTCCTCGTACCACGTTTCGAAGTGACGGATGTCCTGAAAACGATTCAAAAGAAAAAGCCACACTTTTTCCCGGGCGCGCCGACGATGTATGTTGGGATTTTGAACGACCCGAAGCTGAAAAAGTATGACTTGTCTTCGATTGAAGCGTGTATCTCAGGTTCGGCACCACTTCCGATTGAAGTACAAGAGGAATTTGAGAAGATCACCGGCGGTCGCATCGTGGAAGGATATGGATTGTCTGAGACGTCCCCGGTCACACATGCGAACTTCTTGTGGGATAAACGAATCGTTGGTTCGATCGGCGCGCCACTCTCGGATACTTCTGCTAAAATAGTAAAAGCAGACGGAGAGACGGAAGCGGACATCGGGGAAATCGGCGAAATCATGCTGAGCGGTCCGCAGGTCATGAAAGGCTATTGGCAGAAACCGGAGGAGACGGCAGCCGTCTTGAAAGATGGTTGGCTCGCGACAGGTGACCTCGGTTACATGGGCGAGGACGGCTTCTTCTATATTGTCGACCGTAAGAAAGACATGATTATCGCAGGTGGGTTCAACGTCTATCCGCGTGAGATCGAAGAAGTGCTCTATGAACATCCGGCCGTCAAGGAAGCGGTATGTATCGGTGTCCCAGACCCGTATCGTGGTGAGACGGTCAAAGCGTTCATCGTTCTTCGGGACGGGTCGAGCGTGACAGAAGAAGAGCTCGACAAGCATTGTCGTGAGAAGCTCGCGGCGTATAAAGTGCCGAAGCTGTATGAGTTCCGTGACGAGTTGCCGAAGACGTTCGTCGGTAAGATTTTACGCCGCGTCCTCGTCGACGAAGAGAAGGCGAAACAAGTGAAACAAAGCAGTTGACACCAAGCGTATGCATGATAGAATAATAAATGAATGAACCATCATTCATTTTTCTGCAGCGGTAAGGAGCTTGGGGTTAATGACAAATCATATTTCGAAAAGTGACCGAATCATTGATGCGGCGGTCAAAGTAATTGCCAATCATGGCTATCACGGTGCAAAGGTGACAGCCATCGCCAAAGAGGCGGGTGTCGCGGACGGCACGATCTATTTGTACTTCAAAAACAAGGAGCATCTCTTGATCGAGTTGTTCCAAGCGAAGATGGGGCTGTTCATCGACTACTCGAAACAACAAATCGGGAACGAGACGACAGCCGGGGATCAATTATATCAGTTGATTGAATCACATTTAAAACAACTGTCGGCCGATTACGACCTTGCCGTCGTGACGCAAATCGAATTGCGACAGTCGAACTTGGTGCTTCGCCAAAAAATCGGAGAAGTACTCAAGCCATACTTGAATTTGATCGATTCCGTCGTCAAACATGGAATCGAGACAGGAGAGTTCGACAAGGATTTAGACTATCGACTCGCCCGTCAAATGATCTTCGGCACAATCGATGAGGTTGTGACGAGCTGGATGGCGAGCGGCTTCAAGTACGACTTGATGTCGACGCTTCCATCTGTACACCATATGTTAAAGAAGGGGCTTACTTAACAGTGAGCCCTATCACTAGCTCAAAAAATGAATGCTGATTCATGAATGATGGGAAGAATTGACTAAAGGGGGATCAACCATGAATATTTTTGTTTTGCTGAAACGTACGTTTGATACTGAGGAAGCGATTCAGCTCGAGAATGGGGAAATTCAAGAAGACGGCGCTGAGTTCATCATCAACCCGTATGACGAATATGCGGTCGAAGAAGCGATTCAAAAACGCGACGCACTCGGGGGAGAGGTCACGGTTGTCACGGTAGGACCAGAAGACGCAGATAAAGAATTGCGTACAGCGCTCGCGATGGGAGCGGACAAAGCCGTTCGTATCTCAATCGAGGACGATGTGGAGGATGCGGACCACGTCACGATTTCAAAAGTGCTCGCAACATATTTGAAAGAACAAGACGCAGACCTTATCTTCGCAGGGAACGTTGCGATCGACGGTGGTAGCGGACAAGTCGCGCCACGTGTCGCAGAACTTCTCGACATGAACTACGTCACGACGATCACAGCTCTTGAAATCGATGGCACGACGGCTACGGTCACACGTGACGTTGAAGGGGACACGGAAGTCATCGAAGTCTCACTCCCGCTTCTCGTGACGGCGCAGCAAGGGTTGAACGAGCCACGTTACCCAAGCTTGCCAGGAATCATGAAAGCGAAGAAGAAACCACTCGAAGAACTCGAACTCATGGACATCGACCTCGATGAAGATGAAATCGAAGCGAAAATCGAGACGATCGAACGATTCTTGCCAGAAGAGAAGAAAGCAGGGCGTATCCTTGAAGGCGACATGTCGACACAAGTGAGCGAGCTCGTACAACTTCTTCGCACGGAAGCGAAAGTCATTTAAGGGGGAGATCATAGATGAAAGCTTTAGTACTCGCAGAAGCGCGTGAAGGCGCGTTACGTAACGTATCATTCGAAGCCATCGCTGCGGCGAAGCAATTGACAGACGATGTGACGGCAGTTGTGATTGGGGATCACGTGCAATCACTCGCGCAAGAACTCGGGGAGTATGGCGCAAGCCGCGTCCTCGTTGTTGAAGACGATCGCCTCAAACACTATACGCCAGACGGATACGGGCAAGTGCTCCGTCAGTTGATCGAGCAAGAAAGTCCAGACATGATCGTTCTCGGGCACACAGCTCTCGGGAAAGACATCGCACCGAAACTCGCGGCACGTCTCGATGCCGGACTCATCAGTGACGTCGTCTCAATCGAAGGGACTGGCCGTGACGCTGAATTCGTTCGTCCGATCTACTCAGGGAAGGCGTTCGAGAAAGTGAAGTTCAAAGACTCTGTCATGTTCTTCACGATCCGTCCGAACAACATCGACGCACTTGCACGTCAAGCTGGTGCGAGCGTATCGGTTGAAACACCAGCGGTCGAATTGAAAGACCTTGCGATGATCGTCAAAGAAGTCGTTCGGAAGGCGACTGGGAAAGTCGACTTGGCGGAGGCGAAAGTCATCGTCGCAGGTGGACGTGGCGTCAAGAGCGAAGACGGTTTCAAACCGCTTGAAGAATTGGCAGAGCTTCTCGGAGGAGCGGTCGGTGCTTCACGTGGAGCATGTGACGCCGACTATTGCGACTATGCGCTTCAAATCGGACAGACGGGTAAAGTCGTCACACCAGACCTCTATATCGCATGCGGGATTTCTGGAGCGATTCAACACTTGGCAGGGATGAGTAACGCGAAGGTCATCGTCGCCATCAACAAAGACCCAGAAGCGAACATCTTCAGCGTGGCGGATTATGGCATCGTCGGCGATTTGTTCGATGTCGTCCCAATGTTGACAGAAGAGTTCCGCAAGCACCTCGT
Source organism: Exiguobacterium sp. s34 (assembly GCF_018617435.1). Taxonomy (NCBI): domain Bacteria; kingdom Bacillati; phylum Bacillota; class Bacilli; order Caryophanales; genus Exiguobacterium; species Exiguobacterium sp. s34. The sequence goes on along the minus strand of NZ_JACSKE010000002.1, from coordinate 458,726 downwards.
CAATAGCTAATAAGCAAAACGTTTTGGGGTTGTTACCCTCCGTGGTATACTCTGAACATGAATTGCATGAGAGTTCTGTATCAGGGCTCTCTCATCTTATTGGGGAGGTTTTTACAAATGGCTATTAAACACGCAACGACTCAATCGTTTGAACAAGATGTAAAAGAGGGCGTAGTCCTCGTTGATTTCTGGGCAACTTGGTGTGGACCATGTCGCATGATCGCGCCAGTTCTCGAAGAACTCGATCAAGAAATGGGCGACCAAGTCCAAATCGTGAAACTCGACGTTGACGAAAACCCTGAAGTCGCAGGTGCTTTCCAAATCCAAAGCATCCCGACACTCATGATGTTCAAAGATGGCGAGCCTGTTTCTAAAACAATGGGCTTCCAACCAAAAGAAGCATTGAAAGAGTTTATCGCAACAGCACAATAATTGCGTAGCAGCCGATCTGTATCGGCTGCTTTTTTGTTTTGTCGACCGGAAAAGAAGGAAAAGGACAGGCAAGCAGGGAATAGGTTGAGTTATTCCGCACACCCTCAAGTACGTAAAAATCCGATACATATCGTCTGATTTCAAAAATTTTTTTGAAGAATTTCCGTCGGCTTCCTTCATATTTAAAAGATTCGGAATTTTAACGAGGGGGCGCTCGAGCTGGAAGCTTTTATCATGGAAACAGACTGAAAATTTACGCTATACTCATGAGGAAGACATGATGGAGTCAAGTGACCTTACTTTACGGCTCAATCCATTGTACGACTCTGTTCGAAGGAGGAATTTTCTTGTCGGTGTTACATTTAGCTATTTTGTTGCCGCTCCTTGCGGCACCGTTCATCCCGTTCTTGTTTCGGGGGATGAAACAAATTCATACAGGTTGGTTCGTCCTGATCGTACCGGTCGTGCTCGTCACCTACTTCGCCGGATTCATTCCGATCACGAGTGCAGGGGACGTCGTGACAGAGACGATTGCGTGGATGCCGTCCCTCGGGATCAATTTCACGGCATACGTCGACGGACTTAGTCTATTGTTCGCCCTCCTCATCACGGGGATCGGCGCACTCGTTGTCCTATATTCCATTTACTATTTGAATAAGGACAAAGAGTCACTCGGGCACTTCTACGTGTATCTCTTGATGTTCATGAGTGCGATGCTCGGGGTCGTTCTCTCGGACAACATGATTGTCATGTATATGTTCTGGGAGCTCACATCGATTTCATCATTCCTGTTGATTGGTTACTGGTATGAGAAAGAACGCTCACGCTACGGCGCGCAGAAATCGATGCTTCTCACCGTATTCGGCGGATTGTCGATGCTCGGGGGGATTGTCTTACTCGAATCGATGATTGGTTCGTACAGCATTCGCGATATGATCGCGAACTCTGGCGTCATCGCTGAGAGTCCTTTCTTCCTCGTCGCGATGATTCTCATCTTGCTCGGGGCGTTCACGAAGTCGGCGCAGTTCCCGTTCCACATCTGGTTGCCTGACGCGATGGAGGCACCAACTCCGGTCAGTGCGTACCTTCACTCGGCAACGATGGTCAAGGCGGGTCTCTACCTCGTGGCCCGTATGAGCCCGGTATTCCAAGAGTCATCGGTATGGCTATGGACGATTGCCGGAGTCGGGATGTTCACGATGTTCTGGGGCTCATTCAATGCCGTGAAGCAGACCGACCTGAAGGGAATCCTGGCGTTCTCGACAGTCAGTCAGCTCGGGTTGATTATGTCACTCCTCGGTCTCGGTGCGGCTGCGCTCCACTATGACGGAATGGATGACAACATCTTTATGGTCGCGACGATTGCAGCGATTTTCCATTTGATTAACCACGCAACGTTCAAAGGCTCGCTCTTCATGATGGCCGGGATTGTCGACCATGAGACGGGCACACGTGACATTCGTAAGCTTGGCGGTCTGATGACTGTCATGCCAATTACGTTCACGATTGCCGTCATCGGTTCGCTCTCGATGGCAGGTCTACCGCCATTTAACGGTTTCTTGAGTAAAGAGATGTTCTTGAAGGCGACGACGAAAGTGTTCTCGGCCGATTTCTTCGCGCTCGATACGATTGGGATCTTACTCCCGGTCATTGCGTTCGTCGGAAGTGTGTTCACGTTCATCTACAGCATCATGCTGTTCACACGGACATTCATGGGCAAGGCGAAGTTCGATCAATTGCCGAAGAAACCGCATGAGGCGCCAATCGGCATGTTGATTTCACCAGCTATCCTCGCGCTTCTCGTTGTCGGTCTCGGGTTCTTCCCGAACGTATTGTCGAACTCGCTAATCAAACCGGCGGTCGAGTCGATCTACCCGACACTCGTCGCACAAGGGCAAGAGGTAGATGTCCACATTTACTTCTGGCACGGTTTGACGCCAGAGCTCTTCATGACAATCGGGGTCGTTCTCCTCGGTTCGCTGTTGTTCTGGCAAATGGGCAAATGGATGGGGATCTACAATCGGATCCCGCATCGTTTGACACTCAACGGGATGTACGATGGTACGCTCGTCTGGTCAAATAAAGCAGCATATCGCTTCAAAGACAATTACATGACTGGATTCATCCGGTCGTATTTAATCTATATTTTCGTCTTCCTCTCAGGCATGATGCTCTTTAGCATCTGGTGGTTCGACATGTACCAATTCTCGTTCGAGAACTTGGCAGAGATCGCACCATATGAATATGTGCTTGGTGCAGTCGTCATGCTCGGTGCGCTCGCGATTCTCTTTATGAAATCGCGTCTACCGTCCATCATTTTACTCGGGGTCGTCGGATATGGCGTGGCATTGTTCTTCGTCTTCTTCGGTGCACCTGACTTGGCACTGACCCAACTCGTCATCGAGACGGTATCGGTCGCCTTGTTCTTGCTCGTGTTCTACCACATGCCGGACATCAGCAAGAAGGAAGTACGCATGCGTTTCAAAGTCGGGAATGCCATCGTGGCCGTTCTCGTCGGGACGACCGTGACGCTACTCAGCTTCATGGCGCTCACGAACAAATCGCTCACCTCGATCTCGGAGTATTATAAAGAGAACGTGTATGAGCTTGCAGCAGGGAAAAACATGGTCAACGTCGTTCTCGTCGATTTCCGTGGATTTGATACCTTGTTTGAAATCGTCGTTCTTGGAATTGCGGCTTTCGGGATCTACACGATGATTAAATTTAGAACAACACGACGTACGAAAGGAGAAGGTGCACATGAAGCAAAACAGCAAACGCGTCAATGACGTCATTTTGCAGACGGCCGCGATTATCATTTTCTTCATCATCGTCATCTTCTCGATCGATTTGTTCTTTGCCGGTCACTATTCACCAGGAGGAGGATTCATCGGTGGATTGATGACATCCGCGGCGCTCGTCTTGTTGCTACTCGCATTTGATTCGAAGACGCTCGCGAACGTTCTCCCGATCGACTACCGTCTCATGACGGCGACGGGATTATTGATCGCACTTTTAACAGGTCTTCACTCGGTATTCTTGGGCCGTCCGTTCTTGACACATGCCTACGGGAAGTTTGATTTACCACTTCTCGGCGAACAGACGCTTCACACGGCGATTGCGTTCGACTTAGGGGTTTATCTCGTAGTCATCGGAATTACGTTGACGATTATACAAACGATTGGAGAGAGTGAATAATGGAAATCTTCGTTAGCATCATCATCGGTGTCCTGACGATGTGTGCCGTCTATCTTGTTCTCTCAAGAAGTTTGTTACGCATCATCATTGGCACAGCCTTGTTCAGTCACGCGGCACACCTTCTCGTCTTGACGACGGCAGGTTTGAAGACAGGGGCAGCCCCTGTCCTCGTCGACGGTGTGACTGAATTCACAGACCCGTTACCGCAAGCGCTCGTCTTGACGGCAATCGTCATCAGTTTCGGGGTGACGGCGTTCTTCCTCGTACTTGCCTACCGCACGTATCAGGAGCTCAGCACGGACAATATGGAAGAAATGAAAGGAACAGAATCGTATGATTAACTTACCGGTCTTTCCAATCGTCATTCCTGCGCTTGCGGCCATCATCATGATGTTCATGCCAAAACGGGTCCAGCTGCAGCGTGGGATGGCTCTTGGAGCTTTAGCCATGACGGCGATCGTGTCACTCTTTCTCGTGCACAAGGTCTCCACGGAGGGGATTCAAACCCTCAACCTCGGGAACTGGCAAGCGCCGTTCGGGATCACACTCGTATCGGATATGCTGTCAGCCCTACTTGTGACGACGTCGACTCTCCTCACGCTCTTCATCGTGTGGTTCGCCGTCCACTACTTCTCAGATTCATATGAAGGCAACTACTTGTACATCTCGATGCTCTTCTTGCTCGTCGGGGTGAACGGTGCCTTCACGACAGGTGATATCTTCAACTTGTTCGTTTTCTTCGAGGTCTTCTTGATGTCCTCATACGTATTGATTGTACTCGGTGGACGAGGCGTCCAATTACGAGAGTCCATCAAGTACTTGCTCGTGAACATCATCGCCTCGGCACTCTTCGTCATGTCGGTCGCCTTGCTTTACGGCGTCACAGGTACCCTCAACTTAGCGGACTTGGCAATGAAAATCCCGCTCGTCGACAACCCGGATGTCATCACCGTCATCGGTGTGATGTTCGTCATCGTCTTCGGGATGAAAGGGGCGCTCGTCCCACTTCATTACTGGCTCCCTGGAGCGTATGTGGTCGCACCGACTCCGATTCTCGCGATGTTCGGGGCACTCTTGACGAAAGTAGGGGTCTACTCGATTTTACGAACGTACACGTTGCTCTTTGACGGAAACGGTGAATTTTTACAGACGTTCCTCATGGTGCTCGCTGTCCTCACCATCTTCATCGGGATGACGGGAGCGATCGCCTATAACGACGTGAAGTTGATCATCATCTACAACATCATGATCGCGGTCGGGGTCATTTTGTACGGGATCTCCGTCAACACGCAGACGTCCCTTGAAGGGTCGCTCTACTACTTGATCCACGATATGATCATCAAGGCGGTCCTCTTCATGCTCGTCGGGATGATGATCGGGATCACCAAATCCGGTCAACTACGTGATATGGGTGGACTCATCACCCGCTTCCCGCTGTTCGGATGGACATTCTTCGTCGCAGCGCTCTCGCTCGCAGGGATTCCACCACTCAGTGGATTCTTCGGGAAGTTATTGATCGTCTCAGGTGGGATGGACGAAGGAGAGCTGTTCGGACCACTTCTCGTTCTCTTGTCGAGTCTGTTCGTCCTCTATTCGGTCATGAAGATCTTCTTGAACGGATTCTGGGGAGAAGCGAAGCGCGAGTATGACGGACCGCTCGTCCCATATACGAAACGTCTGATTGTGCCGGTCTTCTTGTTGCTCATCATTGCGGTCGCATACGGATTCGGGGCAGAAGCCATCCATCCGTATATCACGCAGGCGATCGAGCCGCTCGTCAATCCAGAAATCTATATCGATGCCGTGATAAAGGAGTGAAATACAGATGGCTTATCAACTATTGATTAACTTTTTCTTGGCGTTCATCTGGATGTTCCTCACGGGATCGTTCACATCGAGCGGATTCTTCGTCGGGTATTTACTCGGATTGCTCATCTTGTTCATGATGCGCCGATTCTTTAAATCTGGTGGCGGCAGTTTTTACTTCACACGCGTCTGGCGTCTGTTCAAACTGCTCCTCATCTTCATCCGGGAACTGTTCCTCGCGAACTTCGAGGTGTTACGTCTCGTCCTCAGTCCAAAGCTGAAGATTCAACCGGGGATCTTCCGGTATGACACGTCCCTCGACAAAGGATGGCAAGTCAGCTTGCTCTCGATGCTGATCACGCTCACACCTGGGACGCTCGTCGTTCAGGTGTCAAAAGACAATTCCGTGCTTTATATCCACGCACTCAACATGCCGGATAAGGAAGCATTGCGAAAAGACATTTATGATAACTTTGAATCAAGCATTAAGGAGGCGACAGAGTGATGGATTTACTAGACATTCTCATCTACATCTCGCTCGCCATTCTCTTGCTTGCGATGTTGATGATGTTGTATCGCGTCGTCAAAGGACCGACGACGGCTGACCGAGTCATCGCACTCGACTCCATTGGGATCGCGCTCATCTCGGTCGTCGCGTTGCTATCGATCCTGCTCGATACGACGTTATATTTTGAAGTCATCTTGCTACTCAGTATTTTGGCCTTCATCGGAACGGTGGCGTTCTCGAAATTCTTAGAGAGGGGAGAGATTATCCAACATGACCGCGACAATGATCTTTGATCTCATTACCGGCATCTTCACGATCATCGGCGTCTTCTTCACGGTCGTCGCCGCGATTGGTCTCATCCGTCTCCCAGATATTTATTCGCGAACACATGCAGCCTCGAAGAGTGCGACACTCGGTGTCATGTTCGTCCTCTTTGCGGCCGTCCTTCACGTCTATGTCGATGAACGGGTATTTGACGCAAGACTCTTGCTCGGTCTCTTCTTCGTCCTTTTGACAGCTCCAGTTGGTGGTCACCTCATTTCACGTGCAGCGCACTCAAAAGGGGTCCCGCTTTGGGAGAAGTCGTTACAAGACGCATTGAAAGAAGACAAGGATAAAGGAATCGAATGAAAGAAAGACGGGATTCGCCTCGGTGCGAATCCCGTCTTTTGTTTAGATCAGGTAAGTCAGGTCGGAAGCAGCGGTCGGATAGGCGACTTCTAAGTGCTTCACGTGTTGATGCGACAGTTTGTTCTGTATAATGAAAGAGAACAGATTGATGAGTTCTGGGGCATGGTGTCCAATCAAATGTGCCCCGATGACGTGACCTTCCTCACTCAACAATACTTTCGAATAGGCGGTCGCGTCATTGATCCGTGAATAGGTGAGGAAGTGTGACATGTCCGTCTCTTTCACGTCGAAGTCGATTCCTTCTGCCTCAGCCTCTTCCACGGTGAGACCGACTTTGGCAATCGGTGGGGTCGCATAGACGATTGTCGGCGCCGGGCGTTCGGGGAGTACCCGCGTGTTTCCGTGAAGCATGTTCAACGCAGCGAGGCGTCCTTCCTGACCGGCGAACGGGGTGAGGGCAGGATTTGGACTGTACGCGACATCTCCGGCGGCATAAATAGCGGGGTTACTCGTCTGTAGGTATTCGTTCACATGGATGCCTTGACGGTCTGACTTGACCCCGGCTGCATCGAGATGGAGTCGCTCGACGCTTGGAATTCGTCCGGTAGCGTTAAGGACAACTCCTTCAAGGGTAGAGTCATCTGATAACGTTAAGACGTTCCCATCGATTCGTGTCGGCTCGACGTCGTGTCGGACGCTGATGCCGATGCGCTTCGATTCCTCGACGAGTCGATGGACGACGTTCGGGTCGAATGCTTTTAGTGCCTGTGAACGGATGAGGAGTGTCACGTCACTTCCGAAACGTCGAAAGATATGGGCGAATTCAAAGGCGATATAGCCGGCACCGACGATGTGAATCGATTCCGGTAAGGCGTCGAGGTCGAAAACGTCATCGCTCGTGATGGCCTGATCGCCACCTGGGATATCAAGAGGGCGTGGCGTTTGACCGGTCGCAATCAAAAATTGAGGGGCCGATAGCTCGTGACCTTCGATGACAATGGAATCCTCATCGATAAAGTGAGGTTCTCCCTGATATAAATCAATGTTCATCTCGTTCCAATGTTGTGTTTTTGACGTGGGAATCGAGAAGCGATATTCATCAATCCGCTTTTTAAAGGCCTGCCAATCGAGTGACAGGCTTCCTTCGACGCCGAGCTCGCGCATGCGCTCGGTCCGGGCAAGTAGCTCGGCACCTTCGGCGAGCATTTTTTTCGGGTCACATCCGCGTTGGGGGCACGTTCCTCCGAACGTCCAATTTTCAATGATGGCGATTTCTTTACCGGCGTCACGTAAAATCGTGGCGGCTTGGCTAGCGGCAGACCCGCTACCGACAATGATGACATCGTATCGTTTCATAATATAAAATCCTCCTCTGACGAGATATCACACTCTTTTTCCCGTCTAGGAGGAAGCTAAACTGAGGTGAATGGAATTGAGTCATACCGACCACATTAAACATAAATTAGCGCTGCTCCCGGACGAGCCGGGCTGCTATTTGCATAAAAACGAATATGGAGAGGTCATCTATGTAGGGAAGGCGAAAAATCTGAAGAATCGGGTCCGCTCATATTTTACGGGAGCACACGACATCAAGACGATGCGCCTCGTCGCGGAGATTCGTGACTTCGAGTATATCGTGACAGCGAGTGAACTCGAGGCGTTGCTCCTGGAGATGACACTCATCAAAAAGCACGACCCGAAATACAACATTCGCCTGAAAGATGACAAGACGTATCCGTACATCAAAATCACGAACGAACCGTATCCGCGACTTTTGACGACACGTAAGCTGAAGAAAGACGGCGGACATTATTTCGGACCGTATCCGAACGCTTACGCGGCGAACGAGACGAAACGTCTGCTCGATAAGCTATACCCGCTCCGGAAATGTCAGCCGATGCCGAAGAAACTTTGTCTTTATTATCACATCGGGCAATGTCTAGGACCTTGTGAACTGGCGGTCGATACGGATTCGCAAAAAGAGATCGTCAATGAGATTCGTCGCTTCTTGAATGGGGAGACAGCTGAGACGCTCGCGAAATTGAACGTCGAGATGGGGCGTGCCGCCGAAGACATGCAATTCGAACGGGCGGCTGAACTGCGTGACCAGATTCGAGCAGTCGAATCGATCATGAACAAACAAAATATGATTACGGCCGACCCGACGGCACGTGACGTTTTCGGTTATACACTCGACCGAGGTTGGATGTGCGTCCAAGTCTTTTATATGCGAGGCGGCAAAATGATCGAGCGAGACGTCTCCCTCTTCCCGATGCACGGTGAGCCTTCGGAAGAGCTCGAAAGTTTCATCGTCCAGTTCTACGAACAAAACGTCGTGCCGAAAGAAATCCTCGTACCGGAGACGGTCCGGCTCGACTTGTTGAATGACGCCATCGGCACGAGAGTGATGCAACCGAAACGTGGGGCAAAGAAACAGCTACTCGATTTGGCGACGAAGAATGCGACAATCGCCTTGAACGAGAAGTTCGAATTGCTCGCCCGGGACGAAGAGCGGACGTTACTCGCGATGCGTGAACTCGGGGAAGCCATCGGGATCCCGCATTTATCACGCGTTGACATCATCGATAACGCGAACATCCAAGGAGCGGACGCTGTATCGGCACTCGTCGTCTTTGAAGACGGGAAGCCGCTCAAAAAGGAATATCGGAAATATAAGATTCGGACCGTCCAAGGACCAGATGATTACGAGACGATGCGCGAAGTCGTGCGTCGCCGGTTCCGCCGCCTGTTGACGGAAGATAAGCGACTACCTGATCTCCTATTGATTGACGGAGGGATTGGTCAATTGAATGCGGCGCTCGACGTCATCCAAAACGAGTTTGGGCTCGACTTACCGGTCGGCTCACTCAAAAAGGATGACCGACATCGGACGAGCCAACTCTTGTTTGGAGAACATGGTGCTGTCGTCGAACTCCATCCACGATCAAGTGCGTTTTATTTGTTGCAACGGATGCAAGATGAGGTCCACCGTTTCGCCATCACTTTCCACCGCAGCTTGCGGACGAAGAAGATGACGAAGTCGATTCTAGATGAGATTCCGGGAGTCGGTCCGAAACGTCGTCAACAGCTCATCCGTCATTTCGGGTCGATGAAACAGATTCGTCTGGCCTCGCTCGAACAATTGAAGGAAGCTGGACTACCTGAAAAATTAGCAGAGACCGTCCTGCAATACGTGCACGAGGAGACGGATGAATGACATGACATAGGGAATACTTCGTTAGCTGTTAGAGAACGGACATTTTCCGGGAAATATCGTGTCGGTCGTCCGTAAGGCGACGCGGAGCAATGAAGGGGAAAATGTGGCGTTTGATCGGCACGAACTAGATGAATTCCGTCGGTACATGCGTCAACAACTTCACAGTAAACAAAAATAAGAGTCGATGCATTTGGCATCGACTCTTATTCGTAATCGTCTTTCCGGTCTAGTTGGACGGTGATTTGGACAGTTCTTCGGGCGGGATCGGCATACCCTTCCGCGACGCACTGGAAACGACCTGCAATCTGTTCGGCTAAAAATCCAGCTTCAAGCTGATAGTAACCTGTCGTTTTGGCTTGGGTCGCAGGTGGTGGGGTGAGTTCGTATGTAAATTTACTCCCACGTTCCTTTTTGAGCGTCAACGCTCCCCAACCTGCCTCATCGAAGAATGCAGTCAGTTCATCGTCAGACATCGTCGGGAATTTTCGGGCGACCCGCTTTCCTGACCAATAGATGACTTGGGCGTAATCTTCACCAAGCAAGTCCGTCAACACATAGTCGCGAAGAAGTTCAATCGCGAAAATTGGTTGGCTCATCGTTTCCATTCTATCCCATCACTCCAATCTCTCTATATCATTATAACGACCAATCGGAATTTGGTCATCCTGTATTTTTGAAAAGAATGTGGCACAAATCGGTTAGGTTGTCTTGTCATACAATTTTCACAAGAGTAGAATAGGAGACAGAAAGCTATATCTGCATTTGAAAACGCTTTTATTGACAATACGAGCCAATGCTCGTGAAAAGGGGGAACTAGAATGGCAGCGCATCGTGACTACTTCAGTCGTAAAGTCCATTCGCTACTTGGGGTCATTCCAATCGGTTTGTTTTTGATCGTTCACTTGTCGGTCAACTACTACATCGTCGATGGGGTGGAGTCATTCAACAAAGCAGCAAAATTCATGGAGAACTTACCGTACTTGTACTTCCTTGAAGTGACGATTATCGCATTGCCGATGATCTTCCACGGAGTGTACGGCGTGTACTATGCGTTTCTCGGGTCGATCAACTCGAACCGTTATTCATACGCACGCAACTGGTTGTATCTCTTCCAACGCTTCACAGGAGTCTTCCTCGTGATCTTCATCGCGTGGCACGTTTGGGAAACGCGTCTAGCGAAATTGCGCGGGGTCGAAGTCAATGCGGAGATGATGCAAAACATCGTCGACAATCCGCTCATGTTGATCTTCTACATAGTCGGAATCCTTTCGGCTACGTTCCACTTCGCGAACGGTCTTTGGTCGTTCTCGATCACGTGGGGAATCACACAGTCACCTCGTTCGCAACGTCTCATGAGCTACGTATCAGGTGTCGTGTTCTTGGCACTATCTTTTGTCGGCATCCGTTCGATTTTGACGTTTGCAGGCATCTTGTAATTAGGGGGAATTTTACATGGCAAATCAAAGTTTGATCGTCATCGGTGGCGGTCTAGCTGGACTCATGGCGACCATCAAGTCGGCAGAGATGGGTGTTCCGGTAAAACTATTCTCGCTTGTACCGGTCAAGCGTTCACATTCAGTTTGTGCCCAAGGTGGGATTAACGGGGCTGTCAACACGAAAGGGGAAGGTGATTCTCCTTGGCAACACTTTGATGACACGGTCTACGGAGGCGACTTCCTCGCCAACCAACCACCTGTACAAAAGATGGCGGAAAATGCGCCAAAAATCATCCACATGTTCGACCGGATGGGGGTTATGTTCAACCGTACGCCAGAGGGTCTCTTAGACTTCCGTCGTTTCGGTGGAACGCTTCACCACCGTACGGCATATGCTGGAGCGACAACAGGACAACAACTTCTTTACGCACTTGATGAGCAGGTTCGTCGTTACGAAGCGCAAGGTCTCGTCGAGAAATATGAAGGATGGGAATTCCTTCGTGCCGTCATCGATGAAGAAGGCATCTGCCGCGGTGCGGTCTGCCAGGATTTGCGCTCGATGGAAATTAAAGCGTTCCCATCGGATGCGGTGATCTTAGCGACAGGTGGCCCAGGGGTCATCTTCGGGAAGTCGACAAACTCGGTCATCAACACAGGACAAGCAGCGGCAGCGGTTTACCGCCAAGGTGCGGTCTACGCGAACGGGGAGTTCATCCAAATTCACCCGACTGCGATTCCTGGGGACGACAAACTTCGTCTCATGAGTGAATCGGCTCGTGGTGAAGGTGGACGTGTCTGGACATACAAAGACGGGAAGCCATGGTACTTCCTCGAAGAGAAATATCCAGCTTACGGAAACCTCGTACCGCGTGACATCGCGACACGTGAGATCTTTGATGTATGTGTTAACCAAAAACTCGGCGTCAACGGCGAGAACATGGTCTACCTCGACTTGTCTCATAAAGATTCGAAAGAACTCGACATCAAACTCGGTGGAATCCTTGAAATCTATGAGAAGTTCGTAGGAGACGACCCGCGTAAAGTACCGATGAAAATCTTCCCGGCAGTCCACTACTCGATGGGCGGACTATGGGTCGATTACGATCAAATGACGAACATCCCGGGACTCTTTGCAGCCGGCGAATGTGACTATTCGATGCACGGTGCGAACCGTCTCGGCGCAAACTCACTTCTTTCAGCTGTTCATGGCGGAATGGAAGCGGGGCCTGCGGCGGTCAACTACATGCGTGGTCTCGACCAAGCGACAGAAAGCGTCTCAGAAGCACTCTTCAACTTCAACGAGCGTGAAGAGATTGAACGCTTCAACAACATCCTTGCGATGGACGGGACAGAGAATGCGTATCAAATTCACCGTGAACTCGGTGAACTCATGACGGACAACGTCACGGTCGTTCGCTATAACGACAAGCTCGAAGCGACGGACAAGAAAATCCAAGAATTGCGTGAACGTTTCCATAACATCTCAGCTACGGATACGGCACGTTGGAGCAACCAAGGGGCATCGTTCATCCGACAGCTCGACCACATGCTCGACCTCGCACGCGTCATCACACTTGGCGCACTCAAACGGGACGAGAGTCGTGGTGCCCATTACAAACCGGAATTCCCGGAACGTAATGACGAGCAGTTCATGAAGACGACGATGGCACGTTACAAAAATGGGGAAGTCGATATCTCGTATGAAGACATCGATGTTTCGTTAATCCCGCCACGTAAACGGGATTACTCGAAGAAAGGGGCGAAGACGAAATGACGACGCCAATGCAATCTGAACAAAAAGACATCCGCTTCATCATCGAACGTCAAGATGGACCGGATCAAGCAACGTATACAGAAGAATTCACGGTGCCGTACCGTCCGAACATGAACGTGATCTCGGCACTGATGGAAATCCGCCGTAACCCGGTCAATGCGAACGGGGACAAAACGACACCAATCAACTGGGACATGAACTGTCTCGAGGAAGTGTGTGGTGCCTGCTCGATGATCATCAACGGGAAGCCACGCCAGTCGTGTACAGCGCTCGTCGATAAACTCGAGCAGCCGATCCGCCTCGCACCGATGAAGACGTTCCCGGTCATCCGTGACCTTCAAGTCGACCGTCAACGCATGTTCGACGCGTTGAAAAAAGTGAAGGCATGGGTTCCAATCGATGGAACGTATGACCTCGGTCCAGGACCACGTATGCCAGAGAACAAACGTCAGTGGGCGTACGAACTTTCGAAATGTATGACATGTGGGGTTTGTCTCGAAGCGTGTCCAAACGTGAACGACAAATCAGACTTCATCGGTCCAGCGGCCATCTCACAAGTCCGTCTCTTCAACTCGCATCCGACAGGTGCCTTCCATGCGGAAGACCGCCTCGAAGCGCTCATGGAAGATGGTGGGATCATGCAGTGCGGAAACGCACAAAACTGTGTCGAAGTTTGTCCGAAAGGCATCCCGCTCACGACGTCTATCGCTTCGATGAACCGTCAAACGACGCTTCACTCGTTCAAACAGTTCTTCGGTAGTGACAAAGGTCGCACCGGTTCTGCGGTCGAGGCGTAAGCGAGCCGATGACCAAGTACTTTCGAGAGCCAGGTTGGGAAACACGTGTCAAAGCAGGGGTCGCGCTCGATGTGAAAGTCCGATTTTCGGAGTGCGACCCGTACGGTCACATGAACAATACGATTCCATTCATCTACTTCGAAGATGCGCGAATCGAATTGTTAGAAGCGACAGGATTCTCCTTAAAGGACGGATTTGTCGTCGTCGCCGATGCGCAATGTGACTATGTTCGACAAGTCATGCCACGTCAACAGCTGACCGTGCATGCCAATATCTTGACGGTCGGAAACACTTCATGTGATATTCATTACGGGGCATATGACGGAGATCAACTCCTATTCGCGGGACGGACAAGCCTCGTTCATTTGACGAAGGAAGGTCGTCCAACGGAATGGACTCCGGAATATAAAAACCGCTTGCAGAATTTTTGCGAATCCGCTATCATTTGATAATGAGTTCACAAACAAAAAATATTCTGCCGGTTCGCCTGTAGAATTGAATTTTGAAGGGAGACCATCATCTCATGGAAAAAACGTTCACAGTCGTTGCTGATTCAGGAATTCACGCTCGTCCAGCTACTCAGTTGGTTAACACAGCTTCTAAGTTCCAATCAGACATCAACCTCGAGTACAATGGTAAAACAGTTAACTTGAAGTCGATCATGGGTGTACTTTCACTCGGTATCGCAAAAGATTCTACAATCAAGATCACTGCTGAAGGTGAAGATGCAGAAGAAGCGATCAACACGCTTTCTGACATGCTCACTAGCGAAGGTCTTGCTCAGTAATTCGGGTAACGGACGAGGCGCCACTGGCGACCTCGTCTTTTTTTGTCATGGGAACGTTTCTTTTTCCGTCCGATGTTTTTTGGTAAGATAGGTGAGAATGGAAGTGATGCAAAATGAAACGAGCGATTGGAGTCCTCGATTCAGGAGTCGGTGGGTTGACGGTAGTCAAAGAATTGATGCGCCAACTCCCTAAGGAAGAAATCATCTATATCGGGGATACGGAACGCTGTCCATATGGGCCGCGTCCGCACGATGAGATTGAAGCTTATACATGGGAACTCATTGAGTTTCTATTGAAGAAAGACGTCAAAATGATTGTCATCGCGTGTAACACGGCGACGGCGGTCGTTTTGAAAGAGGCGCGGAAACGTCTCGACATCCCGGTCATCGGTGTCATTGACCCAGGTGCCCGTGCGGCCGTCAAAGGCACGCGTAACAAGCATATCGGAGTCATCGGCACGAAGATGACGATTGAGAGCGGTTCGTATGAAAAGGCGCTTCGCCATGTAGCCGGTGAGGTCGATGTATACTCACTCGCTTGTCCACCTTTTGTCCCGCTCGTAGAGGCAGGGGACGTGTCGGGAGACCGCGTCCACCAGATCGTGGAGGAGACGCTACGGCCGCTACAATCTTCCGAGATGGATACGCTCATTCTCGGTTGCACGCATTATCCGATCCTCGCTCCCGTCATTCAGGACGTGGTCGGGCCGAACGTGCATCTGATTTCGTCAGGTGACGAGACTGCGCTCGAAGTCGCAGCGATCCTTGACTATCAAGAGTTGGAGAACGGATTAGATACTGTCCCATCCCATGCCTTTTATGCGACGGGTGACATTGAACTGTTCGACCGATTGGCGAGCGAATGGCTCGGTCGTCCGGTCCAGGCGGAGAAAGTAGAGGTGACAGGCATTGCGTGATACAAGACGTTTTGATGAACTACGAACGGTAGAAATCGTTCCTCATGTGAACAAACATGCGGAAGGGTCTGTCCTCATTTCGATTGGTGATACGAAAGTGATTTGTACGGCGACTGTCGAAGAGCGCGTCCCGAACTTCCTTCGCGGAAAGAAACAAGGCTGGATCAACGCCGAGTATGCGATGTTGCCACGTGCGACCGGTGACCGGACCGTCCGGGAATCGGTACGTGGGAAACAATCAGGTCGTACGATGGAGATTCAACGTCTCATCGCGCGGTCGCTCCGGTCGGTCGTTGACCTAGAGCGCCTCGGCGAGCGAACGATCTGGATTGACTGTGACGTCATTCAAGCGGACGGTGGTACGCGTACAGCGTCCATCACCGGTGGGTTCTGTGCTCTCGTCCTCGCTGTTGACCGCTTGATTCGTCAAGGGAAGCTCGACGACACACCAATCAAAGAAGGCGTCGCGGCAATCTCTGTCGGACGGACCGATGAACTTGTCCTAGACTTGGACTACATGGAAGACGCTGCGGCTGAGGTTGATATGAACGTCGTCATGACGGCGAGCGGTCGTTTCGTCGAGGTACAGGGTACAGGAGAAGAGGCGACGTTCACCCTTCAAGAGATGAACGAGATGCTCGCGCTCGCGCAACATGGAATCGAATCATTATTCAAGACGGCAGAAGAGGCGCTCGGTGCTTCTTGGTGGTACGTCGGAGAACGTTCGGAGGAGACATTATGAAGTTGATCATTGCGACACACAATCCTGGAAAAGTGAAAGAACTGGAAGGGATGTTGACACCGCTCGGATTCGAGGTCAAATCGTTGCTCGACTATCCGGATGCACCGGAAACAGATGAGACGGGGACGACATTTGAAGAAAATGCGGCGTTGAAAGCGACGGAAGCGGCTGCCTATTTCGGGCATGCCGTACTCGCGGACGACTCAGGTCTTGAAGTCGATGCACTCGACGGGGCCCCTGGGGTGTATTCGGCCCGCTTCGCCGGTCCTGAGAAGTCGGATGAGGCGAACAATGCGCTTCTTCTTGAAAAGTTGAACGGGCAAACGAACCGCGCGGCGCGTTTCGTCTGTGCGCTCTGTCTGGCGAAACCGACCGGGGAAACGTTGACCGTTCGTGGAACGATTGAAGGGACGATCGGTTACTCACCACGAGGCGAGAACGGTTTCGGGTACGATCCACTCTTTATCGTCCCATCGCTCCACAAGACGGCAGCCGAACTAGAACGTGAAGAGAAAGCGGTCGTCAGTCACCGTGGACAAGCATTACGAAAACTGGAGGCAGAAATCATTCCATTCATGAAAGGATGAAGCTTATGCGTTTTCTAATAGTGAGTGATAGTCATGGTCTGACCGAGGAATTGACAACGATTTTTGAGCGACACGAGACAGAGATTGATGACGCCTTCCATTGCGGCGACTCTCAACTCGCTTTAGTCGATGAACATTTATTGCCGTATCGAACGGTCCGTGGGAACTGTGACTTTGGTGGAGACCTTCCACTCGAACGGATCGAGACGACAGATGCAGGTACGATTCTCATCGTCCATGGGCACCATCACGACGTCAAATTCGATTTGAATCGGTTGCGATATCGGGCTGAAGAGGTCGGTGCGAACGTCGTCTTGTTCGGCCACTCGCACGTGGCGGGTGCCTTGATCGAAGACGGAGTCGTCTACATCAACCCAGGTTCGATCCGTATGCCACGGGGACGAGCGGATAAAACATATGCGCTTCTTGACCTAGAAAACGGGGAAGCGGCGGTGCGTTTTTATCGCTCAGAAGACGGTTCTCACGTTGAAGATTTAGACATCTCAGGAAAACTATGAGTTTCGAATGGGAAATCGATTGACAGGAAACCATTTTTCTATTATAGTTTTCATGTCAATGTCCCAATAGCTCAGCAGGATAGAGCAACGGCCTTCTAAGCCGTCGGTCGGGGGTTCGAATCCCTCTTGGGACGCTTCCATTAAAATAGAGACGCTCTCTACGGAGAACGTCTCTTTTTTCATTTTCCAGGAAATCGATTGACAAGGAATCGCGTCCTAACGGAAGATGAAAGGGAATGGAAGAGAGGGTGAGGGAAGATGGAGAAGGAAAAGGATCAGGAGTATCCGTTCCCCGGGAATTGGTCGCGTCTGCATAAGATGATTCAAGAGGCGGATGCCTCTGGGGAACGACAGCGGATCGAACCGATTTTATGGGATTGGTATCAGGCGATTCCGGGTGACCCGTTTATTTTCATGGAAATCTTCCAATGTGCTATGGAAAAACCGGACGACCCGGAAACGCTCGAAAAGTTGCAGGAACTCGTCGCCATTCAGATGGCAGAAGCAGAAGAACCAGCTTCGGGCGGATTACAGATTGCACAGTATTACATCATGCGGGACCAACCGTTTGAAGCGGCGCACTGGATCAACCAGTACCTCGAATGGCAAGACAAAAAAGACACGGTCAACACGCAAGCACATCAGGTGCTCCAAGTGTTGAAGATGACCGAGTTTCCGGCGGCAATCGCCAAATTGAAGCGGACGTTGACGCGCGGCAGTACAGGGGAACAAATCGAAGCGCTGCAACATGTTCACTTCAATATCGATACGGTACTCGACAATGTGCTCCATGAACTACTCGTGTCAAACCGACCGAAACTGATCAAACTGATCGTGTTAGAAAAAGCATTCGTTGAACTATCGGTCATCAAATGGACAGATGGGGATTCGACAAATGAGATGTCGCAAATGGAAGCGACATCGCACATCGAGACGTGGGAGAAAACCGTTTTATCGCTCCAGAAATCGGTAGAGGGCGATGAGATCGGAACGCAACTCTTGATGAATTATATGTACACGCATTATCCGTATGTGCCGGCAGAAAAAGCGGACGTTGAACAGGCACTTGTACAGGCGAAACAAGCGATTTTGCATGACGAGGCAGTTGACGGTTTGGCAGCTTCGATTCTAGAGGCGGATCTGCGCTTCACACAGGCGTTATTAGACTAAATCCTTGTGTGCTTACCGAGGATTTATGCTATAATACGGATTGTTGTACATTTTTGTACGGTATAAACGAATTGTTGGAGGGACTTAGCATGACAGCAAAATGGGAAAAAACATCAGGTAGCCAAGGCGTACTCACGTACGAAGCTCCTGCAGAAGCTTTTGATAAAGCAGTTGACGCCGCATTTAAAACAGTCGTCAAAGACTTGAACGTGCCTGGCTTCCGTAAAGGGAAATTGCCACGCCCAATGTTCAACAAAATGTATGGAGAAGAAGCACTCTATCAAGATGCGCTCGACATTCTCTACCGCGACACAATCCAAGGTGCGGTTGAAGAAGCTGGTTTCGAACCAATCGCGCTCGAAAACATCGATGTAGACGGCACGCTCGAGAAAGGCAAGCCAGTCGCTTTCAAAGTGACATTCGTGGTTGAGCCAGAAGCTGAGCTTGGCGAATACAAAGGCCTCGAGTACGAAGCTGTTTCAACTGAAGTAACAGAAGACGAAGTAACAGCAGAACTTGAAGCACTTCAACAGCAAGGCGCAGAACTCGCTGTTAAAGAAGGTGCAATCGAAAACGGCGATACAGCTGTATTTGATTTCGCAGGTTTCGCTGACGGTGAGCAGTTCGAAGGCGGCACAGCTGAGAACTACACACTCGAAATCGGTTCTGGTCAATTCATCCCAGGATTCGAAGAGCAAATGATCGGCATGACTGCTGGTGAAGAAAAAGACGTTGAAGTAACATTCCCTGAAGAGTACCACGCTGAAAACTTAGCGGGTAAACCAGCGACATTCAAAGTCAAACTTCACGAAGTTAAAACAAAACAAGTTCCTGAACTCGACGATGAGTTCGCAAAAGACATCGACGAGTCTGTTTCAACACTCGACGAGTTGAAAGCGAGCATCCGTGAGCGTTTAGAAGCTGGTAAGAAACAAGAAGCTGAAGGTACAATGCGCGACCAACTCGTTGAGCAGGCAACTGCTAACGCGACAATCGACGTACCACAAGTTCTCGTTGACCAAGAAGTAGACCGCATGGTACAAGAGTTCGGTTCACGTGTATCTTCACAAGGAATCGACCTTAACATGTACTTCGAACTCACTGGTACTTCTGAAGAAGCAATGCGCGAAGAGATGAAAGAGCAAGCTGAAGAGCGCGTAAAAGCTCGTCTCGTCTTGAAAGCAATCGCTGACAAAGAAGCAATCGAAGTATCTGACGAAGATGCTGAGAAAGAGCTTGAAGAAATGTCTAAACTTTACAACATCGCACCGGACCAACTCCGTACGATGCTCGCTCCACAAGGCGGTCTTGAGACACTTAAAGGTGACCTCAAATTCCGTAAAGCGATCGACATCCTCGTTGAAAACGGTAAAGCGAAGTAAGTTGATTTTTAGTGGGACGACTGCTTAGCGGTCGTCCTTTTTTCTGTCACAACACTTTGCATGTGTAATTCTTTGAAGTCGCAATATGTTCATGCTACAATTATTTCAACGCAGAGATGTAAAATGTCTTTTCACGGTGCATCGCACCAGAAAATACAAATCGCGATTTATCGCACTTACATCCATTTTCACCACAGAAGGGGTGTATCGAATGTTCAAATTTAACGAGGAAAAGGGGCAACTCAAGTGCTCGTTTTGCGGAAAATCGCAAGAACAAGTTCGTAAGTTAGTCGCCGGACCAGGCGTATACATTTGCGATGAATGTATCGAACTTTGCAATGAAATCGTTGAGGAAGAGCTCGGTGTAGAGGAAGAAGTCGAATTCAAAGACATTCCAAAACCACAAGAGATTCGTAACATCCTAGACGACTACGTCATTGGACAAGACCGCGCGAAACGTGCGCTTTCAGTAGCTGTCTATAACCACTATAAACGCATCAACGCCGGCGGTCGTTCAGATGATGTCGAACTTGCGAAGTCAAACATCGTCATGATCGGACCAACAGGTAGCGGGAAAACACTTCTCGCCCAGACAATGGCTCGCGTCTTGAACGTCCCATTCGCAATCGCGGATGCGACAAGCTTAACAGAAGCGGGTTATGTCGGTGAAGACGTTGAGAATATCTTGCTCAAATTGATCCAATCGGCTGACTACGATGTCGAGAAGGCTGAAAAAGGAATCATCTACATCGATGAGATCGATAAGATTGCTCGTAAGTCTGAAAACCCATCGATTACGCGCGACGTATCTGGTGAAGGGGTTCAGCAGGCACTCCTTAAAATTCTTGAAGGCACGACAGCAAGCGTACCGCCACAAGGTGGACGTAAGCATCCGCATCAAGAATTCATCCAAATCGATACGACAAACATTCTCTTCATCGTTGGCGGTGCATTCGCCGGCATCGAATCGGTCGTCAAACGCCGAATCGGGAAGAAAGTCATCGGTTTCGGAAACGATCAAGAGAACCGTGAGTTGACGCAAGAAGACTTGCTCGCTCGCGCACTACCTGAAGACCTTCAAAAATTCGGTTTGATTCCAGAGTTCATCGGTCGTTTGCCAGTCATGGCGACACTTACGACACTCGATGAGGAGGCGCTCGTTGAAATCTTGACGAAGCCGAAAAATGCACTCGTTCGTCAGTACGAGAAAATGCTCGAGCTTGACGATGTCGAATTGACGTTCACAGACGAGGCATTGATCGAAATCGCCAAACTTGCGATCAAACGTAAGACTGGCGCACGTGGTCTCCGCTCGATTATCGAAGAAATGATGCTCGATGTGATGTTCACCGTCCCATCGCGTGACGATATCGAGAAAGTCATCATCACAGATGAAACGATTACGGGTCTTGCCGGTCCGAAATACGTCCTTCGTGATGGTACTGTCGAACAGACAGGGGACAACAAAGAGACAGCATAATTTGTTAACGAAGAAGGCTCAAACACTCGGCACAATCCGAGTTTTGGGCCTTTTTGCACAGGAGGCGTTGTAGATGGAAAAATTACCAATCCTTCCGTTGCGAGGAGTCGTCGTATATCCGCTCATCGGTGTGACAATCGATGTCGGACGCCCGTTATCACTTCGGGCGCTCCTTGCTGCAAAGGAGCATGAGACAGATTTAATTGTCGTGACTCAAAAAGAAACTGGGAACGAGTCGCCAGAACCGGAAGACTTGTACACGATCGGAACACGTGTCCACATCGCGAAGATGAGCGAATTGTCGAACGAGACGATTCGGGTTCGGATCGTCGGGAAAGAGCGCGTCCGCGTCGATTCGGTCGAATCGACGGATGAAGGTTGGTTCGCCAACATCGAACCGGTCGAACTCGTAGAAGGGGAAGAGGTCGAACGTACGGCACTCGTCCGTCTGTTGAAAGAACAGTTCGGAAAACTCGTCGCGAACATCAAAGGGATGTCACCGGACGAACGTCGTCGTTTCGAGATGTACGAGCGACTCGAATCGCTCACGGACTATATCACGTCGAAATTAGATGTCGACGTCGAACTTCGCCAAGCGATGCTCGAAGAAGCGGATGCGGTCAAACGAGGACTTGAACTACTTGAGATTATCGCCCATGAAGTCGAAGTGATCGAGCTCGAACAAGAGATGCGCGAGCGGACGAAGAAGTCAATCGAGCAGTCACAGCGCGAGTACTACTTACGCGAACAGATGAAGACGATTCAACAAGAGCTTGGTGACCAGACGCAAGAGTCTGAGCCGAACCGTCTTCGTGAGAAGTTAGAGGCGCTCGACTTACCAGAGACGACTCGGAAAAACGTCATGCGTGAAGCCGAACGATTGAACGTCGTGCCACAAACGTCACCGGAGTATGCAGTCATCCGTAACTATCTCGACTGGGTCGCGTCGCTTCCATGGGGCATTGAGACAGAAGACAAGCTCGATGTGAAACATGCGGCGGACGTCCTCGACGATGACCATTACGGCTTGGAGTCGGTGAAAGACCGAATCCTCGAATATTTGGCCGTCCGTCAGTTGACGAACTCGCTTCGGGGACCAATCCTCTGTCTTGCCGGACCTCCAGGGGTCGGGAAGACGTCGCTCGCCCGTTCCATCGCATCGGCACTTGAACGTCACTTCGTTCGTGTCTCGCTCGGTGGAGTGCGTGATGAGGCAGAAATTCGTGGTCACCGCCGGACGTATATCGGCGCGATGCCAGGTCGTGTCATCCGTGGGTTGAAGCAAGCAGAAAGTAAAAACCCGGTCTTCTTACTCGATGAGATCGACAAGATGGCTTCTGACTTTAGAGGAGACCCGGCGTCAGCGATGCTCGAAGTGCTCGACCCAGAGCAAAACGTCTCGTTCTCGGACCACTACATCGAAGAACCGTTCGACTTGTCGAACGTCCTCTTTATCGCGACAGCGAACGATGTCTCGCAAATTCCAGCACCACTTCTTGACCGGATGGAACTCATCCAAATCGGTGGATATACGGAGCTTGAGAAAGTCGAGATTGCGAAGCGTCATTTAGTGCCGAAACAGTTAAAAGAGCATGGACTGAAGAAGAGCCAGTTGACGATCAAAGAAGACGCGCTCTACGAAGTCGTGCGCCGCTACACACGTGAGGCGGGTGTCCGGAACTTAGAACGTGTCATCGGTTCGCTCTGCCGAAAAGCAGCGAAACAAATCGCAATCGGTGAGAAGAAACGGGTCACGATTTCGAAAAAAGCCATCATCACGTATCTCGGAAAACCGAAGTATCGCTATGGAAAAGGGGAGACCGAAGACTCGATCGGTGCAGTGACGGGCCTCGCCTACACGGCGTTTGGTGGAGACACGCTCACGATTGAAGTGGCGCTCGCCCCAGGGAAAGGTAAACTTCAGTTGACGGGTAAACTTGGTGACGTGATGCAGGAGTCGGCACAGACGGCGTACAGCTATGTCCGTGCGAATGCGGAACGGTTTGGGATTGACCCGACGTTCTATGAGCGACAAGATATCCATATTCACGTTCCGGAAGGGGCCGTCCCGAAAGATGGACCATCGGCCGGAATTACGATTGCGACCGCACTCATTTCCGCGTTGACCGGGAAGAAAGTCCATCGCGATGTCGGAATGACAGGCGAGATTACGCTCCGTGGACGCGTCTTGCCGATTGGTGGATTGAAAGAAAAAGCGCTCGCTGCTCATCGGGCCGGGTTGACGACCATCGTCATTCCGAAAGATAATGAGCGAGACATCGATGACATTCAAGAGACGGTGCGTGAGAAATTGACGTTCGTTCCCGTGACGACACTCGATGAAGTACTAGATGTAGCATTTGGAGGAAATTAAATGAAGATCAACAAAGCAGAATTCGTGACGAGTGCCGTCGCGCCAGACCATTATCCGGTCCATGAGTTGCCGGAAGTGGCACTTGCCGGACGGTCGAACGTCGGGAAATCGTCGTTCATCAATAAGATTTGCCAACGGAAGGCGCTCGCACGGACGTCTTCAAAACCAGGAAAGACTCAGACCCTCAACTTCTTCAACATCAATGATGAAATCATGTTCGTTGACGTTCCAGGATACGGTTATGCGAAAGTATCGAAGACGGAACGTGAGAAGTGGGGCGTCATGATGGAGCAATATTTGACGAGCCAAGAGGCGCTTCGCGGCGTCGTACTACTCGTCGATATCCGTCATGAACCGACGGGTGACGATGTGACGATGTATAACTTCTTGAAGCATTATGACATTCCTGTCATCGTGGTAGCGACGAAGCTCGATAAGATCAAGAAGAGCCAGCGTCAAAAGCACGAGGCAGCAGTGAAACGCAAGCTTCAGTTCGATCCGTCAGATCGTTTCGTCGCCTTCTCAGCCGAGACGGCGGAAGGAAAAGACGACGCATGGAAAGCAATTTATGCACTCATCACTGAGGGCGAATGAAGAATGGGCGAAGGGATTCCTTCGCCTTTTTGTTTTTCTCATCCCGCAAGCGGGTAATTATCGTATAATCATAGTTAGTACATAGTCATAATCGTAAACGAGGTGGAGAAATGCAACGTATGTTTGAAAGTAAATGGTACCGCGCCCTCTTCTGGACGCTGACCATCTTTTTAGTCATTTGGGTCGGAACACAGATTTCATTCGTGTTTGAACCGGTTCAAGTCATTTTGGCACTCGTCACGGTCCCACTCATTGTGGCCGGGCTGTTCTTTTATTTCTTGGTCGGGATTGTCGACTTTTTAGAAAAACGTTTGAAAGGGAAACGTCCGCTTGCCGTCGCGATTACATTGATTGGTCTTGTCCTGATCTTTACCATCGTCTTCAGTATTCTCGGTCCGGTTCTTGCTGAGCAGGTCACGTCGCTCATCAATGCGATGCCGAGTATCGCGAAAGAACTGCAACAACAGGCGTTCGCTGTCCGTGATACATTGATGCAAAATGAGTTCTTGTCACGCTTCATGGCACAAAATGATGAGATGTTCCGAAACTTGACGACGAACATCACGTCGTATTTGGGCGATTTGTTCGGAAACATCGCATCGTCATTCGGTCAAGTCGTCGGATTCGTGACGTCAGCGGTCATCACGATCGTCGTCATCCCGTTCATGCTTTTGTACATGTTGCTCGACGGGAAGCGTCTCCCGGACGCCATCGTCAAATTGCTCCCATCGAGCTATGAGAAAGAGACGCGTCACATCTTGCATGACATGCACGAGACGGTACGCAGCTACGTCAACGCACAGTTGCTCGTCGCGTTCTTCGTTGGGATCACGTCGCTCATCGGTCTTTGGATCGTCGGAGTGGATTACGCCATCTTGCTCGCGCTCTTCATGATGGTGACAAACATCATCCCATACGTCGGACCGTTCTTAGGTGCCGTCCCGGCTGTCATCGTGGCGTTCATTCAAGATCCAATCAAAGTTGTTTGGGTCATCGTCGTCATCATTATCGTGCAACAGATTGAGTCGAACGTCATCTCACCGCTCATTCAAGGAAAATCGTTGAAAGTCCACCCGCTCACAATCATCATCGTCTTGCTCGTGGCTGGGAACTTGGCTGGGATTATCGGGATGCTCATCGCCGTACCGTTCTATGCGGTCGCCAAAACGGTTGTCCAGAATATCGTTCGCATCTATAAACTAAGGGAACGCAAACAATATTTAGACAAAGAAGAGACGGAAAGCTCCATTATCACGGACCCGAACTCGACAAATTCATAAAGAAGAGGGTAGGAATGGGGTTTCTCCATTTCTACTTCTTTTTGTCACAAAAAGTTCTTATTTTATTTCAGGAAAATCAAACAGAAGATTATAGTTACCAGATAAGAACTGTTATAATGTACGGTAGAGATTGAAAAAAAGAAGAGACAACCGTCGGTGGATTTTAGATGAGGGGAAGAGATACATGCATATTGTCGTCGTTGGACTAAATAACAAGACAGCCCCTGTCGCGATTCGGGAGCAGTTCTCGTTTGGGGAGCAAGAAATCGTGGATGCGATGATTGCACTTCGCGAAGAGAAGAGCATTTTCGAGTCGGTTATTTTGTCTACGTGTAACCGGACGGAGCTGTACGTCGTGACAGATCAACTCCATACTGGACGTTATTACACGAAACGTTTCTTGGCGAACTGGTTCAACTTAGAGATGGAGCAGTTCACACCATACTTGTCGATTCGAGAAGGGGAAGAGGCGATTCGCCACTTGTTCCGTGTCACATCGGGCCTCGACTCGATGATCATCGGGGAAACACAAATTTTAGGTCAAGTGAAGACGAGTTTCTTCCGTGCCCAAGAGCATGGAACGACAGGAACGGTCTTCAACAAATTATTTAAAGAAGCGGTCACACTCGCCAAGCGCGCCCATACGGACACGCAAATTGGGGAAATGTCTGTATCGGTCAGTTCGGCTGCCGTGACGCTCGCACAAGAGATGTACCAACAGCTCGAAGATAAACAAGTCGTCGTTGTCGGAGCCGGAGAGACGGGCGAATTGACAACACTCAACTTGTTCGAGGCAGGAGCCAAGCAAATCGCTGTCTTTAACCGGACGGAGAGCAAGGCGAAGGCCGTTGCGGATAAGTTCAAAGGTCGTGCCCATTCGATTCGTGAAATCGCATGCGGTTTATTAGATGCTGATATTTTAATCAGTTCGACCGGAGCGAAAGACGCCGTCATCGGATATGACGATGTGGCAGCGGCTCAACTATTGCGCCGTGAACGTCCACTCCTTCTCATTGACATCGCTGTGCCGCGAGATATCGATCCAGCGGTCGCGACACTTCCGGGTGTTCACTTATTCGATGTCGATGATTTGAATGGAATCGTCAACAAGAATCTCGAGGCTCGTCTCGTTGAGGCTGAGAAGATTGAGATGAAAATCGATGAAGCGATTCAAGAGTTCCAAACATGGCTCGTCACGCTTGGTGTCGTACCGATTATGAATGAGTTACGTGCGCGTGCCCTTGATATTCAAGAAGACACGATGACGAGTTTAGAGCGTAAGCTCGACCACTTGTCGGCGCGCGACAAGAAAGTCATCGGGAAGCATATGAAGTCGATCATCAACCAAATGCTTCGCGACCCAATCGACTATATTAAGGACGCAGCGGCTCAGCCAGACGCAAACGTTCGAATCGCCCAGTTTGTCGAGACGTTCGGACTCGATGTCGAGTTACCAGAACAGCCGGTAGACGAAGTGGAAGAAACGGATGCTACTTCTGCCAAAGCACCACTTCGCGCATTGATGCGCTAACAAGATTAAAAAGGCGACGTCTGTCGCCTTTTTCTATGAAGGAGAGACTCAACATGCGAAAAATTATCGTCGGCTCACGCCGTTCCCAACTCGCCATGACTCAAACGAAATGGGTCATCGAGCAATTGAAACAAGCCGGAGCACAAAACGAGTTCGAGATTAAAGAAATCGTGACGAAAGGCGACCAAATCGTTGACGTGCAATTGTCAAAAGTCGGTGGAAAAGGTCTATTCGTCAAAGAGATTCAACAACAGATGCTCGACGGGGAAATTGACTTCGCCGTACACAGCATGAAAGACGTTCCGGCTGAACTCCCGGAAGAGCTCTATATCAGCTGTATGCCGAAACGTGTCGACGCACGTGACGTCCTCATCTGCGAGAACGGCTACACGTTCGAGACACTTCCGAAAGGTTCGATCGTCGGTACGAGCTCACTCCGACGTGGGGCACAGATTTTAGCGGCACGTCCTGACCTTGAGATTCAATGGATCCGTGGAAACATCGACACGCGTCTGAAGAAGTTGGACTCAGAGAACTACAACGCCATCTTGCTCGCGAAAGCCGGGCTCGAACGCATGGGTTGGACAGACCGCGTCGACTTCGAAGCGCTTGACCCAGATGTCATGGTTCCTGCTGTCGGACAGGGTGTACTCGCCATCGAGAGCCGTAAAGACGATGCAGAAGTGACAGCCGTGCTTCAGTTGTTGCATGATGACGTGACGGCGAAAGCCGCGACGGCGGAACGGACCTTCTTAAAAGCGATCGAAGGAAGCTGTCACGTACCGGTCGGCGGTTATGCGACGGTCGAAGGTGACGAAGTGACGCTCACGGGCCTCATCGCGTCAGTAGACGGGAAAGAAGTGCTTCGTGTGACGAAAACGTCAACGGACGGCGTCGCACTCGGCCAAGACGTCGCAGAAGACTTGCTTGGACGTGGCGGGCGTGAAATCCTCGCCTCGGTCAATGAGTGACGTCTGGTACACGGGAACGAAACGAATGACCGCTTCGCAACGGGCAAAGCTCGAGGCGAGCGGTCTTTCCGTTCATCATGTCCCGCTCATTCAGACGAGAGAGACGCATGCACCGCCGCCCGCGGAACGATTCGACTGGCTCGTCGTCACGAGTCAAAACGCGGTACCCGCGCTTCGGAATCTGACGCGTGACGTCAAAGTCGCTGCTGTCGGAGAGAAGACGAAACGGGCGCTTGAAGCGGAAGGGTTTACCGTCTCGCTCATGCCGGAGACGTATACGGGCGAGGCGCTCTTTGAACAATTGCGTGACGTCGTGTCGCCTGACGAGACCGTCTTGTTCGCGCGTGGTAATTTGGCGAATACGTCGCACATGACGATGCTCTCTCACGTGGAGGACTGGGTCGTCTACGAGACGATTTCGGTGCCATTGACACCGGCGCAACAGCAACAACTCGAGACCGTGAAGGCACTGCTCGTCTTGAGCCCGTCGGCCGTCGAGGCGCTCATACCACACTTGTCCCGCTTCAAAGGGACGTGGTATGCCATCGGCGAAGTGACCGAACGTGCCATCCGACAAGTGTCGTCATTACCGGTACGAGTGCCAGAATGTTATACTATGGATGCATTAATACAGTGTGTAGGGGAGGATTTTTCATGAACCAGTTTGACCGTCACCGTCGTCTTCGCTCATCGAAGTCGATGCGTGCCCTCGTACGTGAAAATCATGTTCGGAAAGAAGATTTGATTTACCCGCTCTTCATCATTGAAGGGACAAACATTAAACGTGAAGTCAGCTCGATGCCGGGCGTCTTTAATTATTCGCTTGACCGACTCGAAGAAGAGATCAAAGAAATTGTCGACCTCGGTCTTCAATCTGTCCTCTTGTTCGGTGTACCGGAACATAAAGACCCAGAAGGCAGTGAAGCGTATCATGACCACGGCATCGTCCAAGAAGCAATCCGTAAAGTGAAAGAGTGGGCGCCACAGCTCACGGTCATCGCCGATACGTGCCTTTGTGAATACACATCGACTGGTCACTGTGGCCTTGTGAAGGACGGGGACGTCGATAACGACGCGTCGCTTCCACTTCACGTTCAGACGGCGATCACGCAAGCACAAGCGGGTGCCGATATCATCGCACCGAGCTCGATGATGGACGGATTCGTCGCAGCCATCCGTGAAGGTCTCGACCAAAACGGATTCAGCCATATCCCAATCATGAGCTACGGGGTCAAATATGCGTCTGCTTATTACGGACCGTTCCGTGACGCAGCCCAATCGGCTCCAGGTGAAGGCGACCGTAAAGGTTATCAGATGGATCCTGCGAACCGTCGCGAGGCGTTCCGCGAGTCACAATCGGACGTGGAGCAAGGTGCCGACTTCATGATCGTCAAACCGGCTCTCGCATTCATGGACATCATCCGTGACATGCGCGACTCACTCGATATGCCGATCGTGGCGTATAACGTGAGCGGAGAGTACGCGATGATTAAAGCTGCGTCACTCAATGACTGGGTCGACGAAGAACGCATCGTCATGGAGACGATGGTCGGATTCAAACGTGCCGGTGCCGATCTCATCGTCACGTATTTTGCAAAAGACGTCTGTCGCTATTTGGAAGGAGACTACGCATGACATACAACCAAACGCGCTCACAAGAAGCGTTCGAACAAGCCCGCCCGCTCATGCCAGGCGGTGTCAACAGTCCGGTCCGTGCCTATAAATCGGTCGGCATGACGCCAATTTTCGCAGAACGCGGTGAAGGTTCACGCGTCTACGACATCGACGGCAACGAGTATATCGATTACGTCCTCTCATGGGGACCGCTCATCCTCGGTCACCGTGACCCTGTCGTCACGAAGGCGATTCAAGAACAAGCTGAAAAAGGCTGGACGTTCGGGACGCCGACCGAGCTTGAGACGAAGATGGCAGAACTCGTCATCGACCGCGTCCCATCGATCGAGATGGTTCGCATGGTCAACTCGGGTACGGAAGCGACGATGGCGGCACTTCGCCTCGCACGCGGCTATACAGGGAAGACGAAGATCTTGAAGTTCGAAGGATGTTATCACGGACACGGGGACTCGCTTCTCATCAAAGCAGGATCTGGTGTGGCGACACTCGGTCTCCCAGACTCACCAGGTGTGCCGAAAGAGCTCGCGAGCCATACGCTCACGGTTCCTTACAATGACTTGGACGCAGTCCGAGTTGCTTTTGAGAAATACGGCGACGATCTCGCCGGCGTCATCGTCGAACCAGCCGCAGGAAACATGGGCTTCGTGCCACCACAACCAGGGTTCCTCGAAGGACTTCGTGAGATCACGGAACAAAACGGCGCGCTCCTCATCTTTGATGAGGTCATGACGGGCTTCCGTGTCGGATACAACTGTGCCCAAGGATACTTCGGTGTCACACCGGACCTCACATGTCTCGGTAAGGTCATCGGCGGCGGACTTCCGGTCGGTGCTTACGGCGGGAAACGCGAAATCATGGAACAGATTGCACCGCAAGGTCCGATCTATCAAGCAGGGACGCTCTCGGGTAACCCGCTCGCGATGATTGCCGGTTACACGACACTCTCGCAACTGAAGCCTGAGCACTACGCGGAGTTTGAGCGTAAAGCAGACCGTCTCGCGGAAGGATTCACGCAGGCCGGTGAGAAATACAACATCCCGCACGACACGAACCGTGCCGGCTCGATGTTCGGTTTCTTCTTCACGAACGAGAAAGTGACGAACTTCGAGAAAGCGAAATCAGCAAACCTCGAGATGTTCCGTTCGTACTATCAGAAGATGGCTGCGCGCGGCGTATTCTTGCCACCGTCACAGTTCGAAGGATTGTTCCTCTCGACGGCTCATACGGATGAGGATATCGAGAAGACGATCGCAGCGGTCGAAGCGACATTTAAAGAGCTTCAAGAAGAGTTTTCGCTCTAATCTTGACTGCTGACGTTTCTGTCGCTACAATTATCTAACAGATACGATGAATGGCTTTGATGAGGAGTAGTACGCATCATTCATTCCTTTTAGAGACGCGACCGCTTGGTGAAAGGTTGCGAGGGATGGACGCGGAAGTCGCCTCGGAGCTGACTTTCTGAATGGAGTAGGAAAGTTCGGTCCATCGACCGTTATTCGATTTTGAGTGCGCCACTTTGTTGGCGAACTAAGGTGGTACCGCGGAAGATCACGGCTTCTTTCGTCCTTAGCGTATAGGACGAGAGAAGCCGTTTTTGTGTTCATTAACATATAGAGGAGGCGCCACACATGGCCCATGAGACAAATGAAATTACCATGCCGACGAAGTACGATCCTAGTGCGACGGAGTCAAAATGGTACGACTACTGGTTAGAAAACGATGTATTTAAAGCAGACGAGGACGATTCGAAACAACCGTACACGATCGTCATCCCGCCACCGAACGTTACGGGGAAACTTCACCTCGGTCACGCTTGGGACACGACGCTCCAAGACTTGTTGACACGCCTCAAGCGTATGCAAGGCTATGACGTGCTCTGGCTCCCAGGGATGGACCATGCCGGCATCGCGACACAAGCGAAGGTCGAACAAAAGCTCCGTGAAGAAGGCATCATGCGCTACGACCTCGGACGTGAGAAGTTCCTCGAGAAGACGTGGGAGTGGAAAGACGAGTACGCGAAGACGATCCGCGACCAATGGTCAAAACTCGGTCTTGGCCTCGACTACTCACGTGAGCGTTTCACACTCGACGAAGGGCTCTCAAAAGCCGTTCAAGAAGTATTCGTTCGTTTGTATGAAAAAGGCTTGATCTACCGTGGCGAATATATCGTCAACTGGGACCCGGCACAAAAGACGGCCGTTTCGGATATCGAGGTTATTTACCAAGAAGTCGAGGGTGCGTTCTATCACATGAAATACCCACTCGCTGACGGCTCAGGTCACATCGAGATCGCAACGACACGTCCAGAGACGATGCTCGGCGATACAGCGGTTGCCGTCAACCCGAAAGATGAGCGTTACGCGCACCTCATCGGCAAGACGATCATGCTTCCGGTCATGAACCGTGAGATCCCGATTGTTGCGGACGACTACGTCGACATGGAGTTCGGTACAGGTTGCGTGAAGATCACGCCAGCCCACGACCCGAACGACTTTGAAATCGGGAACCGTCACGAGCTTCCACGCATCCTTGTCATGGACGAAGGCGGGAAGATGAACGAGAACGCTGGCAAGTACGAAGGGCTTGACCGCTTCGAATGCCGCAAGCAACTCGTCAAAGACTTAGAGGCGGACGGCACACTCGTGAAGATTGAGCCGCACACGCACTCGGTCGGTCACTCAGAGCGTTCAGGCGCAGTCATCGAGCCATACCTTTCGAAACAATGGTTCGTTGACATGGAGCCACTCTCAAAAGCGGCGCTCGAAGCACAAGGAAACGACGACACGAAAGTCAACTTCGTCCCAGAACGCTTCGAAGGCACATACCTCCGTTGGATGGAGAACATCCGCGACTGGTGTATCAGCCGTCAACTTTGGTGGGGCCACCGCATCCCGGCTTGGTACCATAACGAGACAGGCGAAGTGTATGTAGGAAAAGAAGCGCCAGCGGACAGTGAGAACTGGACACAAGACGAGGACGTCCTCGACACATGGTTCTCGTCAGCGCTTTGGCCGTTCTCAACGATGGGCTGGCCGGACACGGACGCACCGGACTTCAACCGTTACTTCCCAACGAGCGCACTCGTCACGGGATACGACATCATCTTCTTCTGGGTATCACGCATGATTTTCCAATCACTCGAGTTCACAGGGAAGCAACCGTTCAACGATGTTCTCATCCACGGTCTCATCCGCGACTCGGAAGGACGCAAGATGTCGAAATCTCTCGGTAACGGCGTTGACCCGATGGAAGTCATCGACCAGTACGGAGCGGATTCACTCCGTTGGTTCCTCCTCACGGGGTCGACACCAGGGAACGACCTTCGTTTCTATTGGGAGAAGATCGAGTCGACATGGAACTTCTCGAACAAGATTTGGAACGCAAGCCGTTTCGCACTCATGAACATGGACGGACTCAAAGTCGAAGACATCGACCTCACGGGCGAGAAGACACTTGCGGACAAATGGATCTTGACACGCTTGAACGATACAATCGATCAAGTGACACGCCTCGTCGACAAGTACGAGTTCGGTGAAGCAGGTCGTTACCTGTACAACTTCATCTGGGAAGAGTTCTGTAACTGGTACATCGAGATGGCGAAACTCACGCTCTACGGTGAGGACGAAGCAGCGAAGCACACGACACGTTCGGTCCTCGCACACACGCTTGATTCGATCATGCGTCTCATGCACCCGTTCATGCCGTTCCTCACAGAAGAAATCTGGCAGCACTTGCCGCACGAAGGCGATTCAATCGTTCGTGCAAGCTACCCGACGCGTCGTGACGACCTTCACTTCGCAGACTCGGTTCCAGCATTTGAAGCTGTGATGAACGTCATCCGCTCGGTTCGTAACATCCGTGCCGAAGTGAATGCACCGATGTCAAAACCGATCCAGCTCTTCATCTCGACGAGCGACGATGCGACACAAGGTTACTTGAGCGCGAACGAAATGACGATCGGCAAGTTCACGAACGCGACAGAGCTTGAAATCGGACGTGGTCTCACGGCTCCGGACAAGTCGATGTCAGCGATCATGACGGGTGCTGA
Source organism: Exiguobacterium sp. s34 (assembly GCF_018617435.1). Classification (NCBI taxonomy): domain Bacteria; kingdom Bacillati; phylum Bacillota; class Bacilli; order Caryophanales; genus Exiguobacterium; species Exiguobacterium sp. s34. The sequence continues at coordinate 424,912 of NZ_JACSKE010000002.1, read as the reverse complement.
GCTCTTCATCCCGCTCGCAGACCTCATCAACTTCGAAGAAGAAATCGCACGTCTTGAAAAAGAAGTGGCGAAGTATGAGAAAGAAGTCGAGCGCGTGCAGAAGAAACTCGGAAACCAAGGCTTCATCGCCAAGGCACCGGCTCACGTCATCGACGAAGAAAAGGCAAAAGAAAAAGATTACCTCGACAAGCGTGACGCGGTCCGCGCCCGTTTGGAAGAGTTGCGTAAGTAAGACATTCACCTTCTTTGGAGATTGATTCTCTGAAGAAGGTTTTTTTGTGTTTTGGTAGAATTTGGAGATGTAGAGATGGAAAAGGGGATATGAGATGAAGCGAATCGCGTTATTATGTGTTCTTACATTGGGACTAGCGGGGTGTATGACTCCAAAAGAGACGAAGTCTGTGGAGACGATTGATGTGGAAAAAGTAGAGAAAGTAGAAGTGACTGATGAATCGCAATTTCCCGACGTAGCAGTGACGGGGACGATGATTGCTGAAGTACCATCAGGCACAGAACGGGTCTCGGACGTGGTCTTGGCACAAATCACCCTACAATATGAAGACGGCTCGACAAGACAGTTGTCGAAGGATCACATTTTAACGGAGACGATGGTCGGGGGAATCGGATTAGTTGCGATGACCGTCCCTGACCGTGAAAACCCGTTTGGCGTATTCATTCATGATGGTAAGAAGGGATGGGCGCAACGCGGGATGCAACGCTTCGGGATACCGGAGACGTCCAGTGCGTCTACTCATGGATTAGATCTTCCGGTCAAAGAGATGGAAGTGATCAACTCTGACTATTCAGGTAACGATTGGCCCGTGACGCTTTGGACGTTATACGATGAAACACGCCTCATCAGTATCATTGCGACGGACGATTTCACTGAAATCGAAGGGGAGATGTCGGATCAGCCAAAAGCATATGTGATGGAGCAAGCATACGGGAACGGCTTATATTACTTATCCCAAGGTAAACTCATTATTGTGACAGGAAATGTCTCGGAAGCGGAGTTGTTGAAGCTGGTTGATTCTTTACCTGAACCTTCATCAGGATCGTTTCCTTTCCGCGAATCGGAATAATGCGAACACCCGAGCGTCAAGTGCGACGTTCGGGTGTTTTGTTGACGAGCCACCAGCTTATGACACCAATCCCCACCAGCATCGGGAGTTGAGTATACAGTGGGGTCGTGAAACCGATTCGAAACAAGTGAACAACGTACGTGGAATATAGAGCCGCACCAATAACCAAGAGAGCGATATAGATGTGTCTCACGCGTCTCCCTCCTCACTCCAAAATGGCAAGCGACCTGTTGTGACGTAGTACGAAGACGTGAAGAGTGCACCGATTGCCAAACCGGTCAAATGTGGCTGAATCGGTTGGCCGACTAAAGTTAAATAAAGACTATAAACTACATAAGACGCTGAAGCGGTGATGAGGATCATGAGCGGAATGAGCCATTTCATTTTGTATCACTCCATTCCGACTCATTCAGATGTTTCATGTACTGGACGAACGACACGCTCAAGAAAAAGACGGGCATCGCCCAGACGATATTGCTTAAGTATGGGGCTTGCCAAAGTTCGAGTGCGAGTAAACAGGCAAATCCTAACGAGACGAGTGAGGTGAGTAAGCGCATGTATGGATACCTCCATTTTGTGATACCTTATCTTACGTTTGAAGATTGGAAAATGTTTCAAAAAAACCATCCCGCGAATGCGAAATGGTTCATGTGCCACAAAATGTCTGGTATGGATACGTCCGCGATGGACCTGCTGATACGTACTCAGACGTTTGGTCGTAGTTATAAGGGTCACGCAAAATCTCGAGTAGCGCCTCGGTCGGGCCGAAGTCGCCTCGTTCTGCTGCTTGGATTGCTTTCTCAACATGATGATTACGTGGAATAACGGACGGGTTATATTGACGCATGATTCGACCCACGTCCTCGTTCGGAAGACCTTGCTCGCTCAGGCGTTTTCGCCAAGCGTCGAGCCATGCCTTCCCATCATCTCGAGTAGCGAATGGAAGCGACTCGATTTCATCGAGCGTCAACGCGCGAAACGTATTCGTGTAATCGGCCTCCGTCTCCATCATCAAACGGAGTAACTCATCCGCGAGCGCATCGTCACCGTCTTTTCGGACGTAGAGCCCGATCTTATGTGCAAGACCGGTAAAGTATGCCTCTTTATACAGTTCGGTATAGCGGGTGAGTTGCTTGTTCGCCACATCGACTGCCTCTTCTTTCGTCTCACCAAGAAGCGGCAGCAATGTCTCCGCAAGTCGGGCGAGATTCCAAGAACCGATATACGGTTGGTTCGCATAAGCGTAGCGTCCTTCCCGGTCAATCGAGCTGAAGACGGTCTCCGGGTGATACGTATCCATGAACGCGCAAGGTCCGTAATCGAGACCCTCTCCGCTGATGAACATATTGTCCGTATTCATCACCCCATGAATGAACCCGACGAGTTGCCAGTTGGCGATGAGTCTCGCCTGTCTTTCGACGACGCGTCCGAGGAACTGTTCGTAGCGATCGGGTGCATCGATTAGGTCTGGGTCATGTCGTTTGATCGCATATTCCGTGAGTGCGATGACGTCATCGATTGAACCAGCGCCAGCCGCAAATTGGAACGTTCCAACACGCAGGTGACTCGAGGCGACCCGGGTCAGGATGGCTCCATGCTTTGGACCTTGTCGCATGATCGCTTCTCCCGTCTGAACGACGGCGAGTGCCCGGTTCGTCGGGATGCCTAGCGCGTGCATCGCCTCGCTGATGATAAACTCTCGTACCATCGGACCGAGTGCGGCCCGACCGTCGCCCCCTCTAGAGTATTCCGTCGGTCCAGAACCTTTCAGCTGGACATCGACACGTTTCCCGTTCGGAGTCACGTGTTCCCCGAGCATGAGGGCACGACCGTCCCCGAGCATCGTCAAATTACCGAATTGATGTCCGGCGTATGCTTGAGAGAACGATATCTCCGTTTGACGATTGCCGGCAAGTAAATCGGTATCTTGTTTGAGTCTTTGCGCATCAAGCCCGAGTGTAGCGGCTAATGTATCGTTAAACAAGACGAGTGTCGGATTGTCGACCGGATGGATGGGACCACGGTCGTAAAAGATGTCACGTAATTCGAGGTACGTCGCCTCGAAGTTCCAGTCAGTTGTCATGGCGCATGCCTCCTTCTTCGCTTCGAGTATAGCACAGACTGTTTTCCATAACGGCTGTCGTGAATTTTGATAAGATGAAATAGAAGTGTAAACAGTAGGAGAGTGGAAGATGAAGACGAGACAAGATGTATTCGATTGGTTGAGTGGGCAGCTTCGCTTCGGGATCAAGCCAGGTCTTGAGCGGATGAGTTGGATGATTGAGCAGTTAGGGTTAGAAGAACGTCCATCTATTCATGTAGCGGGCACGAACGGAAAAGGGTCGACCGTTGCGTTTTTAAGGGCGATGGCGATGGAGAATGGTTTATCCGTCGGGACGTTCACGTCTCCTTATATTATTCAGTTCGAGGAACGGATCATGTTGAACGGAGAACCGATTCACGAAGATGCGCTTGTCGACGTTGCGCACCGAGTCAAAGCGTGTGCGGACGAGGCGCCGGAGACGTTGACGGAATTCGAGCTATTGACGATGATGGCATGGTGCTATTTTGATGACACACGTCCTGATGTGATCATTTGGGAAGTCGGTCTCGGGGGACGACTGGACTCGACGAACGTGTTGGCACATCCGCTCGCGACGGTGGTGACATCGATCGGACATGACCATCAAGGGATTCTTGGCGATACGCTGGAAGAGATTGCGCTTGAAAAATTCGGCATCATGAAACGTGACGTGCCGATGTTCCATAGTATCAGTGAGGAGAATTTGGTCGAGCTGTTGCTACAAAAAGGAGACGACATGGGTGCTTCCATTCATGACGTACGAACGCTTGTGACAGAGATCGAGGACGGTGCTGAGACAGTCGTGACGTATGAGGGAATGCCACATGTCGTACTCGGGTTGACGGGTCATCATCAAGCTTATAACGGGGCATGTGCCGTCGCGGTAGCTCGTCATCTCGGTTGGAAGGAAGAGGCGATTCGGTCGGGTCTTGAGCGGGCGCAACATCCGGGGCGATATGAACTCGTCTCCAAACGACCACGGGTGATTTTGGACGGGGCGCATAATCCGGAAGGCATCGAGGCATTAGTTCTGCAAGCCAAACACGAGACAGACGTGACGGTGCTGACAGCCATTTTAGAAGACAAAGACCGCGATACGATGATTGATGCGCTTCAAAGGATTGGCGACGTATATGAGACGACGTTCGACTTTCCACGTGCGAGAACGAAAGAACGATTAATAGAAGATGGAGCGCGCTTTGTCGAATGGCGAGAGTGGCTCAACGATTGGATGGGAGCACCGACGAGTGAAACGTTGATTGTGACTGGGTCTCTGTATTTCATTAGTGAAGTAAGACGTTTTCTAAGTTAAAACACTTACCTGATGTCAAAGAAATAGATGTATATTTTTTCAAGTGGGTGGGATAATTAGTAGTGAAGACTAAAAATAGGGAGGACTATACATTGCGTAAACTCATGCAATACATAGCGGTTCTCGTATTAATCATATCCATTATTCCACAGAGAGCAGTTGCGGAGACCAATCAACCCATATTAAACGTATTGATTCTACGTGATGCTTTTACTTCTTCGAAAGTACTTACAGTGACTGAATACAATAACGCTGTGAAAACGTATCGTGATTCACTGAATTTAAGTGCTGCGAAAGTGAATGCGCAGTTCATGACAATTAAACAATTTAATGCATCCCGTTTCCCGATGACGGGTGCATTCGATGCGGTCATGATTGGGAGTAGTCTATTAACTGAGAAATATAAAAATGGGACGCTTGTTGTCAACTCGAAAAATCATGACACGACGAATCAATTGAATGATTTGACCGAACTGAAGGCGACGGAGCTTTTCAATACGGTTATCCGTGTTGGTTTGCCCCTTTTTATGCATGAAGATGCTGCAAATGGTGATGCACAGTTGAAGCGTTTGGCATCCTATCAACATGATTATACAAACGTGAAAATCTTTAATCAAAATGATCAACAGAATGTCGATCGTGAGATGGCACAGCAGTTGAATCAACTCACTGTTTCTCGCCCGAGATTCAAATCAACTGAAGTGACGTATAACAATCAGTCCATTAGCAATCAGACGATTCAAATAAAAGATGGCGTCCGTTATCCGATTAACTTCGCCTATACGTTATCGCAACTACCAACTTCTTCAGCATTTGTAGAATTGTATATCGATTACGATCACAATGACCGATTTGATGCGGATGAAAAAGTCATTGAGCAACAGGCGAAAGAATCGGGAACGCTTAATTTCACATTATCGCGTCCGACGTTTAGCGGACCGAAAAACTGGATGCTCGTCGTCAAGGATTCATTGACGGGTCGAGCAGACTACCGTAAGGGGAGTATTCTCTACCTCGATGAAAAAGTGAAAGCGAACATTTTGCAGCTCACAGCTGGGTCTGGTACGAACGGAAGAATTTCAAGCTATTTATCTAACATGTTAGTAGACCCAGCTGGGAATTATGAGTTCAATTTAACGGACGGTACAACGAGTCAGTTTGAGGGTGGGACTTATGACCAGGCATTACTCAAAAACGACTACGATATGCTGATTTTTGGGTTCCAGGATTCGTACAACGTTTATGGAAGTATGAACGCCGCGGCTACTGCCAAAGTCAAACGTTTCAGTGAAACAGGACAAGGCGTCATGTTGACGCACGATACGATTTTCCGTACGAATAGTTCATCCTCACCTACTTCCGAGTGGGAACGTCAATTCGTGAATGCCAACCCTTCACTGAATATCTCAGGGCAAAAAATGTACACGAACATGGGATTTGGTGCTCCTGAAACAACCAATAAGGCAGTCAAGGTACAGGATGGGATTTTTACATCTTATCCGTATCGTCTGGATGATGCAGTAAAAAATATCTCAAATACCCATAACCAATATTTCACACTCGATTTGAACGATCCGGATGTGACGCCTTGGTACAACCTGTATTCAACTGGTGGAAATCGTGTATACGGAGATGCAAGCAACCATTACTACACGTATACAAAAAACAACTTTACCTACTCCGGTGCAGGGCACACGAACAAGTTCTCAGTAGAAGATGAGAAGAAAATCTTCATCAATACGATGTATCGCGCTTTTATCGGAGCGAATCATAAACCTTACAACGTGATCGAGTCCGTCAGTGATTCAAACCAGTTTTATACCTCTGCTGATTTAAAAGCTGGGACTGTTGAAGTGACTGCTGGACAAGACGTTAAATTGATGTGGCGGCCAAGCGATTATGACTTCCAAGATTTGTTTCTCAATTCAACAATCACGTTTAATGGGAAGCAGGTCACATTCGAAAGCTTACGCAACTATGAAGTCAAAGAGTTTACGATTCCGGCAGCGGATGTGGTCGCAGACCGACCGATTGAAGTGAAAATCGAGACGTCCGATCAACGGAATGCGAAGGTAATCGACACGTTCACTATCAACGTCAAGCGTGCGGAGAATGTTTCCGACTTGATTCAAGTGTCTCGTTCGATAAATCCGTCGACCATCAACTTGTATGAAACGGGGACAATTCAATATCAGGTTCAATATCCGGAACGTTTCGACCGATTACCGAATCAGTTGGGAGATAAGTTTATACGAGTTGATTTAACGACCTTCACAGAAAAACTACCAAGCCAACTCGAAGTGGTGGCGATTCGTGATGCAAACGGAAACGAATATCCTGTCACGAACCCGAATGAAATCAAGTTACAGCTGAAACCAGACTTGTACTATGAAAGAAACGGGAACACGAACATTTTCCTCCCGAACGATAGTGGAAATCGAACCGTGAAGTTTGAAGTAGTCGTTCGAGCCATCGAGCCTTCTGCTTCACTCATCCAATTGAAAAAAGCGGATAACCAATTAACGACGTTGATTGAGTATTCGAAGAAGCAAGATCACATTTTAGATAAGCACAATGACTGGGATAAAGAACTGACGGTTCAATCCTCATTCCCAGACTTGCTGATCAATATCGGGGCGCCGTATGCGTACGAAGCGAAAATTCCTGACGTCACCTTACAAATCGGGGCACAGCAGATTGTGAGTCCGACCATCACGGATGCGAAAGGCAACACCTTTACGAACCCGAAGTGGAGTAGCTTGAAGTGGGAAATCATTGATGCGAACGGTGTCGCGAGACTCGTCACCCAAGGAAATAATGCGATTGTGACCGGTTTGAAAACAGGAACTGCGAAACTGCGCTTGACAATCGATCCGGGCGATAAGAAACCCCTTGTCGTAGCAGAGTCGAAAGTCAATGTCATCAGTCCGCCTGAGCAACTCACTATCCCGTCGACAGAGCTATATGTCGGTCAAAAGACTACCGTCACACCAAAAGTTATGCCCGAAACGGCCCAATACAAGTCGGTTCGCTATGTCGTCGAATCTGGGGATAGTGTGAAGTTTGAACAAGTTGGAAATAACTTGAACATCATCGGACTGAAACCGGGTACGACTCAATTTAAGGCGACTGTGGATGTCGGTGACCTCTTCGGTGGATTGAATATCGCTACACCGAGCACCGTCTTTACCATCCAAGTCAAGGCGCCATCCTTGATTCAAACGCCGAGCCAACTCGACCTTTGGGTATGGGATAGTTTAAACGAAGAAAAACGCGTGAATGAAGTCGCCTCGATTCTAGTGACCTCAACACCAACCGTATCCATTCCGTTTGAACGAATCGGGTCCATCCCAACCGCTCTGACGGTGACACAAAGTGCGACAGGATATGAATTACGTGCCAACCATGGCTACGGAAATAATGGTGTCGTGACAGACATTCCGATTCAGACGACATTCGATGACAATGCGTTACGAAACATTCGTTCTAACACATCGGTTGTCCGCGTCAACGAATACCCGAACCAATTGATGTCAAAAGATATGACGATCAATATTGGGGAAGGGACGGCACCACGACCACCGCTCCTTGAGTACTGGCCTACGACTTCGACTTGGCGTGACTATCGCATGGAGATTGTATCCGGCGAAGAATATGTTCAAGTGAGTGGATCAGGAAAAGAGTTGATTCCAGTGAAGCCGGGTGTGGCGAAAGTGGAAGTCTACACGACGCTTCCGACTGGAAAACCGTTTGAAGCCGTGAAGGACACGTTTTATGTACGTATCATCCAAACGAATGCCTCAGGACAGGATGATGACCGTTATTAAGTGAATGGCAGAAAGTTGGCGAATGATGAATCGCAAGCGAATGATGATTGGCATCACCGGATTGATTCTCCTCATCGGATTGGGATGGTTCCTGTACTGGAGTCAATCTCAAGCCGAGCTCTCGCAGTTATCCGGTGAGAATTTAGTAAAAGAAGTGAGTCAACGCTCTTCGATGACAGAGGAAGAATTGACAGATTTACAGGCAAGAGAGGAATGGGAGGCCGTCCGATTTGTTTTAGAAAATCAAAAAGTTGTCCCGACAGCTGATCAATTCGCCACAGCAGTGACGATTGCACCCCTAGACGTAATTGAAGCATACTTCGAGCAAGGACTTGACCCATTCGAAGAAGTGGAAGGGATGCCCGTCATCGCACCATTGTTCAGTGCGAACGGCAGTCCGGATCAATGGAAGCTGGCGATGCGTTACGTTGAAGACGAACGACTTCTTGGGATTGCGGTCGACTCGTTGAACCTCGATGCGGTCAAAGAACTCCTCGGGCAAGGCTATACGATTCAAGATACCGAATCGGTGTTATTGCAGCCGGTCCGTCATAATCAGGTCGAGTTGACGCAGCTGCTTCTCGACAACGGCGCGCAATGGACGAAGAAAATGGAACAGACGGCCAAAGACTACAACTCGGACCTCATTCTAAAGATGAGGAACTAAAAAAATCGGCTTCTTCTCAACCAGAGAGGAAGCCGATTTTTTGAATTCATTTCAATTGAACGGGGTGACTGACGAAGAATTGCAGCTGATTCGTGATCGGTAATGTTTCGAGTTGATTAAACACGGAATCGTTATACGTCAGTTTTAAGCGAGACTTTTCGGCCTCGTGAGCCGGAACTTGACGATCGAAGTTCTCAGCTGGGCTTACGCCTTCCCCTCCGTTAAACGTCCCGCGGAAGACGTTCACTTCGAGTGGACCTTTACTGTACAGACCTCCGTTGACCTCGAGAATGGATCCGACCGCATACACATAGGTCGGTTCGTTCGAGTCACTATACATGAATGCCTGGAGCGTCGTCGGTGTGTCGTCAAACTCGTTGATTCGGTTCAACAGGATTTTCCCTTTAGATAAGAGAATGAGCGAGTTCCCTTTGTCTGCATCAATCGGAAGAATATTGGCACGGTCGATGAACGTATCGCCGAGCGTGTAGACCGTCGAACTGAAGGAGACGTCTCCTTTAATGGTCAAGTCACCACGTACAATCAGTGGCCGTGCAATCGTCAACTTCTCAAGTGATTCAATGACGACATCCCCCTCGAAAAGAAGAGGGGCATTCGACTCGGTGATGGATTCCGTGACATACATAGCACGATCCGAAATGGCATCTGGTAATGTCACGATGGTCGGGTCAGTGAGTGCGTTATAAGCATCCGCCCGTAAATACGAAGTCGGGCGTTCGATAATCGAGGTCCCATCTTCCGATAAAACCTTTTCGAGTTCGAATACTTGATTGGTCGAGCGAATCAGACCTTCTCCAAAGATTTTTGAGTCGACATTGTTGGTGTAGGCGAGCGGTGTGTCGAGTCGTCGATTTAAAAATTCGATGATCGAGTAGTCGTATTGGAATAGAGAGAAACGACTCGGGGATACCCCGGCGTCCGCCTTTTCGCCAGCTTGTTCCGTACCTACCGTGAAGTAGTTCTCTTGCTGGCAACTCAAGCAATCGCTCAATTCGACTAAATCGATTCGGCCATTCAAGTGAAGGCGACTGGAATCGACATTTTCAATCTGCTTCGCCACACCATCCAATTGGAAGTTCGCTTGACGCATGAAAGCGAGGGGACCACCTGAATAGATATTTCCTTGAATCGTCGGCATACCGTTCACGTCTAACTGTTCGTCAGACCCGAGGACGTAGTATAGGAAGGACGGGAGTGCCGTCAAATACAGGTCTTGTGTATATTCGACCGAAAGCTCAGGCTGTTCCGGATTCACTTGTCGAGACGCCGTGACGTTCACTTGCAAGATGGTGGTGAATGGTGCCGTCTGTACCGCAGTATCGGTTGCATCTCGCTTCAGTTCGATCGAGTAGCGAACTTCACTATCTGTCGTCAATGCGGTGAATGGTTTATCGTCGACAATGAGAGATTGCACTTTGCTATTAAAAGCTGTTTCGGACTCCATATGAGCTGGGACCTCCATATCGCCATGAAGCGGGAATTGAGTCCGAATCTCATCGGCAATGAGTCGAAGTGCACTTTTCGCATCTTCATTCAATTGTGTGTCTTCCGTTCGGATGACCGTCAGTTTGTTTGTCGCCAAGTTGACTTGCATGGCAGCTAGTGACAGAACAGCTAGAGCTGCCATCGTTACGAGCACAAGCACGAGGACGTAACCGTCTTCACATTTTCGCATCAAGATACCTCCTTTTCTTAAAATGGGATCGAACTTTCGAACGTGGTCACCGAATCTGGGTCATTCGTCTGACTCAAGTCCATCTCGATTTCAATCAATCCTCCAGTCATATATGTCGGGCGTCTTGGGTCAAAGATAGGGTCCTTCAATTCAATGGTCATCCGTTCCACAATGATTTGGGGATTAGACGGAGTGAATGAATCGGGTGACAGCACCAACTCGCTCGGGACGTATCCAGCCTCTCGGTAAATCATTCCGGCATCGGAGATGCCTGGCGTGGACAAACGATAAAATTGGAATGTCCCATCGACTTCCGTCACCGCGTCAAATTCAGTTCGGTTCACGTCAGAGAGGACCGATGCGACCAAATAATCCGCCTCACTCCGAAGTTCACTCGTTTCGTTCGTCATCTGAAAGCCGAGCGTTCCTGTAATGAAGGCCGTGATGATGACCCCGCTTAAAATCGATGCGACGACGACCGTGACGAGTAACTCAACGAGCGTGAAGCCGTCTTCACGTTTTGTTTGATCAGTCAGTTGTCGGTACAGCCGTCTCAGGGAACGGTTCGCGTAATGTCGCATTCGATATGACTCCTTTCAAGGTGACAGGCGTTTGAAGCCGGTCGGTCGTCACCGAGATTTCGACCTCGATTGTGTGCCCGGGTACGGTAGACAACGATTGAATCGCTGCGACGTACGTATCCCCATGAATCCGTGTGTCTTCACAAAAATCGCATGTCGAACTGATCCCGTCCCGATTCAGCAATTGACGTAATTCGAGCGGTTGCTCGATCGTTGCGGCCCTACGGTTCAATGTATGTAAGGTGTTTTGAGCCACTTGGTTGGCAATCGTCTGATTGAGACTGTCGTGGGTCGTCTTCAGACTTTGAGTGAAAATGGTAAGTAGGGAAAATGAGACAATCGAGAGAACGACGATGGAGACGAGTACTTCGACGAGCGTAAAACCTTTTTCGTTATGCGACAAAACGTTGACCTCCTATTCAAAAAAAGTAAAACAATCGGTAAATAACGTATGGAATAATGAATAAATTGTTATTTTTTGTACAATACATATTATACTAAAGTTACACACTGAACGGATACAAAGAATAGTGGACATATAAGACATAGGGGGATTTTTAAATGAAGCGGTATGGGATGCATCTTTTCATTCTGATCGGACTCGTCGCACTCGTGACGTTGCCGACCATCGGACTCGTCAATTACTTAGATGCGTCCGCCGAGTCAAGTACTACATATACAGAAACAACAGTCGCGGGCGTCGATGTTTCGGGAATGACGAAGGAAGAGGCTGACGTTCGTCTCGATAACGCCATCAAAGATTTCAACACGATGCCGTTTTCGGTCAATCTTATGGACGGCACCGCCATTGAGATCGGAAAAGAAGTCGTGACGTTTGACGTACCGAACACGCTCGATTCCATCACGGATGAGGGTGAATACCCACTGTTGACCGCAATCGATGAGTCAAAAGTCGAACCATATCTCGATGGTCAACCTGTAACGATGACGATGATTGCCCCGGCATTGATGGAAGCGGCATCGATGCTTGAGTCAACGGTCGCATTGGAACAAGTCGCGGCAGAGAGTGAAGTCGTTGCTTCATTTACCGTGAGCCCGACTCCGGCGATGCAGTCCACGCTCGATCGAATGAACGGATTCGAGATGGCAGCAGGTGAGATCTTTAGCCTCAAATCGTTCGGGGAAGACTTTGAGGCGCTCACGACGCTCGGCTCTTCGTTTTATCGCATGTTCGCTGCCACGCCGTTCGCTATTCTTGAACGTGTGCCGCATGAGACGCTCCCGTCTGGTGTCGAACTCGGATATGACACGAAAGTGGACGCCCGCTCGAACTTTGCGGTCCAAAACCGTGAGGAGTCGTCATACGCCATTCTCGTTTTGAATGAAGGGAATGCGGTGACCGTCCAATTATTAGGTCAACCATTTGAATCGGCTTACGAGGCACGTGTGGAAGAAGTGACTTCGGTTCCTTATCAAAAAGTCGTCCGTTTCTCTTCGTCACTACCATCAGGCAGCTCCTCTGTCACACAATCCGGGCAAAGTGGCCAGTCAGGCAAGTTGTACCGTGTCAAAGTGACCGAAGAAGGAGAAATGATGGAATTGCTCGGATTTGATTTTTATGCACCGACACCGGAAATCGTGACGAAGAGCTCGGTACCACTTCCGCCACCTGAACCGGTCGAACCGATCATTCCAACATTCCCAGATGAAGAGGTGGAAGAAGACCCGATTTTTGACGATGAAGTAGATGACAACTTTGAAGAACCACCCGTATTTGAAGAAGACCCTGCAGATCAGGAGGCAGTCGGATGATTGGTTATATGATTTTACTTGGCTTTTGGGTATTGGCCACATTGACGTTGTTCGCCTTGTCTGTCCCATCGATGAAAAAGCGTGAAACGAAACTGCTCATCAGTTTATGGACGGCACTTCTTTCGGCAGGGATTTACTATATGGTGACGGAGTCATTGACTCAAGCCTGGTGGGCGTGGTTCATACTCGTTGTCATATTGATTGGTGGAGTGACCGCTAGTACTTTCGTCGAAGAGAGGGAAGTCGAGCAAGAGGAGGCTCCTCAAAGGATGGTGAAGTAACGTGAGACGAACGAAACGAAGACTCGGCGAGATGCTCATCGAGGCGGGACTCATTACGACGAGTCAGCTCGATGAGGCGCTCGAACAAAAACGGCCTGGTGAAAAACTGGGGGATACACTTATTCGGTTGAATCACATTACCGAAACGCAATTGATTCAGATGATTCATGAACAACTACATGTACCGATTATCGAGCTGTATGCTCAGGATATCAACGTGACGGTGACGAAGCTCGTACCGAAAGCATTGGCGCAAAAACATGACGTCATGCCGTATCAGTTGATTGGAAACACGCTTCATATTGCGACAGCCGACCCACTCGATTTGATTGCGATCGATGACGTCCGTTTGCAGACTGGGATGAATATCGAGATTGGCATTTCGACACGTGAACAAATTCGAAAGACAATCAGTCGTTATTATGAGATGGATCATTCACTCGTCGAGATTTTAAAAGAAGATGCACCGGAGATGGATCGACAAGAAACGATGAATCGGGACGATGCCCCAATCATTCGCCTCGTGAACCAAATCTTTTTAAGCGCAATCGATCAACGAGCATCAGATATCCATTTCGACCCGCACGAGAAACAACTTCATGTCCGCTTTCGGATTGATGGAGATTTGCGTACGGAAACGATTTATCCGAAGAAAATTCAAAGTGTCATGCTGACGCGCCTTAAAGTGATGAGTAACCTCGACATCACGGAAAGTCGCTTACCGCAAGACGGACGAATCAAATATACGTTACGCAATCGCGCCTATGACTTCCGTGTGTCGACGCTTCCGACGATGTACGGGGAGAAGATTGTAATTCGAGTGCTCGACTCGTCGCAAGGACTTACGGATTTGACGAAACTAGGGTTCGGGGAACGTAACGAGCAAGCATATCGCGAGATGCTCAAACGTCCAAACGGCATTATTCTCATCACCGGTCCGACCGGTTCAGGGAAGTCGTCGACTCTCTATGCCTCACTAGTAGAGTTGAATGACGAGACGAAAAACATCATCACGGTAGAAGATCCGGTCGAGTATCAGCTAGATGGCATCAACCAAGTTCAGGTCAACTCGAAAGTCGGCTTGACGTTTGCATCCGGTCTTCGTTCGATCTTACGACAAGACCCGAACATCGTCATGGTCGGGGAGATTCGAGACACCGAAACAGCCGAGATTGCCATTCGAGCCTCACTTACGGGACACCTCGTCCTATCGACACTACATACAAACTCGGCCATTAGTTCGATCACCCGTCTCGTCGACATGGGAGTTGAACCGTTCCTCGTCGCTGCTTCGACGACCGGACTCGTCGCGCAGCGTCTCGTACGACGCGTCTGTCGTGACTGTGGTCAGGCAGAACCGGTCTCGAAAAGTGAGCAACGTCTCTTCGAGGCAGAAGGCATTCACATTGACCGAATTGTTCGCGGGAAAGGATGCGCCTCGTGCAACTCGACAGGATATCGTGGGCGTCTCGCCATTCATGAAGTGATTCCAATCAACGAAGGGTTACGACGGATGATCATGAACCAGGCGACCGAGTCTGAGATGGTGGAATATGCGAAGTCGCAAGGCGCGACGTTCTTACTGGCTGACGGATTAGAAAAAGTCGCAGCCGGGTTGACGACGACGGAAGAAATATTACGAACGGTCATTACGGAGAGTGCTTATGATTAATCAATCGATTGAAGTCATCTTGACGAATGCGGTCGAGCGACGCGCCTCAGACATTCATTTGACGGCGGGTTCTCCACCGATCATTCGGGTAGATGGGAGTCTGATCACGATGGGCGAGGAGAAAGTGCTACCTCATCATCTTGAAGGGTTTTTAAAAGAAATTATGACGGATGATATGCGTGAACGTCTCGAACATGAGCGTGATCTCGACTTCTCGTTCGGGGTGCCGCGTGTCTCACGCTTCCGTGTCAACGCCTACTATCAAAGGGGAACGATTGCGATTGCATTCCGTTCGATTTCCGGGGAAATCCCGACATTAAATGAACTCAACTTGCCGACGGTGTTGAAGCGATTGATTGAGAAGCCACATGGTCTCATCCTCGTGACAGGGCCGACCGGTTCTGGGAAATCGACGACACTTGCGGCGATGATTCATGAGATCAATCGGACGCAACGAAAGCGGATCATCACGTTAGAAGATCCGATCGAGTATTTGCATTCACATGATCAAAGCATCGTCGACCAACGCGAAATTGGTTCGGACGTCATGAAGTTCGTGAGCGGTCTAAGAGCCGCTTTACGACAAGATCCGGACGTCATTTTGCTCGGGGAGATGCGTGACTTGGAAACGATTTCGACGGCGATGACAGCAGCCGAGACGGGGCACCTCGTCATGGCGACGCTCCACACGTCGAGTGCGATGTCGACCGTGAGCCGGATCATCGATGCGTTTCCGGCGGAGCAGCAAGACCAAATTCGGACGCAACTTGCGAACGTATTGATTGGCGTCGTCAGTCAACGATTGTTCCCACGGATCGATGTGCCGAAAGGTCGTGTCGCTGCCATGGAGATTATGTTAGGGAACCCGGCTGTCGCCAACTTGATCCGAAATGAAAAAGAGTTCCAGCTTCCGACCGTCATCCAGACGAGTCGACAGCATGGCATGCAGTCGATGGATGCCGCGATCGAACAGCTCGTTCGGCAAGGGATCATCAATCCGAACGCCGTCCCGACAGAAGAGATGAGGTGATGAGTGATGGCGATATTTCAGTATGAAGGAAAGCTTCTGAACGGTAAGCGTAAGAAAGGTCGCATCACGGCCGTCTCGCTTCGGGAGGCGAAAGATAAGTTACGCCAAGAATCGATTCTCGTGACAGACTTGTCCGAACTCGAGTCGACCGGCTTAAACAAAGAGGTCAATATCCTACCGGAACGCGTCAAAATCGAACATCTAATCATGTATGTCAGACAGTTCGCGACGCTCATCCGGGCGGGGGTGCCAATCGTCCGCGCGACATCCATCTTGCGGGTACAGACCGAGTCGAAAGTATTGAAGAAGACACTCAGTCAAGTCGAGGACGACTTAAAGGAAGGGATCGCTTATTCTGAAGCGATTAAGAAGCATCCACGCGTCTTTTCGAACTTCTTCAGTTCGATGGCACTTGCCGGGGAGACGAGCGGTAACTTGGAGGAGGCGCTCGACCAGATTGGGCTCCAACTCCAGAAACAGTATGATGTGAAGCGGAAAGTCATCTCCGCTCTGACGTATCCGTTGGTCGTCTCGATTGTCGCCATCGGCGTTGTCGCTTTCTTGATGGTGAACGTCGTTCCGACGTTCGCGAGCATCTTCGGTCAACTCGGTGGTGAGCTTCCGCTCATCACGAGAATCGTTGTCGCCGTTTCAGACTTTATCGCGGCGTTCTGGTGGCTCTTACTCACCATCGCCATACTCGGGGTGTTTGTGTTCACGTGGATGCTGAAGCGGGACCGAGAACGATTTGTCATCGATCGCTTGCTGCTCAAGATGCCGATTTTCGGACCAATCGTGACGAAGTCACAAATCGCGCTACTGACGCGAAGCTTGGCCGTCCTGTTACAGGCAGCGGTTCCGATTTTAACGGCCATCGAGATCACGGAACGCATCGTGTCGAACCGCGTCATCCGAAACGGATTGACGGAAGCGCGAGAAATGATGGCACAAGGGATCCCGCTCCACGAGCCACTCATGCGCAACTCGAACTTCCCGCCGCTCATGACGCAAATGATTGCGGTCGGAGAAGAAAGTGGGGATTTAGATTCGATGTTAAACGAAGTCGCCGAGTTCTATGAGACAGAAGTCGAGACGACGACGGACCGACTCAAGTCGATTATCGAGCCACTTCTCATCGTTGTCTTAGCGAGTATCGTCGGGGTGATTGTCATCTCAATTGTCGTTCCGATGTTCCAAATCTATGGCGATATTCAAAATCAGTAAACGGAATATGCAGAGTTTTGAAAATATACCTTTTCAATACTATATTTAGAAGGTATAGTAAAATTGTTCTACTTCTAGTTTAGGTATTTTGTAATAAATCTAGCTTACATGCAGCACAACACACAAAAGGGGAGAATGAATCATGGTAGAGAAGTTGAAAATGATTTGGCAAGATGCCAAACAATTAAAAGATGAGCGTGGACTTACACTCGTCGAGCTACTCGTCGTCGTTGTTATTTTAGGAATTATCGCAGCCATCGCGGTTGTTGCAATTGGTGGGATTATTGAGAACTCGAAGAAGGATGCAATGGTTGCTGATGCGAAGCAGATGGTCAGTGCGGCGAAATTGTATGTCGCTTCGAATGAAGTAGGTAATGGTACAGTAATTCGTTTTGTTGGTACTAAGGCAGACTCAGAAGCTAACGGAGTAAATATGATTGACACAATGAAAGATCCATTTGGCTCGACTTATAATAATGGGGTAGTTTATGTCACAAAAGGTGCTGACAACAAATATACATACAAAGTATGGCTTGATGGCGCGAAAGACATCGGAACTGCTGCTACGGTTGATGGTACAGTTGCTAGTAGTGGTTTAAATAAAGATTCAGTTAAAGATTTAGTGAATTAATAATAAATCAATCTCCGGCTGGCGCTGGGCACTCGCTCAGCCTAGCCGGTTTTCTGTTTTTGGCATATACTGACAAAAGGAGGATCCTCCCTTGATTGAATTGATTGGATTCTTATATAGCATCGTCCTCGGGGCGGTTATCACGTCGTTCACGAACGTCGTCGGGCTCCGCGTGCCACGTCAACAATCTATCGTGACACCGCGCTCACATTGTCCGTCTTGCGGTCACGAATTGTCACCGTGGGAACTCATCCCGATTCTCGGCTATCTCGCTCTCAGAGGGAGATGCCGTGGGTGTGGCGAGCGGATCGCGCCGACGTATCCGATTTTCGAATTGCTCGGAGCCATCGGATATGGCTATAGCTATACACTTTACGGATTTAGTGTGACGACGCTTCTCGCGTTCGCCTTCTTATCGACGTTGTTGGCGCTCGCCGTATCTGATTTATCGACGATGCTCGTACCGAACGTCATCTTGCGTATCACAGCACCGATCTTACTCGTTCTTACCTATGTGGCAGGGGCCACGTGGTGGTCACCGCTTGCTGGGGCATTTCTTGGATTTTCTCTTTTAGCGACCGTCTTTTTCGTCTCGAAAGGGGGACTTGGGGCAGGGGACGTCAAATTGTTTACTATGATCGGTCTCGTGCTCGGTCCTCGTGATGTACTCGTCGCTTTGTTCTTGTCGAGTTTGATTGGAGCGGTTGTCGGAGTGACCTTGATCGCCTCAAAGAAAATTGGACGAAAACAACCGATTCCGTTCGTGCCATCAATCGCGCTCGGGACGATGTTGACGTTTTGGTTTAGTGAAAGCTTTTTTGATTGGTATTTTGAGTTGATGTAGGGGGAAAACGATCATGAGTCGTGGGATAGAGAAAGGGACGGTCACCTATTTTTCGTTTGATGCACTCAGCATCCACGGTGCCGTCATCAAGCAAGGTGTGTTCAAGCGAAGCGCCTCGGTTCAGTTGGCGAAAGATGCGTATGGAGAAGGAAAAATCCTCGACGAGACCGCGTTCAGTCTCGCCTTCGACGAACTTTGTCGTAAGTTGAAAGTCCGACGTGGCATGACGTGTGCGGTCGCATTGGACGAGACCGAAGTGTTGTCACGGAAAGTCGAGATTCCTTCTACGATTCCGAAAGACGAAATTCGTGGGTACTTGTTCATGGAAATCGGTAGTTCCATCATCTTGCCGTTCGATGATGTGTCGTTCGATTATGAAGTGTTAGGTGAAGACGGGGTCAAGACGGACGTTATGCTTCATGCCGTATCGATTGAGCTGACGAAGTCGCTCCGCTCGTACATGAAAAAACGTGGTCTCGCTTTGAAGAAGATTACGCCACGCTCGGTCGCGGTCGCGAATGGTGTCATGCGTTTATCGGAGATCGATTCACTTCAGTCGACACTGATTTGGCATGTGACCCCGTTCTCGCATCAATTGCTCGTACTTGAAGAGGGGCAGATTCGCTTCATTCGTTCCATCGAGTCAGACCTCCCGTACCAAGTTGGGACGAAAGATGGCGTCGTGACATATACATACAATGGGACAGATGAGATGAAAGCGAACCAGATGGACGACTGGTTGAACGAACTCGCCCGTTTCCTTGATTTCTATCGTTATTCGCTACGTACGGATGGTCGTGCCATCGACCACTTGTACGTCTCGGGTACGGTACCTGAAGTGGACGACTTGGTCCGCATGATTCAAACTGAATCTCTTGTTCCCGTGACACGGGTCGAACAACCGCTCGCGATTGCGCACGGGACGCCGCTCTCGCATCAAATGCTCCCACTACTCGGGATGGCGACCCTGCAACGTGATCAGGATACGAACTTCATCAACTCGACCGATGTGACGCTCCGCTGGCCGATCGTGACCGGGCTCGTCGCATTACTCCTCGGTGGAGGGGCGGCCGGTTATCTGTACTATGAGGTTGGGCAATTGGAAGCGGAACAAGCACGTATTGAAGAGGAGCTCCAACTTGTCGAGATCTATCAAACGGAGCAGGTGAACTCGAAAGCGCAACAAGTGCTCGCACTCGACCAGACTGTGACGGCGTTGACGGATATGGAAAAAGATGCGGTACCGGCACTACGGGCGTTGACCGAACAATTGCCCCCGACAGGTTACGTCTTGACGTACAACTACGCGGACGGCTCGATTATGAGCGTGCGGACTCAGTTTGAGACGCTTGAGGATTTGAATGCCTTCCAACGTTCGCTCATGACCGATGAACGCTTCCTTGACGTGAAGCTCCTCGGCGTGACGACCGAATTGAAGGCGGCAGAAGAGGAAGAGGAGAACTCATTCGAAGAAGATCCACTTCCACGTTATATTGGAGAGTTCACGTTCATGTTCCAAGACGTGGAGGAAGAATTGACTGAAGAAGAGGAAGCAGATGCGGAGGTGGTGAGTCAATGAAACGTTCTACAATTTATGCGTTATTTGCGATTTGCCTCCTCATAGCCATCGTAGCACCGGCTTACTTCGGATATACGTATTTCATCAAACAAGGAGTGGTCGAGGCGCTTGAACGCGACCTCTCGCTTGAACGGACGAAACTTGAACTGTTGCGTCAGGAAGGCAAAGCCGTCGATGTAGCGGACTCACAAACGCTCCAGACACGCGTTCCGACAGCCCCTGCACTCGACACGGTCGTCGAGGCGTTGTCTCAGGCGAGCCTGCTCGCTGGTGTTGATGTGACAAGCATCGCCTTCGCGGACGGTTTGGTGGCTGAGTCGGAAGTACCCGAGACGGTCGAACCGTTCAATCCGGCTGACGTCAGTGAGACGAACGAACCGGCTGAACCGACAGACGTTGCACCGGTCAATGCTTCGACCGTTCGTTCAACCGTGACCCTTCAGGCCGAGACGTACGATGCCCTCGTCTCGTTCTTAGAATCAATCGAGTCGATGAACCGCATCCATGTGTTGCGAACGGTCCAGTTCACAGGACCTGCCGAGACGGGACCGAATACGGTCGAAGAAGTACAGGCGCTTGATTTTACGGTCGAGCTGGATGCTTTCTATCGCCCGGACCTCGATCAGCTCGTTCCAGATCGCTACATCCCAGAACCGGCGTTCGAGCAAAAGGATATCCCGGTCTATGATTACACGACGCCATGAGTCGACACGTCCCTTCACAAAATGAAGGGGCGTTTTTTTCGACCCGAGTGATTGTGTTTATGACGCGTGTTGCCTACAATCAACAGAGAAGTGAGAAACGGCAAGGAAGCCCGTTTCAGAAGAAGAGAAGGAGTCGATACAATGAATACAACACAGAAGCGTGTCATCCTCGCCTCGATGTCACCACGTCGCACCGAGTTACTCAGGAAAGCGGGCATCGAGCATGAAGTTATCCCATCGAACGTGACGGAAGGTACGGACGGTAAGGAATCACCGAGTGAGTATGTTGGGCGTCTCGCCCGCGAAAAAGCGTTGGACGTGGCGCGTGATCATCGAGATGCCATTGTGGTCGGTGCAGATACCGTCGTCGTTTTAGACGGTGTCATTTTGGAAAAACCAACTGACCATGAGGATGCGAAACGGATGCTTGAACGCTTATCCGGCTCGACTCATGAAGTGCTCACCGGTGTGAGCATCATCGGTGCGACCCAAGACTTGTTCGTTACGACGACGCATGTAACGTTCGATGTGATTCCCGAGAGTTGGATGGAAGACTACCTCGATTCAGAAGAGCCGTATGATAAGGCAGGTGCCTATGGCATCCAAGGGTCGGGTGGTCTTTTCGTTGAGAAAATCGAAGGTGATTTTTATAACGTCGTCGGCTTACCGATCCATCCGCTCGTCAAGACGCTCGACCGGCATGGGGTGACGCCTCGCTTCCTGTGAATGCCTTGAAAGTAGGTGAAGGAATGACCATGGTGCTTGACCGTAGTGTAGAGACCGCCATCGCCAGATTGCTTCAAATCGGAGGACGGGGACCCGACCCGATGGAGACGGCGCGCCGCATCTCGGACGTGTATCCAACGCTACGGGCGCTGTCGCAGGCGTCCGTTCATGATTTGTGCAAAATCGAAGGGATGACGAAGAAGAAAGCGGAGCAACTCCTCGCCGCATTCACAATCGGGATTCGATACGTCGAAGAACCGAAAGCGAGTATGCCCACGATTCGGTCGCCGCAAGATGCGTATGAGTTGTTGCGAGATGAGTTGCGACTACTAAATCAAGAGCATTTCGTCTGTCTGTACCTCAACACAAAAAATCAGCTCATCGCGAGGAAGACGCTCTTTGTCGGTGGACTCAATTCGTCGATTGTGCATCCGCGCGACGTATTCCGTGAAGCACTCAAATTGTCGGCAGCGTGCTTTATCGCCGTGCACAACCATCCGAGCGGGGACGCGACCCCGAGTCGGGAAGATATCGAAGTGTCCGAACGGTTGGTCGAAGCAGGGAACATCGTCGGCATCGCCTGTCTCGATCACGTCATCATCGGGGAAGACCACTATGTTAGTATGAAGCAGCGGGGATATATGAATGGTTGAGAAGTGGGAAGCAGGCATGATGATGTCTGCTTTTTTGTTTCATTCTAATTTTTTCAATTGTTATCGGAAATGATGCAGTGGATGAAATTAAAACAGTTCAGGAAATAGCAATAACTGACCTCGTAATAAGAAATGTCAGGTTGAAAACATGGTCAAGACAATGATTGAATAATAGTTATGAATCCTTTAATTGAAGAGGAGGAGCTGGGTTGTCAAAAAGACATAAGATCAATCTTGTTGGATGGATATTTTTTATATTCTTGACTCTAAGTAAAGAGTTTTATCCTGAACAGTCTTCCATGATCACAACAGGACTTGGTGGGCTAATTTGTTTGATTATCGGTCTATCAATGGTTTTTTATGGAGTTAATGATAAGCATCAAAATCGTCGAGCTAACAGTTGAAATAATCTCTTCAAGTAGAAAACCACCTTGTTACGGGTGGTTTTCTACTTCTTATGTGTTTTTGCTTTCAATTACTCACATGCCCATCCATCTTTGTCACGGTCCATTTTAGGCTGATAATCTGGATGATTTGAAGGCACTCCTCCTGGATGCGTCCCTCGTAAATCCGTACAGTTTTGGAAGAACTGTGGTGAGGCAGCAGTTTCTGTCTCAGCTGCTACATAATTATTCTCATCAATTTGTGCTTCAGCTTCAGAGACTGCAGCAGCAACTTGTTGATCAGCTTTTGCTTTGGCCGCGGCTATTTCTTCATCAGCACGCTTTTCAACCTCGGCAATGGCTTTCTTTATTTCTTCTTCACTTTCTTTACGAATTTTATCTTCAGCATCTTTTACTTTTTCAGCTGTGATTTTATCAGACGATTCGACCTTGTTGGTCAGAGTTGCAATTTCTTCTTTATACCCTTCAATGTCTAGAGTCAGTTCATCATATTCATTTTGCAGAGCTGTCAGCTGTGCTTTTACCTGATCAATATTTTGTTTACATTGCTCAGCACTAATCTTCTCCTCACCCGTAAATATCCATCCAAAAAATAAAAGGAGTAACACGGTGATGATGATGCGCTGAGGAACTGAAAACTTATCGAATCTCCACATAAGAATTAATCCGACAGGGAAAAATAAGATTAGCATAAGGACTATAAACCAAGTCTTTTCATAAAACTTCATTCTAAAAACCTCCTGAAAATGGATAAAATATAATTTTATTATAGCTTTTCCTATTATTGATATACCTAAATTCAAAACATCTTGATTTATATTCGTTCGACAATGTTTGAACCATCTTGTCGAAAGCGTGTTTTGTTACTATGATAAAAAGTTTGGATGCTAAATGTGTAATAATGGATGAATAGAACAACTTCTGTATCTTCCATGGGTAGAATATCGGATGCGAAATTATTGAGACGAACTTTGAATAGAAAAATAGGGTAGTTGGTGAAACATGATGAGTGTGTTGAATGAGAATGAATTGAAGAACATTCTTCAAGAGATAAAGCGGGGCGACATGACATACTATGCAACTAATAAAGAAGTCATACTCACGAGTATGGTTCAACATATCGGATCAACGGACGGTGAACTCCGTGATCGACTCATATACACGATGTTCTTTCGCTTAATCATTGAGCAAAAAGAGATTGAAGCTGATACATTGAGTGATCTGTTGGATACGTGTTTGAATGCTCTTCTGTTTTATAAGATTGAGGAAAGAGAGTCGAATTCGGTCTTCACGAGAGCATTCACGACATTGTTGTTGGCATTGATCCTCCATCGGGATATAGAAGAGAACTTTTTGACAGAGGAACAGTTCAAGCGGACAACGACTGCTCTTATTCAATATTTAACATTAGAGAAAGACACAAGAGGATACGTAAATGGGAAGGGATGGGCCCACTCGATTGCCCATGCTGCAGATGCGGTAGACGAGCTCATCGCAAATCCTAAACTCAATCCGAAGTCATTTCCTGAACTGTTCAATCTCATCATCGAACAAATCATGCGTTCCGAGATATTGGCGCATGATGAAGACGAACGTCTTATCAATCCGCTCCTACGTTTACTCGAACGAGGGATGGATTCTGAAATCCTCCTTCATCAAGTAGAGCAGCTCCCGCATCTCTTGGAGGAGCGGAAACAACATCTTGATGAGGAATCGTATTGGTATGTCGTTCATAACGTGAAAACATTTTTGAAAAGTCTATACATCCGATTAAACGAAAACAATCTCTACATCTCCCTACAACAATCTATCCTTCATTTATTGAAGAGATTGTGACGAGCGAGAAATAATATACAATTTCCTCCAATTGACTCTTGGACTTTGATAAGATATCAGGTGAGGTGTTCAACATGGAAAAAATCATTTGGTTGTTCATGCTTGGTATATCGCTCCTCGTGAGCTACGTCCAACTAGACACGACCCTCTTCTCGTTTGTCCTGTTCGTCCTATTTTTATTTGTGAGTACGGCGCTATTCCTTCGGTTCGACGAGGACCACTGGCTCGACCGTGTCTCACCAATCGTCGGTGTCGGGCTAGGTGTTCTATCGCTCATCGCCTATCTTGGTCTTGTTATGGTCTCTTTCAATGAACTCGATCAACTCGGCATCTGGACGGTGCTCGTCCGCTTACTTCTTATGTATGTTGGAATCTACATCTTCGTGATGACGACGACAAGCTTTTTAGCCGGAGCGACGCGCGTGAAACCGTCCCGCTTCTTTCGACCGGTGCTGATCTTCTCTGTCTTCTTCTACGGCGCGATGTTACTCCTCCCGCTCCAACCAGGTTTGTAACCGTTCTCTCTTAGGCAGACGCCTACTCGCGTCTGCTTTTTTTGATTTGCCTTTTTCCTCAAAAGAAGGCAAACTAGTAGACGGTGAGACAGGACTGAGATGCGGTTATTGTAAATAACCTGTAATCGAATGAACGTTTTCAAACATGATTTTTCCGTTATAATAAAAAATAGTGTAACGAAGAGAGGAGCAACACCTATGTTTCGTAGTTTTAACCGAGAAATCGGAATCGACCTTGGAACGGCTAACACGCTCGTTTACGTAAAGGGTCAAGGAATTGTTGTTCGTGAACCGTCCGTTGTGGCGTTCCGTACAGATACAGGTAGAATTGAGGCCGTTGGTAACCAGGCCAAAGATATGATTGGACGTACACCAGGGAACGTCTCTGCTCGTCGTCCGATGAAAGACGGCGTTATCGCTGACTTTGAAACGACAGCAACGATGATTAAATACTTCATGGAACAAGCTCAAAAATCAAAAGGCGGTTTGTTCTCATCGAAGACGAACGTCATGATTTGTGTACCAAGTGGTATCACGTCTGTTGAAAAACGTGCTGTCGAAGACGCTGCGAAACAAGCAGGGGCTCGTGAAGCATACACAATCGAAGAACCGTTCGCGGCAGCAATCGGCGCAGGTCTCCCGGTTTGGGAACCGACTGGCTCGATGGTCGTGGATATCGGTGGCGGTACGACCGAAGTCGCAGTGATCTCACTCGGCGGCATCGTGACAAGCCAATCGATTCGTGTCGGTGGTGACGAAATGGATGACGCCATTATTCGTTACATCAAAAACAAGTACAACCTCATGATCGGGGAACGTACGGCCGAGACGCTCAAAATGGAAGTCGGTTCGGCGCGCATCGACGCATCGAACGAGGCGGAGAAGATGGAAATCCGTGGTCGTGACCTCGTGACGGGACTTCCGAAACAAATCGAAGTGTCGTCTACAGAAGTATGCGAAGCACTCTCGGATACAGTCGAAGCCATCTTGGCAGGTGTCAAGCAGACGCTTGAACAAACACCACCAGAACTCGCGGCTGACGTAATGGACCGTGGAATCGTCTTGACAGGCGGCGGCGCGCTCCTCAAAAACTTGGACGACGTCATCTCAGACGAGACGCACATCCCGACACTCGTTGCGGATGAGCCACTCGACTGTGTAGCAGTCGGTACAGGAAAATCTCTTGAAATGATGGACGTCCTCCGTTCGAAATCAGGCATCTCGTCACGTCGATGAGAGGTGAGACACGATGAGCCGATTCGTACGCAATAAAAAGCTCATCATCACGCTAATTGTACTGATCTTGTTTTTCGTCATTTTAGGGGTTTCGATTCGAGGACGATCGGAATCAGCCTGGTACCAAGACGTCACGCGTGATGTGGTCGGCACGTTCCAGCGAGTGTTCGCGGTACCAATCGGATGGATGGACTCGACGGTCTCATCCATCTCGGACGTCCGCGACATCTACGAAGAGAACCGCCAACTAAAAGAACATTTGGCGAAGTACGCCGAGGTATCGGTTGAGGCAGATGACTTGCGCCGTGAGAATGAGGAGCTTCGAAAAATGGTCGAAGCGAAAGACAAGTCGTTACGCGACTTCGACCTCATTCCTGCGGAGGTCATCGGTCGGACACCGAACGATTGGCAACGCTACGTCACCATCAACGTCGGTTCTGAACGCGGCGTTGAGAAAGGCATGGCCGTGACCGCAGCGAGCGGAATGGTCGGTCGTGTCATTCAAACGAGTGCCTATACGTCACAAGTGCAACTGCTCAGCGACAACAACCGGACGAACAACGTCTCGGCTGTCGTCAAAGATGCGGACGGCAAAGCGACATATGGGACGATTGACGGGTTCGATACGGAGACGAACGAGTTATTCTTTACGAAAGTATCGAATAGCGTCAAGTTGAAAGAAGGAGAAATCGTATCGACCTCTGGACTCGGGGGACGTTACCCGGCCGGACTCGTCATCGGTACGATCGAGTCGATCGAGACGGATGAATATGGCGTCTCGCAAGTCGCCCGAATCAAACCGGAGGCCGACTTCAATGAGTTCTCACAAATGTACGTGATTGATCGGACACTAGACGAACCGTTTCTAACGGGTCCCGAGGAAGGAGGAGCAGCGGGTGAGTAACATGAAAGTGTTCATCGCCCTGTTCCTCCTTTTTCTTATTGAAGGAACATGGGCATCGATTTTCTCGTGGCACTATGCCACGCCCTATCTCTTATTGACGTTGATTGGGCTGATGTTCGTCAGTCTGTATGGCAGATGGGAGACGGCGCTCGGGTTCGGTCTTGTATTCGGGTTGCTGTATGATATCGTCTATACCGACTTGCTTGGAATTTATGTATTTACTTTTTCACTCATTCCTCTCTTAGCCAGCTTCGTGTTAAAATATATAGGTGAGAACTTCTTCTCCGTCACCATCACCTTTACGTTCATGATTGTCGTATTCACAGTTGCGATATACGGGATCATGGCGGCGATCGGTGGGACGTTGATGACGATTCAAACACTATTGATTGAACAGATTCCAGGGACCGTGCTCGTCAATGCCATCGCCATCGTGATTCTTTATTATCCGATGATGCGGTATGTGACGATCCGACCTGTTGTGAAAAGAGGGTAGCCATGATGGAGCGTAAACGACACATTACGATTAAAGGACATCGCAACGGAATTGCCATCCACTTCAATCCGAAGAGTGGCATCGACGAGGTGCTTACGGACTTTGAAGCGACATTACAAGAAATGGAGCCGCCGTCCGGTAAGATTGCCCTGAAGTTGCACGCGGGTACTCGTTATCTTGACGAGGAGCTGACACGTCAAATTCGTGAGGTCGTCGCTCGTCATGGCGTTTTTTATATTGAAGACTTGTCGAGCGATGTCATGTTGACGGAAGAAGCGAAAGCAACGTACGGCAGAAAGACGTTCCACTATCATAGCGGGACGATTCGCAGTGGACAGGTCCTCACGTTTGATGGTTCGGTACTTGTGATCGGGGATATCAACCCTGGCTCAGAGGTCCGGGCGACGGGAAGTATTTATTGTTTAGGCACGATACGAGGAAATGTGCGTGCGGGTGTCGAAGGATGGGAAGAAGCGGTCATCACCGCGAGCCTACTCCATCCGAAGTTTTTGGCAATCGGCGAACACGTTCTCACGTCCGACGATGAAGAAGAACTTCCTGAGATTGAGATGGGTTGTGCGTACCAGACGAATGACGGGATCGAGATGACACGTCTCCGCCACGTCATGACCGGTCTGAAAGACGCATATGCAATGGAATTACAGAGAGGGTGAGTGGAATGGAGCAAGTAGTGGAGCCTGTACATACAGAAAAAGAAGTGAAAAACGGCAGAGCCATCGTCGTGACATCAGGAAAAGGGGGCGTCGGCAAGACGACGACGACCGCCAACATCGGGACGGGGCTCGCCTTGTCTGGACACTCGGTCTGTCTCGTCGATACGGATATCGGGTTGCGGAACCTCGATATCATTCTCGGACTCGACAACCGGAGCATCTATAACCTCGTCGACGTCATTACAGGACAATGTAAATTGAACCAGGCGCTCGTTCGCGACAAACGGTTCGAAGAGATGTACTTGCTTCCGGCCGCACAGTCAAAAGACAAGACGTCGGTCAATCCTGAGCAAGTGAAAGAGATTGTCGACCAATTGAAGACGGAATATGATTTCGTCTTGATTGACTGCCCTGCGGGGATTGAGCAAGGATTCATGAACGCAATCGCTGGGGCGGATGAGGCAATCGTCGTCACGACGCCAGAGAAGGCGGCCGTCCAAGACGCGGACCGCATCATCGGGATGCTCGAACAAGCGAATCACATCGAAGCGCCGAAGCTGATCGTCAACCGGGTGAAAAATCACCTCGTCGAATCAGGGGATATGCTCGACATCGATGATATCATGCGCATCTTGTCGATTGACCTCCTTGGCGTCGTCATCGATGATGAGGAAGTCATTGCCGCTGCGAACCGTGGGGTACCGGTCACGATGAACCCGGACAACAATGCCGGACAAGCGTACCGCAACATCACGCGCCGCATCCTCGGTGAATCGGTCCCGCTCATGTCGATTCAGACGGAGACGGCACCGGTCGGCTTCTGGGCACGACTCATGATGAAATTTGGAATGAAAAAAGCGTAAAGGCAACGAAAGTTGCCTTTTTCTGTCGAAAGGAGAGGTGCACATGAAGTTAATCTACGAACGAACACCTTCCATCGAACGGGCGATGCTCGTAGACGGGGAACGTTTGCTCGAAGTCGAGGAACGCTTCGTCGACCAGTTGTCGGTCGGTACGATCGTCGAGGCTGCGATTGAACGGATTCATCCGTCACTCGGGGCGGCTTTTTTGACGGACGGGGAGACGACGTTCTTTTTACCGATTGCGGAGACGCTTCGCGCGCTCGCCTCGTATCCGGACGTGCCAGCGATCGGACAAGCGGCTGTCGTCGGGGAAAAACGACTCGTGCAAGTGACGAAAGAAGGCATCAACGGCAAGCATCATAAGGTGACAGAAAACATTCGGTTCGGTGGACGCTATCTCGTCTACTTCCCATACGGTCGTCGGAAGTTGTTCAGTCGAAAGCTCGACCTCGTCACGCAGGACCGCCTCTCGAAGTCGCTCGCCCTTTCAGAAGAGGAAGGGGTCCTGTTTCGGACGGAGGCCGGCCAAGTGGCACCAGACGCCTTACAGGAAGAACTCGACTTGCTTCGAGATCGTGCGAAAACCGTGATTGAACAGCGCTACGGTCAAGACGAGCTATTATGTGAACATTTCGTACGCCGTCATGCGGTCGAATCAGTCCTTTTGAACGACAAGGAAGGACAGGCGCGCATTGAGCGACTCGACGTCCCTGTGAAACGTCATATCGGCAAAGGACGAATCCCGGAGGCGAAACGTCTCGATGGGATGATTGAAAAGCTCGAAAGTCGTGCCGTCTGGTTGGATGGAGGGGCGTTCGTCTTGATCGAACAAGTCGAGACGATGACCGTTATCGACGTCAACAGCGGGAAGAACGTCGCCGTCAAAGATAAAGGACGTGCGGCCGATACGATCAATGAAGCGGCACTCTATACAATTATGGAACAGTTGCGCTTACGTAATATCGGCGGGATGATCGTCATCGACTTCCTCCGTGGTTCGAAAGAAGGGCAGACCCGACTGCTCAAGAAAATGAAAGAACTCGGGGCACGCGACCCACGTCGTGTCGAAGTGTACGGATTCACACGGATGGGATTGTTTGAAATGTCGAGGGAGCGGACCGGACGCTCGATTCAAGACCGGATGACCTATGCGGGCAAGCCGTCGAAGCTAGCCGTTTTCTCGCAGTTTGAACGCGCGCTCCTCGATCTCAGCGGGCAATACGAGGCGGTCGTCCTCTCGCTACCGAAAAAGTGGCACGACGCTTCCTGGCTTGAATTTGACATCGACGTCCATCTCGTCGAAGGGGATCCGGAGTTTGCCTTTTACGGGACGTCTGCAGAATGTCAGAATTTCTTATCTCGCCGTTGACAATGAATAATTGAGAGTGGTATTATCTATAACGTTAGTTCGTTTGGAAGCACCCAAATGGCTACAACCGCACAGAACGGGTTTTAAAGGTATTTGCCCTGCCCAGGATGGCGAGTCTGAGTTTAACAAGGAGGTGCACGTATATGTACGCAATCATCAAAACTGGTGGTAAGCAAATCAAAGTTGAAGCAGGTCAAGAGATCTACATCGAAAAACTCGATGCTGATGTCGAAGGTACTGTAGAATTCGGTGAGGTTCTTTTCGTTGGTGGTGACGATGTTAAAGTCGGCGCTCCACTCGTAGAAGGCGCTAAAGTTGTCGGTACTGTGGTAAAACACGGCCGCGCTAAGAAGATCACTGTCTTCAAAATGAAAGCTAAGAAAAACTACCGTCGTAAGCAAGGTCACCGTCAGCCTTACACGAAAGTTCGCATCGAGAAAATCGAAGCGTAAGCTATGATTCGGGTCAAGGTAAGACGAGACGAGGCGAAGTCGATTCGCTCCGTCGAAGTGACTGGTCATGCCAATTTTGCAGAACCTGGTTCTGACTTGGTGTGCGCCGGTGTTTCAGCCATCATATTTGGTGCCTATAACGCCGTCGAAACGCTTGCGGGTCAATCGCTTCTTGTAGAAATGGCAGATCAAACAGAGGGTGGTTACTTTTATGTCGAGACGTATCCTGACTTATCACCGCAGGATATGGAACGCACCCAACTGTTATTAGAAGGGATGCTCGTGCAGTTAGACACGATCGCCCAAAGCTACGGTGAATAT
Organism: Exiguobacterium sp. s34; assembly: GCF_018617435.1. NCBI lineage: Bacteria > Bacillati > Bacillota > Bacilli > Caryophanales > Exiguobacterium > Exiguobacterium sp. s34. The sequence continues at coordinate 393,477 of NZ_JACSKE010000002.1, read as the reverse complement.
ATCCAAATTGAACAATAGGAGGTGGACCTCATGTTACAATTGAACCTTCAGTTCTTCGCTTCGAAAAAGGGAGTTGGTTCGACTAAAAACGGTCGTGACTCAATTTCGAAACGTCTCGGTGCAAAACGCGCTGACGGACAAACAGTTTCAGCTGGATCAATCCTTTACCGCCAACGCGGTACAAAGATTCACCCAGGTGAAAACGTTGGCCGTGGTGGCGACGACACTTTGTTTGCGAAAGTTGACGGCGTAGTACGCTATGAGCGTCTTGGTCGCGACAAGAAACAAGTGAGCGTTTACCCAGTCGCGTAAGTTGAACGACGCAGAAGACTCTAGCCACTTTTTTGGTTAGAGTCTTTTTTTCTAGGAGAGGATCAAATGGATTCAGAACAGACACTCGAGCTCTTATCGACCGTCCGTCACGAATGGATGAATCGGCTTCAATTGATCTCGCTCTATGCGGCACTCGATCCGACTAAGCTAGAGGAACTTTACGAACGCTATCGGAAACAGGCCGACGAGGAGAGTGCGCTCGTTCGCCTGAACGTGCCACAGACGAGCCTTGTCGTGATTCAAGCGAATTGGGAAGGACGGATGACGTATACGATTTCGACCGACCAACTCGCCATCGATGATGCGCGAGTGGCAGAGATGCTTGTCCGATTGTTAGAAAACACGGACGGGCCGATTCATGTGACGTTCACGGACGGACTGATGGTTCGCGTCACGGGAGATGTCCCGGAAGACGTGCTCACGTCAGCCGATGTGTACGAACAGAACGTAGCGATGACTACGTTTCACATAAAGGAGGGGAAATAAATGTTTGTCGATCAGGTTAATATTTTTGTAAAAGCTGGAGACGGTGGTAAAGGAATGGTTGCCTTCCGCCGCGAAAAGTATGTCCCAGATGGTGGACCTGCAGGTGGTGACGGTGGTCACGGTGGAGACGTCGTCTTCGAAGTAGAAGAAGGATTGCGCACACTCGTTGATTTCCGTTATTCGAAGAAGTTTATCGCCCATGATGGCGAAAAAGGAATGTCAAAAGGGATGCACGGACGTAAAGCGAAGCCGCTCATCGTCAAAGTCCCACCTGGCACAATCGTATTCGACGCAGAGACGGATACGGTCATCGCCGACTTGACGGAGCACGGACAACAAGCGACGATCGCCAAAGGCGGACGTGGCGGACGCGGGAACTGTCGTTTCGCGACACCTGCCAACCCGGCTCCAGAAATCGCTGAGAACGGTGAACCAGGTCAAGAGCGTGAGTTGCGTCTTGAGTTGAAACTTCTCGCAGACGTCGGACTCGTCGGATTCCCGTCTGTCGGGAAATCAACGCTTCTGTCGGTCGTCTCTTCGGCACGTCCAAAAATCGGGGCGTACCACTTCACGACGATCACACCGAACCTCGGTGTCGTCAAGACAGCGGACGACCGCAGTTTCGTCATGGCCGACCTTCCAGGACTCATCGAAGGGGCTAGCCAAGGCGTTGGGCTCGGTCACCAATTCCTTCGTCATATCGAACGGACGAAAGTTATCGTTCACATGATCGATATGAGTGGGATGGAAGGACGCGATCCGTTCGAAGATTACACGACGATCAACCGTGAGCTCGAGTCGTATAACCTACGCCTCCTCGAGCGTCCGCAAGTCGTCGTTGCGAACAAAATGGATATGCCGGACGCAGAGGAACATCTCGAAGAGTTCAAGAAGAAGGTAGGAGACGATGTCAAAGTCTTCCCAATCTCTGCTCTCGCACAAGATGGTCTTCGCAACTTGTTGATCGAAGTGGCGAACTTTGTCGATACGACACCTGAATTCCCACTCGATGAGCTTGAAGAGAAGACAGCGACGCCTCGTGTCGTGTATCGTTATGAGAAGGAAGAGAAAGGCTATCAGATCCACATCGATGAGTACGATCGCTTCGTCATCACGGGGCCACGTATCGAGAAGCTCTTCAAGATGACGAACTTTGACCATGATGAGTCAATCAAACGATTCGCTCGTCAAATGCGTCAGATGGGCGTCGATGATGATCTTCGTAAGCTTGGTGCCGAAGACGGCAGCGTCGTTGCGATTCTCGACTTCGAATTCGAGTTCGTGGAGTAAGAAAAAAATTATTTGTTAAGAAGAAACGGAGTGTGAAGCTAACGTGGACCCTGTGCCCTCGTCAAGTTTAATTCTATATGTAGTTCTCATCATGTTGTCAGCGTTTTTCTCATCAGCAGAAACGGCGCTTTCAAGTGTAAACCGTGTTCGGATGATTCGGATGGCAGAAGACGGCGACAAAGCCGCTAAACGCGTCCTCAGTCTCGTCGACCGCTTTGACGATACGCTCTCGACGATCCTCGTCGGGAACAACATCGTCAATATCGGTTCGGCGACGGTATCGACCGCCATCGCCACATCGATTTTCAGTGGCGGTACGGGTCTTCTCGTGTCGACGTTCGCGACGACGGTCATCATCTTAATCTTCGGTGAGATCTTACCGAAATCGCTCGCCAAAGAATTTGCGGAGAAGTATTCGCTTCTCATCAGCGGGATTCTCGTGTTCCTCGTCAAAGTCCTCAAACCGGTGACGATGATCTTCACTGGCTTGAAGAAGTTGACGCTTCGGATGATTGGGATGAAAGCCAAGGAGCCGTCAGTCACGGAAGAAGAGTTGAAAGTGCTCGTCGATATGGGAGAAGAAGAAGGTGTGCTTGGTGAGACGGAAGCTGAGCTCGTCCATAGCGCCTTCGCCTTCAACGATATTACCGTCGATGACGTCTTGACGCCGCGAATCGATATTTTGGCAGTCGACATCGACGATTCGCTCGATGAAATCAAAGACACGATTTTCAGTGGTGGACATTCACGTTTGCCGGTCTACAAAGACTCGATTGACAACGTCATCGGTGTCTTGTCAGAACGTGACTTCTTGCGTTCGATGATGAAGGATGAAGTGACGGATGTCCGTTCGCTCATTCGACCGCTCACGTATGTGTCACCGCAGACGAAATTGATTGAACTACTTCCGATTCTCCAACAGAAACAATCTCACATGGCTGTCGTCCTCGATGAATTTGGGGGCACGGCGGGTCTGATCACGTTAGAAGACATGCTCGAGGAGCTCGTCGGCGACATCTGGGATGAGCACGACGAATCTGTCGTCTATCTCAGACGTCTCCGTGAAGGCGTATACGAGTGTATGGCTGACATGAACGTCGATGAATTCGCCGAAGAGATGGGGATTGCGGAACCAGACGTCGATTCCAACACGATGGGCGGTTGGTTCGTAGAATTACTCGGCGACATCCCGGAGAAAGGTGCGCAAGTGACGTATCAAGACTTGACGTTCACCGTTCTCCACGTGGAAAAACGCCGTGTCCGGAAACTGTTAGTGGAGACTGGACAATCACAGCAAGAAGACATGCAAGAAGAAGCATAAAGAAAAGGGATGATTCGCCACGAGCGAATCATCCCTTTTTTGCGTTAGACCGATTGGCGCTCGATGCGCTCAATCAATTCGTATGGACGTACTTTATAGATGGCGTATGGCATATAGACGGGATCAATCGCATCGAGGAAGCGCATCTGGAAGTGCTCCCGTTTGATATAGTCGCCGACATTATGAGCATCGACTTTGTGGAATCCGACTTCTTGCGTTTCACCGGCTTGTGGTCGAAGTTCTCCAGACACATATTTCGCACGGAACGTGACGCAGAGGACACGGGACGATACGTTTTGATAAATCCCGGTGATGCCTTCCACTTCGATTTTCACACCTGTCTCTTCGTCCACTTCGCGGTGGATCGCGTCGACGAGCGATTCATGTTCTTCGACCTGTCCGCCCGGCATCTCGAACGAGTCGTTCCGATGCATGTTTTTGACAAGGAGGACCTCACCCGCTTCGTTCGTAATATAAGCCGTTACACAAACGATGGCACGCGGCGGCGTATAGTGACCGGTCGGCATCATGAACTCTTCGCTTGACTTGATATACAAGTCTTTTCCGAGGCGGGCCCGTTTTTTCATGGCATCCCGTCTTAACGCGCTGCCGCGATAATCTCGCTCGACTTGCTCATAGTGTTCACGGTCCCGATATTCCCATAATGCCATGACCTCGGATTTGTCTTCGGTCACCCAGCGTCCGACGAGGCGAGCGCCATGGGACGCTTGAATCGGATAGATGTATGTATGGAAGAAGTCGGTGAATTCTTGCAGGCGTTCAGGTCGAATCGTATACGTTTTACGGCGATGGAACATGGTGATTCCTCCTTTTTCGTTGTGCGGTGTCCTGTATGTGTGACCGCGATTCGCTTACATAGTTCTTATTCGACAGATGTGAGCGTTTCCCTTTGCAACAAAAAAAGAATCAGCGCTGGTTACGCTGATCCTTTCACATGTTTTGGTTGCTGGCGAAGATGGCGGACGACGAGAACGATTCCGATGGCCAGTGCCAGGAAGGGCAGGATGTCGTCCATGAAATGACCGATCATGCGCCAGTTGTTGCCGAGCATCATCCCGACATGAATGAAGACGAATGACCAGACGGCGAAAATGAGTGTCGTCACCGACAAGAATTTTCGGAACGACAGGCGCATCACGCCCGCACTCACGGCGAACAGTTGGCGCCAGAAGAGACTGAGGCAGACAATCCATGCCCCGTATTTCTCAAACCAGCGCTCGGCACGAAGCTGCTTGTCTTGGCGAATCCGGAAATATCCATACAGCTTCAAGGCGACGGGACGTCCGCCGTATCGACCAATCCAGTAAAGACCAATCTGACTGAGCGTGAAAGAGAACCACGCCAGTAGGAACGTTAGGAAGAAGGACGCGTCATGTGAATCGACGAGAAAGCCACCATATGCGAGAACGAGTTCGTTCGGGATGAATTGAATGAAGATACCAATGGGAATGCTGAAAACACCGCATACGGCGAGCATGTGCTCGAGGACGTTCATGACGAGTCCTCCTTTCGAGTTGATTTCAGGAAAGTTGTTCCATCCATCAGTATAACGGACATGAGTGAAAAGAAAAAGAAGAGATGTCACATATTCGTGACGTCTCTTCAATCTAATTCAGATACGAGGATACCGAGCCGGTCGAGCTCTTTCACGGCGGCATCGATTGCTTCTTGATGATCGGCTTCAAGTGTATGGACGTGTAATCCTCCGGTCAGTTGAGAAAGCGGAGAGGCACCGTGCGCCTTAACCCGCTCGAGGAAGGCACGGACGTCACGTCGGCTCTTCACCATGAGTTGTCCGGTGATGGATCCGTAAACAGGGTGATCGATGATGACGTCTTTGATGGTGACCCCTTCATCGACGATAGCATTCATTTCTGCCTCCATCTCCTCTGCCGTATGGCGACAAGCCACCTTTTTCGAATAAGTAGACGGGGTGAGGTCACCCTGCAAATAGACGTAACCTCGAGCGGTCGCGACGATTTGGTGACCTTTTGCTTTTAAGAGCGACAAGTCTTGGACGATGACTTGGCGACTGACAGATACGTGCCTCGCCAGTTCAGATCCTGTGATCGGTTCATTGCTCGATTCGATCAATTGAAGTAAAGTGCGACGGCGTTCTTCACCGGCTAAACGTTTGTTCATGATGTTCGACTCTCCTTGCTAAAGTGACGATGGCATCGGCGAGGGCCGATGTGTCTTCGACGGTCGTTTGCGCGCCGAAGGAAATGCGGACGAGTCCGTGGCATGCGCTCGTCTCATATCCGAGTGCTTCAAGCATGCGGTTCGGTCCATTCTGACCGGCGCGGCATGCGGACCCGGCTGATACTTGGAACCCGAGATCGTCGAGCTCGGTCATCCACCATTGTCCATCGCGTTGATGAGATACGAAGGAGAAGATAGCGGGACTTTGTTCGTCAAACTCGAGCCAATGGACATACGCTGACGTCTTCTCTTTCAAGATAGCACGAAATGCCATGAAATTTCTCTGAAAACGTGTCAATTGCTCCTGACGTTCCCCGAGCGCTTTGACGAAGGCGCTGATTCCGGGAACATCGATCGTACCTGGGCGAATCCCATATTGATGATGACCTGGGTAGTAAGGTGGTGGAATCAAGCGTTCCATATAGAGGGCACCGATTCCTTTTGGCCCCCCAACCTTATGGGCACTGAACGAATAAGCATCGATTCCTTCCACAGAGATGGGAATTTTCCCAAGTGCCTGTACGCCGTCCACGTGAAAGAGAATCTTCTTATATTTGAGAAGACATTGGATATGGTGGAGCGGTAACACCCAACCTGTGTCGGAATTGACGTGCTGAAGCGTGACGAGTCCGATATCACGGTCAAGTAAGTGCGTGAACGTATCCATATCAAACTTTCCGTCCTTCAGTTTCAACCGATGGACGATGACCCCTTCTCGTTCCCATTCTTCAAGTAAGAGGGCAACCGAATCATGTTCGTGCCAGGACGTGATCACTTCTTTCCCTTTCATTCGTTTCCGTAAGCTCGTCAGTGCGATGTAATTACTCTCCGAGCCACTTCCGGTGAATAATAATTTCCCTCGTAACATATCAAGCCCGAGCGCCTGTTTGATCAAACGTCGTGCCTCTGTCAAATAGTCTTCAGCCATATATCCGTGTGCGTGGAGTGATGATGGGTTTCCATAAACGTTTTTGGCCATAGCCACGTAATGGTCTAATGCTGCATGTGTCATAGGATGTGTAGCGGCGTAGTCGAAGTAGCGGTTCATCATGGACTCCCCTTTTCTCATGTTGTCTTCTACACAAAATTATGCGAAACTAGTTTACAAGTCAACATTACATATGAAAAACAGGTGATATACAAGTGTCTTTACAGATAAAGAAAACCGACATTTTGATTATCGGAACAGGACTTGCTGCCGTCGCGACGGCGCTTCATGTGCCATCCTCGTTGTCTGTTCTCCTCGTCTCAAAGGGTGAGGTGACGTCGACGAACTCTGATTTGGCACAAGGAGGCATTGCGAGCTCGTATCTAGAGGAGACGAGTGAGGCACATAAAGAAGACACGATGCTTGCTTCGAACAGGACATCGTGCTCAGAACGTGTCGACATTCTCGTAAAAGAAGGTCGTCGAGCGATTGAAGAGATGGAACGGTTCGGTGTCCGCTTCGATCGTGACGAAGACGGATATGCCCTAGGACGAGAAGGGGCACACCAGTTGCATCGCATCTTTCATGCCGGGGGTGACGAGACGGGTCGACATGTGATGCGACAGTTACGTCGGTCGTTACCGGACAATGTCAGCATTCTAGAGCATGTTCTCGTCCATGACCTTGTGATGAAGGAAGGGCGTGTTGTCGGTGCGCTAGCCTTTCACCATGAGGAAATGCTCCAGATGGAGGCCGGTGCAGTCATTCTCGCTACAGGAGGAATCGGTGGTCTGATCGATTGGACCTCGAACGCCAAAACGGTGACCGGTGACGGGCTTGTCTTGGCGAACCGATGCGGGGCGAAGCTGACGCACTTACAACGGATTCAATTTCATCCGACATTACTTGCTGCCGAGGAACCACATCTCGTCACCGAAGCGCTCCGTGGTGCCGGTGCCAAGCTTGTCGATGCATCCGGAAACCACGTGATGGCGCATGACCCGCTCGGAAGTCTCGCTCCTCGCGATGTGGTGGCGCGTGTCCTGACAGACCATGTCGGACTCGTCTTTCTCGATACGACAAAGGTGACGCGACTGCGTGACCGCTTCCCAAAACTCGTTGCGACGTGTGACAAGCTAGGAATCGACCTTCGACAAATCCCCGTTCGCCCAGGGCTTCATTTTCATATGGGTGGAATCGAAGTGGATGAATCGGGTCGAACGGACGTCGATGGCCTATACGCCGTCGGGGAAGTGGCGGATACGGGTGTACACGGAACGAATCGGCTGGCATCGAACTCACTCTTGGAATGTTGGGTGTTCGGAAAACGTGTCGCTGAGGCGATTCAGGTGAACGATGCATCCTTAGCGACGAGCGATGTGATGGTGTATGACATCTCACCTGAAACGTTTCAGGCGTTTCGTCATCAAATCGGCAAATGGTTGACGATTTCACCGAACTTGGATGAATTGAAATGTTTCTTACAAAATACCCAAACGTTGACCTTGACGAAACACGTGACAAGACAATTAAGTGAACAAACTTTACAACTCGATGCGGCGCGCCTTCTCGCGCAAAGCATCCTCGAAATGGAGAGGTACGATGAATACGATTTATCTACGCGAACAGCTGCGACAGTTTCTGATTGAGGATATCGGATATGGTGATTTGTCGAGTGAACTGATCGATGAACGGGACGAGTCAGTCGCGACTGTCATCGCGAAAGAGCATGGCGTTTTCTGCGGAAAACCGATCGTCCGTGAACTCGCGATCATGCAGCAACTCGACTTAGTGGCTTGTCAAGAAGACGGAAGTCGAATTGCACCAGGCGATGTACTCATCGTCTTGAAAGGAAAGACCCGTGTCCTTTTAGAGACAGAACGCGTCCTATTGAATGTGATTCAGCGGATGAGCGGGATTGCGACGATGACCCGGCAGTGCGTCGATGCGCTCGGTGAAGACTCGATTCATGTCACGGATACACGCAAGACGACACCGGGACTTCGGATGCTTGAGAAATATGCGGTTCGTGTCGGCGGGGGTTATAACCATCGGCTTCGGCTCGACGATGCCGTCATGATCAAAGACAATCATATCGTCGCCCTCGGCGGTGTGGCAGAAGCCGTTCACGCGGCGCGCTCGAAAGTAGGGCATACGACGCCGATCGAGGTCGAGGTCGAATCGTTCGACCAACTCGTACAAGCGATTCAAGTGAATCCGGATATTGTAATGCTCGATAATCGGACACCAGATGAATTACGAGAATGGGTGCGTCATATCCCGAACCACATCACGATCGAAGTATCCGGCGGCATCACGCTCGACACGATTGCCGACTATCGAGGGATTCGGATTGATGTCATCTCGCTCGGTCAATTGACCCATTCAGTGCGAGCGCTCGACTGTAGTATGAACTTACAAGGAGGAATGAAATATGCAACTACTCGGAACACTCCCACCGACGTACGCTAATCTGTCGGTGGAGGAAATGGAGACACGGATTCAGGCGGTCAAAGATCGACTCGGGACACGTCTCTTCTTACCGGCGCATCATTATCAAAAAGACGAGGTCGTCCAGTTCGCGGACGCGACAGGAGATTCGCTCCAGCTCGCACGGCTCGCGGAACAGATGAGCGAAGCGGAATTCATCGTCTTCTGTGGTGTGCATTTCATGGCAGAGACGGCAGACATGTTGACACGGGATGACCAAATTGTTGTTTTGCCCGACATGCGCGCCGGCTGTTCAATGGCAGACATGGCCGATATCGATCAGACAGAGATTGCGTGGGAAGAACTGACGGAACGATTCGGGGATGGGATCATCCCAATCACATATGTCAATTCAACGGCGGCCATCAAAGCGTTCGTCGGGCGTCACGGCGGGGCGACCGTCACATCGTCCAATGCACATGAAATCGTCCGTTGGGCGCTTGAGGCAGGCGAACGCATCTTGTTCCTTCCAGATCAACACCTCGGACGGAATACGGCATACGATCTCGGGATCCCGCTCGAGGCGATGGCCGTATGGGATCCGCTCCGTGAAGAATTGGTCGCCGAGGGGGATGACGAGCAAGTGAAGGTCATCTTGTGGAAAGGACACTGCTCCGTTCACGAGAAGTTCACGGTGTCGCAAATTCAAGCATTCCGTGAGCGCGAACCGGATCGTCGTATCATCGTCCATCCGGAATGTACGTTTGACGTCGTTCAGGCATCGGATGAGGCCGGCTCGACGTCGTATATCATCGACAAGATTGATGCGAGTGCACCGGGAACGAAATGGGCGGTCGGGACCGAGATGAACCTCGTGAACCGGTTAGCGGCAACATACCCGCACCTCGATATCGTCTCGTTGAACCCGTTCATGTGTCCGTGTCTGACGATGAACCGAATCGACTTGCAACATCTGCTTTGGGCGCTCGAGTCGCTCGAGACGGATCCTGTCAACGTGATTCGTGTCGATGCTGATACGACAGAATGGTCAAAACGCGCACTTGAACGCATGCTCGGACGTTAATCGCTTCAGGACAGGCAAACGCCTGTCCTTTTTTCATATGGCTCGTTATGGTACAATAAATGCAGTTTTTCCGACCGAAAAGGAGAGTACACCGTGATTGAATTCGTAAAAGGACCCGTCGCCTATGTGTGTGCGGAATATATAACGTTAGATGTCTCGGGCGTCGGCTACAAAGTACATGTGCCTAACCCGTTTTTTTATCGTGAACAAGACGAACATGTAATCGTGTTTACGCATCATTACGTCCGTGAAGATCAACAGACGCTATACGGTTTCCGGTCACGCCGGGAACGGGAGCTTTTCAATAAACTCCTTAGTGTCAGCGGCATCGGACCAAAAGGGGCACTCGCCATCGTCGCCTCGGGTGATATCGACGCGTTGATCGATGCGATTGAAACCGAGAACGAGAAGTATTTGACTAAGTTCCCGGGAGTCGGGAAGAAGACGGCCAAACAGATGGCACTCGACTTGAAAGGAAAGCTATCCGAGCTTGCACCGGATTATGTGCCGAACGAAGGGTTGTTCGCGCAAGGTGCGTCTGAACTCGACGAGGCGTGTGAGGCGCTCGTCGCCCTCGGATATTCTGAACGAGAGATCGCGAAAGTCCGCAAAGCATTGAGCGGAGAGATCTTGACGACCGACGCGTACATAAAACGCGCGCTACAGCTGTTATTGAAATAAGGAGGAAGCTATGGACGAACGATTGTTGTCACAATCTCATCAGCAATATGAAGACTCTGAAGAGTGGAGCTTACGTCCGCAGCGCTTCGAGCAATATATCGGGCAAGAAAAGGCGAAAGGCAATTTGTCGGTCTTCATCCAGGCCGCCAAACTTCGCAGTGAGACGCTCGACCACGTCCTGTTATACGGACCGCCGGGACTCGGGAAGACGACGCTCGCGCAAATCATCGCCAACGAGATGGGTGTCGGGATCAAGACGACAGCCGGACCGGCGATTGAGCGACCGGGTGATTTGGCGGCAATTCTCTCGACTCTTGAGCCAGGTGACGTCTTGTTTATCGATGAGATTCACCGCTTGAGCCGGACGATTGAGGAGATTCTTTATCCGGCGATGGAAGACTATTGTCTCGATATCGTCTACGGACAAGGAGAGATGGCACGAAGCGTCCGCATCGACTTGCCACCGTTCACGCTCGTCGGGGCGACGACGCGTGCCGGGATGTTATCGGCGCCGCTTCGGGACCGTTTCGGGGTCACGTTGAAGCTCGAATATTATGAGGCGCATGAACTCGCGGCAATTGTCAGTCGGACGGCCCAGCTGTTCCGCCTTTCGATTTCACCTGAAGCGAGCGGCGCGATTGCGAAGCGTTCACGAGGGACGCCACGAATTGCAAACCGTCTCTTGCGTCGAGTCCGTGACTTCGCGCAGGTAGCCGGGACGAAAGAAATCGACCCTGTGCTCGCATCTGATGCGCTCGACCGTCTACACGTCGATGCGCTCGGGCTCGATGAAGTCGACCACCGATTGCTTCGAGCCATGGTGGAGCGATTCGGGGGTGGACCGGTCGGACTCGAGACGCTCGCCGCAACGATCGGTGAGGATGCTCAGACAATCGAGGACGTCTATGAGCCATATTTACTTCAACAAGGGTTCTTGCAGCGTACGCCGCGAGGACGGATGATCACACAGTTTGCCAAGTCGCATTTTGGTTATGAAGAGGAAGAGGAGTAAGGTATGCAAGACATTCAATTGAACGTAAACGATTATGATTTTGAATTGCCAGAAGAGTTGATCGCGCAAGTTCCGTTGCTCGATCGGACGAGCTCACGTCTGCTCGTATTGGACCGTGAGACAGGAGACATCGAGCATCGTCATTTCCGTGACGTGCTCGATTACTTGAACGAGGGAGATGCGCTCGTCGTCAACGATTCGCGCGTCTTACCCGCTCGTCTTTTCGGAGCGAAACAAGAAACAGGCGGGAAAGTCGAGTTACTCTTGTTGAAGCAGACGGAGGACGATGTGTGGGAAGCACTCGTCAAACCAGCGAAAAAAGTTCGCGTCGGTTCCATCGTCGAGTTCGGGGACGGACTTCTCCGCGCGGAATGTGTCGAAGAACTTCCGGAAGGGGGCCGTCGTTTCAAGTTTGACTACGACGGAATCTTCTACGAGATTTTAGACGAGCTCGGAACGATGCCGCTCCCACCATACATCCGCGAGCAACTTGACGACCAAGATCGTTATCAGACGGTCTATGCGCGTGAACGAGGTAGTGCAGCCGCTCCAACAGCGGGTCTTCATTTCACCGAAGAACTGCTCGAGGCAGCGAAGGCGAAAGGGGTTCGCTTGATCCCGCTCACGCTTCACGTCGGTCTCGGTACGTTCCGTCCGGTGACGGCTGATTCAATCGAAGAACATACGATGCATAGTGAATATTTCGAGTTGTCCGAGGCATCGGCAGCCGCGCTCCGAGATGTGCGGACGAAGGGCGGTCGCATCTTTGCGGTCGGTACGACGTCAACACGTACACTTGAAACGATTATGCGAGACCATGGAGACTTCGTCGAGTCATCGGGCTGGACGGACATCTTTATTTATCCTGGAGTCGAGTTGAAGGCGATCGATGGATTGATTACAAACTTCCATCTCCCTAAATCGACGCTCGTCATGCTCGTCTCGGCATTCGCGACGCGCGACATCATCTTACACGCTTATCGGACTGCGGTCGCAGAACGATACCGCTTCTTCAGTTTTGGAGACGCGATGCTCATCACGAGGAAGGAAGTAACAAAATGACAAAACATGCAGTCACATACGAACACATTCACACATGTAAACAGACGGGAGCGCGGCACGGAATCGTCCATACGCCGCACGGGTCGTTCGAGACACCGGTCTTTATGCCAGTAGGGACACAAGCGAGCGTCAAGACGATGGCACCAGAGCAAGTCAAGGACATGGGTGCGAACATCATCTTGTCGAACACGTACCATTTGTGGGTTCGCCCAGGACATGAGGTCATCAAACAAGCTGGTGGTCTTCATAAGTTCATGAACTGGGATGGTGCGATTCTCACGGACTCGGGCGGATTCCAAGTGTTCTCGCTTGCCGACCTTCGGAACATTCAAGAAGAAGGCGTCCATTTCCGTAACCACTTGAACGGCGACAAGTTGTTCTTGTCACCGGAGAAGGCGATGGAGATTCAAAATGCGCTCGGGTCGGATATCATGATGGCATTCGACGAGTGCCCGCCTTACCCGGCGACACATGAATACATGAAAAAATCGGTCGAGCGTACGAGCCGCTGGGCAGAACGTTGCCTTGAGGCACATGAACGTCCAGAAGACCAAGCCCTCTTCGGCATCATCCAAGGTGGCGAATATGAGGACCTTCGTCGTCAAAGCGCACAAGACCTCGTCTCACTTGATTTCCCAGGATATGCGGTCGGTGGACTCTCGGTCGGTGAACCGAAAGACGTCATGTATCGTGCTCTCGAGTTCACGACGCCGCTCATGCCGGAAAACAAACCGCGCTATTTGATGGGTGTCGGTTCACCGGATGCATTGATTGAAGGATCGATTCGTGGGATCGATATGTTCGACTGTGTCCTCCCGACACGGATTGCACGGAACGGGACGCTCATGACATCAAAAGGTCGTGTCACGATCAAGCAGGCGAAGTATAAGACAGACTTCGGTCCGATCGATGAGAAGTGTGACTGCAACACGTGTAAGAATTACTCGCGTGCGTATGTCCATCACTTGATTCGTGCGGACGAGATGTTTGGCCTTCACTTATGTACGACACATAACCTTCACTTCCTCGTGAAGTTGATGGAGCAGGTTCGTCAAGCGATTCGCGAAGACCGTTTGCTCGATTTCAAAGAAGAGTTCTTCGAAGAATACGGCTACAACAAGCCGAACGCGAAGAATTTCTAAGCAAACGTGTCGGACATTGTGTGACAATGCTTCAGTTTCACGGTATAATGAACCTGATATTGAAGGAAAGGGTGAATGTTACTCATGGAAACAATCGTTGCGTTATTACCAATGATCTTGATTTTCGTCGTATTTTACTTCTTGTTGATTCGTCCACAGACGAAACGCCAAAAAGAAGTACAAGCGATGCAAAACGCCCTCGAGCGTGGCGACAGCGTTGTCACAATCGGCGGTTTACACGGCGTCGTTCATCAAATCGAAGACACACATGTCGTTTTGAAATGCGATCAATCGCTTCTCCGTTTCAACCGAAGCGCAGTTGCGGAAGTCGTGAAAAAAGCGAATGCCTCATTTGAGGAATAAGCAAGTAAGCGTCTGACCATTATGGTCGGACGCTTTTTTTAGTTGAAAACGTCTGTTTTTTGACAAAGTATGTCAATCTGATAATTCATCCACCTCATTTCGAAAAATCGGTTTGAATCGTGAAAACGTTTGCATTAATGTCAAATTGAGAAGAAATTCGAGATGAAGGAGCACAAATGACATGGACGTGAAACGATTTGTACGACCGATGAAGAAGTGGAAAGGGTGGACGTGGAAGCGAAATAGCAACAAACAGAAGGGGCGTTCGTCTCTCAGAAGACGGATGTCGATTGCGCTGATTCCGACGATCATCGCGCTCGTTCTCGTCGGAGCACTCGGGTCATACCAGTTGAGACAATCAACTGCTGCTTACGACCGAGTCCTGAACGAAGGGACGCAAGAGATGCTGTTGGCGGAAAATCTGTCGCTCGCGGTGACCGATGCAGAACGTTATTTAAACTACTATATGCTCGTCGCCAACCCGAAAACACTCATCAGTCTACAAAGTGTCCAGGAACAGCGTGACGAATTAATGTCAGCACTCAAGGCATCGTCTTCAGATGAAAAGGTCTTGTCTTGGTTAGGGGATTTAGAGAAGTTTAATGAACTGTTGGACCGTGAGATGACTCGTGCCATCGAACTTCGCCAACAACAAGATGAGATCGGCTACAAGACGGTATTGAATACGAGCGTGACCCCGACGACGGACCGTGTTCGGATGACGGTGACGGACCTTGTCGAATACAAAGGAGAACTCCTCGCGTCCGAGACGAAAGCCGTACAGGCCGAGGCGGAAAGTTCAATCCTTTGGATGCTTGTCATTAGCGTTGTAGGCGTGGTGATTGGCATTCTGTCCTTGCTTGCCTTGCAACGTCTCTTCTTGAAACCGATCAATCGACTTGGCCGTCAAGCGCGAATCATGGCAGGCGGCGATTTGACAGGAGAGGATATTGAGGTCGCCTCGAACGATGAGCTCGGCGATCTTGTCACGGCATTCAACGAGATGAAACACAACCTCGTCGGATTGATTCGTCGAGTGGGTGAAGCCTCAGATAAAGTAACAGCCTATTCTGAAGAACTTTACGCGAGCACGGACCATGTCGCGACGACGACCCAAGGTGTCTCACGTCTGTTCGAAGAGATGAACGTTGCGGCCCAAGGATCGTCTAAACGAGCAGAGGAAGGGACGATTGGAGTGAATCAAGCGGTCGATGGATTGAATCAGATTGCGGCAGCCTCACAAGGGGTGAACGAACAGACGATTCATACACTTGAAGCGGCAAACGGTGGACTTGAGACCGTTCAATTAGCGGAGAAACGGATGCAGGAGATTCGTCGTGCCAATGAGCTCACGCAACAGATGGTGACCCGTCTTTCAAACCAATCGCTTGAAATTGAAAAGATCACCCGTTCGATCACCGCCATCACGGAACAGACGAATTTGCTTGCCCTCAATGCGGCCATTGAGGCGGCACGCGCCGGTGAACATGGAAAAGGATTTGCAGTCGTCGCGGCTGAGGTACGTAAGCTCGCCGAAGAATCGAAGCAATCTGCCATTCAAATTCAGACTGTCGTCCGGGACATCCAGCGTGACACGGAACAAGTGGAGTCGGCGTTCGAAGAATCGAGCGTGCATGTCGAGAGTGGGGTATCCCAAATGGGGGAAGTCGCCTCAGCGTTCCGTGAGATCGTATCGGTCATCGAGGAGACGTCGCGTCAGATGAGTGAGATTGCAGCGGCGACGGAAGAAGTGAGTGCGAATACAACAGAAGTCGCTGTTTCGGTCGAGGATATGTCTACGAATGCGGTCTCGACGCAACGAAGTGTCGAAGAAGCGGGGGCCAATGTCGAGGAGCAACTCGCGACCATTCAGGAAATCAATAGTATCGCTGAGACGATGAGTCATATGTCGTCCGAATTAAAAGATGTCGTCCATGTGTTTAAAACGAGATAATAAATGCCCTGACGCGAGGCGTCAGGGCATTGCTCGTTACATTAATAGGATGAGACTCGTCGCCATGACGATCATCCCGGCGACCATTCCGTACATCGAATGATGGGCATGCCCATACTCACGGGCCGCAGGGAGCAACTCATCGAGCGAGATGAATACCATGATCCCGCCGACTGCTGCAAACAACAGCCCGAAGACCGTGTCGTTCAAGAACGGCATGAGAATTAAAAATCCAATTGCGGCTCCAGCTGGCTCGGCGAGACCGGATAACATGGAAAGCTTGAACGCCTTCTTCCGTGACCCTGTCGCATAATAAATCGGAACGGAGACGGCAATCCCTTCTGGAATGTTATGCAGCGCGATGGCGATGGCGATGGCTACACCTACGGCTGGGTCATCGAGCGCCGAGATGAACGTCGCGAGTCCTTCCGGGAAGTTGTGAATCCCGATGGCGAGTGCCATGAAGATTCCCATTTTCTTTAAGCGATTTTGTGTCTCGGGATGATTGATCGCGGCCGATTCGTTTGTCGCTGTCGTCGCCAATTCTTGCGTTGACGGGTCATTCTGCATCGATTCGACGAATTTGACCTCGTGTGGATTCTCCATTTTCGGAATGAACTTATCAATCATTCCAATCAGGAACATCCCTCCGAAGAAAGCGAGAACGGTGTAAATCGTTCCGGTGTATTCCCCGTGTGCGCCAACGAGCTCCACGAGCGCTTTCGGGAAAATCTCGATGAATGATACGTAAATCATGACGCCTCCAGAAAATCCGAGAGAGATGGACAAGAAGGCTGTGTTCGTCCGTTTCGCAAAGAATGCGATCATACTCCCGATCCCTGTCGCAAGACCTGCGAACAAGGTGAGGAGGAACGCAAAAATAATTGTGCTGTCCATGTGGTAAGACTCCTTTGATGTTGTGATGATAGCTACATCATACATGAAGTTTTGCCCTTGTGCAACATTTAGTCTTATACGCAAATTAAGGCGGTATTTCAGTGAAGAGACGTTACAATTTTAGGAAAATGATTGATAAATGTTTAGAAAATTTGTAATGTTAACGAGAGAAGTTATATCAAGAACAGTGGTTTAGAAAGGAAATAGTCGTATGTACAAAAAAGGCAATATTGCGATTTTTGCAATCATCATGATTGCGACAATCCTGCTCGCTGTGTTCTCGACACCTTGGGTCGTCAAGAACACGAACCTCGGACTCGACTTAAAAGGTGGATTCGAAGTTTTGTATGAAGTACAACCGCTCGAAGACGGCGACGTCATCGACGAGTCGGCGATGAATGCAACCGTTCGCGCCATCAACAACCGAATCAACGTCCTCGGGGTATCCGAACCGGACGTTCGAATCGAAGAAAACAACCGAATCCGTGTCCAGCTCGCTGGCGTGTCGAACCAAAACGAAGCGCGCGAAGTCATCTCGTCTACGGCGCAATTGACGTTCCGTGACGTGAACGACAACGTCTTGCTCGACGGGAAAGATTTGGCGCCACGTGGTGCGGCTCTTAGCTACAACCAGCAAGGACAACCTGTCGTTGAGTTGACGCTACAGTCAGCCGATCAGTTTGGTGAAGTGACGTCAGAAATCTCGCAACGTCCTGCTCCTGAGAACCGTCTTGTCATCTGGCTCGATTACGAAGAAGGCGACACATACGAGGAAGAGATTCAAAAAGAGAACTCGAAAATCGTATCCGACGCTTCTGTTAATGGACCGATCTTGTCAGACAAAGCCATCATCTCTGGTGGCGGGATCGATGCGGAGAGCGGACAACGCCTCGCCGACATCTTGAACGCAGGGGCGCTCCCGGTTAAACTCGATGAAATCTACTCGACGTCGGTATCGGCTCAGTTCGGTCAAGACGCATTAGAAGAGACGGTGTTTGCCGCTTCTATCGGGATCATTGCCGTATTCATCTTCATGTTGTTCTTCTATCGTCTACCAGGACTCGTGTCGATCATCACACTTGTCTTGTATATCAACTTGATCATGCTGTTCTTCAATGGGATTAACGCGGTCTTGACGCTCCCGGGGATTGCAGCACTCGTCCTTGGGGTCGGGATGGCCGTCGATGCGAACATCATTACGGCGGAACGAATCAAAGACGAACTGCGCTCCGGGAAGTCAGTCTTATCGGCGTTCCGTGCCGGTAACCGCCGGTCGCTCAGTACAATCATCGATGCCAACTTGACGACGCTCATCTCAGCTGCGGTCTTGTTCTATTTCGGACAAAGCTCGGTCAAAGGATTCGCCGTCATGCTCATGATCTCGATCGGGATGACGTTCATCTCGAACGTATTCATCTCACGTTATTTGATGCACCTCCTTGTCTCAAGTCGTCTGTTCGACAAACGTAAAGGATGGTTTGGTGTGAAGGAGAGTGAAATCCGTGAACTTTAAGCTTACTGAATGGAATTACGTCAAACATATGCGCACGATGTTCTTAGTCTCGACGGCAATCGTCGTTCTCGGAATCGGTCTCTTGTTCTTCCGAGGATTGAACCTTGGGATCGACTTCGCTTCAGGAACACGTGTCGAGGTATTAACGGAAGAGCGTGTCTCACAAGAAGAGTTTACGCAAGCGTTCAATGATGCAGGGATCGACCAAGAAATCTCGAGCGTCCAATATGCCGACGAAGGTCGTTTGGCTTATGTGACGTTCGTCGGACAACTAGGGCAAGAAGAAGTTGCGAGCGTCAAGACGGCGTTCACGGAGCAGTTCGGGAACGATCCGAACATCAGCACCGTGTCGGCTCAAGTCGGTCGTGACTTGGCGAAGAACGCCTTGTACGCGGTAGCCGTCGCTTCAATCGGGATCATCCTGTACATCACAGTCCGTTTCCAATTCTCTTATGCGGTCGCGACCGTGGTGGCGATGCTACACGATGCCTTCTTCATGATCGTCGCGTTCTCGCTCTTTGGGATTGAGGTCAACCTATACTTCATCGCAGCAATCCTGACGATCATCGGTTATTCCGTCAACGATACGATTGTTACGTTCGACCGCGTCCGGGAGAATATCACGTCGTATGAAAAAGAACGGAAGATCCGTTCGATGGATGTGTATGAGTCAATCATCAATAAATCGATTCAAGATACGATTGTCCGTTCGGTCAACACCGTCATCACGGTACTCGTGACGGCCATTGCCTTGTACGTGTTCGGTGCCGAATCGATTCGAAGCTTCTCGCTCGCATTGATCATCGGGCTCTTCATGGGGATGTACTCATCTATCTTCATCGCGTCATACTTGTGGTTGTTAATCAAACGTACGACCATCAACAAGAAAAAAGATACGCCGGTCACAGAGGCGTAACGAGTGGGTCTCCCTTCAAACGGGAGACCTTTTTAAATGTCAAGACAGCACATCTTTCACGCGGTCTGCTATAATCTACAATTGATTGGAGTGAAGGACATGTACCATTCGAAGAAACAGTGGCTCTACCCGGAAACGAACCCGGACGACGTCACACGTTTACAAAACGAATTAAATATATCAGCACAACTGGCGACGTTACTCGTTCAGCGAGGTCATCAGGACGTAGAAGCGGCCAAGGCATTCTTGTATGCCGAGGATGAACTCGTCTTTCATGACCCGTATTTATTCGAGCAGATGGAGAAAGTCGTAGCCCGCATCAAGCAAGCGGCGGACGAGGGTGAGATGGTACTCATCTATGGAGACTACGATGTCGATGGTGTCAGCGCATCTTCGGTCATGTGGCACGCTTTGACCGAAATTGGTGTCATGGCCGAATGCTACATCCCGAACCGCTTCACAGAAGGGTATGGACCGAACAAGGAAGCGTTCCAATGGGCAGCGAACGAAGGCTTCACCTTGGTGATCACAGTGGACTGCGGGATTTCAGGGATTGAAGAAGCGACGCTCTTAAAAGACCTCGGTGTCGATTTGATCATTACCGACCACCACGAGCCGAAAGAGACACTCCCGGACGCGTATGCGATCATCCATCCGCACATCGACCCGAGATATCCATACGATAAGCTCGCCGGTGCGGGGGTCGCGCTGAAGGTGGCACATGCCGTCTTAGGAAGGATGCCAGAGGAATTGCTAGATTTGGCCGTCCTCGGAACGATCGCTGACCTCGTCCCACTCGACGGCGAAAACCGATTGCTTGCGAAAAAAGGGATTGCCGCACTCGAAGCTTCGAAACGACCAGGCATTTTGGCGTTACGTGAAGTATGTGGGCTCGGCGATAGCGTATTAAATGAAGAATCGGTCGGTTTTGCGTTCGGTCCACGGATCAATGCGGCGGGCCGTCTCGATTCGGCGATGCCGGCGCTCCAAATGCTCCTTGCCGAACATGTCGAGGAAGCGCTCGAACTTGCGAAGCAACTCGATAAGCAAAATAAAGAGCGTCAAGATATCGTCAAAACGATTACCGCTGAAGCGAAGGAACTCGTCGAAGCGTCCATGACTGAAGACCGTGTACTCGTCGTCGCGAGCGAGAAGTGGAACCCGGGTGTGGTCGGAATCGTCGCCTCTCGTCTTGTCGAGGCGTACTATCGTCCGGTCATCCTCCTTTGCCACGACCCGGAAACAGGGAAGGCGAAAGGTTCAGGACGGTCGATTGACGGGTTTGACTTGTTTAAAGAACTCTCGAAGAATGAAGACATCTTGCCGCACTTCGGGGGACACCCTGCAGCTGCAGGGATGACGCTTCAGTCCGAGAACGTCGCTGAATTGCGTGAACGGTTGAATCGTCAAGCAGAAGGGATTCCAGACGATGTATTCGTGCCACGGGTCAATGTCGATTTGAAACTGACGGTCAATGACGTCTCGCTCGATCTCATCTCCGAGATCACGAAACTGGCACCGTTCGGCATGGGGAACCCGTCTCCACGGGTCGTCGTTGCGGATGCCAAACTGCGCGATATTCGTCAAATCGGACGTGACGCGACACATTTGAAAGTACAGCTCGCCGGAGACAAGCGTGAACTCGATGGTATCGGCTTCGGGTTCGGACACGTCGTCTCAGAAATCTCGCAGATGGCTCACATCTCGGTGATGGGCAGTCTTCAAGTGAACGAGTGGAACGGGATGCGAAAACCTCAGCTCATGATTCAAGATTTACGTGTCGATGACTTCCAGGTGTTTGATTACCGTGGGAAGAAAAAGTCGGTACAAGAGTTGAAAGACTTGCCGAAAGAACATACGTCATTCTTATCGTTCCAAGGAACAGCCGAAGATTATCCACTTCATGAAGGAGATGAACCACTCAATCGTTTCGTCGTCTTACTCGACCTACCTGACGATGAAGAGGTTCTTGCAGAAAAACTTCACGAAGGTGTCGAGCGAATCTATTGCGCCTTCGGTCAAGGGGACTCGTTCTTCGAGCGTCTCCCGTCACGTGAGGATTTCCGAACGTATTACGTGCACATGGCGACATGTGAACGGAAAAATCTACGTGAAAACCTGATTCGTCTGTCAAAAGAACGAAAATGGTCAAAAAATACGATTCAATTTATGCATCAAGTATTCTCTGAACTCGAATTTCTTGTTACAATGGAAGACGGACTGCCTGGAGTCAATCCAGAAGCACCGAAACGCGATTTGACCGAAGCGCCGTGCTATCAACGCCGGATTGGGCGCCAACAACTCGAAGAACGTTTCGTTTATGCGTCATTGGCAGAGCTCAAAGAGCGGTTACAATCGTTGCGATCGAACAAGATGCAGGAGGCATACACATAAAATGGATTTCAAACAGCATATTAAAGAAGTAGCAGATTATCCGAAAGAAGGAATCAGCTTCAAAGATATCACGTCACTTATGCAAGATGGCGAAGTCTACAAGAAATCAGTAGACGAGCTCGTCGCTTATGCACGTGAGCGTGGGGCAGAGTTGATTGCTGGACCAGAGGCGCGCGGATTTGTCGTCGGTTGCCCGGCAGCGTACGCACTCGAGCTCGGATTTGTACCAGTTCGTAAAGAAGGAAAGTTACCACGTGAGACAGTACGTGTATCATACGGTCTCGAGTACGGAACGGACATCTTAACGATGCACAAAGATTCAATCAAGCCGGGACAACAAGTCGTCATCTTGGATGACTTGCTCGCGACAGGTGGAACGATTGAAGCGACCATCAAAATGATTGAGCAGCTCGGTGGAGTTGTAGCAGGAATCGGGTTCTTGATTGAACTCGACGGACTCGGCGGACGTGAGCGTCTTGAAGGATATGACATCTTCTCACTCATCCG
Source organism: Exiguobacterium sp. s34 (assembly GCF_018617435.1). Classification (NCBI taxonomy): domain Bacteria; kingdom Bacillati; phylum Bacillota; class Bacilli; order Caryophanales; genus Exiguobacterium; species Exiguobacterium sp. s34. The sequence goes on along the minus strand of NZ_JACSKE010000002.1, from coordinate 370,941 downwards.
ATACGAAGACTAATTTTTAAACGGGAAGCATATGCTTCCCGTTTTTGAATAGTTTTTGAGGAAAATAACCTACAACCTTTGACAGGTCGTCAGATTTTTTCGATAATGGTTATAAAAATTATAGAATCTTGAATATAAACTACTACCATGCTGCGACGAATCTGAGTCGATTGGAGCGGTAAGAAAAAGGGTGTCGAATGTTATGACCAAAAAACAAATCGTAAGTATTGAGGATCTTCTCGACGCGCTCGGGGAGTATATGGGTGACGACGATATTGCCGAAGTGAAACGCGCTTACGAATACGCAAAACTTCATCATACCGGTCAGTTCCGACGTTCGGGCGAGCCCTATATCCTCCATCCGGTCCAAGTGGCCGGCATTCTCGTTGATATCGGCTTAGATGCCACGACGATTATCGGAGCGCTCTTGCATGATGTCGTCGAAGATACGGATATTTCGTTACAGCAATTGACGGACGATTTTGGTCCGGACGTGGCCATGCTCGTCGACGGCGTCACGAAGCTTGGGAAAATCAAATATAAGTCGAAAAAAGAAGAACTCGCAGAGAACCATCGGAAGATGATTATCGCGATGGCGGAAGACGTGCGCGTCATCTTGATCAAGCTCGCGGACCGTCTCCACAACATGCGGACGCTTCAGCATATGCCGAAAGAAAAGCAAGTCCAAAAGGCAGAAGAGACGCTTGAAATCTTTGCGCCGCTCGCCCACCGCATGGGGATCTCGACGATCAAGTGGGAGCTCGAGGATATTTCGTTACGTTATATCAACCCGCAGCAATACTACAAGATCGTCTCGATGATGAAACAAAAACGAACGGAACGAGAAGCACTCGTCACCTCTGTCATCACGGAAGTGAACGGAGTCCTTGAAGAAGTGCATATCGATGCCGACGTAAACGGTCGACCGAAACATATCTATTCCATCTACAACAAGATGGTGAAGCATAAAAAAGAATTCAATGAAATTTATGATTTGATGGCGGTCCGCATTATCGTCGACTCGATTCGTGATTGTTATGCGGTACTCGGGATCATCCATACGCAATACAAGCCGATGCCAGGACGCTTCAAAGATTATATCGCCATGCCGAAACCGAACATGTATCAGTCGCTCCATACGACAGTGATTGGTCCGAAGGGTGAGCCGCTCGAAGTCCAGATTCGTACGAAAGACATGCACTTCATCGCCGAATTCGGGATTGCGGCACACTGGGCATATAAAGAAGGCAAAAACGTCTCGACGAACGGGTTCGACGAGAAGATTGCCCATCTTCGTGAGATTCTTGAGCTTCAAAAAGATACGACAGATGCCGAAGAGTTTATGGAGTCGCTTAAAGTCGACTTCTTTAGCGACATGCTCTACGTCTTTACACCAAAAGGGGACGTATTCGAGTTGCCGAAAGGCTCTGTCCCGATCGACTATGCCTACCGGATCCATACGGAAATCGGTCATCGAATGACTGGTGCAAAAGTGAACGGTCGGATGGTGCCGCTCGACTACAAACTCGAGACAGGTGACATCATTGAAATCATCACGTCGAAGCACAGTTATGGACCGAGCAAGGACTGGTTGAAACTCGCTGTTTCGAGTCAGGCGAAGAACAAGATTCGCCAATGGTTCAAACGTCAACAGCGTGAAGAGAACGTCGAGAAAGGGAAAGATCTCGTCGAGGCGGAAATCAAGAAACTTGGTTTTGAACCGAAAGAAGTGATCGATGAGCCTGCACTCAGTATCGTCGTCGAGAAATTCAACTTCGGGAACGAGGAAGAGATGTACGCCGCGGTCGGCTACCAAGGCATCACTGCCGCACAAGTCGCACATAAGTTGACGGAGAAGCAGCGGAAAGAACCGAAACTCGAGCTGTCTGAAGCGATCAGCGAATTGAAAGTCAGTCAGGCACCGAAGAAGAAAACGACGGAAGCGGGCGTGACGGTCAAAGGGATCGACAACATGCTCGTTCGAATGAGTCGTTGCTGTAACCCGGTACCGGGAGATGAGATCGTCGGATACATCACTCGTGGACGCGGCGTCTCGATTCACCGGAAAGACTGCTTGAACATCGTCAACGAACAACATCCCGAGCGTCTCCTCGACGTCGAATGGGAAGTCGGACAGGCGAAAGAGAAGAACTATAACGTCGATATCGAAATCACAGGATATGATCGTTCAGGTCTCTTGAACGACGTCCTTCAGGCGGTATCGGCGACGAATACGAATATCGTGGCCGTCAGCGGTCGTGGCGACCAAAACAAACAAGCCCGCATCTCGATGACGATCTCGATTCCGAACGTGAATCATTTGCAGAAAGTCGTCGAGCGCATCAAACAAATCTCAGACGTGTATTCGGTCAGCCGAGTCATGATGACGTGACGAAAGGAAGAGGAACGTGCGTGTATTATTGCAACGAGTGAAAGAAGCATCGGTCACAGTCGAGGAAGAAGTCGTCGGTGCAATCAACGCCGGATACTTGCTTCTCGTCGGCGTGACACATGAAGACACAGAAGAAGAAGTGAACTGGCTCGCCGACAAGGTGACCGGGCTTCGTGTCTTCGAAGACGATCAAGAAAAGATGAACTTATCGATTCAAGATGTATCCGGTCAAATCTTGTCGGTCTCTCAGTTCACATTGTATGGAGATACGATGAAAGGGCGACGACCTGCTTTCACAAAGGCAGCGAAACCGGACATGGCTGAAACGCTCTATGAAAAGTTTAACGAACGACTTCGGTCAAACGGACTCGTCGTCGAGACGGGACGCTTCGGGGCGATGATGGACGTCGCACTCGTCAATGACGGACCGGTCACACTCATGCTCGAAAAAAACGCTTGACAGATGCCGGCTTCATTCGGCATCATGAAGCATATAGTCAAACACCTACGATAAAGAAGAGTACGGTCAACCCACCAGCAAAGAGAGCGATGCCTTGGCTGAAAGCATCGACTGGATGATGACCCGAACGACACTTTGGAGGTGCTCCCTTGAAAACGAGTAGGGGGAGCCGTCTCATCGGGCGTTAACCGATTTCGAGTGGCAGAGTTTCAAGTAATGGCTCTGCAACGAGGGTGGTACCACGGGAAACTTACACAGGCTCTCGTCCCTTTGCGGACGAGGGCCTTTTTTGTATTTTTAAGGAGGGAAATAAGGATGATGAAAGCACCACGCGGTACACAAGACCTGCTTCCGGGCACGGTCGAGACGTGGCAATATGTCGAGGAAAAACTTCGCGACATGAGCGCACGTTACAACTATAAAGAGATCCGCACACCAATCTTTGAAACAACGAACTTGTTCACACGCAGTGTCGGGGAAACGACGGACATCGTACAAAAAGAGATGTTCACGCTCGTGAAGAAAGGCAAAGACGAGTACACGCTTCGCCCAGAAGGAACAGCATCTGTCGTTCGTGCGTTCGTGACGAACAAACTGTTCGGGAATCCGGACCAACCGACGAAGCTCTATTACATGGGACCGATGTTCCGCTATGAGCGTCCGCAAAAAGGTCGTTTCCGTCAGCTTCACCAATACGGTGTCGAAGCGATCGGCAGTAGCGACCCGGCCGTTGACGCTGAGGTCATCAGTCTCGCCTACTCGATTTACAAGTCATTTGGCCTTCAAAAAATCAAAGTCGTCGTCAACTCGCTTGGGGACGCGGAAAGCCGCAACGCCCACCGCGATGCGCTCATCCGTCACTTCGAGCCGGTGGCAGGCGAACTTTGCCAAGACTGCCAGTCACGCCTGTATAAGAACCCACTTCGCATCTTGGATTGTAAAGTCGACCGCGATCACCCGTCGATGAAGACGGCACCGTCGATCCTTGAATATTTGAATGAAGAGTCGAAAGCCTATTTCGATCAAGTGCTCGCTCAACTCGACGCACTCGGTGTCGCCTATGAAGTCGACCCGACGCTCGTCCGTGGGCTCGATTACTACACGCACACGGCGTTTGAAATCATGTCCGAGGCAGAAGGATTCGGCGCCATCACGACACTTTGTGGCGGCGGACGCTACAACGGTCTCGTACAGGATATCGGCGGACCGGACATGCCAGGAATCGGGTTTGGAATCGGATTGGAGCGCCTCATCCTCGCATTAGAGAATGAAGGAGTCTTACCTGAACTTGAGACAGGACTTGATGTCTTCATCGTTGCGCAAGGAGAGAAAGAAGTAGAATTAACGGCGACACGTCTGTTACAACTCCTTCGCATGGAAGGGTTCAAGGCAGACCGTGATTACCAAGGACGCAAGTTCAAAGGACAATTCAAACAGGCGGATCGCCTGAAAGCCAAGTTCACAGTCATCTTAGGGGATGACGAAGTCGAACGAGGTGCAGCCGCCTTGAAAGATATGACGACTGGTGAACAAGTCGACGTGCCACTTTCGGCCGTCGCAGACAAAATTCGTGAACTATCGGAAGGAGCAGGACAATGATCGGACGCACACATATGAACGGCCGCGTGACAGAGTCACTCATCGGCCAAGAAGTACAATTAAAAGGATGGGTACAAAAACGACGTGACCTCGGAGGACTCATCTTCATCGACCTTCGTGACCGCACAGGGATCGTCCAAGTCGTCGTTCGCCCAGAAAACGAAGCAGTCCACAAGCTTGCGGAGACGATTCGTAGCGAGTTCGTTCTCGACGTGAAAGGGACGGTTCTCGAGCGCGAGAACAAGAACCCGAACATGCCGACAGGAAACATCGAAGTCATCGCTTCAGAAATCAACATCTTGAACGCAGCGAAGATGACACCAATCCCAATCGGTGACGAAGCAGAAAACGTCTCAGAAGACCTTCGCCTCAAGTACCGTTACCTCGACCTTCGTCGTCCGGCGCTTCAAGAGACGTTCCGTCTCCGCTCGAAGACATCGAACACGATCCGTAACTTCTTGACGGAGCAAGAGTTCCTCGAAGTCGAGACACCAATTTTGACGAAGTCGACACCAGAAGGCGCACGTGACTATCTCGTCCCGAGCCGTGTCCACGGTGGTGAGTTCTACGCACTTCCGCAATCGCCACAGCTCTTCAAACAGTTGCTCATGGTTGCAGGATTTGACCGTTACTTCCAAATCGCGCGCTGCTTCCGTGACGAAGACCTTCGTGCAGACCGTCAGCCTGAATTCACACAAGTCGACATCGAGACGAGCTTCATGGACATCGAAGACTTGATGGCGATGATGGAATCGATGATGGGCCAAGTGATGGAATCGACACTCGGTCGTACGGACACACCAGCGAAGTTTGAGCGCATGACTCATGAAGAAGCGATGCGTCGTTTCGGTTCAGATAAACCGGACACACGTTTCGGTCTCGAACTCATCGACGTGGCAGACGCTGTGAAAGGTGCCGGCTTCAAAGTATTCGACGCCGCACTCGAATCAAATGGACAAGTCAAAGCAATCAACGTCAAAGGTGAGGCGGACAACTTCTCGCGTAAAGACATCGACAAGCTTCAAGAGTTCACGGCAGTTTACGGTGCGAAAGGTCTCGCATGGCTCAAAGTGACGGCGGAAGGCTTGAACGGCCCGATCGCGAAGTTCTTTGACGAAACGTATGCACAGAAGTTAATCGAAGCAACGAATGCAGAAGCGGGCGACCTTCTCCTCTTCGTCGCATCGAAACCAACTGTCGTCGCAGACAGCCTTGGCGCACTCCGCGTCAAACTTGGTCACGACCTCGGTCTCATCGACGAGTCGAAGTTCAACTTCCTTTGGGTGACGGACTTCCCACTCGTGACGTTTGAAGAAGAAGACGGTCGTTTCTACGCGAACCACCATCCGTTCACGATGCCAAACCGCGAAGACCTTCACCTTCTCGAGACGGATCCGGCAAGTGTACGCGCGATTGCGTATGACCTCGTCTTGAACGGTTACGAGCTCGGGGGCGGTTCACAGCGTATTTATGAGCGTGACATCCAGGAGCGCATGTTCAAATTGCTCGGCTTCACGCAAGAAGAAGCAGTTGAACAGTTCGGCTTCTTACTTGAAGCGTTCGAATACGGAACACCACCACACGCGGGGATCGCACTCGGTCTTGACCGTCTCGTCATGATTCTTGCAGGTCGTTCGAACCTTCGTGACACAATCGCCTTCCCGAAAACAGCTTCGGCAAGCGACTTGCTCACGCAAGCGCCGAGCCCGGTCGCGGACGCACAACTTGAAGAGTTGTCGATTCGTACGGCAGTAAAAGAGAAAAAGTAATAAGGTTCAGACAGGATTCGTCGTTCTCGGCGAATCCTTTTTTATATGTTTCTGACAATTTTGTATGAGGGTATGATACGATTATGGAATAAAATGTATTTTTGAAAGTAGGGGAAATGTTGAAGCGAATCAATACGTTGACATTAGGGGTATGTCTAGGAGTTGCAACGATGTTATCTGGGTGTACGGATGACACAGAAGCTGTACCAGAAGTTGAAGAGGTTGTTCAAGAGACGGAGACGAATACAGAAACGACACCGGATGCACCAGCAACATCCGAACCGAAGGAAACATCGGAACCAGCCATTCGTTTACAAAGTGCGGGAGAGAGCGAATCGATTGGGGAAGTCGAATCGTATGACTTATCCCTATTCTTTGCAGATCAAGCACCGATGATTGTACCAGAGCACATCACGGACAATCAGATTGTCTATACGGAGTTGATTGAAGAAAGTAGCAGTCAAATTAATGTGTACGATACGGAACATCATACAAATGACAATATCTATACGTCCTCGAAAACGATAGGGAATCTAGTCGGGATTCAAGATGAAGTATTTTGGATTGAGTATGCACCAGCGGAAGGGTATGCATATGAATGGTCGCTTTTTAAGATGTCATTGAGCGAACTAAAGCCTGAGCAATTAGCTGAAGGTGTTAGTCGATTTGAGACACCAGTTCCATATGTAACAGCTTCTGAAGATGCTGTCACGTGGGTCAATTATGAAGCGTCAGCATCGGATACGAAGACGACTGTCATGCAGTTCTCACCGATGTCAGATTCGATTCAAACGATTGAGGCATTCACGCTCCAAGAAGAGGGAAAGCGTGACGGGGAATATATTTTTGACTATCGCTCGGGTGAGGAAGCAATCATCCTACATAAAAGTATCTTTAACGAAGGGAACCTGACGAGCAGATTAATTACAACTGACGGGTCATTTGATGAAGAAGTCAGTGCACTGATTGATTTTGAACGAGGGAGCAAGTTTGTCTCACTTGGTATAGAAGGAAGAGTCGAATTTTTATCCACGACTCCGTCGCCTGTAAAATATACGTATAACGGTTCGCAGAAAAACATTACATTCGATGCGTTTCGTTATTTGCGTGACGATTACATTTTGTTCCGTGAAGGGATGAATCGATTGCTCATCGCAGATTTAAAAGAAGAGACCGTTTCGTATTTACCGAATGACGGTGGAACGTTATCCAAGCCAATTTTTAAAGATGGCAAAGTGGCATATGCTGAATTTGAAGGTGAGGGATTAGTTCGTTTCTATGTCATTGATGTAAAGTAATATAAAAAAAGAAATCGTTAGAACGATTTTTATGAAAGGAGGAGGTTCGCAGATGCGAACCTCCTTTCTTTTATATATAAAAAAGGAAGATTCGTCTATGAAAGACGATATCTCCCTTAATTCTTTTTTTCATCCCGTTGCATATACTTCGCTGTACGCTGCAACGCAAACCCGAACGCAAAGAGCGAAGCGATAACTGCGGACATCGTGTAAACCGAATCGGTGAACGCCAGATAGATTCCGAACAGTCCGAGTCCGAAGCTTAGGAGGAACCATAGCCACAGGATCGGATGTTCTCGTAACGCCTGTTTCATCGGCTCGGAACGTTCAGCTGGCAACCCGTGCCGTCTGTGACGAGTAGATTCGAATTGAACACTTGTCCGTCACTCTTCAAGACGAGCGTGCGACGGTCTTCGAGGAAGTCGATTTTCATCTGTTCATCTAAAAATACTTTCGTCCAGTTTTTGATTAAGATCGGACCGAGGTTCGAGTCAATCTCGACGTCTTCTGGAGTCTTCTCCGTGACATATCGAATCTCAAAGATTCCGCTGTTTCCACAGCCACAACCTTCCGTCTCATAGAAGAGGTGCATCTGTCCTTCACGTTCGCCTTTCAATGACTCGATTCGTTCGAGCGCACGTTCTGTAATGTGTACATTCATGTGTATCACTCCTTATTTTCATTATACGCCGATTGAAAAAAGAATGAAAAAGGGATGCATCCTGTTTTCCACCTTTCGGAAAAAAGCGTACACTTAGAGTGTTGAGAAGGGGGAGACAGGATGATTTCACGTTTTTTTAGTTATTATCGACCACATAAAAAGTTATTCATGCTCGATTTTTCATTCGCGATTCTCGTCGGACTGCTTGAACTCGGGTTTCCGCTCGCCGTTCAATGGTTCATCGATGACTTATTGCCAGGTGGGGAATGGAACTGGATTATCATCGTCAGCATCGGTCTATTGATCCTATACATATTGGCCATGATGATGCAGTACGTTGTCAACTACTGGGGACACAAGCTCGGGATTAACATCGAGACAGATATGCGGGAAGAGTTGTTCACGCATATTCATAAACAGTCGTTCCGATTCTTTGATAATCATAAGACCGGACATTTGATGAGTCGGGTCACGAACGACTTGTTCGATATCGGGGAAGTAGCGCACCACGGACCGGAAGACTTCTTTATCGCCATCATGACGTTACTCGGTGCGTTCGGGATTATGTTCTCGATCGACCCGGAACTCGCGCTCGTCACCGTTGTCGCTGTGCCGTTCCTGATTATCATGATCACATATGCGAATAAGAATATGAATAAGGCGTGGCAAAAAATGTACACGAACATCGGGGAAGTGAATGCGCGCGTCGAAGACAGCGTTTCTGGGGCACGTGTCGTCCAGTCATTTACGAATGAGGCGTTTGAAATCGGGCGTTTCCAAAAAGACAACAACTTCTATCGTGGCTCAAAAATTGAGGCGTATCGTGTCATGAGTACATCGCTCGCCGGAATTTACATCACGACGCGTCTGATGACACTACTCGTCCTCGTCTACGGGGCGTACTTAACGTATGAAGGGCAGTTGACATACGGACAGCTCGTCGGATTCATTTTGTATATGAACTTGCTCATCAAGCCGATTGAGAAGATTACGGCACTTCTAGAGATGTATCCGAAAGGGATGGCCGGGTTTAAACGATTCACGCAGTTGCTCGATGAAGAGCCAGACATCGAGAACCGTGCCGATGCCATCGAGGTCGAGACATTGAAAGGCGATATTACTTTTGACGACGTCTCCTTCGGTTATTCAGATTATCGCCAAGTGTTGACGGATATTGACTTGTCGATTGAGGCAGGAACGACCGTTGCCTTGGTCGGAACGAGTGGGGCAGGGAAGACGACCATCTGTTCACTCATCCCTCGCTTTTATGACGTGACAGAAGGTGCGATTTCGATTGACGGCATGGATATCCGTGACATGACGAAAGAGAGCCTACGTCGCCAAATCGGAATCGTTCAACAGGACGTCTTCTTATTTGCCGGTACCCTAAGGGAGAATATCGCTTACGGGAAGCTTGACGCGACCGATGCAGATATCATGCATGCAGTGGAGAAGGCGCATCTCGGCACACTTGTCGAGGAACTTGAACACGGTCTCGACACACAAATCGGTGAACGTGGACTGAAACTCTCTGGTGGACAGAAACAACGGATTGCCATCGCCCGCATGTTCTTGAAAAATCCGCCGATCTTGATTTTAGATGAGGCGACTTCGGCGCTCGACACGGAAACCGAGGCGATCATTCAAGATTCACTCAATGAACTGGCCGCGAATCGGACGACGCTCATCATCGCCCATCGCCTAGCGACGGTAAAAAATGCGGATCGCATTCTCGTCGTGACGGCAGAAGGAATTGTGGAAGATGGGACGCACGAAGAACTTAGCCAAAAAGGCGGCGTCTTCACGAACCTGTTACAACGCCAACAGCTCTAAACGGAAGGTCACCTCTAAAAGGTGGCCTTTCTGGCGTGATATGGGTGGTTCGTGGGTAAATACATATGGATGAACGAAAGAGAAGGAGGAAGATACACCATGAAAGCTGTACAAGTCGTAGGATATGGGGATGTCGATCAACTCCAAGTGGTTGATATCCCAAAACCGACACCGAAAACGGGAGAAGTACTGATTAAGGTGCGCGCCTGTGCCATCAACAATACAGAGATTTGGATGCGAGAAGGGGCGTACGGAACTGGAGAGAAGTCGGGTTGGCGTCCGGAGGGTGTCCAGTTCCCGCGTATTCCTGGTTCAGATATCACGGGAGAAGTTGTGGAGCTAGGGGACGGGGTCGACCAAGGGATGATGGGACGACACGTCGTCCTGTTCCCGTTCACCTCGAGCGGACCTGAACGGAAAGAACATTTATCGGACGATATGTCCTTTATCGGTTCAGAATATGACGGGGGTTATGCAGAATACGTGGCGTGGCCGGCCGAACTCTGTTTTGATATGCCACTCGATGATTTCGTCGAGAGTGCGGTCTTTTCCGTGAGCGGACTCACAGCGTGGCATATGAATGAGCAGTTACACATCCGTTCTGGTGAGACGATCGTCGTCACAGGTGCGAGTGGAGGTGTCGGCTCGCTCAACGTTCAGATTGCAGCGAACGTCTTCGGCGCGAAAGTATTCGCGATCGTCGGTGATTTGAAAAACAAGCAAGAATTGAAAGCGTTCGGGGCGACCGAAGTCTTTTCGTATCGGTCTGAGACGCTCGCCGATGACATCATCGCAGCAAACGGTGGACCGGTCGATGCCGTACTCGATGTCGTGGGGGATGCGCTATTTGATGTGTCTCTAAACATCTTGAAAAAAGGAGGGAAGTTCTGTATCTCTGGTTCGGCAGGAGGACAGACGACCCATCTCGATTTTCGGACACTGTATTTGAAACATATTGCGATGTACGGGTCTGTTCTCGGGACACGGCATGAGTTCGCGGAAATGTTGCGCTTGATTGCCGAAGGGAAGCTGAAACCGGTCATTGACCGGACGTTCCCGCTTGAAGAGGCACGTGAGGCACAGACGTATTTTAAACAATCGGGTAAGTTCGGAAAGATCGTCTTAATTCCGAACACATAAAAAGAGAGGGCAGCCCCTCTCTTTTTCATGCGAATTTTACTTTGAGACGATCGACGTAGGCGATGAACAGGCGGAACCGTTCTAGCCAAAACTGGAAGAACGGACCGATGAGGAAAATCGATAAGACGGTCCCGAAGAAGAGTGGTCCGCCGAGCATCCATCCGATGAGACAAGCGGTCAGTTCCATCCAGGTTCGCATGGCACGGACAGATGTGGCAAAACGGTCTGCTAAAGCAAGCGTCAATCCATCGCGTGGACCGGCACCGTACCCGACGGCGACATAGAGACCAGCGCCCATGCCCATCACAAATATGCCGAATGTGAGCCAAACGATATTTACAATCATCCCTTCGAAAACAGGGAGCCATTGCTCATTCAAAATCAAGTTCATGAACACCCCGACGAACACCGCGTTGACTAGAGTTCCGAACTGAGGACGGATGCGGTCGAGTATGTATTTAAATAGGACGAGTAAAAGACCGACACATAAAATCACCGTTCCGATTGAAATCGGAAGATGATGAGCGATTCCGATATGGAGGACGTCCCACGTGGAGACACCGAGGTTTGCGGTGATCATAATCGATGACCCGAGTGCGAGTAAGAACAACCCGGTCATGAAGAGACCCCATTTGAAGAGAATGCGTAAAAAGTGGATGGATCGGACGTGCACGAACATCGCCTCGTTTCAATGAAATGATTGGTATATCTTAGCACAATCGATTTAAAAACATAAAAAAAACGTCTCAGCATATTGGCTGAGACGCATGACTTATTTCTTCGGCGATTTCTTTGCTTTGTTCTTTTTATAGTAATCGTAGACGAACGGTGCGACCGCCGTCGCGATTTTAATCAATGTTCCCATTTTGCCTTTCTTAGCCATAATGCTGCACCCCTTTCTCTTCTAGATGAATATATTCCACACAATTTGATTTTAAAAACATGTCTTTAGCACATTCCGTTTTCGTGAACCGAGCGTCAACCCATCATACTAAGGAGTGGAGGAGGTCTAGTTATGAAAACAATCATTTGGTACCAAAACGATTTACGCGTGGATGATCATTTGCCGCTCGAGGAAGCGCTGCGATATGACGACCCGATTGAAGGTCATTTTTTCATCAGCCCAAAACAGCTCGTTGAAAATCGCTTTAGCGTCATTCCGCTCGGGAACGAACGACTCCATTTCCTGAAGGAGTCGCTAGAAGACGTGGCAGGTTCGTTAGACGCACTCGGGATCCCATTCTTTGTTCATGTCGGTCATCCGCTCGAGACGCTCGACCCGAGCGACCGTCTCTTGTTTCAACGAGCCGTCGGGTACAATGAGCGTCGACGTGAAGAAGAAGTGATGAAAAAATGGAAGGGGGAGTACGAGACGTTCGGTGGATTCACGTTATTTGAAGAGGACGATATCCCGTTTGAGAAAATGCCCTTTTTATTCACTGAGTTCCGGAAAGCCGTCGAATATGATGTTCGTCCTCGCGAGCTCGTCTCTCGAAAGGCGACTGCCGCCACGCGCGACGTGACGTTCCCTTTCCCGTTTCAAGAAATCGAGAAAGACCCGAGGACTGCGTTTCCGTTCAAAGGTGGCGAATTGGCTGCGAAGCGCCGATTGAATGACTATCTGTCCGTGCCGATTCGAACGTATAAAGAGACGCGGAACGGTTTTGGCGTCGATGACTCGACGAAGCTATCTGCCTATTTGGCGAACGGATCGCTATCACCACGACGGGTGTTCTTAGAACTCGAGGCACATGAACGAACACATGGGGTGAACGAATCGACGTATTGGCTCTATTTTGAACTGCTGTGGCGGGAATTCTTTCAATGGGTCGCGCTTGAACAAGGGAAACGTTTGTTTCGGACGCAAGGGATCCGGTCGAAGCGAAAAGACTGGCGAGTCGATGCGGATGTCATTGAAAAATGGAGACGGGGAGAGACGGGTGTCGATTTCGTAGATGCATTCATGCGCGAACTGAATGCGACGGGATGGATGTCCAATCGGGGACGACAAATCGTTGCCAATTATTTCGCCAAAGAGTTAGAGCAAGACTGGCGTTACGGGGCTGCCTACTTTGAATCGAAACTGATTGATTACGATGTCGCAAGCAATTACGGCAACTGGGCGTACCAAGCGGGTGTCGGAAACGACTCACGAAATCGACGTTTCAACATCGAGCGTCAACAGTTCACGTACGATCCAGATGGTGCGTTTCGTAACAGGTGGTTGTGACCAAACTGTCACGAGAAGTCGGTGTTTCTCATTGACTTCTTTTTACAGAAGCGCTATAGTTAAATCAACAGATGGGATACCTGAGGTGTACGAGAGCCGCCTTCGTTATTTTGAGCCAACACTTTGAATACGGGAGACCGAACTGCTAACCAGATCAACTGCCTCATCACGTGCAGGAGGACTTGTGAAGGAAACGCTAGGTCACCCACCTGCATACGCAGGTTCAAAAGCAAGGCATCGTCACGGCACTCCGGGCCCCATCGATTTTTTTGTAAATACGTCGCGAGACGTCTTTTTTTTGAATATAATTCCGAGTAAAATAGTATGAGAAAATAGAATTAGTTGGAGGAAGAAATATGTTACACCAGTTTTCACGAAATGAATTGGCCATCGGCTCTGAAGGCCTTGATGCTCTAAAGAATAAAACGGTCGCGATTTTAGGTGTCGGCGGCGTCGGCTCGTTTGCGGCAGAGGCACTTGCGCGCAGTGGCGTCGGACGTATCGTCCTCGTCGACAAAGATGACATCGACATCACGAACGTCAACCGTCAAATCCACGCATTATTGTCGACAGTCGGTCAACCGAAAGTCGAAGCGATGGGGAAACGTCTCCTCGACATCAACCCGGACTTAGACCTCGTCCAATTGAAGATGTTCTATACAGAAGAGACGTATGAAGAGTTCTTCGCTCAAAACATCGACTACGTCATCGATGCGTCAGACACGATCATCTATAAGATTCATTTAATCGTGGAATGTAAACGTCGCGGCATCCCGGTCATCTCGAGCATGGGGATGGCGAATAAGATGGATCCGACACGCATCAAAGTCGTCGACATTAAAGATACGTCATATGACCCGATTGCGAAGATGGTCCGCACACGTTTGCGTAAAGAAAAAATCTATAAAGGCGTCCCAGTCGTCTTCTCAGACGAATCTCCAATCGTGACACGCGAAGATGTGAACGAGGTCGTCGGGAAAAAAGACGCTCCGATTCGGAAAGCAAAGATGCCACCGAGCTCGAACGCATTCGTCCCATCGGTTGCAGGACTCGTCGCTGCGGGTTACGTCATCAATGACTTGCTCGAAAAAGCGGGCGTCGAAATCAACCGCATCCAAAAATAAAACGACGCTGGCTCATTTCGAGTCGCGTCGTTTTTCCCAATAATCGAGCCGTTTTTGAATTTGTTGCTCGAATCCACGTGGCGTCGGTTTATAGTAATTAGGTCGTTTTCTAGCCAAGTTTTCTGGCCAGTAGTTTTGAGGGACGAACCCGTCTTTTTCATCGTGCGGATATTTGTAACCGACCCCGTTTCCAAGTTCACGTGCTCCTGGACTGTGGGCGTCGCGCAAATGTACGGGCACAGGTCCACCCTCGACTGTACGGACGTGGTGAAGCGCCTTATCGATGGCGGTGATAACCGCATTCGATTTTGGAGCGGTCGCCAAGTACAGGACGGCTTCTGCGATCGGTATGCGAGCTTCTGGGAAACCGATGTACTCACTCGCTCGTGCTGCCGCATCGACGATCAGTAGCGCGTTCGGGTCGCTCATTCCGATATCCTCGGCAGCATGGACGTAAAGACGACGCATGATGAAGCGCGGTGACTCCCCAGCCTCAATCATGACAGCGAGCCAGTAAAGCGCCGCATCCGGGTCCGAACCGCGAATCGATTTGATGAACGCCGAGATCACGTCGTAGTGTCGGTCGCCTGTCTTATCGTACTTGATCGACTTTTGTTGAATCGACTCTTCCGCGACCTCGAGCGTGATGTGAATCTGTCCATCTATCTCTGGTGTTGTCAAGACGGCGAGTTCGAGTGCGTTCAATAGGACACGGTAGTCACCATCCGCCATTTTGATATAATGGTCTGCAGCAGCTTCATCCATCTTCACCGGATAGTTTCCGAGACCGCGTGAGTCGTGTAGCGCCCGTTCGAGAACAGTGCGTAATTCCTCGGCACCCGGTGGTTCAAGCCGAAAGACGGTCGCTCGTGACAAGAGGGCGGCGTTCACTTCAAAGCTCGGGTTTTCGGTCGTCGCTCCGATGAGGACGAGCTTGCCGGACTCCAGAGCAGGGAGGAGCGCGTCTTGCTGAAGCTTATTGAATCGATGGATCTCATCTAAAAAGAGAATTGTTCGTTCGTCCTCATAGTCAAACCGGGACTCGGCCTCACGAATGACGTTCCGCAATTCCTCGAGTTTGGCCGTGACGGCGTTCAATTGGACGAATGTCGCTTTCGTGTAATTCGAAATGACACGGGCGAGTGTCGTCTTCCCGGTTCCAGGTGGACCATAAAGAATAATCGTACCGAGTCGGTCGGCTTCGATGGCACGACGAAGTAGCTTGCCCTCGCCAACAATATGGCGCTGTCCGATGACGTCATCTAACGTTTCGGGGCGCATCCGGTTGGCGAGTGGTCCGCCATTCGATTGATGAAATAGATCAGGCATACGTAACCATTCCTTTCGACAAACGTTTGTTCGATTAGTATAACAGAAGGAGACTTGAAGATGAAAATATCTACAAAAGGCCGTTATGGCTTGACGATTATGATTGCGTTGGCGCGCGAGACTGATAATAAACCGCTCAGTTTAAAAAAGATCGCGGCACGACATGAATTGCCAGAGCATTATTTAGAGCAATTGATCGGGCCACTCCGTAACGGTGGACTCGTCAAGAGCGTGCGTGGTGCGTATGGCGGCTATCAGCTCGTCAAACCGCCAGAAGAAGTGACAGCGGGTGAAATCATTCGCTTGCTTGAAGGACCGCTCGCTATCGTCGAAGAATCTGAAGCAGATGATGCGGTGAAACGGAAGCTTTGGGATAAAATCAAAGAAGCCATTGATACCGTCCTTGACGAAACGACACTCGCTGACCTCGCTGAGGAAGAGTCAGACGGCTATATGTTTTATATTTAATAATGAGGTGACTTTAGATGAACTATTTTGATCACGCTGCGACGACACCGATGCGACCAGAAGTCCTCGAAGCGATGACACCCTACTTTTTAGATACGTACGGGAACGCATCGAGCATCCACGGGATTGGACGTAACGCCCGGGCGGCGCTCGATTCGTCACGTCGTGTCCTTGCGAAATGGATCGGTGCTTCACCGAACGAGATCGTCTTTACGTCAGGTGGGACAGAGTCGGATAATTATGCCTTGTTCGGTGCGGCATATGCCCATCAAGAAAAAGGAAAACATATCATCACGACGAAAGTCGAACATCACGCCGTTCTTCACGCGATGGAGCAACTCGAACGCGAGGGCTTCGATGTCACGTATCTCGATGTCGAAGCGTCGGGAGCCGTCACTGTCGACGCGGTGCGTGCGGCATTACGGGATGACACGATTCTCGTATCGGTCATGTACGGTAACAACGAGGTCGGGACACGTCAACCGATTCAGGAGATCGGGGAGTTGTTACAAGACCATCAAGCCATCTTTCATACCGATGCGGTACAAGCGCTCGGTACAGAAATGATTGATGTGAAGGCAGTTCATGTCGATTTATTGTCGGCATCCGCACATAAAGTGAATGGACCGAAAGGTATCGGTTTTCTTTTCATGAAAACAGGTGTAAAATTAGCGTCACGTTCTTTTGGTGGACAACAAGAACGTAAACGTCGAGCCGGCACGGAAAATGTTCCGGGTGCCGTCGGATTCCAAAAAGCAGCTGAACTCGTCATGGCAGAACGTGAGACCCGAGTGGCTCATTATGAGTCGCTCGATACGGCGCTCCGTCAGCGCCTTGACGAACTAGGCGTAACTTATGAGGTGAACGGGTCGAATCGTTTACCTCACATCGTGAATTTATACCTTCCTGGAATTGACCTTGAACCCTTCCTCATCATGATGGATATGCGGGGCATGGCGATTTCGAGCGGAAGTGCCTGCACGGCGGGGTCGGTTGAACCGTCCCATGTATTGTCGGCGATGTACGGGGATTCAGAACGGACGCGTCAGTCTGTTCGAATCAGTTTTGGCCACGGCAACTCGGTCGAGGACGCGAAACGGCTCGCGGAGCGACTACAAGAAGTCGTCTCGACATTTATGAACGGAGTGAGATAGATGAATTTACGCACGAAAGCCCCTGAAGAGACGACAGTCGTCGTCGGTATGTCAGGTGGCGTCGATTCATCGGTGACGGCCCATGTGTTGAAAGAGCAAGGGTACAACGTCATCGGGATTTTTATGAAAAACTGGGATGACACAGACGAGAACGGTGTGTGTACGGCGACAGAAGACTATGAAGACGTCATCGCCGTCGCGAACCAAATCGGGATCCCTTACTATGCGGTCAACTTCGAGAAAGAATATTGGGATCGCGTATTTGAATATTTCTTGGCGGAATATCGTCTCGGTCGCACCCCGAACCCGGACGTCATGTGTAACAAAGAGATCAAATTCAAGGCATTCCTTGACCATGCCCTTCGACTCGGTGCGGACTTTGTCGCGACAGGTCATTACGCCCAAGTGGAATATGTCGACGGAGAACACCGCTTGTTGCGTGGGAAAGACGACAATAAAGACCAGACGTATTTCTTGAATCAATTGTCACAAGATCAGCTCGCGCGGACGATGTTCCCAATCGGTCATATGGACAAGAAAGATGTGCGTGTGATTGCTGAAGAAGCAGGCCTTGCAACGGCGAAGAAAAAAGATTCGACCGGGATCTGCTTTATCGGTGAACGGAACTTTAAAGAGTTCTTATCGGAATACCTTCCGTCACAACCTGGTGAGATGCGGACGCTCGACGGTGTCGTCAAAGGACGTCACGACGGCTTGATGTATTATACGCTCGGACAGCGTCACGGTCTCGGAATCGGTGGCGACGGGGACCCTTGGTTCGTCGTCGGAAAAGATGTCGAGAATAACGTCTTGTTCGTCGGACAAGGCTTCCATCACGACGCACTCTATTCAGATGCGCTTCTCGCTTCAAAACTCTCTTGGACGGGGGCTGCTCCGACTGGCGAGTTCCGGGCGACGGCGAAATTCCGCTATCGTCAACAAGACGTGCCGGTCACGGTCGCCCCGCTTGAAAACGGAGAAGTACTCGTCAAGTTCGATGAGCCGCAACGTGCCATCACACCTGGACAAGCGGTCGTCTTCTATGATGGCGACGTCTGTCTCGGTGGGGCGACAATCGACGAAGCGTATCGAAACGGGAAACGACTCGACTATATCGGATGAGGTGATTGAATATGAACGCAAACGAACAAGGCATCCAAGCGATGCAGCAAGGTGAATTCGAACAGGCGGCCAAACATTTCAATGAGGCGATTGAAGCGAACCCGACGGACCCGACTGGCTTCGTCAACATGGGAACGTTGCTTCAGGCCATCAACGACTACGATCGTGCCGTCATTTTCTATGACAAGGCGATCGAACTCGATGGTTCGTTCGGTGCCGCGCACTATGCGAAAGGTGCTCTCGCTTATGAACTCGAGCAATTGGAGTCGGCGGAGGCCTCACTCCGTCAAGCGCTCCTGTCTGGAATGGACGATGCCGATCTTCATTTCATGCTCGGCTTGACGTACAAAGCGATGGGTGACTTCGTTCGTGCGATGCCACGCCTGCGCGAAGCGAAAAAGCAATCGCCTGAAGACGTAGAAATCACGTTCCAGTACGGACTCGCACTCGCACAAAGTGAACAGTTAGAAGAGGCGGTCGTCGCATTAGAAGAGACGCTCGACCTCGATGCAAGCCATACAGACGCTCGCTATAACTTGGCAATCGCTTATGCGTTCTTAGGTGACCAGGAACGGACGTATGCGGAGCTTCAACGTGTCTTGGAGATGCAACCAGATCACGAACTCGCACGAGACGCCATCGCGAAGATGGATGCACTGCTCGGAAACTAATCTCTTGAATAGGAAAATGCCATCGCAATGGAGCGATGGCACTTTTTTTAGTGCTCGTGAGTGAACTACTCGCCACTTATTTGCTTCGCAAATTGAAGTGGGAGCTTCTTGGGAAGACCGTACTTTTACTAGCTACGATTGTTTACCAAGCTCGTCGGGTGGTTCCCACCCTGAAGGATGTTCAGTCGGCCAACATCAATAGGTTGATGCTCGCATTGATGTCTCGGTCATGATGAGTGCCACAAGCACACGTCCATTCACGGACATCCATCGCCTTCTTCTCGCCTTTCACGCCGCAAGTGGAACAGATCTGCGTCGATGCGAACCATTGATCCGCCTTGATGAGCGTCCGTCCGTAGAAGTTTGACTTGTATTCGAGTTGACGGACGAACTCGTGCCAACTGACATCCCCGACGGACTTCGCCACCTTGTGATCCTTCATCATGTCCTTCGACTTCAATGTCTCCACGACGATGACTTGGTTCTCGTCAACGATCCGTCTCGACAGCTTGTGAAGGAAGTCCTTGCGTTGGTTCGCGATCTTCTCATGTCTCTTGGCGAGGATCAGCCTGGCTTTCTCCCGGTTCCGGCTCCCGATCTTCTTGCGTGACAGCGCGCGCTGCGCCTTCTTGACCTTCGCTTCCGACTTCCGGAGGAGTCGGGGGTTGTCGATCTTCTCCGAGACCATTTCGTCATTCGTCATGATGGCGAAGTGCTCAAGACCGAGGTCGATTCCAATCTTGTTTTTAGCAGGAATCCACCTTTCCTCATCTTGATCGACAAGAATGGAGATGAAGAATTTCCCCGTCTTCGTCATCGACACGGTCGCGGACTTGATGATTCCCTCGAAAGAACGATGTTGCTTGAACTTCACGAAATCGATCTTAGGAAGTCTCACCTTGCCGTCTTCGATGCGGACGCTCCCGTTCTGATTGTTG
The DNA here is from genome assembly GCF_018617435.1 of Exiguobacterium sp. s34. Taxonomy (NCBI): domain Bacteria; kingdom Bacillati; phylum Bacillota; class Bacilli; order Caryophanales; genus Exiguobacterium; species Exiguobacterium sp. s34. Next base: position 350,753 of record NZ_JACSKE010000002.1, on the reverse strand, counting down.
GTCGTGTAGGAGGCGCGGTCGCTGTGCTTCGATTTGAACTTCGGGAACCCTACAGATTTGTCGCGGAAGAAGTTGGCATATGCCTTATTTAAGTCCATCTGGGCATTCGCCAGAGACAAGCTATCGACCTCTTTCAAGAAAGGGAATTCGGGCTTATACTTCGCCGGGGTCGGGAGCTTCTGCTTTGCGTCGGGGTTCAGCTTCGACTCTTCATACAGTCGGATGCGTTCTTCGAGCATCTTATTATAGACGAAACGAACGCAACCGAACGTCTTCATGAAGTATTCTTGTTGTATATTTGTCGGGTATAGTCGAAACTTGTACGCCTTCAGCAAAGTGATCACTCCTTTCCTTGTTTTTCGATGTATTGCTTGATGACGTCGATCGTCGCACCGCCGGTCGTCACGAGGCAATAGCTTCGAGACCAGAACATTTCTTTCCACAGTCGTCTCTTGACGTGCGGAAAGTCTCGCTTGATCAGTCGGCTGCTCGCGCTCTTGTAAGCGTTCAAAAACTTCGACATCTCTGTGTTCGGGTGGGCTTTGAACAACACATGGATATGATCGCCGTCATGATTCCATTCGGTCAGTGTGATGTGGTATGACGCGCCAATCCTTTCGAATGTCTGTCTCGCGAACTCCGAGACGTCGTCGTCGATCACTTGTCGTCTATAATTTGACCACCAAGACGAGGTGGTAATTCAGAAGAAAGACTGAATGCTTATTTGTATCCATTTTCATCGATATATCAGTCCTTTTGATTAGTTACACTGATTAAATCAAGCAATTGGAATCTTGCCAAGACGGGCGATTCATCTCCCACCTACGCTGTGCTTCGCCCCGAGACGCTTAGAGGAGGGAGAATTCTCGCCTGATTCAGTTAAAGTTGTTTCGTCGTAATCTTGACGGGTTCCCCGGCGAAATCACCGTAAGCCTCGTCCATATTTTTCGTGTACAATTCAATGATGTTATGGCTCGGGTCTTTGAAGTACGCCGACCGTTCTTTCCCGTTCTTCGTTTCATCTTCGTCCCACGTCCGTAATTTTACGGGTACATCGGTCTCATCCAAAATCTCGAGTGCCTTTTCAAACGACTCCATCGGCACGAAGAACGCGCAGTGGACGTGGACTCCACCTTCATCATAGAGCGTGTCCCACTCGGTCACGTCTTGTTTTCGATTGGCGTCCTCTTCCTCGGTGAAATCTCGCTTTAGCCAAAGTCCAAGTCGTGTGTTTCCTCCGATATAGAGCCACGTTGCCCACGGCTCATTTGCCTGTTCTTGCGATTCACTCGGTTCCGCATCGTCTCCCACCCATTGTTCGACGACGGGGAGACCTAATTTTTCAGACCAAAACGAAACGGCTTCTTCCATATCTGTCACTTCTAATACAAGCTCACATAGACCGCTGACTGGAATTCGTTTACCCATATATGACGCCTCCTTCAATGTGTCATTCGAACAGTTCCCGCTTTCCATCAATCAAAAACGCGACTAGCTGTCTGAAAGTGAGGGAATGACAACTTATAGAAGGAGGTCGAATCGTTTGCGAAAATATAGCATGGTCAGTGTCATCTTGTTTTTCATAATCGAGTATGTATGGTTCACGCAATTATTTGAAACGGTAAATCAGCGACTTGCTGAAGGAAAGTGGACGAACACGATTTTATATCAAGTGGTCGTCGAGCCGCGTGGACTATTAACGTTACTACTCATTCTGTTTGTGGCGCTTCTCGTTGTCGGGTGGGGTGTCCATTATGTGTACTCGGAACAAAAGTCTTGGCAACTCACGTCGGAACATGTCGGGGTCGGATGGTTCGTTCCATTGCTTCTTGCGATTCTAGGGTTGTTGATTCCAAACGTATATGTCCAAGTCGGGATCTTGCTCTTACAATTGACGTTCATTCCGCTCATCCCGTTCATCGGACAGACCGTCCCGTTTTGGAAAGTCGTCACGAATTGGTTGATTCAACTAGCGGTCATCGGTCTCGTCTTATTTGGAGCTAGAGGGATGTTGGAGGATTCGATTCGTATCGAGAAGACCGAACTCTTTACAAAACTTGAAGCGTACGAGGCGTCAGGTGATTTGGATCGGATACAACGTTTAATAGAAGAGGTGGACCTCGAACAAGTCGAGCGCATCTTGGACCGAGTCGACCTTGAACAACTCATTCGCATATTAGAAGTCGTCGACCTCGACAGAATCGAGCAAATCTTGAGTCTGTTCGACTAGGGCATTTGTTCAATCGATTCATCTCGGGCTATAATGAATGATGGAAAAATAGCTGGAGGTGTCGGATATGATGGCAGCACCTTACGAGTTGACTGGAAAAGTCATTCGAGTCCTGTTTCAATCAGAAGAAGAAGCGCACACCATTGCGCTCGTCAGAATAAAAGAAAAGAATTTTGAGACGGACGAGACCGAGATGGTCATCGCTGGCGTCGGAGTCGGCATCGAAAAGGGAGAGACGTATAAAGCGCACGGTCGCCTCGTCGAGCATCCTCGATTCGGGAAACAGATGAAAGCGGATTGGATTCGTCGCGTCGTTCCGATGACAAAACGTGCCGCCGTCCGTTTTTTGACGAACGGTTCCTTCCCTGGGATTGGTCAAAAGACCGCTCAAAAGATTGCGGATACACTCGGGGATGATTGTATCGACCAAATCGTGAAGCATCCGAGTATTCTCTCGGAAGTCGACGGATTGAAAGAAAAGCAGGCGCGCGTCATTACGGAACGTCTGAACGTCTTGTATGGCGTCGACCAACTGTTGTTGTTTCTCGCCCCATTCGACGTCACGCCGCGTCTCGCCTCGAAAATTCATAAAGAATATGAAGGACGGGCGATGGAAACGATTGAGAAGAATCCGTATGCGCTCATGTATGATGTGCAAGGAATCGGATTCAAGACAGCGGATGCCATCGCCGCGCATTTTGGGATTCAAGGGATTCATCCCGAACGTATCGCGGCAGCGGTCCTTTACGTGTTGGAACTCGAACAAGGAAACGGTCATTTGTATGTGACAGCGGAGCAACTCGAAGCGGAGATGCCACGTATCATCGGGGCGGACCCAGGTGACGCGCTCGTCACAGCATTAGAATCGCTCGCAAAAGAAGAACGGGTCGTCATCGATGACGGGGTCGTCTATCACCCTCGCGTGTTCCGCGCCGAACGGAAGGCGGCAGAAGAGTTGGCGCGCATCATGGCGACATCGACGACGGAGGACGTGGATATGACGACAATCTTTGACGCGGTCGGGCGTGTCGAAGAAATGTTCTCAATCGAATACGCGACACAACAACGAGAGGCAATCGAACTCGCGCTCAAATCACCGCTCATGGTCCTCACGGGAGGTCCGGGTACCGGGAAGACGACGGTCGTCCGAGGCATCATTCATGCACTGAGTGATGTCTTCGACTGGAAACTCGAACCCGTCCCGAACCAACCGTTCCCGTTCGTGTTGGCCGCACCGACGGGTCGTGCCGCAAAACGGCTCAGTGAATCGACGGGTCTCCCGGCATCGACGATTCACCGTCTGTTGAAGTTTGACGGAAGTTCGTTCCAAGTCGATGAGACGAATCCGCTCGTGGGAAAAGTACTCATTGTCGACGAGGCATCGATGATTGATATTTTCTTGTTCAGGAGCTTGCTGAAGGCGGTACCGAACGGCATGAAGATTTTGTTCGTCGGTGACCGCGATCAGCTTCCTTCGGTCGGTCCGGGTCAAGTGCTCGCTGATTTGATGGCGACGGACGGGATTCCGGTCGTCCGACTCGACGTCGTCCACCGTCAGGCGTCGGAGTCGAGCATCTTGCGACTCGCCCATTCGTTGAACGCTAAAAAAATGCCGGAAGATTTATTGGCGGCGCTCCCGGATCGTCGATTCTATACGGCGAACCAAGAGACGGCGCTTCAAGCGATTTGTCAGATGGCAGGTGCGGCCCTTCGGAAAGGCTATTCGCCATTTGATATCCAAGTGCTCGCTCCGACGTATCGAGGTGTGTGTGGAATCGACGGGTTGAACGAGGCGCTCCAAAACGTATTCAATCCGAAATCGGGCGCCCGTGAAGTGAAGCACGGGACACGTATTTACCGAAACGGCGATAAAGTGCTACAACTCGTCAACAACGCCGAAGAGAACGTCTATAACGGAGATATCGGTGAAATCACAAATATTTTCTTCGCAAAAGAGAACGTCGATAAAGTCGATAAAATTTATATCCGATTCGATCAGACAGAAGTCGAATATAACCGCAGTGAATGGGACCAGTTCACCCACGCATATGCCATCACGATCCATAAGTCACAAGGCTCCGAATTTCCGATTGTGCTCATGCCGGTCTTCTTCACGGGTGGCTTCCGCTCGTCGAGGAACTTGATTTATACGGCCGTCACGCGAGCGAAGAAAAGTTTACTGTTGTTTGGAGACGTACGAGCGCTCGAGGCAGCAACACGAGAAGAAGAGCCGGTTCGTCGAACGAAATTGGTGGAGCGCTTAGGCGGGAAGTCTTGACGTCTTCATAAGCGCGTGTGATAATGACGAATAGATAACTGAAACGATACAGACGATGAAGGAAATGAGTACGTCGTCACCGCCTCTACAGAGACATCTTCCTTGGCTGCGAGAAGATGGAGGTCGGCCGACCGAAGCTATTCTGGAGTCCCCACTCAACCTGGGCGCCTCATCCACGTTAACGGATGTTCGAGGCACGGTGTTTACCGTGCGAACGAGGGTGGTACCACGAAGCGATGCTTTCGTCCCTTTCCACAGGGGCAGGCATCGCTTTTTTTCGTTTCGTTCAGAAATAAGGAGGAATTGTTCATGAAACCGCTCAAATCATTGACTGGCGCACAGATTCGCCAAATGTACTTAGATTTCTTCAAATCAAAAGGTCACAGCGTTGAGCCGAGTGCGTCACTCGTACCGGTCGAAGATCCTACCCTTTTATGGATCAACTCAGGTGTCGCGACATTGAAGAAATACTTTGATGGACGTGTCATCCCGGCAAACCCACGTATCGTCAACGCACAAAAATCCATTCGTACGAACGATATCGAGAACGTCGGGAAGACGGCACGTCACCATACGTTCTTCGAAATGCTCGGGAACTTCTCAGTCGGAGAATACTTCCGTGAAGAAGCGATTACATGGGGCTGGGAACTGTTGACGAGTGATGAATGGTACGGTCTCGACCCGGACCGTCTCTCGGTCACAATTCACCCAGACGATGAAGAATCAAAACAAATCTGGTTGAACCTCGGCATGCCGGCTGACCGCATCATCCCACTTGAAGATAACTTCTGGGAAATCGGGGAAGGCCCATCTGGTCCGAACACCGAAATTTTCTTCGACCGTGGTCCTGCGTTCGGAGACGACCCGACAGATCCTGAACTCTACCCAGGCGGGGAGAACGAGCGTTACCTTGAAATTTGGAACATCGTATTCAGCCAATATAACCATGACGGACACGGCAACTACACAGAGCTTCCACGTAAAAACATTGATACGGGGATGGGACTCGAACGGATGGCGAGCGTCCTTCAAGACGTACCGACAAACTTCGATACAGACCTCTTCATGCCAATTATTCGTGAAACAGAAAAAATCAGTGGAGACGTGTATCGTCAAGACAGCAGCAAGGATGTGGCGTTCAAAGTCATCGCTGACCACATCCGTACCGTATCGTTCGCGATTGGTGACGGGGCACTCCCGTCGAACGAAGGACGTGGATATGTCCTCCGTCGTCTTCTCCGTCGTGCGGTTCGCTATGCGAAGATGCTAGGCATCGAGCGCCCGTTCATGCACGAACTCGTTGACGTCGTCGGTGACATCATGGTCGACTTCTATCCACAAGTGAACGAGAAGAAAGACTTCATCAAGAAAGTCATCAAGAACGAGGAAGAGCGTTTCCATGAAACGTTGAACGACGGACTCGCAATCTTGAACGAAGTCGCGAAAGCGCAAAAAGCTGCAGGTTCAAACGTGATCAGTGGTCAAGATGCGTTCCGTCTCTATGACACGTACGGCTTCCCACTCGAATTGACAATCGAATATGCAGAAGACCATCATATGACGGTCGATGAAGACGGCTTCAAGGAAGCGATGAACGAGCAACGTGAACGTGCACGTCAAGCACGCGCTGACGTCGAATCGATGCAAATCCAATCTGGCGTACTCGCGGATATTACGATGCCATCGACGTTCCTCGGATACAACAATCTTGAGACGAACGCGAAAATCGTCAGCTTGATTCACGACGGGGAACTCGTCGACGTGGTTGCAGCAGGAGAAGAAGCGCAAGTGATCCTTGATCAAACGCCATTCTATGCAGAGAGCGGCGGTCAAATCGGGGACAAAGGACAAATCGTTGGGGAAGACTTCCTTCTTCGCGTGAAAGATGTCTCGAAAGCACCGAACGGCCAAAACTTGCATACGGTCACAGTTGAGTCAGGCGTCGCGAAAGCGGAAGTGGCAGTGACAGCGACGGTTGACCAAGACTCACGTCAAGCGATTGTGAAGAACCATACCGCGACGCACCTCTTGCACCGTGCACTCAAAGACACACTCGGTGAGCACGTCAATCAGGCAGGGTCACTCGTGACACCAGACCGTCTTCGTTTTGACTTCTCTCACTTCGGACAAGTGACACCAGAAGAGCTTCAATCGATTGAGCGTCAAGTGAACGAGAAGATTTGGGCATCGATCGGTGTCGACATCGAAGAAATGAACATCGCTGATGCGAAAGCAAAAGGGGCGATGGCACTCTTCGGCGAGAAATACGGCGATGTCGTTCGCGTCGTATCTGCTGGAGATTACTCGGTTGAACTTTGCGGTGGGTGCCACGTATCCAATACGGCTGAAATCGGACTCTTTAAAATCTTGTCTGAGTCAGGAATTGGCGCAGGAACACGTCGAATCGAAGCGGTCACAGGGGCTGGCGCATACGAAGTGATGAACCAGCAAATCGAGACGCTCGAAGCGGCGGCGAAACTGTTGAAAACGAAACCACTCGAAGTTCCAGCACGTGTTCAAGCACTTCAGGCTGAAATCAAAGACGTGGAGCGTGCTTCAGAGTCGCTCAAAGCGAAACTCGCGAACATCGAAGCTTCTTCATTGACGGATGCGATCGAGACAATCGGTGACGTCCAATTGATCGCGAAGCGTGTCGATGGACAAGACATGGATGCCCTCCGAAGCATGGTCGACGATTTGAAAGGAAAACTCGGCTCTGCCGTGATCATCCTTGGGTCGGCGAACGGTGAGAAGGTCAACCTCGTCGCAGGTGTGACGAAAGACTTGAACGACCGTGGCTTCCATGCCGGAAAACTCATTAAAGAAGTCGCAACACGCTGTGGCGGCGGTGGTGGCGGACGTCCAGACATGGCACAAGCAGGTGGCCGTGACGCAACAAAACTGGACGAAGCATTGAAGTTTGCTTCACATTACGTTCAATCACTGGCATAATAGAGTGTGAAGTGCAAACGGAAAGAGGTGGATTCTTGTGAGCCAAATGGATCGCACGATGCAATTCAATTTTCCAGAAGATGATCAACGTGCTAACACACGTGAGACGCTGATTACGGTATATCAAGCACTCGAGGAAAAAGGTTATCAACCGATCAATCAAATCGTGGGATACTTATTATCAGGTGACCCCGCCTACATCCCACGTCATAATGATGCGCGAAACTTGATTCGCAAAATTGAGCGGGATGAACTTCTCGAAGAGTTGGTCAAATCGTATTTGAACGATCGTAGAGAGGATTAATATGAAGCGAGTCATGGGACTCGATGTCGGATCGAAGACAATTGGTGTCGCAGTAAGTGACCTGATGGGATGGACGGCGCAAGGTGTGGAAACGGTCTACTGGACTGAACCCGACTTTGACGAAGCCGTCCGTCTCCTTCGTCCGTTTATCGAGCAGTACGATGTGAAAGAAGTCGTCGTCGGTCATCCGAAAAACATGAACGGGACAATCGGTCCGCGTGGTGAGGCGTCTGAGGCATTTGCCGAGGCGTTCACAGAGCAGACAGGCTTACCTTGCGTGTTGGTGGATGAACGATTAACGACGATGCAAGCGGAACGGATGCTCATTTCAGCAGATGTAAGCCGGAAAAAGAGAAAAGCGGTCATCGACAAAATGGCGGCCGTGATGATTTTACAAAACTACCTGGATCGTTCCGGGAAATAAAGGAGGAATCTCTCATGGCAGAAATCCGTCGTGAAGAAGAAATGTACCGTATTCCAGATGAAAATGGAGACGAGCATTTATTTGCAGAAATTTTCCGTATGACAAGCGACCGTTCGAAGAAGACATTCGTCGTGCTCGAACCGGTTGGCGCTCCGGAAACAGAAGATGAAGACACAATCGAAGTATACGCATTTGAAATTGAAGAACTTGAAGATGGCGAATTCATCTTGAAGCTCGTCGAAGACGATGAAGACTTCGAAGAGGTCATGGAAGCATTCGATATCGTCAATGACGAAGTCGGTCTAGACTAAATAGGGGATGGGCGGCTAGGGATCTCCCTCGTCGCCTCTCTTTATAAAATGAACAGGGGAGAAATGCATGAATCATCCATCTATGTCAGATGAGAAACGTGCCCGCAACCGGATCGTCCGTCGCATCACGGTTGTCATCCTTGCCATCTTCCTTCTCGTCATCGCCACAGGCTCGGCACTCGCTTATGTGTTCGTGAAGCGCTCCGTCGAACCGATTGATCCAACATCGACTGAAACAGTTGAGGTCGAAGTCCCGCTCGGAGCTGGTTCGGGATATATTGGTGAATTACTTGAAGAGAATGGGCTTGTAAGGAGTAGCACGATTTTCCGTTTCTATACGCGTTTTAAAAACGAATCATCGTTCCAAGCGGGGACGTATACGTTGTCACCGTCTCAATCAATCGATGAGTTGATTGAAACGTTGCAAACAGGTAAAGTCATTGTGGTTCCTGATATCAAGCTTGTCATTCCGGAAGGATTCACAATCGACCAAGTCATCGCACGACTTGCGAAAGAGGCCGATATTCCAAAAGAACAGATTTCTGAACAATTGAGCGACCGTGAATATATCAGTTCGCTCGTGAACGAGCATGAGATGTTGACGGAAGAAGTATTGCAGGAAGGCATTTATCATCCGCTTGAAGGATACCTGTTCCCAGCAACGTATGAATTCAATAAAGGGGTAACGCTCACTGAAATCATCGATGAGATGCTACTCCCGACTGAAAGCATGTATCAAGAGTACAAAGGTCGTTTGGCCGATTCAGGACGTACGTTCCATGAGACGCTCGCGCTCGCATCGGTTGTCGAGAAAGAGGCCGTGTCAACGGAAGACCGAAAAGAGATTGCCGGTGTCTTTGAGAATCGTCTGAACGATGGTATGAAACTACAGTCTGACCCGACCGTCTGGTACGGTACAGGGGAGACGTCGATTTTCACTTCATTCGCAGACCTAGAGAACGATTCCTTATATAACACGTATCGTTATGAAGGAATTCCGATCGGTCCAATCGCGGCTGTTAGTCGTGATGCGTTTGAGGCGGTACTCAATCCAAATGATACGGAGAACATCTACTTCTATGCACGCCCTCCACGTGAAGGATTCCCGAATGGGGAAGTATTGTTCGAAGTGAACTATGAGGACCATCAACAAAACGTCAATAAATACCGTTCCGAATGGGAAGCGTTTGAAGAAGCGAACAGTAATTGATGGGACGACCGGAAGCGGATGCTTCCGGTCGTTTGAATGAAGAGAGTTAAGAGGTGGAACGAGTGGACCATGCATCCTATGAGGGATATGTAGAACAATTGATCAATGACCGCTCTCCGCTGCTGACGGAGATGGAAGCATTTGCGCGAGAACATCACGTTCCAATCATGGACTTGACGGGCTCTGAAGTGCTTCTCTCCTTGTTGGCGATGCAGCGACCGACCCGCATCCTTGAGGTGGGGACGGCAATTGGCTACAGTGCAATCCGTATGGCGGAGTTGTTGCCAGAGGCCGAAATCGTCACGATCGAACGAAACGCCCGTCGATTCGAAGAGGCGACTGGTTTTATCGGGCGATCGGACGTCCGCGATCGCATCACATTGATTCATGGCGACGCCGTTGAATTGATCGGTTCGATCGAAGGTGAGTTCGATGCCGTGTTTATTGATGCGGCAAAAGGACAATATCAAAAATTTTTTGATGGGTATGGCGCTTTAGTACCAATTGGTGGTACGATTTACAGCGATAATTTGTTTTTACGAGGGGACGTCTTGCTCGAGGATGTGTCAGTACTTGACCGTCGCAGACGCCGGCTTGTCCGTCTCGTGAAACAGTTTACTGAGCAATTGATGGCACGGACCGATTATCATACTGCAATTTTGCCCCTTGGTGATGGCCTAGCAATCAGTCGTAAATTACGATGAGGAGGACTTAACTTTGATGCAACATAAACCCGTCATTATTGGCGTGGCCGGGGGTACCGGATCTGGAAAAACGACCGTGGCCCGTGCGCTCGTCGATGCGTTTAAAGGTCAATCGGTCGTCATGATTGAACAAGACGCGTATTATAAAGATCAATCCGAAATGACGATGGAGGAACGGTACAAGACGAACTACGACCACCCCTTCGCCTTTGATAACGATTTGCTAATTGAACATATCCAACAATTGCAACAGCATCAAGCTGTCGAAAAGCCGGTATATGATTATGCGGCCCATACACGGTCTGATGAGACGATTTTGATCGAACCGGTCGATGTCGTCATCGTTGAGGGGATCTTGGCACTTGAAGATGCCCGCTTGCGTGAATTGATGGATATTAAAGTGTTCGTGGATACGGATGCCGACGTTCGAATCTTGCGCCGCATGCAGCGAGACATCAATGAACGAGGCCGTTCAATCGATTCAGTCGTGGCACAATACACGAATGTCGTACGCCCGATGCATTTACAATTCTGCGAGCCGACGAAACGGTATGCGGATATCATCGTTCCTGAAGGCGGAGAAAACTTTGTCGCAATCGACTTACTCGTGACGAAGATCCGTTGGGTGCTCACTGAGCGCAATCGCGCGTGAGGAAATAAATCGTTTTCAATTTACCCTAGCTGTAATATACTAGGAGACAATGAAGGAGTGACAGAAATGGCTGAAAAACAACATTATATGACGTTAGACGGAAAAGCGAAGATCGAGAATGAATTAAACGAACTGAAGACGGTCCGCCGTAAAGAAGTCGTTGAAAATATTAAGATTGCTCGTGATTTCGGTGACTTATCAGAAAACGCGGAATATGACGCGGCAAAAGAAGAACAAGCGATGGTCGAAGGACGAATCGCACAATTAGAAGAAATGCTCCGTAACGCCGTTATCATTCAAGATGATGCAGCGGATAACTCGGTTGTCTCAATCGGGAAAACGGTCACGTTCTTCATCCAAGAAGATAACGAAGACGAGACGTACACAATCGTCGGTGGTGCTGAGGCAGATCCGTTCACAGGGAAAATCTCGAACGAATCACCAATCGCGAAAGCACTTCTCGGTCGTACGGTCGGAGATGTGGTCACGGTTCAAACACCAGGTGGCGACATGATCGTCGAAATCAAAGAAATCAAATAAGTTGTTGAGCGACCTCCATCTTGGAAGTCGCTCTCTTTCTGAGGAGGAATCGGAATGAAAGTTGGAATCATCGGTGCGATGGAAGAAGAAGTGAACTTGCTTCGGAATGAATTGACGGAGCGCAAGGATACGGAAATCGCAAACTATCATTTTTATGAAGGTTATCTTGGAAACATGCAAGTCGTCATCTTGAAGTCAGGCATCGGGAAAGTCAATGCCGCGATCGGGACGACACTCTTGATTGATAAATTCAAACCGGACGTCGTCATCAACACCGGTTCTGCAGGCGGATTCAAAAAAGGGATGAAAGTCGGTGACGTCGTCGTCTCGACGGAAGTGCGCCACCACGATGTCGATGTGACGGCATTCGGTTATGAATACGGTCAAGTGCCAGGAATGCCACCGGCGTATGAAGCCGATGCGAAGCTCGTCAACGTCTGTAAAGATGTGATTGAAAGCTTGCCTGACGTGAACGTGCATCAAGGATTGATTGTAACGGGAGATTCGTTCATCAACGACTCGAAGCGTGTGGCTGATATCCTCGGTCATTTCGATGGCGTCGCTGCCGTCGAGATGGAGGCTGCTCCAATCGCGCAGACCTGTTACCAGTTCGGCGTACCATTCGTCGTTACGCGCTCGATCTCAGACAGTGCAGACGAAGAGGCGAACTTATCGTTTGATGAATTTTTAGAAACGGCTTCAATCAACTCCGCGAAGATGGTCATGGCTGTCACGAAACGTCTCGAACAAGCTTAATCGATTGATTACGAGGAGGATGCATTGACATCCTCTTTTTATTCCCTTATATTAGTACCAGATACTAAGAATAGGGGTCGACGATATGAATATTGGAATCATCGGCATCGGATCGTTCTTACCGGACAATCGGGTGACAAATATCGATTTAGAAAAACGAATGGATACGAGCGATGAGTGGATTCGTACGCGTACAGGCATCGAGGCACGACATTTAGCAGAAAGTGACGTGTCGGTCTCGGATATGGCAACACGCGCTGCAGAACGGGCGTTACAAAGCGCTGGTGTCACCATCGACGAGATCGAGGCGATTGTCTGTGCGACGGCGACTGCGCCAGCGTTTCCGGCAACCGCATGTGTGGTTCAGGCGAATCTTGGTGCGAAAGCCGCTGTGGCGTTCGACGTCAGTGCGGCGTGTAGCGGGTTTATCTTCGCGATGGATACAGCGAAGAGCCTGATGGATTCGAAAGGCTTCAAGAAAACGCTCGTGATCGGAGCGGAGAAGATGGGAAGTTTGATTGATTGGGATGACCGGTCGACAGCTGTCCTATTCGGAGATGGAGCTGGGGCTGTCGTACTCGGGGAAGACGATATCGCTTCAATCGACTCAATCGTACTTGGAAGTGATGGGACAGGTGGCAAGCACTTGTACGAAAATGATGAAGGAAAAATCGTCATGAACGGTCGCGAAGTATTCAAGTTCGCCGTACGGAAAATGCCCGAGATCGTTCTCGAGTCGTTAAACAAGGCCGATAAGTCGTTGAATGACCTCGACGTCCTCGTGCCGCACCAAGCGAATCGTCGAATCATTGATGCGGCGATGGAACGGTTAAACTTAGAAGAAGAGAAAGTCGTCATGACCATTCAAGACCATGCGAACACATCGGCGGCATCCATTCCGCTCGCCTTAGCGGAAGCCGTCAAATCTGGTAAAATCCAAGATGGACAAACGGTCGTCATCGCAGGGTTTGGTGCCGGGCTCACATGGGGTGCAAGCTGTCTGACATGGAATCATGCAACAATTACGGAGGGGAATCATTCATGAAACGAGTAGTAGTGACAGGATTAGGAGTCGTATCACCGTTAGGAAACGACGTGTCGGCAATGTGGGATCGTCTTTTAAAAGGGGATAACGCAATCGATACGTTGACAAAAATCGATATCAGTCAATATCCGGCGAAAGTCGGAGCGGAAGTGAAAGAGTGGAACATCGATCATTTGGTCGAACCAAAAGAAGCACGCAAGATGGACTCATTCATTCAATACTCTCTTTTAGCAGCAGACGCTGCTCATAAAGATAGTGGGCTCGATGTCAAAGCGATCGCGGATGAAGTCGGTACGTGGATCGGGAGCGGAATCGGGGGCGTCGAGACAATCGACAAGCAATCGGCGATCCTCCATGATCGTGGGCCGCGTCGTATCAGTCCATTCTTCATTCCGATGATGATTCCGAATATGGCGAGCGGACAAGTTTCCATCTATCTTGGAGCGAAAGGACCGAGTAACTGTTCTGTGACAGCTTGTGCGTCAGGAACGAACTCAATCGGAGAAGCGTTCCGCGTCATTCAACGGGGAGATGCGATTGCCATGTTCGCCGGTGGAGCGGAAGCACCGATCACACCACTCTCGTTCGCAGGTTTCTGTTCAAACAAAGCACTCTCGACGAATCCAGACCCGAACACGGCGTGCCGTCCATTCGACGAGAACCGCGACGGGTTTGTCATGGGTGAAGGCGCTGGCGTACTCGTATTAGAAGAGTACGAACATGCGAAGGCACGTGGAGCGAAAATGTATGCAGAAGTCGTCGGATACGGGATGAGTTCAGACGCTTATCACATCACTGCACCGTCACCAGAGGCAGAGGGTGGTTCAAAAGCGATGAGTGAGGCGATTCGCGATGCGGGAATCACACCGGAAGATGTGCAATATATCAACGCACACGGCACGAGCACACCGCTCAACGATATGCTCGAGACGAAAGCGATTCGTCGTGTGTTCGGGGAACACGCTGACAAACTCGCGGTCAACTCGTCGAAATCGATGATTGGACATCTTCTCGGAGGAGCAGGTGGCGTCGAGGCAGTCATCACAGCCCTTTCGATTCATGAAGGAAAGATTCATCCGACCATCAACTGTGAATCACCTGCAGCAGATTGCGACCTTGATTATGTACGTGAAGGAAATCGGGAACTTGACATTCAGTATGCACTCAGTAACTCACTTGGCTTCGGGGGCCATAATGCGACACTCGCATTTGCGAAAGTGACGAACTGACGGTAGAAAAATCATTCAAAAAAGGTTAGGGTATAAGGGTTGGTCTAACAGAAAGGAGTGCAACGAATGAAAAAGAAATCATTCATCGTGGCCGCCTTGTTAGGTTCAGTCCTTATCCTTTTTTTATTTATTTGGAACGAACAACGAGAGCAGTCACGTGAACTAGTACCACCAGAAGAACAAACAATTACAATCAATGGAGAATCTCTTCCGACACAACCGGACGTCATGCTCGCGATTGACCCGGCATCCCAAACGGTACTGTCGCATCTTTATGAAGGGCTCTACCGATTCGGCTCAGATGGGTCGATTGAACCGGCACTCGTCGAGAAGCTAGAACGTTCAGATGATGGGACGGTATATACATTCACGTTGAAAGAGAGTGTGACGACCGAAGGAAATGCGATCACGGCACAGACGTTCGTCAATCATTTCCGAAAACTCGTCGACGATGATACGAATTCACCATTTAGTTTCTTACTTGCGGATGTCAAAGCGGCAAAAGAAATTGGTCTCGGACAACAAGAACCAGACGCGTTAGGTGTTCGAGCCATCGATGACCGAACGCTTGAACTCACACTCATCCGACCGATGGAAGGGTTCGAAGAAATATTTGCAATGCCAGCATTTTTACCACAACCATCCGTGACATCATGGGAAGAGTTGGAAACGAACGGACCGTTTGAATTGAATCAAATGGATGATACAAGCATCTCGTTACATAAAAACGAAACGTACCGTGAAGCTGATCAAGTCACGCTCGAAACGATTTCCATCAGAAACGAGTCAAGCTTGTCGGAAGTGTCGGGGATGCATCCGATTCCGTATGACTTCGACACGTCTACCGTTGATGAGGAAGTCATGAATATTGAGGACGTTCCGCGAAGTGGCGTTTTTTATTTAAAACCGAACGTTGAAAAAGCACCATTCGATGATGTTGCGTTTCGACAAGCCCTCGCACTGACGCTGGAACGGACGACACTCGAAGAATCGCTTGCACGGTCGGAACAAACGACGGAAAGACTTCTCGTCATGGATGAAGAAGCTGCAGTTGCAGAGTTGGAAGGCGATGCCGACCAATTATTTGAAACCGTGAAAAAACGGTTAAAAACAGAAACAATCGAGATTGAATTACTTAGCTTTGTCGATGAAGAAGCACGTGAAATTTCGACAAAATTGAAGAATAATTTGGAACAGTTAGACGGATTGACCGTCAATGTCGTGGAGCTTCCGCTAGGAGATAAAGTTAGGAAAGAAGTCTCAGGAGATTATTCTTTCTCTTTATCCGGGTGGCAACCGGACTACCCGATGCTATCAGCCTATTTGACTCAGTTCGAATCTGACGATGTGCTCAATTCAAGTCGATATAGAAGCGAATCGTACGATCAGTTGATGGACGAGGCTCGCTCAACTGAGAATTTAGAAGAGCGCAATACAATTTTACGAAATGCAGAAGCGAAGCTATTAGAAGAGGCGGTTGTTATGCCAATCTATCAAGCGGGACGTTCCTATTTGGTTGAAAAAGGATACGATGAGATCGGTTATCCGGTCATCGGTCCTTCATATGTCCTAACCTTTTCGAAAAAATATGAAAATTGAGCTAAAAGCCCGCCGCTCTAGGCGGGCTTTTTGACTATAGAGAAAATTTTTTAGAAAAATCAAAATAAACACTTTGCAAAATTATCAGAATATTGTATTATTGCATCAACGGGATTTTGGTAACAAATACTGTCAGAAGAAATGACTGAATTTTCTACCATCATTCACTTCGTTAAAACGAAAAAATCAGGGGGTCATCGCAATGAATAAGAAAAAAGGTTTTGCTTTAGCATCTTCGGTTACACTTCTTTCAAGTGCTTTCCTAGCTGCATGTTCGACAGGGGATGAAACAGATTCTTCACAAGGATCATCAAATGAAGGGTCATCTGGTGAAGCGCAAGTCCTCAACTTGCTCGATAGCTCAGACATTCCTTCACTTAACCCAACACTCGCAACGGACGCTGTTTCGTTCAACGTATTGAACAACGTTAACGAAGGTCTTTACCGCATGGACGAGAACGATGAGCCAACTCCAGGTATGGCTGAATCTCACGAAGTTTCTGAAGACGGGAAGACGTACACGTTCAAAATCCGTGAAGGTGCGACTTGGTCAAACGGGGAGCCTGTCACAGCGAACGACTTCGAATACGCTTGGAAAGAAGTACTCAACCCAGATAACGCTTCACAATATGCATACGTTATGTCAGTCATCGAAGGCGCAGACGCGTACAACACTGGCGAAGGCGAGCGCGATGCAGTAGGCGTTAAAGCAATCGACGATCAAACGCTTGAAGTTAAATTGACAGCACCAGCTGATTACTTCCTCGGATTGACAAGCTTCGGCGTGTTCATGCCAAAACTTGAGTCATTCGACACAGAGCAAGGCGAAAACTTCGGTACATCTGCAGAGACAACTCTCTACAACGGACCGTTCAAACTCGACAGCTGGGAGCGCGAGCAAGGCTGGAAAATGGTCAAGAACGAAGACTATTGGGATGCGGACACAGTTAAACTTGAAGAAATCAACGTTAAAGTCGTTAAAGAAGTTTCAACAGGTGTCAACTTGTATGAAAACGGTGACGTTGACCGCACAGGCTTGACTTCTGAGCTCGTTGCTCAGTATCAAGATAGCGAAGACTTCTCAACTGTCGTTGAGCCAACACTCTTCTACCTCCAGTTCAACACTGCTGTGGAAGCGCTTGACAACCAAAAAATCCGTAACGCGATTGATCGCGCATACGATAAAGCTGCAATCTCTGAAACACTTCTTGCAAACGGTTCAGTCCCTGCAAACTACCTCGTACCGAAAGACTTCGTAACAGGTCCTGACGGTAAAGACTTCCGTGAAGCGAACGGCGACATCGGCGGATACAACGTTGAAGAAGCTCAAAAACTTTGGGAAGAAGGTCTTTCTGAGCTTGGAACGGATACAGTTGAGCTTGAACTCCTCAACTATGACTCAGAGTCTGCGAAGCAAATCGGTGAGTTCATCAAAGGTGAACTTGAGAAGAACCTTCCAGGTATGAGCGTTTCAATCAAGCAACAACCGTTCAACAACAAACTTGACCTTGAGAACAAAGGAGAGTTCCAATTCACATTCGCTGGTTGGGGCCCTGACTATCAAGATCCAATGACGTTCGTTGACCTCTTCGTCACAGACGGACCATACAACCGTGGTAAGTGGTCGAACGACGAGTTTGACAAGTTGATTGAATCTGCGAAGTCAAGCACAGATGCTGAACAGCGTTGGGCTGACCTTCAAGCTGCAGAGAAAATCGTTCTTGAAGAGAACGCGATCTCGCCAGTTTACCAACGTGGATCGGCTCGCCTCACGAAGCCATATGTTAAAGATATCGTTGAGCACGCATTCGGTGCAGACTACTCTTACAAGTGGGCTTCAATCGAAGGTAAAGAATAATTTCATTACACGCTTACAAGAGAGACAGGGACGCCTGTCTCTCTTTTTTATGTATCATTTTTTATACAAAAAAGAACTCTCACATGGAGAGTTCTGTAAAGGATGAGTTATTTTTTAACTTTCGCACGTTTACGACTGAGTCCCATCGCTTTTTCGATCTTCGCGAGGTTTTTGTTTGCGACGGCTTCCGCCTTGGCACGACCCGCATCGAGAATTTCATCAAGTTCTGGAGAATCGATCAGTTCGTGATAACGTGCTTGAATCGGTTCGAGCAAAGCAACGACCGCTTCTGCCACATCTTGTTTAAATGTTCCGTAATTTGAGTTCTCATATTGCTTGACGAGGTCATCGATTGATGTACCCGTCGATAACGAATAAATTTCTAACAAGTTTGAGATTCCTGGTTTGTTCTCTCGGTCAAAGGAGATGACACCACTTGAATCAGTCACGGCGCTCTTGATTTTCTTACGGATGACATTTGGCTCATCGAGCATCGAAATATATCCTTTCGCGTTTGCGTCCGATTTCGACATTTTCTTCACCGGATTCGTGAGGGACATAATCCGTGCGCCTTCTTTTTGGATCAGTGGTTCCGGCATTGTGAACGTCTCGTAATAACGTTTATTGAAACGCTCCGCCAAATCACGGGTCAATTCGATATGTTGTTTTTGATCATCTCCGACAGGGACTAGTTCTGTATTGTATAACAAAATGTCAGATGCCATGAGGGTTGGATAAACAAATAACCCTGCTCCGACATTCTCGTTTCCTTGTGATTTATCTTTATATTGCGTCATACGACCGAGCTCGCCCATTCCCGCGATGCATGTTAACATCCATCCGAGTTGAGCGTGTGCTTTCACTTCAGATTGAACGAAGATTGTCGCTTTTTCAGGGTCGAGGCCTGAAGCGAGATAGAGTGCAGCTAGTTTTCGCGTGTTGTTCATTAACTCGACGCGGTCGAGTTGTACGGTAATTGAATGCAAATCGACGATGCAATAATACGCATTGTTGTCGTCTTGAAGATCGACAAATTGTTTCATCGCGCCTAAGTAGTTGCCGAGCGTCACGACGCCGGTCGGTTTGATTCCTGAAAAAATCGTTGCCATGTGTATACACCTCCGAAGAATATAAAAAAACCGCAGTCGTCCGTCCGAATAAATCGGGACGAATAACCGCGGTGCCACCCAAATTTGCATATCATATGCCACTTGAACGCGGTAACGGGCGTGATCCGTCTCGCCATACTTACGTTCAAGCGAGCCACTCCAAAGTCCATTCATTCAAGTCTTTTCATCTACTCGCAGCACCGTAGACTCTCTGAGGAAAAGGGGATTTGAATTACTTGTCTTCTTCATTGTGTTCTTATTCTGCATTTAGTTTAGCATAGGATCACGCTCTCGAAAAGATTAAATCAAAGCGACGAGGAACGAGAGTGCGATACTTCCGACACCAACAAACACCCAGTTCCAAGCCGATTGTTTACGGAGTTGTCGATCTTCAGGATCTTCTTCTTCATCCTCTTCATAATCTGCATCAATTTCCTTTAACTTGGCACGCCGACTTCGCTTGAAACCGTACATGATGCCATCAAACAATCCAGTCGCACTCATATGGGAAAACATTCCGATCGCAAACGTGAGAATACCGGAAACGAAGAGGCCTCCGCTTAAATGAAATAGAACAGACTCGGTTCGAAAGTATGAAAAAATGGACCAAACGGTGTAGAGAATTGTGACAATCCCCCAAACAATCAATATATTTCGAAACTTTTTCAATGATGTAATCTCCTTTCAAGCAGTCAAAGGAATGGGGACACCATTCCACGTTTCTTCTATGATACTAGGAAGGCGGGGGAGAAAGCGAGTAAGAAAGTTGCGTTATATGACAGCGTTTTATTCTGTAGTTGACAGTTTGATTAAAAATTTCTTACAATAGCCCTAACGTTCTTTCGTCGAATACTTTATGAAATATTCAGAAAATTAAAGAAAAAGTAAGATGTTTATTCGACGAACGGCTAGCTTTTTAAAACGAAAGGGGAAATCGCAATGAAGAAAAAATCGATTTTGCTCATGATGACGATCATCTTGGCACTCGGTTCAGTACTCGCGGCTTGTTCGACAGGCGGAGACTCTGATGGCGGCGGTTCTTCATCAAACGGAGAAAAAGTTCTTCGCTTGACGGATACGTCAGATATCACAACAGCCGATCCGGCTCTTGCTACAGACGCGGTCGCATTCAACTTGATCGCCAACACAATGGAAGGTCTTTACCGTCTTGATAAAGACGGAAATGCCGTACCAGCTCTCGCTGAAGGCGAACCAGAAGTAAACGAAGATGAGACTGTTTACACATTCACACTTCGTGATGCAGAATGGTCAAACGGAGAGCCAGTCACAGCGAACGACTTCGTGTATGCATGGCAACGTGCTGTCGATCCTGCAACAGGTTCACAGTATGCATATATCATGAACACAATTAAAAACGCTGAAGCAATCAACACAGGTGATACACCAAAAGAAGAGCTTGGCGTTAAAGCAATCGATGAGAAAACACTCGAAGTCACACTCGAGCGTCCAGACCCATCATTCCTCTCACTTACTTCATTCGGTACATTCACACCGATCAATGAAGCATTCGCAACAGAAAAAGGCGAAGATTTCTCAACGAATCCTGAAAACCTTCTCTACAACGGACCATTCACTTGGTCGGAGTGGGATCGTGAACAAGGTTATGTCTTAACGAAAAACGAATCGTATTGGGATGCAGAAAACGTTGCTCTCGATTCAGTTGATGTGAAAGTTGTTAAAGAAACTTCTACAGTCGTAAACTTGTATGAAGCTGGCGATGTCGATTATGCTGGTCTCGCATCAGAACAAGTTGCTGCGTTCCAAGAAGATGAAGATTACAACACAGGTCTTCGTTCTGCCATCGGATATTTCAAATTCAACCACGAAGATGAAATCTTCTCTGATGTAAATGCACGTAAAGCAATCGCACGTGCGGTCGACCCAACTGGAATCATCGACCAACTCTTGAACAACGGTTCAATTGCAACAACATCATTCATTCCGAAAGACTTCATCAAATATGAAGACGGTACGGATTACACGGAAGGTGTTGAGTACTTCCAAACAAACGCTGACGAAGCGGCTTCACTTTGGGAAGAAGCTACAGGCGGAGAAGCGACAACAATTGAACTTCTCTCGTTCGATAGCGAAGTATCTAAACAAATCTCTGAATACATGAAAGGTCAAATCGAGTCGAACTTGCCGAACGTAACGGTTGAGATTGCTCAACAACCTTTCAACAACAAACTTGAGCGTGAAGCAAACGGTGACTACCAAATGTCATTCGCACTTTGGGGACCTGACTACCAAGATCCACTTACGAACCTTGGTATCTTCACATCAGACAATGGACAAAACGATATCAACTACTCGTCATCTGAGTATGACCAGTTGATTGACGAAGCGTCTGCTGAAACAAACATCGATGCACGTTATGACTTGTTCAAAGAAGCTGAAGCTCTCTTGATTGAACAAGACCAAGCGATCATGCCGATTTATCAAGCAGGTGTGGCATACTTGATTCGTCCAAACATCGAAAACTTTAACCGTCAATTGTTCGGTGCTGATTACCAGTACAAATACGTTGATATTAAGTAATGGGATGAGGGGGCATGCGATCCGCATGTCCCCGATTTTCTAAAAAAATCTTTCGAAGTAAGAGAAAATACTGTTCAAATGTTTTGTTGGTAAAGTATAATGTAGTAACAGTGAAAATTCAGAATAATCTCTGAAAAGAATATTCTTTGTTTTCAGCCGCTGTGCTAAGAGCCTTGAGATGACGTATACGCTATTCTTTCAGAATATTCCTTTCATTTTGTGAATTTGAAAAATAGGTCATATGTCATAGTGAAGCTGTTGGTGCAAGTAGTAGAAAGAATTAGAAAAAACAGGGGGTTTTTATTCATGGGACGTTATATCCTACAACGGCTGACTTACGGCCTCATCACGTTCTTCTTGATTGCCACGTTCACGTTCTTCCTGATGGACCTGCTCCCAGGTTCGCCGTATCAAAACCAGGAAAAACTGACAGAATCACAAATTCAATTATTGAATGACCGCTACGGACTCAACGATCCGCTTCCGGTCCGCTATGCAACGTACATTGGAAACATGCTCCAAGGAGATCTTGGCGTTTCATTCCGTACGGCTAACCGTCCAGTAACTGAGTTGATTATGGAACGAATCGGGCCTTCGGCACAATTAGGGCTCCAGGCATTAGTTCTTGGAACTCTTGTAGGTGTATTGTTAGGTGTTGTTGCGGCGATTCGTCACAATACGGTCATTGACTATGGTTCAATGTTCGTATCGGTAATCGGGATTTCTGTCCCATCGTTCGTTTTTGCAGCCCTCCTTCAGTACTATGTTGGAGTTAAATTGCAATTGCTTCCGGTCGCATTCTGGGAAACTCCAGCTCATACAATATTACCAACAATCTCATTATCGCTCGGTGTCACGGCAGCGATTGCCCGTTTCGTCCGAACGGAGATGTTAGAGGTTACCGGACAAGACTACGTCACCCTCGCGAAAGCGAAAGGATTGACGGGTAACGCCATCGTATGGAAACACATGGTTCGTAATGCGATGATTCCTGCAATCACGATTCTTGGACCGATGACAGCTGGACTCTTAACGGGTACGTTCGTTATTGAGAAAATCTTCGCGGTACCAGGCCTAGGAGAATTATTCGTCACGTCAATCACATTGAATGACTACTCAGTCATCATGGGAACGACATTGTTCTTCTCAGGATTGTTCATTATTATCATTTTGCTTGTCGACTTGCTCTATGGGGTTGTTGACCCACGTATTCGTCTTGGGGGGAATAACTGATGATTGAAAACAAAAAGAATTACGAACAGTTCGACCAAGACATGTTCACACCTGTTGAGATGAATGAACAGCTTGGTGAACGAATCGCCGGGAAAAGTTTAAACTTCTGGCAAGATGCATGGATGCGCCTAAAGAAAAACAAAGCGGCCATCATCTCGCTGTCGATTATTTTGATTCTCGTCGCACTTGCGTTGTTTGGACCGATGTTATCGGCTCGCGATGCTTATGAACAAAACATTTCACAAGCTAAACTTCCACCAAAAGTCACAGGACTTGAATGGGCTGGCTTCGATGGAATGGCGACACTCGGTGGACGCGATATCGACTTCTACGAACAAAAGAACGTAGAAGAGAACTTCTGGTTCGGTACCGACTACCTCGGTCGTGATCTTTGGTCACGTATTTGGGAAGGGACACGTATTTCCCTCTTCATCGGTTTCGTTGCGGCTATCATTGATACATTGATTGGTGTCGCATACGGTGGTGTCTCAGCTTACTTCGGTGGGCGTACGGATAACATCATGCAACGTATTGTTGAGATTTTGACTGGTGTACCTAACTTGATCTTGATCATCTTGTTCATCTTGATCTTTGACCCAGGTGTCTTCACCATCATCCTTGCCATGGCCATCACAGGATGGATTGGGATGAGTCGACTTGTTCGAGGTCAGATTTTGAAACTCAAAAACCAAGAATTTGTCTTGGCAGCTCGTACACTTGGAGCATCTAGTAGTCGTTTGATTTTCAAACACTTGATTCCAAACACATTGGGTGCGATTATCATCACGCTCATGTTCACGATTCCATCTGCCATCTTCTTCGAGGCATTCCTCAGCTTTATCGGGATCGGGCTTCAACCGCCACAAGCATCACTTGGTACGTTGATTAACGATGGATACAAAGAACTACGGACATTCCCGTTCCTTCTTATTATCCCGTCTGTCATCATCGTCTTGCTCATGGTCAGCTTCAACTTGCTTGCCGATGGCTTGCGTGATGCGTTCGATCCGAAAATGCGTAAATAAAAAAGAAAGAGGGGGACTCGTGCATGGAAACGATTTTATCAGTCCGAGACTTAGAGGTCTCGTTCCACACATATGCAGGAACGGTTCAAGCCGTTCGTGGCGTATCGTTTGATTTGAAAAAAGGCGAGACGCTCGCCATCGTAGGAGAATCGGGTTCAGGTAAATCCGTCACTTCGAAGGCAATCATGCGTCTCATTCCGAACCCTCCAGGTGAAATCACGAACGGAGAAATCATGTTCGAAGGAAAAGACTTGGCGAAACTTTCGGAAAAAGAAATGCTTAAAATTCGTGGTCGCGATATCGCAATGATTTTCCAAGACCCAATGACATCACTCAACCCGACCATGACGATTTATAAACAAATCGCAGAAGGGTTGAAACAGCACCAAGGGTTAACAGGTGAGGATGCAAAGAAACGTACACTCGAATTGTTGACACTTGTAGGGATTCCAAACCCAGAAGCACGCTTGAAACAATATCCACACCAACTCTCTGGTGGGATGCGTCAGCGTATCGTTATTGCGATCGCGCTCGCATGTAATCCGAAAGTGTTGATTGCCGATGAACCGACAACGGCACTTGATGTTACGATTCAAGCTCAAATTCTTGAACTATTAAAAGATATTCAACAAAAAACGGGCACAGCGATTATCTTCATCACGCACGACCTTGGCGTTGTTGCGAACATGGCTGACCGTGTCGCTGTTATGTATGCAGGTCGTCTCGTTGAAAAAGGAACGGTTGATGAAATCTTCTACGAGCCACGTCACCCGTACACATGGGGACTTCTTGGTTCGATGCCGCGTCCGACAGATGACCGGAACGAAGCGTTACCTGCAATCCCAGGTACGCCTCCAAACTTGCTCGATCCTCCGAAAGGGGATGCGTTCGCACCGCGTAACCCATACGCGATGAAGATTGATTTTGAGAAAGAGCCACCGATGTTCCAGGTAAGTGATACACACTTTGCTTCAAGTTGGTTATTACACCCACAAGCACCAGCGGTCAACCCGCCACGTGCGATTCGTGAACTCGCTCTCAAGTATCGTCCGGACAGTGCGTTCGCTAAATCGTTTACGAAAGGTGGTGCTGAATAATGGAACGCGAGAAGTTACTCGAAGTAAAAAACCTGAAGCAGCACTTTAAAATTGGCCGTGGCCGCGTCGTCAAAGCGGTAGACGGAATCTCGTTTGATATTTTCAAAGGTGAAGTGCTCGGACTCGTAGGTGAGTCTGGTTGTGGGAAGTCTACGACAGGACGTACAATTATCGGTCTTTATGACGCGACAGATGGTGACGTTGTGTTCAAAGGCGAAAACGTCCACGGTAAAAAATCAAAAGCAGACAAGTTGAAATTCAACCGTGCCATGCAAATGATTTTCCAAGACCCATACGCATCGCTTAACCCGCGTATGACGGTTGCGGATATCATCGCAGAAGGGATTGATATTCACGGTCTTGCGAAGACGAAAGAAGATCGTATGAACCGCGTCTATGACCTTCTTGAAACGGTTGGTTTGACGAAAGAGCACGCGAGCCGTTATCCACACGAATTCTCGGGTGGTCAACGTCAGCGTATCGGGATTGCCCGTGCCCTTGCGGTTGAACCGGACTTCATCATCGCCGATGAGCCGATTTCTGCACTTGATGTATCGATTCAAGCGCAGGTCGTCAACTTGATGAAAGAATTGCAACGCGATCGCGACTTGACGTATTTGTTCATCGCCCACGATTTGTCGATGGTTAAATACATCTCTGACCGTATCGGTGTTATGTATCAAGGTCACCTCGTAGAGCTTGCGACAGCAGATCGTCTTTATGAGAACCCGATTCATGCATACACGAAATCGCTCTTGTCAGCGATTCCGCTTCCGGACCCGGAGCATGAGCGTACACGTAAACGGATCGTATACGAGTCAACATCAAAAGGTCCAGTTGGACGTTCGGATGAAGATTCAAGTATCCCACCACTTCGCGAAGTCGAGCCTGGACACTATGTCTCGCTCACGGATGAAGAGTACGAAGCATACAAAGCACAACTCGTTTAATATAAAAACCTGATTTCTTCGCGAAATCAGGTTTTTTTGCACAAAAAAATCACCTAATGAACTAGGTGATTGATTATCCGTTTGAAATACGTGGCAAGTTCGCAAGGCGTTCCACGATGGCGTCGATTTGACGGACGCGAGCCAACGCATCCTCGATTTCCATTGTCTCATAGTGGTGAAGACCACCTGGTTGCTCCACGAACGTATCCGCGTCATGGACGAGTTGTTGGAGCGGTGTTCGTTGAATTCGGCTCGGTGGTAAATAAGAGTCGGTGTGTAGAAGAATCATGACAGAGATTTCTTTGGCACGGGCAGGGTCTTCCCCGAGACGAATCAATAACTTATGTGCCCGTTCCGCGCCTTTAATCGCATGAATGTCGTTCTGGCGATATAAATCATAATTCCATTTGCCTTCTGTATACCACTCATAGTGACCGATATCATGAAGAAGCGCAGCTTTCGTCGCCAAATCCGTATCGAGACCACGTTTCGTTGCCATTTCGAGAGCGCGTTCGCATACATCAACCGCATGCTTTAAGCCTGATCGAGTCAAATATTTTTGGGTAACCGGATGTCCCATAATCGTTTCTAGTGTGATTCTCATCATCGCTCTCCTCCTTATATAGAAAAAGGTTATTTCTATAAACTATACAGGTTTTTTAAATGTAATGCAAATGATACCTATGTAAAGAAACGATGAACTCGCAAGAATGATTCACATTTTACAAACAAATGTGCTATAATTTAATTGTAGATTAGTGCAAGTTCAAGATTTTCAGAATCGGTAATGCTCGGTCGGTTGCTTACGCTGTACGGGGGTGAGAGGCCATGAAAGAACGTGACAAAGTTCTACGAGAGAAAAAACGACTTTTGAAAGAAGTTTTGAAGAAGAAGTTGAAAGACTTACAAGTCAAGCCAGGGAAAGAGACGGTGTCTCAACCAGTGTCTCGAATCCCGGCATCTTGAGATGGGTCATTCAAGGTCGCATTCAACGAATGCGCCCTCTTTTCTTATCTGAATGATAAAGAATATCATTGAAGTTTTAATAATTAAGAATTATTATAATTAAGTGGATGCGAATTTGGGTATACAAATAGAGTCACTTAAAAAGATGGACGCATACTCGATCAGGGAGGAAGAAAAATGGTCACACTTTATACGTCTCCAAGCTGTACATCTTGCCGTAAGGCACGGGCTTGGCTCGAAGAACACGATATCCCGTTTACAGAACGAAACATATTTTCAGAACCGCTCTCGCTTAATGAGATTAAACAAATTTTACGTATGACGGAAGATGGAACAGATGAAATTATTTCAACCCGTTCAAAAGTCTTCTCTAAAATCGACGTATCCGTTGATGCGTTATCGCTTCAACAGCTGTATGATTTGATTCAAGAATATCCAGGCTTACTACGTCGTCCGATTTTGATTGATGAAAAACGATTGCAGGTCGGATACAACGAAGATGAGATTCGTCGATTCCTACCACGGAAAGTTCGAACTTTCCAATTACAGGAAGCACAACGACTTGTGAATGAATGAAAGCATACTGTTTAAGCAGTGTGCTTTTTATTATTGATTATTTCCTATAAAATAAAGTTATAACCCGTCATCTAGATTGAACGATGTCAAAAAGGGTACAACTATAAAAAGATAATTTCCCCTCTCCTCCTTATGTGAATTGGGAGTGAGGTGAGAAGGGAGTGGACAATCGTGAAAATTGAGCGCATCAATGACAATACCGTTAAATTTTTCATCACATATGTGGATATCGAGAAACGTGGTTTCGCACGTGATGAAATATGGTACAACCGAGAACGAGGCGAGCAGCTGTTCTGGCAAATGATGGACGAGGCTCACGAACGTGAAGACATCTCGTTTGATGGTCCACTGTGGATTCAGGTCCAAGCTTTTGAAAAAGGTCTAGAAGTAACCGTAACAATCGCTAAAAATGTGATGGACACGGAAGATGATTCTGAACTCGGTTCGCTTCTTCGCTCTGCGATTGATGAAGCACGGGATCAACAATCGGTACTTGACCAATTGAGTGAGTTGGATGAACTCGAAGCTGAGGCAGATGCTTGGGCGCCACTTGCGATGGAAACGAATGATTTTGAGGCAATCATTTCACTGAGTAAGCGTGCAGGTGACACGTTCAGTGATCTTGATTTGAAACTATATCATTATCAAGACCGCTACTACTTGTGGATTGATTTCCCTGATGAAATGGAGCCAGAAGACGAAGAGAATGCACTCAGTCTTTTAGCAGAATATTTAACATTCAGTACACAGACGCAACCGATGCTTGAAGAGTATGGTAAAGTCATTCTCGATGGCGACGTGTTTGCAAAAGTACGTCACTACTTCTAATGGTACATCGCCTGTTCAAACGGACAGGCGATTTTTTTCAAATCAATGTCAAAGAGGTGTTGGTATGGTGAGACGAATTCGACTACTACTAGACGATAGTGCATGGTTTGTCCCGTTTCTATACGGAATGGGAGGAATCGTATTAACGGCATTAACCCAGGTGTTCGGTGAGTTTTTCCGAGATTTATTGCCGGACTTTATTTATTTAGACCTAGACTCTGCGGCGTCTGTATTATCTTCGACGTTTACGAGTCTCATGACGATGATGACGTTCAGCTTTTCCACAATCCTCGTCGTGTTGACGACATATTCCTCTCAGTTTTCTCCTCGGACAATCAATAACTTTTTGACGAACTCATCGGCAAAGCATACGCTTGGTCTTTTCATCATGACGACCGTGTATGGGATTTCAAACTTATTCCTCGTCCGTACGGCAGATGAAGGTGTCGTTTTATCGTCAGGGATCAGTGTGCTCTTGGTGATTGGTTCAATTTGGGCGTTCGTGAAGTTCATTCAAACCATCAGTGTCTCGATTCAGGCAGAACGTTTGTTATCTGCGCTGCATAAGGAAGCGTTATCGGTGATTAGTGAGCAAAAAGATGCAATCGAGTCAGATGATGTAAATCTCGTACTACCACGTTCTGTTCATTCCTTTGAGGGTCAAGCGTTACGGGCACCGCAAACGGGTTATGTTCGCTTATTTTTAAGAGAGAAGCAAGGAGATCATGAAACGGACTTCGAGTCCATCGTTGCCGTTGGAGATTTCGTCGCTAAAGGTGATTTACTCGGATTCTGGAAAGGTGAGGACGCGCCGGACATCGACTTGTTTGAGATTGGAGAAGTCCGTTCTTCGATGCAAGATCCATCATTTGCGATTGAAAAATTAAGTGAGATTGCGCTGCGTGGTATTTCTCCAGGAATTAATGACCCGAATACCGCGATCCATGCGATTCACTATATTGGAGACATTTTACGAGAGCTCTGTGAACTGCCGGATGGTGATTTTTTATATTCGAACGGGAAGTCCGATTGGCATGTGAAGCGCAAAACGCTTGAGACGATTCTTTTTGAATCATTATCGCCGATGCAGACTTACGCCAGTAAAGATATCTTTGTGATGGGTTCCGTATTTGAGGCGGTTCGAATGGCGCGTCTTCAGGCGCATGAGACGTTAGATTCGACGTTTGAGGAGATGATTGATTACTTTGAAGATGTGATCGATTGGGAGAGTCTTCATACAAAAGAACAGAATTATTTACGTAATAAAATCGGTCGCGCGAAAAAGATGGCGACATGACAGGAGACCACCTTTTCAGAAGAAAAGGTGGTCTCTTTTCAAGAGAGGGTATAGCCGCCGTCGACCGTGATGGCTTGACCGTTAATATACGATGAGGCGTCGGTTAATAAAAACTCGACGACCGGAGCTATTTCTTCAGGCGAGGCAGCATGTCCCCGGAAATGATGAGACATCGCCTCTTTAAACTTTGCTTCTCCTCCATATAGCTTATGACTAAGCGGCGTATCGACTGGACCGAAACAGACGGCGTTGAATCGGACTTTCCCTTTCATCCGATGGGCGAACGTTTTCGTTAAGGCGACCACTGCGGCCTTGGAGGCGGCATAATGGGCGAGCATAGGTGGAAACTTGACGTGTCCGACGATCGCGGCATTGTTGACGACGCTGGCTCCTTGGTCAAACAAAGGAATGGCTCGTTGCGTCACCGTATTTAATGCATAGAGGTTGACGTCAAACACTTCAGTGTAAGCATCGTGCGTTAGACGCTCCGGTGTACCGGGTCTGCCGAACGTTGCTGCATTGTTGAAGAGACCATGTAACGTCACACCTTGCTCTTTTAGGTGAACAAAGAGATGGTCGATGTCTTCGGTTGAATGGAGATCACATCGGATGAACGTAGCCAATCCGTTCGAATCTGATTCGAGAGAAGCCCCTCTCGTCTCGTCACGACCAATCCCGATGACACGATGGCCATGTTCGGTTAACCGCAATGCTACGGCGCGCCCAATCCCACTTGTCGCACCTGTTATTAGAAAAGTCCCCATAATTTATTCGCTCCCCTCAAAAAATTGGCGTTACGATGTATAATTAATGATAATACATGACAGAAACGAGGTCAGGTTATAATATGTTGCGACGCATACAAGTACTCTTTTCCCTTATTTTGCTCGCAGGACTCATTGCGATATTATCGTATTACTGGAGCTCACAAGTAATCGGGCTCTTCTCGATTCTCGTTTTTTTGACAACGTTCAGTATTTTGCTTGTGATTTTGCTTGAAAATCGAAATCCGCAACGGACGTTGATCTGGGCGATTGTCATGATTGGCTTTCCTGTCGTCGGGCTGTTCGCTTACTTTGTGTTCGGTCAGAACTATCGTCGTAAGCGGATGTTTAAAGAGAAGGCGATGCTCGATGAAGAGACATACTTGGCTTATCGGCAAAAAGCAATGACGCTATCCCCGTCACTGATGTTTGCGCATGATGATTATGAGAAATTGATGCATCTCACCTCATCATTGAACCAACTACCGGTCTCTTCGAATACGTATACGCAGGTTTTGACGAACGGTCGTGAAAAATTCTCGAAGCTGTTGCCAGCCCTGAAAGGGGCGACAAGGCATATCCACTTAGAGTATTACATCTTTAGGGAAGACCGTATTTCTCGGGAAATTCAGCGCATTTTAATCGAGAAGGCCAAAAAAGGGGTAGAGGTTCGATTTTTATATGATGCGGTCGGTTCTATTCATACGAGTAGTACGTTCTTTGAAGAAATGAAACAAGCTGGTGTCCAGGTGCAGGCGTTCTTTCCGGTCGTCCTTCCGCTCGTGTCGAGTAAGACGAACTACCGAAACCATCGTAAGATTGTCGTCATCGATGGGACCGAGGCGTTCACTGGAGGGTTGAACGTAGGGGATGAGTACTTGGGCGAACACTCTAAATTTGGGTTTTGGCGTGACACCCATCTCTATGTCAGAGGAGAAGGGGTATCGGAGTTACAACTGATCTTTTTACAAGATTGGTATTACATGACTGGGGAGCGGCTGTTCACCCCGTTCTATTTAGAACCGCTCGAAACGGTAAGGAGTGCGAGCGGCGGTGTCCAAATCGTTGCCAGCGGACCAGATGAACCGTATGAGACGATGAAATCGATTTATTTCTCGTTAATTAATGCGGCGAAAAAGTCCGTCTATATTTCCTCCCCGTATTTGATTCCGGATGAAGACATTATGAGTGCGTTAAAGACGGCGTCGCTATCAGGCATCGATGTTCGTATCGTCTTACCGAGTTACCCGGACCATAAAATTGTATTTTATGCGAGCCGATCTTATTATGAAGAGCTGTTATTGGCTGGAGTGAAGATTTATTTATATGAGGAAGGATTTATGCATTCAAAAGTCATCGTCGTCGATGATGGGCTTGCTACGATTGGGACGGCGAACATGGACTTTCGTAGCTTCCATTTAAATTTCGAAGTGAATGCGCTTTTGTACAACACGAACTCGGTCCATCAATTGAAACAAGACTTGTATCATGATTTTGAAGGGTCTCACGAACTCGTGTTAGAAGAGTTCGCGAAGCGCTCATTCTTTATAAAACTCGTAGAATCATTAGCCAGAATGTTTTCACCACTACTATAAGGGGGGAGCAAGATGCGGTTTGCGATCGGTCGAGAAGGAAACATCGTTGATTCCTTTACGCTCAATCGAATGCAGGCGGAGCAACTTGCTCCTTTTCGATGTCCGACATGTCAGGAAATGCTGATTTTGAAGCAAGGAGCGAAACGACGGCTGCATTTTGCCCATATCCATACGTGTGGGAGAGCGGAATCCGTCACGCACCATCAGGATAAATGGGCAGTGTGCCAGTGGCTTCAAGAAAGAGGATATCCGGTCGAACAAGAGGTGACGATTGGGAATCGTCGGGCTGACGTTCTTACAGACGTGGATGGGAACAAAATCGTATTCGAGATTCAAGCATCCCCCTTGCAATCGGAAGAGTACGTCGCGCGAACGAACGATTATAAGCGAGCTGGTCTCGATGTGATTTGGCTCGCGAGTGGACTCGATTTAAGAATGAACCAATCGTTTCAACCGTGGATGCGCCTCGAACTCTTTCAGCGACATCGGTTGTTGACGGTGAGGGATGGGAATCTGTTGCGTTTCAATGGATTTCCGATTTCAATCAAATATGGCATCGGAAATTGGGGAATCTCGTCGTCAGTGAAAACGTCACCGTATGAAGCCTATTATCGGTTCAATGCGCTGGAATGGACGGAGATGATTCGAAGAAAGCGAATGTCGCCACTTTATCCGTCTCCAACCAATCGTCGTCTCATTTTGAATCGTCTATATCCTTTGGGGGTGATTCCCGCATTGTTACCGACCGCCTGCTATCTTCCGCTCACTTCGCTTTGGGGAGTGCATATCCATCCGATTGAATTTCAGACTGTTCTTTACTTAAATCGACGCGAGTCACCGAATGATTCGGTAGAGTGGAGTATTCAAAAGACGTGCCGCCAGTTCGGAGTGACACCGACAAGCGACTTTTCCCAGTCATTTCATGTACAATGGAAACAACTCTTGAATGCATGTCGTTTATCGTGTGATGTCAGTTCATGGCCGCTTCCGACCACATATGAAGAAGCGAGACGTCACGATACACGATTGTTTCAAGGACTTCAGCGATTGATGTTACAATCGGCTAGCCAATCAGAAAAGGGAGTGAACGTATGTCGGAAGTATTGACACGACAACAAGTTCCAGTTGAAGAGACGTGGAACTTAGAGACGATCTACAGTAATGACGAAGCTTGGGAAGCGGATTTTCAAGCGTTGAAAGAGCAAGTACCTGCTTTAATCGGTTTTAAAGGGAAGCTCGGAGAATCGGCAGAAACGTTATACGAAGCATTACAACTCCGCGATGAGCTTTCTCGTAAGTTACATAAGCTGTATACATACGCACACATGCGTTATGACGAAGATACGGCGAACAGTCATTATCAGGCGCTAAATGACCGTGCGGGCTCACTCGCCTCGCAAATTTCAGCTCAACTCGCGTTCATGACGCCAGAGCTTCTCTCAATCGATGAAGCCCAAATTGAAGCCTTTATGGAGCAGCACGAGTCACTCCGCGTTTATCGTCATGCGTTCGATGAGTTGGCGCAAGAACGTCCACACGTGTTGACGGAAGCGGAAGAAGCGATTCTTGCACAGGCCGGAGACGTGCTCGGTCAATCGAGTTCGACGTTCGGTATGCTCAACAACGCGGATTTGAAATTCCCAAAAGTGAAAAATGAAAAAGGGGAAGAGGTCGAGTTGACGCACGGTCGTTATATCACATTCCTCGAATCAAGTGATCGAAGTGTCCGTGAGAACGCCTTTAAAGCGATGTACGGGACGTATGGGCAATATTTGAACACGTTTGCCTCTACGCTTTCGGGAAGTGTGAAAAAAGATAACTTCTATGCGTCTGTTCGTAAGTTTGAGAGTGCAAGACAGGCAGCACTTCACCATAATGCGATTCCGGAGTCTGTATATGACGGACTAGTCGAGGCAGTGAACGAGCGTCTTGACTTGTTGCATCGTTATGTCGCACTTCGTAAGCGTGCGCTCGGGTTAGATGAGTTGCATATGTATGATTTATATACACCGCTCGTGAAAGATGTTGAGATGAAAGTGTCATATGAGGAAGCGAAACAATTGATGGTTGATGGTTTGGCACCTCTTGGTGAAGAGTATGTTCAAATCGTGAAAGACGGACTCGACTCACGTTGGGTCGACGTTCGCGAGACACGTGGTAAACGTAGCGGCGCTTATTCATCAGGAGCATACGATACACAACCGTTCATTCTCATGAACTGGCAGGACAACGTCAACAACTTGTTCACACTCGCGCACGAGTTCGGTCACTCCGTGCATAGCCATTATACGCGTACGTCACAGCCGTATCCGTATGGTGACTATTCAATCTTTGTGGCAGAAGTCGCATCGACGACGAACGAGGCTCTGTTGAACGACCATCTATTGAAAACACGAACAGCAAAAGAAGAGCGTCTCTACTTATTGAACAATCAACTTGAAACGTTCCGTGGGACGTTGTTCCGTCAAACGATGTTCGCTGAGTTTGAACATATGATCCATCAGGCTGCGCAAGAAGGCGTCTCACTCACTCCAGAATACTTGAATGAGACGTATTTGGAATTGAACAAACGTTACTTCGGAGACGAGATTGTCATCGATGAAGAGATTTCGTATGAATGGGCGCGGATCCCGCACTTCTATTACAACTACTATGTCTATCAATATGCGACAGGTATTTCAGCATCGGCAGCGTTGTCGCAACAGATTATGGAAGAGGGAGAGCCAGCTGTTCGTCGCTACATCGATAACTTCCTCAAGGCTGGATCAAGTGACTATTCGATTGAAGTGTTGAAAGCGGCGGGTGTCGATATGACGACGAAAGAACCGGTGCTCAAAGCGCTTGATCAGTTCGAGGCAGTGCTCGACGAAATGGAATCATTATTGTTCTCGTGAACAATATGTGACAATGTACACAAACTAGTTGTCAGATGAAGTGGGACTCGGTATATTATAAGTGTGAAATCAATCACAAACCCCTTTATTGACCGTAAACTTTCTCCCATCTTGTAGGCCTTCCCCGGGCCTCAAGGTAAGACGGCTCTTGTCCCCGCTTGAGACGTCAAAAACCCCACGGCTCCCCGGCCGTGGGGTTCTTTTTTATTTCGTTTGCGCCCATGCTTCACCGCTACATCCAGGTACAGGACGGCAACGCTGTTGCAAGGAAAGCTTCTTCAGTTCGCGTTCAATCACAGCTTTATCTAAGTCTAGAATATACGATAGTTCGGTAATTGTAGAGGCGTCATATCGAGCCAATACTTTCGCTACATCCCAGTCAGTCGAGCGACTCGGTGCATAACCTAGCAACTCGGTCATGACTGATTGATAGACATCGTACGGATAAACCCCTTCAATCTTCAATGCTTCATCGCGCGTCACGAAGGTGAGGGCGGGCAATGACTCAATCTCCCAATCTTTCAACACTTGATGATCGACTGCTAAAGCATTCAAGAGCTGGTTCGATTGAAGATCGGCTTCGAGTTCACTCAAATCAAGACCATACTCTTCGAAAGAACGTGCGATTTCCCATAAATCGATGGAGCCAAATTGTTTACTAGAGAATAAATCGTTCACATGCATGTGACGTAAAAAACGCATCGCATGACGTTTCCCTTGTAATTCTAGCGCTTTGATCATAGTGAGAAGGCGAACTTCTTCCTGACATCCGCCAACACAGCTAGGAACGGTAGAGACCATTCGGAAACGAATCACATGTCCGTATTCAATCTCTAACTTTTTGATCAGTGTCATCACGTGAAAATTTTCAGGACTCGAGATGTCCATGAAATAGAATAACTCCAATGGCTTATACGTTACTTGAATAGGAGTTTCTTCCAGTGAACAGGATGACCCATTACATTGTTCAAGTTCCATTTGTGTCGCCTCCTCTCGGCAAAAAACTCATTTAACTTTGTAAACTCATTGTAGCAACGAAAAAAAAAGGTTGGCAATGTATCTGCTCAACCTTCAGACCGACTCATTTTTAATTCCATGAATCGTACGATTTTATTTTTGGCGGGACGGTACGGGAGACCGTGCTCCGCTAGCAGTCTTTCGAATGCGCGCTGACCTGCTTCTTCATTCGCGACCTCAAATTCTATTTCATAGTCGGTCGTCTCCAAATAATGGCTTTCATCTAAAACGAGTAGACCGTCCTCTGTTTGATATTCGGCTCGATTCGTCTCGAGGCGTCCGAGGTGTTCGAGTGCGGCATTTAATTTGAATGGAGCAAGAGCTTGCTTCATTTGGTCATCGTGAACGATTCCGTATTTGAACAAGTCTTCAGCTTCTTCTTCGGTGATTTTGGCATGCGTCTCTAGCAATCCGATTTCGTTCGGTTGTTTCAGCGTCAACACTTGACCTTGTTTTTTCTCACGGATGCGAAGAGCTGCGCCATTCTTTTTTAACTGAAAAGATGGCGTATCAAAATAATCGTTCGCTTGCCAGCGTACTTGATCTTCTAGTTTGTAAGCTCGAATCAGCTTTTCATACTCATCTTTCGTCAACATTGATTTGAATTCAATTTCCACTTCTTGGGTCATAAATCATCGCTCCATTCTATGAACAATTGTTCGTTTATGATACCATACAAACGGATACATACGGAAAGGACGCGTTTTTTCCGGAAAAGAACGAAAGTGGTGACAGCGTATGCAATCAGTGAACTGGGATCAGTTTTTAGTACCGTATCAAATCGCGGTAGACGAGTTGAAAGTGAAGTTAAAAGCCGTTCGTAAGCAATTCAAGTCGCAAAATGACCATTCTCCGATTGAATTTGTCACAGGTCGTGTGAAGCCAGTCGGGAGTATCCTCGAAAAAGCAAAGCGAAAGAATATCGCTGATCATGAATTGGCGACTGATATGCAAGATATTGCTGGATTACGAATCATGTGTCAGTTTGTCGATGATATCGTTCATGTCTTGGATTTGCTTCATCGTCGGACAGATTTTAAAATAGTGGAAGAACGTAATTATATTACGCATCAAAAAGATTCTGGCTATCGATCGTATCACGTCATTATCGAATATCCGGTTCAGACGATTCATGGGGAGATTCCGACACTTGTCGAAGTGCAAATTCGTACCCTTGCGATGAACTTTTGGGCAACGATCGAGCATTCTTTAAATTATAAATACGATGGCGATATGCCTCTTGAAGTACAAGAACGATTGAGACGTGCGGCTGAGGCGGCCTTTCTTCTCGATGCAGAGATGAGTCAACTTCGTGTCGAGATTCAAGACGCACAGCAAGTGTTTCGGGATAAAGAGATGAATGTGAAAACGGACGAGGACTAGGGGGAAATCGATATGCAGTTTGCGATTGTATCGAGGGGAGATACGCGATCAGCGGAAATCGCCCAAGATCTGACTGAAAAACTTGAAGCCGCGGGGCACACGTTATCGGAAGAACCACGAATCGTGGTATCAGTCGGTGGGGACGGGACGATGTTGCAGGCGTTCCATAAATATATTGACCGACTCGATGAAACACTTCTCGTCGGCATTCATACCGGACATCTTGGATTTTATGCGGACTGGCAACCGGATGAGTTGGATGAACTGACGGAAATGATTACGAGTGAGTCGTTCGAACCGGTCTCTTATCCGCTCGTCGAGGTACTGATTGATTATGAGAACGGAAAGACCGATCGTCAACTGGCGATGAATGACTGTACGATTAAAAATTATAAGCGGACGCTCGTCTGTGATTTGTCGATTCGCGACGATTATTTTGAAACGTTTCGTGGAGACGGGCTATGTATCTCGACCCCATCAGGTTCGACCGCCTATAACAAAGCGCTCGGTGGTGCGATTGTTCACCCATCGATTGAGGCGATTCAAGTGACAGAGATGGCCTCCATCAATAACTTGGTTTATCGGACGATTGGGGCGCCGCTCCTATTGCCGAAACATCATCAAGTGAAAATTAAGCCGCACACGAAAACGGAATTCGAATTGGCGTTCGACCATCAAGAAGCGTTATCTTGGTCAGACGTCGTGTCGATCCGATGCGCGGTCGCAAAAGAAAAAGTGACATTCGCCCGTTTCCGCCCGTTCCCATTTTGGCGCCGTGTACGCGAATCGTTCATCGAGGAAGGAAAGTAACAGATGCAAGGATTTATGATGCGTCGCGTTGTGGAGAAGTCGATTCCACTGCGCGACTTTTTAATGCAGGACCTCGGGATATCCCGAAAGATGCTCACGCTCGTAAAGCATGAAGGTGAAATCGAGGTGAATGGAATACATCGCACCGTTCGGCACGTTCTCGAGCCAGGGGATGAAGTGACGGTACGTTTCCCACCCGAATCCCCTTCAACAGACATGGTCGCCTCAGACAGACCAATCCGCATTTTGTATGAAGATGATACGGTGTTGGCGGTCGATAAGCCGGCAGGAATCGCCACGATTCCATCACGACTACATCCGACCGATACACTCGCAAACGCCGTACTCGGTTACTATTATCGAATCGGTCTGGCATCTGCGATCCATGTGATCAATCGACTCGATCGCGATACGAGCGGGGTCGTCCTGTTTGCAAAGTATGGATTCATTCACCATCGATTTAGCGAGCTTCAGAGAGCGAATGCGCTCACACGCTCTTATGTGGCGCTCGTTGAAGGCGAAGTTCCTATCCAAACAATCGATGCACCGATTGGACGCGCCGAGAATTCGATTATGGAACGAGTCGTGACAAGAGACGGACAGCGCGCCGTCACACATATCGTCGCGTGTCAGCCATTCGGGAGTGACTCTTTATTGACGATTCGACTTGAGACAGGACGCACGCATCAAATCCGTGTTCATTTGCGCCATATCGGTCATCCGCTAATCGGGGACTCGATGTATGGGGGAGCGGCTCGGATGTCACGTCACGCCCTCCACAGCGCGTCAGCGCGCTTTATTCATCCGATGACAGGGGAAGAAGTGATCATCGAAGCACCGATTCCGCAGGATTTTCAATCTATGTAAAAAATCCCCTCGAGGTTTTTCGTAACCTTGAGGGGATTTTGTCAATCGTCATCAAACATATAGGTTTTTGATTTAGAGGCAACGTTCATGACGAGACCGATGGCGATCATGTTCATGATGATCCCTGTCCCTCCATAACTGACGAATGGGAGGGTGAGTCCCGTGATCGGCAAGACCCCGATTGTCATCCCGATGTTTTGGAACACTTGGAATGTGAACATGGCGATGACGCCGGTAACGATATAGCTTCCGAATGCGCTGCTTGATTCAAGTGCGATGTGAATCATGCGATAGAGGAACAAGAAAAAGACGATGATCACAAGTGCTGCGCCGATGAAGCCGTAATGCTCGGCGATGACGGCGAAGATGAAGTCTGTCTGTGATTCTGGTAGGTAGACGAGTCCTTGTCCATATCCTGCCCCAAACATCTGCCCAGACCCGATCGCTTGTAATGATTTGATTAACTGGAACGCCAAGTCATCCGAGTATTCATATGGATAGATCCATGCCTGGAATCGGTTGAGGGCGTGTCCTGGTACAATAGCCTGCAACACTTCAAAATGGGAGAAGAACAGATACATGAACGTCCCGATGGTCAAAGCGGCGGCGCTGAAGAGGCCGAGCAACCACTTCCAGCCGATACCGGAGACGATGATAATCGCGCCGAGCATCGTGATCAAGACGAGTCCTGTTCCTAAGTCCGGTTGCGTCACGATCAGCCCAAGTGGTGGAATGGCGACCAATACCAATTTGACCAAGAGCCATGTGTCGAGTTGAGATGAGCCGTATCGCTTATTGTGGTCATATACAATCGTCGACATCGAAATCAAAAGGAACAATTTCATGAACTCTGCCGGCTGAAAACTGAATCCCGGTACGTTATACCAACCATACGCTCCGTTTATGTTCGGAACGAGTGTTGTGTCGCGGAGAGGAATGAGTCCTACGAGCAAGAGAAGACCGAATGCATATAAGTACCAATGGATTTTTCGAAGTTGCTCATATTCGATTGTCATGATGGCAAACATCGCGAAAAAGCCGATGACGTATCGAATGCCTTGCTCGAGAGCGAAGTTGATATGTTGAAGTCGGGTCGGCAACATCGGTTGTGCCGTATAGATTGCACCGAGGCTGATGATCATCAATAAGAAGACGATGGTCAATAACGTGGTGTCTATACTTTTGAAATATGATTGAATGCGGTTCATAATGGAGTCGAGTCACCCTTTCTATACGTATTTTATCTTACCGCAACTTAAAAAAATCGCAATACGAAACGAGCCGGTTGACAAAACAGAAACCTTTCTGTAATCTGATAACAGATATTATCACCAGGTACTAAAAAGGGGAGTTTATGATGTCAATTTTTCCAACATTAACGAATAAAACGTATGTCGTCATGGGGATTGCCAACAAGCGTTCCATCGCATGGGCGATTGCTAAAACGCTCGATGAGGCGGGAGCGAAGCTCGTATTAACGTATGCAGCAGAACGATTCAAATCAAGTCTCGAATCGCTTGCGAGCGAGTTGAAGCAAGAAGCGATTTTGCTCGAGTGTGACGTTACAAATGATGAAGCGATTGAAACGACGTTCCGTTCCATCCATGAACAAGCGGGCGAAATTCAAGGGATTGCCCATTCGATTGCATTCGCAGATAAAGAAGCATTGCGCGGCGAGTTCTCGGAAATGACACGTGGACAATTCGCGCAGGCGTTAGACATCTCTGCGTATAGTTTGACGGCAGTCGTGAAAGCGGCGAAACCTTACTTCGCATCAGATGCCTCGGTGATCACGTTAACATACCTCGGTGGGGAGCGCGTCGTTCCGAACTATAACTTGATGGGTGTCGCAAAAGCAGCGCTTGACTCTAGCGTCAAGTACTTGGCAAATGAGTACGGCCCGCATGGCGTTCGTGTCAATGCGATCTCGGCTGGTCCTATTCGCACATTGTCGGCTAAAGGGGTAGGCGACTTCAACAGTATCCTTTCTGAGCTTGAACAAAAAGCGCCGTTACGTCGAAACGTCTCTGCAGAAGAGGTTGCGTCAACTGGACTTTTCCTTCTCTCGGGAATGGGGAGCGGCGTCACGGGTGAAGTCATTCACGTCGATAGCGGGTATCATATTTTATAAGTTTGGGGAATGGCGCAGTGATGCGCCATTTTTGTATTATGTAGCCGTTGAATCGGGTAAGGACCTATGAAGGAGGTCAGATCATGGGTCCTTATCAGATTGACTTTACTGTCGTTCAATACGTCAACCGGCAAGTCCAGCCGTCAGGTCGAGCGAGCATCGAACCGGTGACGCGTATCAAACGCGTCCAGCGAATCCGACCTCGACGAGAAGAATGGTTAGAAGAAGAGCAAGAAAAAAACCCCGGTCGCTTTGTCGACCGGAGCATATAAGATTAGCCTCGGAAACGGAACGTCTCATAGACGTTCCATGTTTCATTTTCGAGTTCGTACATGACAGCCATCCGAGTGATCGTCTCTTCAAAATGGACTTGCTCCATACGCATCCGTTCGAGGACGTCGAACAGTTCGGCATCGGTCAAATCTTGACCGATTGTAATATGTGGCAAGAACTCATATTTTGGAGACTGACTGAGCACGTCTTCATGTAGTCGCTGCTGCAAAGCAGACAGTTCGCGTGTCGGTAACACTTTCAAATACAGCACGTTGTTCGTTGGCGCAAAAGAGCGGACGCCATCGACTTTTAACTGAATCGGTTTAGTCGAATCCGCAACTTGTTGCAAGTACTCGAGTACTTTTGGCAAGTCTTCTTCTGCTACCTCTGTCCGCTCCTTGATGGTCACGTGAGGTGAAATCAACGCATATTTAGTGTCATAACGTTTTCGATAAGAGTTCGCAAAATCTTGCACTTGTTTAGACGGAAATAAGACTACCCCAATCTTCATTCCTCTTCCCCCTTTAATCGTTTAACCTACATGTTTATGATGACCGATTTAATGAGGGAAGTCAAAGCAGGGTTCGTCTTTTTTCGATTTTTCAGTATAATGGTTATATTAACTAGAGAGGCGATGACTCTCTGAACGAAGGGATGTGAAGCGGGATTTCAATCCTGCGCCTATTATGAAACACGTACCACACTCACGAGATGTCCGAGAAGCAGCGCGTGCCCGCCTGCTCGAGCGCGGCGTCACGATTGAATCGATTGCAGAAATTGTCTATCAGATGCAAGCCCCTTACTCGCCGCATCTTTCCTTAAAAGATTGTATGGATTCCGTAGAAGCCGTTCTCGACAAACGTGAATTGCAACATGCTATTCTCGTTGGATCGGAACTCGATATGTTGGCGGAAAAGGGCCAACTGTCTGAACCGCTCTTATCCATCATTGCATCTGACGAAGGTCTATTTGGAGTGGACGAAACGATTGCCATCGGTGCCGTTAACACATATGGTTCGATCGCCGTCACGACGTTCGGGTACTTAGACAAGGC
The DNA here is from genome assembly GCF_018617435.1 of Exiguobacterium sp. s34. NCBI lineage: Bacteria > Bacillati > Bacillota > Bacilli > Caryophanales > Exiguobacterium > Exiguobacterium sp. s34. Next base: position 308,233 of record NZ_JACSKE010000002.1, on the reverse strand, counting down.
AAAAATCGGCATCATCAAGCAGCTCGATACGAAAATGGACGACGGTCAAGTGCATACGTTCATGGACGACCTTGTCGGTGCGATTGCAGCGAACGCGTCTGGACGATTGGCACACCGTCTTCGAGATATGGTCGACTTCGGAGAAGAAGAGATGCGTGAACGAAAAGGGTTGTATTAATGAAATATACACCCATGCAGGTGGTCATCGCCGGGACGATCGCATATGTGATCGTGTCGGTGTTTGTCGTTTTGGGAGCAGTCGGTCCCATGAATACGTTCGTATATGAGTTGTTACAACCGCTACCGGATCGTGTGTTTGCATACGTCACGGAATTAGGGAGCGCGCAGGTCATTGTCGGGCTATCGATTTTAGGTTTATTGTTTTGGTTCTGGCGCGGTGACCGCGTCGAGGCGTGGCGACTCGTGCTCGTCGGGATTGGGACGCTCCTTTTCACACAAGTGCTAAAGCTCGTCTATGGGATTGATCGCCCGCTCATCGATGCATCGCTCGATGCGACAACGTATAGCTTTCCGAGCGGTCATGCATCTGGATCGCTTGCGTTATATGGATTGACGGCTTATGTGCTGTATCGAAAGGGGCAGTCAACATTCGCCATCTTCGTACTGATCTGTCTCGTCCTTGCAGTATCGCTCAGTCGAGTCGTCTTGAACGTCCATTATTTTAGTGACGTGATTGGTGGCTGGCTCGTCGCGCTGACCATGATTGCCTTGTCTGAATGGTTTATAAGGAGGAAAACAGTTTGATCGTCGTTGTAGATGTAGAGAAGTGGTTATTTGTTCAAAAGAAAGAAGCGGATGAAGCGTCGGTGCCTACGATTTTGGTGGAAAAGAATATAGAAGGGGCCACATGGTTCACTTCGATGAAAATTTTGTTCCAACTGAAGAAATGGACGGGTCAACGCCAATTCGTCCCACTGTTACCTTATGATGAAGAGACTTATCGCTCGTATGAGGTATTCCACGTCGATGCCGTGCCTCCGATGGTGTTACTCGACAGGGGGCGCACGTTACTCGTGAACAACCAACGAGATGAATCGTATGAACTCGCCTTACAGGAAAGTGGACATGTATCGGAAGCGTCAATCCTAACGTTTGCGCTCAACTATATTGAACAGGTGACGAATAACCGTGTTGTGTTTGCAGGAGAAGAGACAATTGATGGCGTTCCCGGCGTCCCGAACGAGTTATGGGATGCGACCGATCGATTGGATTCAGGACGCCGACTGTTCGAATGGATTCGAGAAGAAGACGCACGTAAGGAGAATGTACATGACTGATTGGGAACATACGTTTCAACAATTACTTGACGAACAACAAGATGAAGTGAAAGTACCACGGGAAGACTTTTTATCCGTTCGGACCATGCTGATTGAGAAAGGTTGGCTCTTTCAAGTTGTAGGAGAAGCCAAGCACGGCGGGATCACGATTTATCGCCGTAACCCGGTCGTACCGACTTCATAACTGAAAAAGAGACGAACGAATTTGAACGATTCGATCGTCTCTTTTTTGTGTTTTCTTGTAGAGACAGAAGTTTGTGGAGGTGTCTCCGAAAAGTCTGTCGTAACCGCTTACATTTTTTGTCCCGATTCGTTTTATACTACAGGTGTAGGAGGCCTCTACCATGCAATTGAATGAAAAAAGTAAACGAATGTTAAATGTCATCTTACACGAAAAGCAGATGACCATCGATACGTTGACGATGATGCTTCCATATTCTCGTCGAACGGTCGAATATGAGCTTGAGCGCATTCAAGAATGGCTCAGTTACCATGGTTTATCCAATATGAAAGTGGATGGGACAAAAATTGAATTGACAGTGACAGAAGCGTTAATCGATCAAGTGGAGCGTGCGGAATTAGTTTGGTCAGAAGAAGAACGTGAGCTTGTGATTACGCTTTATGCGATGACACAAGTTGAGTTTCTTTCAAGCTTCCACTTTCAGCATTTGTTGGATGTGTCCAAGTACACCGTTCAAGAAAGTTTAAATGCGATCAAGAAAAAGGCCGCCCGATTCGGTCTCGACTTCTCCTATACGAGAAAAGAAGGGTATCGATTCAACGGTCATTTCCAAACGGTCACGTTATACGTTTATCGAACAATTGAACAATTGCTTGATAAGTCGACGTCCTCACAATTACTCGATTTATGCTTCGATGATTGGCAAGAGGAGTTTAGGAAGCGTGTCCGTCAGATTGAACAGTTTGAGACGCTTAAACAGTTTCAATTTGTGGAAAGTCACCGCGAAAAAATAGCGTATTTTCTTCTCATTGGTTCCAAGTTGTCTCCAGAATCATTTGTTCGAGATGAGGACTCTTGGTTGACGGAAAAAGTAGAACAATCAGTTCGAGTGCATTTTCAAGATGTCCCGCAACTGTGGGATATGTTGATGATGCTCATCCAAAGTGGACCGAAAGTGTCGGAAGAGATGGATGAAACGGTCCAACAGAATCTTGCCGCCACGATGATTCAGGTGATTGAGCGATTCGAGGGATTAAGTTGTACGCGGGTCATTGAACGGGAGGCATTATGTGAAAAATTAGTTCTTCACGCCAAAGCGACACTGAAGCGTGTTCATACGGAAGTCATGCCGCCAGAAGAGTTAGAAAGGTATGTCTTGAAAGAGCACCGGGTTTTAAATGTGATCGTCGATCGTTCACTCGATCCGATTCGACAACAAATTCAAGCCGAACTTCCGAAAACGGAAGTCATGTATTTCACGTTGCATTTCGCAGCCCACCTTCATCAACAAGGACAGCACCTTGATGAAAAAATGAAGGCGATTGTCGTATGTCCGAGCGGGATTAGTGTGTCGCATATGCTCGACCATATTTTGAAGAATCAATTTCCGGACTTTGTATTCTTACCACCGATCTCACAACGTGACGTGTTAGAGTATGCGCCGCTTGTCGATTTAATTTTCACTACGGTCCCATTGCCGTTAGCCGTGCAGCAGCAGGCGCATGTGACCCTCGTACCGACACTTCCGACGAGGCTCGAGCAACTCGCCTTAAAGCGACAAATCCATCAACGCTTTATCGCCAGCGGAGGAATGGCTCGATTAGAAGTGTCCGATATTCTCGAAGTGGTGAAGAAATATGCGACAGTCCATCAAGAATCACAATTGAGAAAAGAATTGAATCATTTACTACAAGATGAAGCGACGAAAGATGAATGGAAAGGGGGACAACCCGTGCTAAATCAACTCGTAACAAAAAATGAAATTCAACTTCGCGATCATGTGTCGAATTGGCAGGAGTCCATTCGTCTCGCGGCCGAACCACTTGTCCAGAACGGGGCAATCGAAACACGCTATGTGGAAACGATGATTGAGAACGTCGTGGAGCATGGTCCGTATATCGTCCTCATGCCACAAATTGCTATCCCACATGCGCGACCTGAGGATGGTGTGAATCAACTTGGGATGAGCGTGTTGAAACTTACAGAACCGGTCTTCTTTCCGGGGGATAAACCAGTCCGTGCATTTTTTGTGCTAGCGGCTATCGATCAAACGACTCACTTGAAAGCGCTTGCGCAGTTGACTGAACTGTTAGGGAATGAACAAGACGTGTCACTCGTATTAGGGGCAGACAACGTCGAAGAGATTGTCGAGATACTCAATCGTTATTCAGAGGAGGAAGAAAAATGAAAAAGATTTTAGTAGTATGTGGGAACGGATTAGGTTCAAGCTTCATTATGGAGTTGAATGTGAAGAAAGCGCTCGAACAAATGGGGAAAGAGGCGGATGTCTCTCATACGGATATTGCGACAGCACGAACTGAACCTGCTGATATTTACCTTGGGGCACAAGATATCATCGGAACACTGGACGATGGTGCGAAAGAAATTGTCGCCCTTGAGAATGTCATGAATATTGAAGAAATCAAATCTAAACTTGAAGGCAAAGTATAACGAATAAATAAACCGTAAAGGGGGAGCGCTTATGCTTGATTTGATTATGCGAGATATATTGGGGACACCTGCCATACTGGTCGGATTGTTCGCATTAATCGGGCTCGTTTTACAGAAAAAAGACATTGCTTCCATCGTCTCTGGTACGCTGAAGACAATCATGGGGTTCGTGATTATTGGAGCGGGGGCCGGTGTGATCATTGCGGCCCTCGACATTTTCGGACAAATGTTCGACGAGGCGTTCAGTATTCGTGGCGTCATCCCAAACAATGAAGCGATTGTTGCAGTTGCACAAGATGCATTCGGTGTTGAAACAGCAATGATCATGGTGTTCGGGATGGTTATGAATATCGTTTTGGCTCGCATCACACCATTTAAATACATCTTCTTGACGGGTCACCATACGTTATTCATGGCGAGTTTACTCGCAGCCATTCTTTCCGTCTCTGGTCTCGAAGGTACGCTCTTGATCATCATCGGATCGGTATTGCTCGGATTATGCATGGTCTTGTTCCCTGCTCTTCTTCAACCGTTCGTTCGTCAAATTACGGGGTCAGACGATTTTGCAGTCGGACACTTTGGTTCACTCGGTTACTTTATATCTGGAACGATTGGGAAATATGCCGGAAACAAGGAGCACTCGACGGAGCAAATTCAAGTACCAAAACAACTTGGGTTTCTACGGGACACATCCGTTGCCGTTTCGTTGACGATGACCCTGTTATTTGTGGTGGTAGCTATCTTTGCCGGACCAGCGTTTGTTGAAACGGAATTGTCAGATGGATCAAACTACATCGTCTTCTCTATCATTCAAGCGATCACCTTTGCTGCAGGGGTATATATCGTCCTTGCTGGTGTACGGATGTTGATTGCAGAAATTGTACCGGCCTTCAAAGGGATTGCCGACAAGATGGTACCGAACGCAAAACCTGCGCTAGATTGTCCGACCGTCTTCCCGTTTGCGCCGAATGCGGTCATCATCGGATTTTTAGCGAGTTTTGCAGCTGGGCTATTCTCGATGTTTCTTCTCCCGTTATTCGGTCTGGCTGTCATTGTACCAGGCCTTGTCCCACACTTCTTTACAGGGGCGACGGCAGGGGTATTCGGGAATGCTACCGGTGGACGTCGCGGAGCGATTCTTGGATCGATTGCCAACGGTGTATTAATCAGTTTCTTACCGGCTCTCCTCTTGCCACTCTTGGGGAATCTCGGATTTGAGAGTACGACATTCGGGGACTCTGACTTTGCCCTTGTTGGTATTTTGGTCAGTTGGCTTGTTTCATTGTTCTCATAATATAGAAAATGAGGTCTTTCTCCCACACGGAGACAAGACCTCATTTTTTTACGCATTTGAAGCGAGTTTAATTTTTTGTCGTTTCATCTTGTGGAGTAACCATGCATAGAGGACTTCACAAGAGTTGTGAGGAAGGGTCAGCTCCACAAGTGGGTGGGCATGACCAAATATAGTGAAGCGCGAATGGTCCTCGTCGAGCAGAGAGACTTGAATGTCAGTCGCATCCTGAAGTGAAATGCGTTGTTCTCCTGCGTGAGCATCTTTAAGTTTCAGCATTTTTCCATTCGTCGCAAACTTGGTGAACGAAGAGACTCCTTGTACTTTCAGTTGTTCCATTTCGTGTATCTATCCATCCGCGTGATGAATAGATTTTCACCTCGCTTTCTCTATATTGCCTTCCATTCCTCCAGAAGGTTATTCCTAGTATAACGCCTTGTCCGAAAAAGAAAAGTGTTAATTTAACAAAAAATTAAGACAATTTGTTATCAATTTTTAAGAATAGCGTTCACACCCATTCTTGAAGGGAATTGACTTGAAACAATCGGGCTGAAAATAACAAAAAAGAACCTCATTTTCAGAGGTTCGATTGCGTTCTATACATCCATGACCTTATAACCGTTCAATGTGCCATGTACGACGACGGTACAACAACTGTCCTTTCAGCGCGATTGATTCCTTTTTGGCGTCAAAGTCTTCTTCGAGGACGGACATATCTTCATAACGACCGGCCACATAGAAGGAAATGACGATTTGGCGATTGAACAGACTTCGTTTCGTGTGATCAAAATCGATGATCAGTCCTTGAGGTGCCAAATCGAGCAGCTCATCGATGACAGGAAGCGGGATTGGGACGAAACTAATGTTTCGGATATCGCGGTCTAGCTTGCTTTGCAACATATTTTGAACGAAACGATTGATTGTCGACCAATCGCGGATGTAGAGACTACTATGGCGATCGTTTGCTTCATTGAAGAACACAATCTCGTTATCAAGCGAATCCAAAAACGGTTTCTTGATACCACGCTCCATATGACTTAAAAATAGGATCTCTGCGATTTCATGATCGGACAACGTCTCAAGCGTGTTGTAGTCCGGGAAATCAATTGCAGTGAATGTCGTCTGGTTATTTAAATACTTAGACGAGAATGAAGAGAGCTCATGCGCTTCGATATATCGGAATCGTGACCTAGAAGATTGTCTCATTCCTTTAATATCGGTTCGACAAATAATCATCGGTCTCGTGACAGAAAGTGCCTCTGTCACATCAGCTAACGTAACCCCATGTAGCGTAAAGCGCTGAACATCTCGGTCTTGTTTTAAATAAAAGAGTTGTTTTGACATATGGTATCCCCTCAGTTTGACATACTACATTCATAGTAGCAAAAACACATGATTTCCGCTATCTTGAGACGGTTCGAGAGGGTTGAGTTCGATACATTTGGGAAAAGAGAAGTATACTTGAGGAAACGAATAGGAAAGGCGGGTTCCACATGTGGGGATTAAAACGTAGTTTTCCTGAGCTCGCTACGCCCCGGTTTATCCTGCGAGAGCTAGAACCGCGTGATGCTAGAGCACTTTATACCATTTTATCGACTGAAGAAGTAATGCGATATTACGGGTCGGACCCGTTGCTTGCAGTCTATGAGGCGAAAAATGTCATCGCATACTTCAAAGATCAATTTCAACAAGGAAAAGCGATTCGCTGGGCCATTTGTGATCGATTGACAAACGAGTTAGTCGGGACAATCGGATTTCATAATTGGACGCCTCAATATTACCGGGCTGAAATCGGTTTTGAAGTCTCCCCCCATTATTGGAGACAAGGGGTGGCTTTCGAAGCGGCGACTGCTGTCATCCAACATGGATTTGAAGAGTTCAAGTTTCATCGCATCTCCGCCTTGGTTGCACCAGGGAATGAGGGTTCGAATCGCCTCGTACAAAAACTTGGATTTATAGAAGAGGGCTTATTACATGATTATGCATATAGCCATGGTCGATTCATGGATTTAACAATGTATCGACTACTCAAAACAGAATGGGAAGAAAAGGAGCATTTGATGATATGAAGGAACTCGTATTGATACACGGATTGTGCGGTTCGCCAAAGTATTTTGAACGAATGGAACCGTTATTGAATGCAGAAGTCCATGCCCTCACACTGCCGGGTCATGCAGGGACAGAAGTCGGACCAGAGACGATGGACCAGTTCGCAGACTGGGTCATCGAAGAGATTCGACTTCGCAATCTTGAAAAACCGTTCGTCCTCGGACATTCCTTCGGAGGATACGTGACGACCAATCTCGTACGTCGCTACGGTGAAGAATTATCCGGATTTGGATTGCTTCATTCAACTGCCGCCTCTGATACAGAAGAAGCGAAAGAAAAACGGAACGGGGCAATCAACAAAGTCATCGAAGAGGGTGTGAAGCCATTTATTGATGGGATGATTCCGAACGTTTTCTCGGATGATTCCGATCCAACACTTATTCAACAGTCGATTGAGATTGGATATGAGATGTCTGTGGAAGGTATTGTGAATGCACAACGAGCAATTCGTGACCGTGAAGATGAAGTGGGAACCGTTTTAGCGACTGAACTCCCTGGCTTATTCATTTATGGGGAGAAAGATCCGAATATGGACGAGACACGGGCGTTTTTAGGTGCGGATCGTCACAAGAAAGCCGTTGTATCTTATAGCCACATGGGAATGATGGAGGCCCCCGAAGAAGAAGCGAAAATTGTGAATCAGTGGATGCAGGAGGTGGAGCATGGAAAAGTATAAATTAATCGCGATGTCGGGTAGTCTTCGTAAACAATCTTTCAATACAGCACTTTTACATTCGATTATTGAGCTGGCTCAAGTTGATTTTGACATCGATGTCGTTTCCATCGAACTTCCGTTATTTAACGACGATTTAATCGATCCGGATGAGCCAGAAGTTGTAGCCGCTTTGAAGCAAGCCGTCCGAGAAGCTGATGGAATATTGATCGTCACACCTGAATATAACCATAGCATTCCAGGCGTACTAAAGAATGCAATCGACTGGCTCTCACTCGAGCCGGGGACCCCACTCCGAGAAAAGCCCGTCATGATTGCGGGTGCTTCGCCGGGCATACTCGGTACGGCAAGATGTCAAATTCATCTCCGACAAGTATTTGCCACAAATCGTGCAAATGTTTTACCAGGAAATGAAATTTTCATCACGCATTGTAAAGAGAAGATTGATGAGACTGGATTACATGATGAGAAATCGATTCATCAAATTAACAAAACATTATCTGAGTATCGTAAATGGATTGATTTTTGGAAGCGTAACGCAAAAAATTAACTTGAAGTCGCCCTTTTTGTTTGATAGAAATGAATTGTGAAAACAAACACAAGAGGAGCGACACCAAAATGGAAACTTACATCGAACTGTACAATGGCGGCGAATTAGGTGATCGGGCGGTAATGAACGATGGTATGACGTTTGGTCGGATGACGATTGTTGAATTGTTCTATCAATCCAATCATATTTTTGGTTACGTAAAAGAGAATGGTGAAAAACGTTTCTTCCTTGAACCGATTTCAGAGGATGACACATTTACTGTGGATGGGGTCACGTACTCGCTCCAACAGTTTATCGCGTTGTTCTAAAAAAGAATAAATGGGTGATTAAACGCAAGCGACTCGCTTGCGTTTTTTTGTCATTTTCGTCACGATGAAGAGTGAGGTGATGAGGATGAAACTAGTAGCAATCGAACCAACTCCAAGTCCGAATAACTTGAAAATTATTGTGGACCCTCCGTTTGAAGGAAGAGGGACAACGTATGACAAAGCGAGTACCGATGCTCCAGCGATCATTCAAGAAATCGTTGGCCTTCGAGGCGTAAAATCGGTTTACGCTGTATCTGATTTTCTTGCCGTCGAGCGTCATCCGAAACATGACTGGCATGACGTGATGAATGAAATCCGACGAGCGTTCGGTGAACAAGTCGAAGAAGTCGAATCCGCACAGATGGACACGGACTATGAACCGGTTCATGTGTCTGTCCAGTTCGTGCTAGACGTCCCGATGCAGTTGAAACTCGTCAAAGGAGACGAAGAAAAACGAATCGGATTGTCGAAACGGTTCGTTGATGCTGCGATGGAAGTTCAGGCACAAGTGAAGAATGTCATTCAAGATCGGCGCTGGGTCGAACAAGCCCCACGCTATGGTGAATTAGATGAAGTCAGTGTCGTCGCGCAAGAAGAATTAGAAGCTGCATATCCACAGGAGCGCCTTGAGCGCATCGTGGCACGAGCGTTTGGGCGCGAGGCTGATTTCGAGGCAAACGCGAACCACTTGCAATCTGACAATTGGAAAGACCGGATGGCTTTCTTGGATGAATTGGACATCCGAGACGAGAACATGGTCTATTTCCGTCGCGCACTCGAAGACTCCGTAATGGCGATTCGCCGTCAAGCTGTCGTCATGATCGGGATGTTTGAAGAACGGCGTGAGGAATATGTCACATATATTGAACAAGCGCTCGTCGACGCTTCTCCTATTGTGCGACGTACGGCTGGGGATACGGTCTCGGATTGGGCGTTACCTCAATCTCAACCTTCGATGATCGAGGCATTAAAAGATAAGAATAAACTTGTCCGTTGGCGTGCAGCCCGTTTCTTATTTGATTGTGGGGACGAACGTGCTGTATCGGCTCTAACGGTTGCCGAACAAGACCGTGAATTTGAAGTTTCTTTACAAGCTCGCCTTGCGAAAGAGCGCATCACAAGCGGAGAAACGGCACTTGGAACAGTGTGGCAACAAATTTCGAACCGTACGAAGTAACATTTCGTTCGACATGTGGTGAATCAATTTCATTTACATTTTTAGGGAGAGAGAGGCGTCCGTAAGGCGGATTTCCTCTCTTTTTCAATATTATTTATGCACATTTCACCATTTGACTAACATTTGATGTAAGCGTTTCGACAATAGGTAAAACGTCACGATTTCCCTGTCGAACGATAGGACCTGCATCTTGGTTTCAGATTGGTACACTAGGTTTATCACAGATGAACAAAGGAGCCATACTTATGATGTTGTTTGCAGAAACGCCTGAACTTGTAGCTTATAAAGAAGTGGTAGGAGAAACGATGGTCGTCACGTTCGAATCGATGCATAGTGAGACGTTCTCCATTTCGGCGCAAGTCCGGTCTGATCTCGATATCGCTGATTCGTTGTTCATGACCGGTTGGCAACAGTACATGGAACAAGCTAAAGTTTCGTAAAAAAGGTAAATAATATAAGGAAAATCATTACAAACGTCTGCACTTTGTATACACTAGTGCTATAGACGTTTTTTATTTTGTTGAGGAGAGTGGGATCCATGAAAAAAACTTGGTTACTCGCCGTTGTGACGGCAATCATACTAGTCGTAGCAGGATGTGGAAAAGAAGAGGCGAAACCGAGTCAAGTGAATAGTGATTCGTCCGAACCACCAGCTCCATTAACACTTGACACCGAAGTCGCATATGATGCGTCAGCTAATACATTATCAGCAACTGTCAAAATGGCGAACCCGAATGAAGAAGCAGCGAACGTGACGTTTAACTCGTCACAACGCTTTCAATTGATTGTTAAACAAGGTGACGAAACTGTGTTTGATTATGGTAGCGAGTATATGTTCACAGAATCGATTATCGAAGAGACATGGGAAGCGGATGAACAAAAGGTATTTGATGAAGTATTCCCGTTAGAACTAGAGGCTGGTGAATATTCGGTCGAAGTGATTGGGCTCGGTCAAGTCGACGGGGCACCAGAGATTGCTGTGACGGATGAGACCTCTTTCACTGTTGAACGAGCTGTAGAAGAGCCAGAAGAGGACACTACAGAAACGCCGGAAGAAACACCTTCATCTGAACCGCAAACAGATGGTGCGTTCCGCGATGTTAAGATCGATGTGAATGGTACGATGATTCAAGTCAGTGGCTTCACGGAAGAAGTGGAGTTTGAGTGGTCTGTGTCAGACGGCCATAACCTGTACGCACAAGGTGCTGCCGAAGTGACGGGGGGGAGCTTCACGTTTGGTGTGTTGCTCGATGAAGCGCCAGCTGAAGGACAAAAACTATTCCTCGAATTGACGCCAATCGGTGGGGACGTCACGTCATTCCAAATTCAATAATCGCGAGACGGAAACGAATGTTTCCGTCTTTCTTTTTTGTGTCGCTAGTTGACGGGGTTTGTGAATTATCAGACAATAAAACGAAATGAGAGAATTATGGGAGGGTCATTCATGCAACAACATATTATCGAATCAACACATGTCAAGCCGACCATCGATCCGAAAGCAGAGATTCGTCAACGAATCGATTTCTTAAAAGCGTATGTGAAACGTGCGGGCGCTAAAGGTCTTGTACTCGGAATTTCGGGAGGTCAAGACTCAAGTTTGGCAGGGAAACTATGTCAGCTCGCCATGGAAGAACTTCGCGCAGAAGAAGCTTTAGACTATACGTTTTACGCGGTAAGGTTACCGTATGGTGAACAACATGACGAAGACGATGCGCAACTCGCCCTTGAGTTCATTCGCCCGGACAAGTCGCTCACGGTCAATATCAAACCTGCCGTCGATGCATCGGTAGAAGCGTTCCGCCAAGCGACAGGGTTGGAATTGAGTGACTTCCATAAAGGGAACACGAAGGCACGTGAGCGAATGAAAGCACAGTATGATATCGCAGCGACGTTCGGCGCCCTCGTTGTCGGTACGGATCATGCAGCCGAATATGTGACAGGGTTTTACACGAAGCATGGGGATGGGGCATGTGACCTCACGCCGTTGACTGGTCTAAACAAACGTCAAGGGAAGGCTTTGCTTCATGAACTAGAAGCACATGAGCGTGTCATTTATAAAGTCCCGACAGCAGACCTTGAAGATGGTCGCCCGGGACTTCCTGACGAAGTGGCACTCGGTATGACGTATGATCAGCTCGATGACTATTTAGAAGGTAAGTCTGTCGACCCAGTGATTGCAGAGCGAATCGAGACGATTTTCAAACGTTCACGTCACAAACATCATATGCCTGCTTCTCTATACGACGAGTGGTGGCAATAAAAAAAGGAGAGGCTGTCATGATGACGGCTTCTCCTTTTTTGCGTCTCACGCCTTTTTGAATGGGACGAATTGAATCATCAAAATACATGTGAATGCGATGAAGCTGAGTAGCGGAATCGTGACGAAGCCGAAGTAGTTCACCCAGCGAATGAGGCAGTCATTCGTGCAGAAGGCATCTCCGTTCGGAATTCGCTCTAGAATGACGTGATAGAGACTGATACACCATCCGGCACCGGCCATGATGCCGACGAATAATCGATTCACGTCACGGACGGTCAGCATGATCGTCAAGTAGTAGATGGCAAGTGGATACATAAAGATGCGTTGAAACCAACATAGTTTACATGGTAAGAAGAGCATGACTTCAGAAAAATATAGGCTGCCGAGCGTCGCGACGGTGGCGACGATAAAGGCGAAATGATGGCGTTGCATCAGATTTCCTCCTAACACTCAAATTGATTGATAAACATGATATGATACATTGAAACAAATACTTATTCAGTATACAATCTTTCAAACGATAGAGAAACAGGTGACGTCATGCAAGTATCGGAAGTAGAAGTGTTGATTATCCTTGCAGAAGAATTGAATATGCGTAAAGCGGCGGAACGATTATTCGTTTCCCAGCCGGCGCTTAGTCAACGGCTCGTGACCATCGAACATCAATGGGGGAAAAAGATCTTTGTCCGTTCGACTCGTGGTCTTGCCTTGACGCCAGATGGGGAAAAAATCATCGAGTTCGCTAAAAAAATGTACAGTGAGGAACAAGAACTACGAAGCGAGTTGACCGCGAATCCAGGGGAAGTATATGGGACGTTAAAAATTGCGGTCGCTTCCATCATGGGGCAGTACTGGCTCCCGAAAGTGTTAAAGACGTTCGTGGAGCGTTATCCGTCCGTCCGAGTCAAATTGGTCACTGGATGGTCGAGTGAGATGATGCGTTACATGCTCGAAGAGAATTTTCATATCGGTATCATTCGGGGGAATCCGGATTGGCGCGGGGAGCGTATGAAGCTGTTCTCTGACTCCCTGCACTTGGTCGATTTGAAAATGACAGACCTCGCCCAACTCAAAAATAACGAGCGCTCGTTCATTCAATTTAAGAGTGACTCGACATATTACCAGGAAATATTAGAATGGTGGCAGGAGCGCTTTTCAAGCCCGCCGCTCACTACTCTCGTCGTCGACCAGATTGAGACATGCAAACAGATGGCATTGCACGGAATCGGCTTTGCGATTTTACCGGAGTCCACCATCAAAGATGTCAATGAGATGAATAAGATTCCGTTAACCTCGTCAGGCGGCGTGCCGCTCGTTCGGGACACTTGGATGCTGTCGACAGAATCGATGTTAGAATTGGCACAAGTTCAAGCATTTTGGGACATTGTTGAAGAAGTTACGAAGGAGACTGAATGATGAATTGGGCAATCGAAGCAAGAAGACAACTGCATTTAATTCCAGAAGCAGGATATGAGGAATTCAAAACACAAGCGACACTCGAGCAATTGATCCGTTCGCTTGATTCGCCACGTGTTCATATCACCCATTGGCGGACGGGTCTCTTCGTCCGCGTAGACGGTCTTGTCGGTGAGAAAACGATTGGGTATCGCGCCGACATGGATGGGCTGCCGATTACCGAGGAGACGGGTTTAGAATTTGCATCGATTCATGAAGGGATGATGCATGCATGTGGTCATGACGTTCATATGTCCATTGCGCTCGGATTGATTAAGCGGGCGGTCGAAGTCCCGTTCAATCACCATCTTGTCGTCTTCTTTCAACCTGCTGAAGAAGGGCCGGGCGGGGCAGAACCGATGGCGAAATCTGAATTGTTCTATCACTTTCGTCCGGACGCCTTATTCGGATTACACGTCGCACCGGAATATCCGGTTGGGATGGTGGCCTCTAGACCAGGCGTATTATTCGCGAGTGCACGCGAACTGCATATTACGATTCATGGAAAAGGAGGGCACGGTGCCTTCCCACACGCAGGAATCGATGCCGTCATCGTCCAAGCCGCCCTCATCATGCAACTGCAAACAATCGTGTCACGGAACATTGATCCGATGGGCAGTGCAGTCGTCAGTATCGGGAAAGTCGCGGCTGGAACAAAAGAAAATATCATCGCCGATACGGCCAAATTAGATGGGACGGTCCGCGCGCTGTCTGACAAGGAGATGGTCGTACTCGAGAGTCGGATTCGTCAAATCATCGCCGGTGTCGAAATGACATATAACGTTCAAATCGACCTGGAATTCGGCAATCGCTATCATGAGGTCGTCAATGATGAGCGCTACCTCTATCAATTCGAAGAAGCGGTCGAAGAAGTGGGATATTCGTATAAGACGTGTGTCCCTGCCATGACAGGTGAAGACTTCGGTTATATGCTGAAGCAAGTTCCGGGGTTCATGGTTTGGCTCGGTGTGAACGATATGGGATCAGGTCTCCATCAATCAACACTCAACCCGGATGAACGGGCGATTGAAGTGGCCATCGAATTGTTCGACCATTATTTCCGTACAGTCATGATTCAATGACGTGAGCGGTCGCAGTTGCGACCGCTTTTAGTGTGCCCGAAAAAGAGTGAACGAGGGAGAAAAGGGGAAAGAAAGATGCATGTAAAGCGACGATTTTGTGGCGATTGCTCAAATGTGAACATTTTGCGAACTCGAGCATTGAGACATTACAGCGCAATATAAAATCATTATGATGTAAGTATCGAAGGGTATTCATCTGTGATTGTCGTTTCATACATGGGTTCGAAGCGATAGAGAGAGATAGGAGGTAATCAATAGATGTTTCAAGATCCTGTCCTGATGAGTCGAGCATTGACGGCACTCACGTTAGGTTTTCATGTGATTTTTGCCACACTCGGCGTCGGGGTTCCACTTTTAATCTTATTGGCAGAATTTTTAGGGATTCGTAAAAAAGACCCGAAATATACCCTTATGGCTCGCCGGTGGTCACGCGGTTATGTCGTGACGGTTGCGGTCGGGGTTGTAACGGGTACGGCAATCGGTCTACAACTTTCATTATTATGGCCGAACTTGATGCGCGTTGCGGGTCAAACAATTGCACTCCCGCTATTCATGGAGACGTTCGCGTTCTTCTTTGAAGCGATCTTCCTCGGGATTTACTTGTACACGTGGGATCGTTTTAAAAATCCATGGCACCATATGCTGGTCGGGATTCCAGTCGCGGTCGGTGCATTGTTCTCTGGGTTCTTCATCACAACAGTAAACAGCTTTATGAACCAACCTGTAGGGTTCGATATCGTAGACGGTCGTTTGGCGAACGTCAGTCCGCTTGAGGCGATGTTCAGTCCGGCTATGCCGACGAAGATGGCACACGTACTGACATCTGCGATTTTAACATCTGCGTTCATCTTAGCTGCGATCGCAGCCGTACAATTGTTGCGTCAGCGTCGTAATCAACTTGACAAGATGTCGATTGAGTATCACAAAAAAGGTCTTCGTTTGACGATGACAGTTGCTTTGATTTTTGCGATCGCGACAGCACTCGTCGGAGATTTCTCAGGTAAATATTTGGCTCAGTATCAACCAGATAAATTAGCAGCAGCAGAATGGCATTTTGAAACCTCCTCCGAGGCAGAATTGATTCTCGGTGGTTGGTTAGAAGATGACGGAGAAGGCGGATATGAAGTCCGAGGCGCATTGAAAATTCCTTACGCGCTCTCCATTCTCGCCGGTGGTGTCCCGAACTATGAAGTGACGGGTCTCGATGAATTTGCTAAAGAAGACCAACCACCGCTCTTTGTTCACTACTTGTTTGATGCGATGGTCGGGATTGGGATGCTTCTCGCACTCATCTCCTTCCTATTCGTATTAGGGCGTTATATTAAACGTTTGAACCAGTTCAGTAAACCGATGCTCTTTGCGATTGCAGCCGGTGGACCGCTTGCTATGGCAGCCATCGAATTCGGTTGGTTCTTCGCTGAATTTGGTCGCCAACCGTGGGCGCTTTATGAATTGATGCGTACGAGTGAAGCAGCTACGACGTCGGCGAATGTCGGTTGGATGCTTGTCGCTTTCGCGATCCTCTACGCGGTACTCGGAACAGTCACGGTAGTCGTACTATCACGTCTGTTCAAAGAGAACCCAGTAGGGAAAGAACTAAAACAATCCGAACATCGTGGTGAAGCGATGTTTGCGGATGATGTGTGATCGGAGGGTATGACATGCAAATTCAAGAGTTAGGGATTGCCGTCTTATGGACGTTCTTGTACGGCTACCTCATCGTCGCATCGATTGACTTCGGTGCTGGCTTCTTCGCATTCTATAGCCGTTATACGAAACGGGACCACTTAGTGAACCGTCTCGTCAAACGGTATTTGTCACCGACGTGGGAAGTGACGAACGTGTTTTTCGTCTTCTTCTTCGTCGGGATTGTCGGATTCTTTCCGGATACGGCCTACTATTATGGAACGGCTCTACTCGTTCCAGCGTCAGTCGTGTTGATCTTACTTGCGATTCGCGGTAGTTTTTACGCGTTCGCCAACTACGGGTCGAAAGAAAGTACGCTATATATGTTTCTATACGGGGCCACGGGATTACTCATCCCGGCTTCGATGTCGACAGTATTGACGGTCAGCCAAGGTGGGTTCATCACTGAAACCGAGAATGGCGTCTTCTTCGATGGGGCGAAATTGTTCACGAACTTTTACTCGTGGACGGTCGTTATTTTAGCGATTGTCTCAGTGTTGTATATTAGCGCAATGTTCCTCTTGTTCTATGCGGACAAGGCGCGCGATCAAGGTGCGATCGAACTCGTCAGAAAATGGGCGCTCTTCTGGAGCGTTCCGACGATCATCGCTTCAGGTCTCGTCTTCTTCGGTTTGAAGTCGCAGGCAGCTTGGCATTATGAGAGCATTCTCGGAGGGAACTGGTGGTGGTTCGCGATGAGCTTCCTTTTCTTCGTGATTGCCGTCTCATTCGTCTATATGAAGCGAAACTATGGGATTGCCTTCTTGATGGTCATGGGACAATTCTTTATGGCGTGGTTCGGCTACGGATATTCACACTTACCGTATATCTTGTATCCGTACATCGATATCAACGGAAGCGTCGTCAACGAGTCGATGGCGGTGGCACTCGTCATCGTGTTCATCTTAGGATTGCTCCTTCTCGTTCCGGCCCTCTATTTGTTACTCCGTTTGTTCCTGTTTGACAACGATTATGTGCGCGGGAAACGTTCGAGCGGAAAAGCGTGATTTGAAAGATGGGGTTTCCTTCATATAAGGAGATCCCGTCTTTGTTTTTTATGTAGAGTTTTGAAAGGGAATCAGTTACACTGAACGAAGAATCAAGAAGAGAACAGGTGTAGGAAAGGGATGTAGCATCATGACAGGTGAATTTGCAGTCATTGGATTAGGACGGTTTGGTGGGTCGATCGTCCGTGAATTGTCTTCAAACGGATATGACGTCCTCGCCATCGATTCAGACGAAGAACGCGTCAATGAGTTTATGGGGCTGGCAACTCATGCGGTTATCGCGGATACGACAGATGAAAATGTGTTGAAGAGTTTGGGGATTCGTAACTTTGAACACGTCATCGTCGCCATCGGTGAAAACATTCAAGCTTCGATTTTAACGACGTTGATTTTAAAGGAACTTGGCGTCCAAATCATCACCGTCAAAGCGACGAACGATTACCATGAAAAAGTTCTCCGTCGCATCGGTGCGGATAACATCGTCCACCCGGAACGTGATATGGGTGTTCGAATCGCAAACGGATTGATGAGCCAGAGCATTTTGGATTATCTAGAGTTATCAAATGAGCATTCGATTGTCGAAATCAAAGCATCAGACAAGCTATCGAATAAATCACTCATCGATTTGGACTTACGGGCGAAGTACGGAGTCAACATTGTCGCGATTCGTCGTGATGATGATGTCCTCATTTCTCCGCAGGCAGATGAGATGATCTTATCGGAAGATATTTTAATTATCATCGGGAAAGATACCGATCTAGACCGGCTCGAGCGAACGTTACGCTCGAAGTAAAAACAAAAAGACCTCTTGAGCGATACCGTGATCGTTGAATCGATTGATCCAACTCGGCGGTTTGACTCAAGCAGGTCTTTTTTTAGATTAACTTCATCGCTTTCAATCCGTATTCGATTCCATCTTCAAGGATTGATTTCGTGACGAAGTCCGCAACGTCCTTCGCTTCAGAACGTGCATTTCCCATGGCAATGCCTGTACCTACATACTGGAGCATAGCCAAGTCGTTCAACGCGTCTCCGAACGCATACGTATTCTCGAGACGATAGCCGTTCGCTTCGATAAAGTGACGAATGCCGTCAGCTTTGCTGGCGCCTTTGTTAATGACGTCCATCGCATGCGGATGCCAGCGGATGAAGTCAAACTCATGATAGGCATCGAGATAGTGATGCTCGTCTTCAGGTGTGCAGTAAAGGAGCGTCTGATACACGTCTTCTTCCGCGTGGAAGTTTGGTTCATAACGAGGGATCGGCATATCGAGCTCTCCAAGCGATTGTTTGACGATGGCGTCATCCGGTTTAGAAGCACCTCCACGGTCTTGTCCGAGATAGACGAGAGTATGGTCGTTCGAAGTGGCGTGAGTCGTCAAACGACCGAGCGCATCTTTAGATAGCGTGTTGCGATACACGATCTCACCTTGATGCACGACGATTTGGCCGTTGTAACAAACGAAGCTATCGATTCCAACGCGCGCTGGGATGTCCGATAACATCGCCGGTCCTCGCCCCGTTGCGATAAACGTCTCGACACCGTTTTCGCGCAGCGCTCGAATTGCTGAAATCGTCGAAGGTGGAATATAGCTGCCTTCATGTAAGAGCGTGCCGTCAATGTCGAAAAAAACAACTTTTTGATCTTCCATGTGATTCACCATTCTTTCTCTTTGTCTAAAAAATATGTTTTTCAAACCTACTAAAAGGATAACACGAAATAGGGAAACTACCACGAATATCACATCGTTAGTGAAATATTGCCATGATATGAGCTATAATGAAAAAAGAATCTTACGGACATATTCGAGAATCACTTATGTTTCACATAGATGTATTAATAATTGAAGTAAGGAGAGATTAAATGAAGTTTGTTAAGAACCACCAAACAGCCGTGTTCGCATTAGGCGGACTAGGAGAAATCGGGAAGAACACATACGTTGTTCAATTCCAAGATGAAATCATCGTCATCGATGCGGGAATCATGTTCCCAGAGGATGACTTGCTTGGGATTGACTATGTGATTCCAGATTACTCGTATTTGATTAAAAACAAGGACAAAGTAAAAGGGGTATTCATCACGCACGGTCACGAAGACCATATCGGGGGGATTCCATTCTTACTCAAGCAAGTCCAGTTACCGATTTACGCTACGAAACTTGCGCTCGGTTTGATTAAAGTAAAACTCGAGGAACATGGATTGTTGCGTGAGGCGGAACTCCATGAAATTGATGAGGATTCACTCATCAAGTTCCGGAAGACGAGTATTTCCTTCTTCCGGACGACACACTCGATTCCGAACTCACTCGGTGTCGTCGTGAAAACACCACAAGGGAACATCGTCCATACAGGTGACTTCAAGTTCGACTTCACTCCAGTCGGTGAACCGGCTGACCTCGCGAAGATGGCGGAGATTGGAAAAGAAGGTGTGCTCTGTCTCTTGTCTGACTCGACAAATGCGGAAGTCGAAGGCTTCACGATGAGTGAGAGCGTCGTCGGCGGAACGATTAGCGAGACGTTCCGTAAAGCGGATGGTCGAATCATTTTCGCAACGTTCGCTTCAAACATTTATCGATTACAACAAGTCGTCGATGCGTGTGCCGAAACAGGACGTCATCTCATGATCTTTGGTCGTTCGATGGAGAAGGTCATGACGATTGGGCAAGAACTCGGATTCATCAACGTTCCAAAAGGGATGATCATTGAAGCGAATCAAATGCGTCACTATGACCCGAATGAGATCGCCATTCTTTGTACCGGCTCACAAGGTGAACCGATGGCAGCGCTTAGTCGAATCGCCAACGGGACACACCGTCAAGTGTCGATCATTCCTGGAGATACGGTCATCTTCTCATCTTCTCCGATTCCGGGGAACGCTATCTCGGTCGGGAAGACGATTGACCAATTGTATAAAGCGGGGGCTGACGTCGTTTACGGGAAGTTGACGAACATTCACACGTCAGGACACGGTTCGCAACAAGAGCAATTGTTGATGATTCGCCTTCTCAATCCGAAATTCTTTATGCCGATCCACGGAGAGTATCGTATGTTGAAGAAACATGCTGAACTCGCTGAATCGGTCGGCATTCCAAAAGAAAATAGCTTCGTCATGGATAACGGGGAAGTGCTTGCCGTCGACTCTGAGTCGGCTGCTGTCACTGGTAAAATTTCTGCGAACGCCGTCTACATTGATGGGAATGGAATTGGCGATATCGGGAATATTGTACTAAGGGATCGTCGTATCCTTTCTGAAGATGGACTCGTCGTCGTCGTCATCAGTATCGATGGCAAGACACGCAAACTCGTTTCAGGACCAGATATCATCTCACGTGGTTTCGTCTATATGCGTGAATCAGGTAGCTTGATTCGTGACGGCGAACGTCTATTGAAGAAAACCGTCGAACAAGGGTTGTCAAATAAACAGATGAAGTGGTCGGAGATGAAGCAACTCGTATCCGATACGCTCACACCGTATTTGGCACAAAAGACGCGGAGACACCCGATGGTCCTGCCGATTATTATGGAAGTATGATCTAACGGGCTGTAGGTGACTACAGCTCGTTTTTTGAACTGTAAAGGAGGAGAGTTTATGGCTAAGGGGAAAGGAAAAATAGGGTGGTTTAAGTGGATTGCGGCCATCATTGCTGTCGTTTTCCTCATCACACTCGTGTATCACCAGGTCAAACCGTTACCGGATGGCGTATCACGACAATCAGAACCTTATCTCATTTCGGATGATCAGATTGATTTTCTTCATGATTTGACATACCAAGGGGAGGATACGGAGATTGTCGAGCAAGAAATTTTTAACGAAGTCGAGCGGGCGATTCGGGAAGCCGAAGAATATATCGTTATGGACTTTTTCTTATTTAACCCTTATTCCAACGAAGATCGGCAATATCCGGATATTACATCACGATTGTCCTCGGCGTTGCTTGAACAAATGGAGCGTTACCCAGACTTGAAGGTCGTCTTTATTACAGACGATATCAATACAACGTATAACGGACACGTTTCCGACCATTTCGATGTGCTTGAGGAGGCGGGGGTAGAAGTCGTGTACACGAACCTCGACGCGCTGCGTGACCCAAACATTTTATATTCCACATTTTATCGGATGGCGATCCAATGGTTCGGCGATAGTCAGGATGGATGGTTGCCAAACCCGATGGCCTCGTCGGCACCAGACATCACCGTTCGTGCCTATTTGAGACTATTAAACATTAAAGCGAACCATCGGAAGGTGATGGTGACAGAAAATGAGGGGTTCGTGTTATCGGCGAATCCACATGATGCTAGTGGATATCATTCGAACGTCGGGGTCCATTTAAAAGGACCGATTTTAAAAGAGGTTGTAGAAGGCGAGCAAGCGGTCGCAACGTTCTCGAAAGGGGATGCCCGACGCTTCCCGGACGACGAGGCACTATCTAGCATCGAGCGTGCACCGACTGAGGCACCGATGGAAATTCGTTACGTCACGGAAGGGAAGATTCAAGAATCAGTGCTCGATGCGATGAATGGAGCGGAGGACGGCGATACGATTTGGATCGGGATGTTCTATTTGGCTGACCGAAACATTATCCAAGCGATCGAGGATGCCGCAGGTCGAGGCGTGACCGTGAATCTGATTCTCGATCCAAACACGAACGCGTTCGGTCGCTCGAAATCGGGCTTGCCGAATTTACCGGTGACGGCAGAACTGAATACCGTCAATCCTGAACAAATCGAGATTCGATGGTATGACGTCGGCAAGGAACAATATCATCCGAAAATCTTATATGTGGACGGAGACGAGAAGACGGTCGTGTTAGGGTCAGGGAACTATACGACTCGGAATATGAACGATTACAACCTTGAAGCAGACGTCGAAGTGAAAGGTGAAGTCGATACAGCTTTCTTTAATGAAGTTGATGATTATTTTAATCGCTTATGGAACAATGAGGACGGAACGTACACGGTCGCATATGATGAGATTCAAACCGATCTACCACTCGGCAAGTACGTGATGTACTGGCTTCAAAAAGTAACGTGGACGATGACGTATTAAACAAACAGCTATCCTCAACATGAGGATAGCTGTTTTGGCGTCAATTCGTTTCGATTGGATTAAACTCGTTCGTATATTCGTACAAAAACTTCCCGGTCTCTTTCAAGACATCGCTTTTACGGTGAAGCGAGAAGTGATCGTACGGGACGGTCTCTGTCTGAATGTTATTCGTATATTCTTCGAGTATCAGAGAACTAGATGGCTCAATTAGATTGAACTCACCGCCTCGTCCGGAGAAGGAGAGCACTTGTACGGAACGTGGCCACGTCTCAAGTTTTGATTGGAACGCCTGTAAGCCGTCCGAATTCGGGGACAAGTCCCGAATGGCAGGGCTCCCGGTATTGATTCCAAAATTACTGGCGGACAGCCCGAAGTTTGCGAGCCGAGTGCCACCAAATGGACTGTCGAACGTGACGAATTTATCGATGATATATGTCTCCTGGTTCAGGATATAGTTGGCAGCGGCAACACCACCCATACTGTGACCGAGAATATACATGCGGTCGAATGAACGATTTCTCGATTTCTTGTACGTCTCGATAGCTGAATTCAACCATTTCGTTTGATTGTTCAATGAAGCCTCTGCATCCTCGAACTCGATTCGAACGATTGGGCGATTCGAGCTATAGTCATAAATTTCACAGTCAGTTTTTCCCTTCACAGTCACCGTACAAAGGGCACCGTCAGTCGCTTGACCGCTCTGTTCCATCGCTTGTGAGAAGCGCAAGAAGGTTCGGTCGGTCCCAAGCAAACCGTGTACCGCGAACGTCGGAATGAATTCGTTCGTTTGTGACGCTTGGCGAATCGCCTCGGATTGCCGCTCATTCGCCAATTCTTGTCGGAATGTACCGACAATCAGTACGAGCGAGAGCGAGACAATCAATAATCCTAACAGTCGTGAGCGAATCGATGTTTCCCTAGGGTTACCGACGTTCCGTCTATACTTACGCCAAATGAAATACCCTAAAATGATCGCTGCCACGAACACGACGATGGTGATCACCCATGCTTTAATATTCGGGACGTGGGCGACGAGTTTCAAATTATTTTGGCGACCGCCGTACACTTGCCATTCGACATGTTTCATGGAGCGAAGGTCGAGACCGGTCCCGTCTTCCACGAACACGCCGGTCGGAACGGTCAAATTAAAGCGGATATCGGCTTGCCGGATATATCGTTCAGCTAATTTCTTTGGTGAACCCGACAGTTCGACACCCGGTAAGTCAACCTGGTCTAGTCTGAGGTCGAGGTTCGTCTGCATCGTATAGGAGTCGAACCAGATGCCGTCTCGCTGTTCGATATCGAACTGAATGTCTGGTGGGACTAAAATACCGGCTGGTCCCGTTTTCCACTCTTCTTTAATTCCTTGCAACTCATCCACATTGCGAAACGTCTTTTTCAAGACCATGCCTTCATAGTCATCGGCACTCGAATAATCTTCGGTTTCGTACCCGTTGTCTTCTGCCTGTTCTTTCCACGTATCCCAGTCGAGCCTTAGATTGAGCAACTTCATCACCGGATGGTCACGGAAAGCGTATGTGGTTTCGAGTGAAACAGATTGATCGTAGTGAACGGTCGCATCGTAATTGATGCGCACACATCCGCCGATTAAAAGAAATAAAAATGGGAATAGTAACAACAGTGCCCTTTTTCTCGAGCTAAACATGTTAAATCGGTTCGCCGTAAGTGTCTAACGGGTTCGATGTATTGATGCGGTCATAAAATAAAATGCCGTCCAAATGATCGAGCTCATGTTGACACACGATGGCACGCATTCCGCGGAGACGCATCTTGATTGGCTGTCCGTCTCGATCGAACCCTTCTAATGTAATTCGACGAAAACGAGGTACGTTTCCTTTGACCACGCGGTCGACCGACAAGCAGCCTTCCCCACCATTTAAAAACGTTTGTTCAACGGAATGGCTTGTGATTTTAGGGTTGAAGATGGAAAGCTTAAACGTTTCTTCCTCTTCTTGTAGCAAGACTGTGAAGAAACGACGGTTCACACCGAGTTGTGGCGCGGCAATGCCAACTCCACCTCGTAACTCGTATTTTTCGCTCATCTCTGGGTCTTGACTATTGACGAGGAACGTCTCCATCTCGTCGAGTAACGCCAAATCTTCTGTAGTTGGCGGAATCGGTACTTCGGTTGAGCGCGCGCGGAGTCGCTCGTCTCCTTCGCGAATCACGTCTTTCATCGTTAACATATGCAACTTCCTTTCTGTAAAACGTATATGATTGATTATATCATATTTAAACAGGAAGGAATGTGGATGGTACAGAAGGTGAAACGAAAATGATACAGAGACAAAATGAATGTCATATGCCTTGAATGTAAGCGTTTTATTTCAGTAAGCATATTTTTTGCGTTATTATAACAACCCGTTTTATACTAACTAGGAAACGGCAGGAGAGCATAACTTTCCTGAATTACGTTAATACAGATTGCTTTTTTGGACAGATACACGTAAGATTTGAGATAGTGTTTGATCACAAAAAAGACAATTGTCTCATAGTTGAAAGGATGAGGTGAAACGAATGAACAACGTTCAGGTACTTCAAAACGTGGAAGAAAACTTCCAAACGTTCCGTATTCTCGACGAGAAGGGTGAGGTCGTCAACCAAGACGCAATGCCTGACCTAACGGACGAGCAACTTCAGGAACTCATGCGCCGCATGGTCTATACTCGAATCTGGGACCAACGCGCCATCTCACTTAACCGTCAAGGACGCCTAGGATTCTACGCGCCAGTGGCAGGTCAAGAAGCGACGATGATCGGGACGCAATACGCGCTCGACAAAGAGGACTGGATTCTTCCAGGATACCGTGATATTCCACAACTCGTATTCCACGGACTTCCGCTTTATCAAGCGTTCTTGTTCTCACGTGGACACGTGGCAGGAAACCGCATCCCTGAAGGTGTCAACGTATTGATGCCGCAAATCATCATCGGTGCACAAATCATTCAAACTGCGGGTGTGGCTATGGGCCTCAAACGCAATGGCAACAAAAATGTCGCTATTACTTACACAGGTGACGGTGGCTCATCACAAGGTGACTTCTACGAAGGATTGAACTTTGCAGGTGCATTCAAATCACCAGCAATCTTCGTCGTTCAAAACAACCGCTTCGCTATTTCAACACCAGTTGAAAAGCAAACAGCAGCTAAAACGATCGCGCAAAAAGCTGTTGCAGCTGGAATCAACGGAATTCAAGTAGACGGAATGGACGTTCTTGCAGTGCTTGCAGCGACACAACAAGCTCGCGTAGATGCACTTGAAGGAACACCTACACTTATCGAGTCACTCACTTACCGTTACGGACCACACACGCTCGCTGGGGATGACCCAACACGTTACCGTACAAAAGAACTCGATACAGAGTACCAAGAAAAAGATCCACTCGTACGTTTCCGTCTCTTCCTTGAGAACAAGAAACTCTGGAACGAAGACATGGAGAACGAAGTGATCGAGCAAGCGAAAGCTGACGTGAAAGATGCAATCAGCCAAGCGGACAAAGAACCAAAACAAAAAGTTTCGGACTTCATCAACAACATGTTCGAAGAACTTCCTTCAAACTTGAAAGAACAGCTTGAAGAATATACTGCAAAGGAGTCGAAGTAAGTTATGGCTCAAATGACAATGATCCAAGCGATTACTGATGCGATGCGCGTTGAAATGAAACGCGACGAGAAAGTACTTCTCTTCGGAGAAGACGTTGGTAAAAACGGTGGGGTATTCCGTGCAACGGAAGGTCTCCAAGACGAGCTCGGCGAAGACCGTGTCTTCGACACGCCACTCGCTGAATCAGGGATTGGTGGTCTTGCAATCGGTCTAGGTCTTACTGGATTCCGTCCGATCATGGAAGTTCAATTCTTCGGATTCGTATTCGAAGTATTCGACTCAATCGCAGCTCAAATGGCACGTATGCGTTACCGTTCAGGCGGCGCTTACAGCCAACCAATCACAATCCGTTCACCATTTGGTGGTGGAGTTAAGACACCTGAACTTCACGCGGATAGCCTTGAAGGTTTGATGGCTCAGACACCTGGTCTTAAAGTTGTTATTCCATCAACTCCGTACGATGCAAAAGGTTTGTTGATCGCGTCAATCCGTGACAACGACCCAGTTGTGTTCCTCGAGCACATGAAATTGTATCGTTCATTCCGTGGCGAAGTACCTGAAGGTGATTACACAATCGAACTCGGTAAAGCAGATGTGAAACGTGAAGGTACAGACGTTTCAATCATCACTTACGGTGCGATGGTGCACACTTCACTTAAAGCAGCGGAAGAGCTTGAAAAAGAAAACATCAACGTTGAAGTCATCGACCTCATGACAGTGAGCCCGCTTGATATCGACACAATCGTAGAATCTGTTAAGAAAACAGGTCGTGCGATCGTCGTTCAAGAAGCACAACGTCAAGCAGGTATCGCAGCGAACGTTGTAACTGAAATTCAAGAACGCGCAATTCTTCACCTCGAAGCACCAGTTCTTCGAGTAACTGCACCAGACACAGTCTTCGCATTCGCACAAGGTGAAGACATGTGGTTACCAGACCATAAAGATGTCGTTGCAAAAGTTAAGGAAGTTGTGAACTTCTAAGATCGTGTCGAATAAACGATGAGGGAGAGTGTTCTCCCTTGTCGTGTTTACATGATGAATTGATGGGAGGAAAAACCAGTGGCAGTATTTGAATTTAAATTACCAGATATCGGTGAAGGTATTCACGAAGGTGAAATCGTCAAGTGGTTCGTAAAAGCAGGGGATACGGTCAAAGAGGACGATGTTCTTTTAGAAGTACAAAACGACAAAGCAGTCGTTGAAATCCCAGCACCAGTAGACGGTACAGTCAAAGAGGTTAAAGTTTCTGAAGGTACAGTTGCCGTAGTCGGCGACGTCCTCATTACATTTGACATCGAAGGCGACGCACCAGCAGGTGAAGAAGAAGAAACACCTGAACAACCGAAAGCAGAAGAGAAAACGGAAGACGTGAAAGAAGATGTGAAAGAAGACGCGCCACGCGACGTTCAACTTCACAAATCTGAGCGTGTCATCGCAATGCCATCTGTCCGTAAATATGCACGTGAAAAAGGTGTCGACATCCGTGAAGTGAACGGTTCTGGCGACAACGGTCGCGTCTTAAAAGAAGACATCGATGCATTCGCGAACGGCGAAGCACCGTCTGCAGAAGCTACAACAGAGAAAACAGATTCTGTAGCACCAGCAGCCGCTGCGAAAACGGAAATCAAGCCTTACGAGTCAGCGACTCCAGAACTTGAAACACGTGAGAAAATCCGTGGAATCCGTAAAGCCATCTCGAAAGCTATGGTTAACTCGAAACACACTGCACCACACGTTACACTCATGGACGAAGTCGACGTTACAAAACTCGTCGCACTCCGCAAAGACTTCAAACAAGTCGCGGCTGACCAAGGCGTGAAACTCACGTACTTGCCATTCGTCGTGAAAGCATTGACTGCTGCAGCGAAAGCATTCCCAACAATCAACGCTTCAATCGATGACGTGAACGAAGAAATCGTCTACAAAAACTACTACAACATCGGGATTGCAGCTGACACGGACAACGGACTCGTTGTACCAGTCGTAAAAGATGCAGACCGTAAATCAATCTATGCACTTGCTACAAACATTAACGAACTTGCAGGTAAAGCTCGTGAAGGCAAGCTCGCTGGGGAAGACATGAAAGGCGGATCGATCACAATCACAAACATCGGTTCAGCTGGTGGACAATGGTTCACACCTGTCATCAACCACCCAGAAGTTGCGATTCTCGGTATCGGCCGTATCGCTGAGAAAGCTGTCGTGAAGAACGGTGAAATCGTTGCTGCGCCAGTACTTGCACTTTCATTCAGCTTTGACCACCGCCTCATCGACGGTGCGACTGCACAAAACGCTCTTAACATGGTGAAACGCTTGCTCGAAGACCCAGCACTTCTAATGATGGAGGGATAAGAACATGGTAGTAGGAGAATTCGCACAAGAAACTGATTTGCTTGTCATCGGTGCCGGTCCTGGTGGATACGTTGCCGCAATCCGTGGCGCACAGCTCGGAATGAAAGTAACAATCGTTGAGAAAGGCAACTTCGGTGGTGTTTGCTTGAACGTCGGTTGTATCCCATCGAAAGCTTTGATCACAGCAGGACACAACTTCCAACACGCTAAAGGACATGATTCAATGGGAATCTCGTCTGACAACGTGTCAGTGGACTTCACAAAAGTTCAAGACTGGAAACAGTCAGTTGTTAACAAATTGACTGGCGGTGTCAAAGGTCTCCTTAAAGGAAACAAGATTGAAATCGTTCAAGGTGAAGCTTTCTTCGCTTCTGAAGACACAGTCCGTGTCATCACTGAAGACAGCTCAACTCCTTACAAATTCAAAAAAGCGATTGTCGCGACTGGTTCTACACCAATCGAGATCCCATCGTTCAAATGGTCTAAACGCGTCCTTTCTTCAACTGGCGCATTGGCACTTCCTGAAGTACCGAAGAAACTCGTCGTCATCGGCGGTGGATACATCGGTATGGAGCTCGGTACTGCATACGCTAACTTCGATACAGAAGTTGTCGTTGTAGAAGGCGCTAGCGACATCTTGTCTGGTTTCGAACCACAAATGACGCAAATCGTTAAGAAGAAGCTCAAACAAAAAGGGAACGTCACAATCCACACGAACGCACTTGCTAAAGGTGTCGAAGAAACGGAAGACGGCGTAACTGTTAAGTTTGAAGTGAACGGTGAAGAGCAATCTGTTGAAGCGGACTATGTCCTCGTCACAGTTGGTCGTCGTCCAAACACAGGCGACATCGGTCTTGAGAACGCGGACGTGAAAATCAGCGACCGTGGCATCATCGAAATCGATGACCAGTGCAAAACTTCGAACGAAAACATCTACGCAATTGGTGATATCGTTCCTGGACCACCACTTGCACACAAAGCATCTTATGAAGCGAAAATCGCAGCAGAAGCAGCAGCAGGTAAGCCAGCTTACCTCGACTACTCTGCAATCCCTGCAGTCGTCTTCACAGATCCTGAACTCGCAACTGTTGGTTACACAGAGCCACTCGCAAAAGAAGAAGGACTCGAAATCACAGTTTCGAAATTCCCATTCGCAGCGAACGGTCGTGCACTTGCACTTGACGAGCCAGACGGCTTCATGAAGCTCATCACACGCAAAGAGGACGGTCTCTTGATCGGTGCTCAAATCGCGGGTACTGGCGCATCAGATATGATCGCTGAGCTTGGTCTCGCAATCGAGGCTGGTATGACTGCTGAAGATATCGCACTTACAATCCACGCTCACCCATCACTCGGTGAGATGGCAATGGAAGCTGCTGAAATCGCAATGGGCATGCCAATCCACGTCGTTAAATAAGAATGCTCATAAAAGCTCTCTCACGTTTCGTGAGAGAGCTTTTTCATGTAGGTAACGACACGTTCGACTTCTTTAAATCCAATCTTCTCATGGAACTGTTGACTGTTCACATTTTCAAGTTCGGTATCCGAAGCCAGTTCGATGCAACCTTGATTCACCGCAAATGTAGACGCCGCTTCGATCAAGCGAGAGGCGACACCATTGTGGCGCTCTGATTCAAGCACATAAAGTCCTTCCACATAAGCGGTAGGAGACGTCGTAGCGCCTGGCACGTAATCCCGTCTGAAACTGAGCTGACAAAAACCGATGTTTTTCGTATCGGAGGATGCGATGAAATAATGCATCTTCTTTGAAAGGAGACCGAGTTTGACTTCCATTCGCAATTCCTCAATCGGTGCGTCAGGCCACAGTTCGTGCATTAACTGTGCGAGTGCTTCTTGATTGGACATGGTGGCATATTCCACTTTCATATCTTCTTCTCTCCCATCTAGGTTTCATATGAACAGTATAAAGGAAAATACTTGTGAAGAGAGAAGGGAGGGAATCCTGATGGCATTTGATGAGGAATTATTATATACCGTATCTGAGACGAGTCGCGTCCGATTTACAGGGATTGAAACGGAAGCTGCGCGCTATGATTTTGGTTTCGTCTATACCCACCAATTCATGGGTAAGGTGTTAGTCGTTTGTATGCAAACCGGTCAATCGGCCCTTCTTGATCTGCATGCATTAGAAGAGCCACGCCAGTTGTATCCAATGCTTGGGATTAATTTGAATGATACGGAGCACGTCGCCGAATTTTTACGGCTCTGTCTAGTTGAAAAAACACAAACATCAGAAGAAATTGATACTTGAAAAAATGTAAGCGTTTTCTTATAATAGGCAATAGGGGAAGCAATTCGATCATCTACAGCCACCTTTTCTGAGATGACATAAAAAATGAGCCGGTCACGATGACCGGCTCATTTTTTGTTTAACGAATCGCTTTTGTTTGTTGGATGACTTTAATCATCTGAAGAGACTCATCTTCAAGACCTTGAACCGGGAGACCGGCTTCGATGTTGGCCATGATATAGTCGAGTGTCGACGTTGTGATCAATTCACCTGGAATGATGATTGGAATTCCTGGCGGATACACCATGATGAATTCCGCTGAAATGCGTCCGACCGCGTTTTCGAGAGGGATCGTCTCCGTCTCTTCATAAAACGCATCACGCGGGCTGAGCGCAAGTGGTGGAATCTCAGGGAGCATGATCGATAACGAGTCATTCCCAGACGTCTGATAGACGGATACGACGTCGCGCATCGCTTCAATCAATGCTTGAATCGTCGACTCATCGTCTGCTGATGTGACGATGAAGAGCACGTTCAATAAATCCGACATTTCCACTTCAATCCGATGTTTTTCTCGGAGGTATTTCTCGACTTCAAATCCGGTCACACCGAGCTCGCGGACCGATACGAGCACTTTTGTCTCGTCGAGTGCGTAAGTCGATTCAGAATGAAGCTCCGCGTGTCCGTACACAGACAAGTTCGGCATTTGATTGATTGCCGAACGCGCCATACGTGCGAGGTCGAGCGCTCGTTCGTTCATCATATGACCTTTCGTCGCAAGCTGTCGACGCGCTGCATCGAGAGAAGCAAGGAGCAAGTATGACGTTGATGTCGTTGTAATCATCGAGAGCATCGCGTGAATCCGTTCGGGTGAGACGAGGCCACGGCGTACGTTCAAAATAGAACTACCTGTCATCGAACCACCAAGTTTATGGACGCTCGTTGCCGCCACATCCGCTCCGGCTTGCATCGCCGAGAGTGGAAGTTCATCGTGGAACGGCAGATGCACACCGTGCGCCTCATCGACAAGTACGGGTACGTCTTGGGCATGGGCGACATCGACGATGCGCTCCAAATCACCTGCAACACCGAAATAAGTCGGGTTGATGACGAGTACGGCTTTTGTGTCCGGGTGGAGCTCGAGTGCACGTTCTACGGCACTCGCTGTGATTCCATGGGCGATGCCGTACGTCTCGTCAAATTCTGGGTGGATGAAGACCGGGTGCGCACCTGTCAAGACGAGCGCGGACATGACCGACTTATGCACGTTACGTGGAACGATGATTTTCTCATTCGGTCCGACGACGCCCATGATCATCGCCATGATGGCACTCGACGTTCCTTGAACGGAGAAAAAGGTCTCGTCAGCACGGAACGCCTCTGCCGCCAAGCGTTCCGCTTCAGCGATTGCCGCTTTTGGATGATGGAGGTCATCGAGTGGGGCAATATTAATCAAATCAATTTTTAGGGCATTTTCGCCAATAAAGTCACGAAACTCCGGATCCATCCCTTTCCCGCTTTTATGACCAGGAATGTGGAACGCAATCGGATTTGAGTCGACATGTTCAAGCAACGTGTCAAATAGTGGCGTTTCGAGCTGAGTAGCACCTTTTAATTTCAATCGTAAATCCCCCTTGGAAACAGTTTGTTTATATGATGAATGATATCGTTAATTTATATGTTGATTTAAAAAAGAAGCAACAAAAAAACTATAGAGATTTATAGCGTAACTTGCAATAGTTTTTTTTGTTGATACAATGAGTGTCGAGGTGAACAATATGCAAATCAATTATCCGATCAATCCGGATTGGACGACTGATGAACTGATCGAGGTCGTCGAGTTCTATAATGTCGTCGCGCAAGCGAACGAAGGTGGGGTCGAGCGTGAAGTTTTCCTAGACGCGTACCGGGCCTTCAAACAAATCGTAACATCTAAGTCAGAGGAGAAACAACTGAACGCGGTTCACGACGAACAGACTGGATATTCTACGTATCGTACCGTTCAAGCGGCGATGAAGTCGTCGAGCAAAATGATTAAATTGTAAGTCCGAGCATGCCCGTGCAAATTCAGGCATGCTTTTTTGTTATTTCTTCTTTAAATCGGGTACAGTTATCTAACACTTATTCAGGTTTAAGGGCTTTGAAATTGGGAATATATCCATTAAGATAAAAAATTCAAAATAGTCAGACAATTCTCTTTCTTTTTCGAATTTTATCTGATATACTCAATTCAACTCATTAAACCGTAACTTGTAGCCCAACAAAAGGAGTGTGGCATCTTATGAAACAAGTGATTGAGGCATTCAAAAGAAAAGACGCAGAAAAACGGATCCCGGTGCTGCGCTTGGAGATTGATTATGAATTGGCAACCCTCTTCGATGCGATGGCGTCACAGGATGATGCTACAGTTCAGGCTAGCAAGCATCGGTTGGAGAAGTACCGCCAAGAATTATTGCGTCTCGAAGCCTGACCATTACACACACATTCAACCAGTATTCCGAGCGGATACTGGTTTTTGTTTGGTACAATACAGTTGAGGTGATCATAGATGATGGAATGGTTTGCAGTCGATTTGATCAAACAGGCGGGAGAATTGATTCGTCGTGAGATTGATCAAAGTTATGAAGTGGAACGGAAGACGGGAAAAGGGGACTTGGTCACTGAGATTGACCGAGCGGTCGAACAGCTGATTATCCGCCGCATTCAAAAACAATTCCCGGACCATCAAATTATGGGGGAAGAAGGAACGACGGAGACACCAGACACGCTGTCAGGGACGGTCTGGTTCGTCGATCCGATTGATGGGACGTTAAATTTTATTCATCAGAAGCGCATGTTCGCCATCTCGGTGGCCATCATGGTCGACGGAGTCGTGGAATATGGATTCGTCTATGACGTGATGGCGGATGAGATGTTCATGGCCCGGAAAGGATACGGTGCGACATTGAACGGACGGACTTTGACGAACCTACACGAACATCATGTACGAGATGCATTCTTAAGCATGAATGCGACGTGGGTCACGCCGAACCATCAAATTGCCCCGGAAATCCTTGCTCCGATTGTTCGAGACTCGATTGGGACGAGGGCGCATGGGGCTGCATCGCTTGAACTTGCCTGGTTAGCCGCAGGACGTGTGGACGGATACATTACGATGCGCAACATGCCATGGGATTATGCTGCCGGAAAATTGCTCGTGGAAGAAGTGGGCGGGCGTGTCGTTTCCTTATATGGGGAACCCATCCGATACGATGGGAGAACGTCCGTATTGGCAGGAAGCGAGTCGTTCGTCAATGACGTCATCAAACACTATGTCATCGCAAAAGGCGTAACCGCTGAAGCGAAGCCGGATCTTCAAATCGTGGAACACGAGTCGTATGAAGAAATTCGTGATCTGCTCGTTTTAGCGAACCCGAATGAAGCGATGGTCCGAGAGCAGTTTCAGACCGGGCGGACGTTCAAAGCGTTACTCGGTGGAGAAATCGTGGGTGCTTATATGCTTGTCACACACGGGGAAGGGCGAGTTGAACTTGTCAATATCGCGGTGAAGCCAGAGAGACAAAATCAAACGATTGGTCAGCGGATGCTTCAAGACGCGATTAAACGTGCGACAGCACTCGGTGGTCAAGAACTTCTCGTTTGTACGGGGAATTCAAGCATCATGCAATTACGTTTTTATCAGCAAGCTGGATTCCGATTTGATTCGGTGGAACGTGATTACTTTTTAAATCATGGATACGATGCAATTGAGGAGGATGGCTTGGTCCTACGAGATCGCATCTGCTTGACGCGTCCGATTTAACTCATCCATTTCATGAAAAAAGGGTTGCTCGACTGTTGTCAGAGCAACCCTTTTTCTTATCAAGATTGGCGATCAGAAAGAATACGACGACGTAATTGAATGCCAAAAAACGTCGCGATGCCACTAAGTACAAGACTTCCTAAAATGATCGCGGCGCTCCCTTCGGCCACCCCAATGCCGATGCCGACAAATCCGGCGACGACGGCCATGGCAATCAATAGAAACATAAGCTGCATGGAGACTCCTCCTTATTTTCTCTTCTCTACCCCATTGTATGATAAAAAACGTCCAATGAAAACGTTCACAGTCGATTCCACTCGACAAAGGTACTGTGACGTGTGCTATACTCTTAAAGTTGAAGAAAAGCTGAAACTTTTTAAATAAGAGAGGAATAACTACATGAACGTAAGAACAAACCTTCGTAACGTAGCCATCATCGCTCACGTTGACCACGGTAAAACAACGTTAGTCGATGAATTATTGAAACAGTCTGGTACATTCCGGACGAACGAGGCAGTCGCAGAACGCGCGATGGACTCAAACGATATCGAACGTGAGCGTGGAATCACAATTCTCGCGAAAAACACGGCAATCGATTATAAAGACACACGCATCAACATCGTTGATACGCCAGGTCACGCAGACTTTGGTGGAGAAGTTGAGCGAATCATGCGTATGGTTGATGGCGTTATCCTCGTCGTCGATGCACGTGAAGGCTGTATGCCACAAACTCGTTTCGTATTGAAAAAAGCGCTCGACCAAGGACTTCGTCCAATCGTCGTCGTTAACAAAATCGATAAGCCGATGGTTCGTCCACTCGACGTTGTCGATGAAGTCGTTGATCTTTTGATCGATCTTGGCGCAGATGAAGATCAACTTGAATTCCCTGTCGTCTATACTTCGGCTGTCAGCGGTTCAAGTTCGTTCGATCCTGATCCAGCAAACCAAGAAGAAACGATTACACACGTACTTGATACGATTCTTGAAAATACACCGGCTCCAGTGGACAACTCAGACGAGCCACTTCAATTCCAAGTCACAATGCTCGACTATGATAACTACCTCGGCCGAATCGGTGTAGGTCGCGTCTTCCGCGGGAAAATCAAAGTTGGTGAGCAAGTATCACTCTGTAAAACAGACGGTACGGTGAAGCAACTTCGTGTCACGAAATTGTTCGGTTACTTCGGCCTCAAACGTGTCGAAATCGAAGAAGCAAAAGCAGGTGACTTGATCGCCATCGCCGGAATGGAAGACATCAACGTCGGTGAGACGGTCACTCCAGTCGGTAAAGAAGAGCCACTTCCGCTCCTTCGCATCGATGAGCCAACACTTCAAATGCGTTTCATGACGAACAACTCTCCGTTCGCAGGACGTGAAGGGGACTTCGTCACTGCACGTAAAATCGAAGAGCGTTTGATGAAGCAACTTGAGACAGACGTTTCACTTCGTGTTGAAAACACGGATTCACCTGACCAATGGGTCGTATCAGGACGTGGTGAGCTTCACCTCGGTATCTTGATCGAGAACATGCGTCGTGAAGGTTACGAGCTTCAAGTGTCGAAACCACAAGTAATCATTCGTGAAGACGAAAACGGTACGAAAGTTGAGCCGTTCGAGCGCGTCATCATCGACGTACCAGAAGAGTATACAGGTTCAGTCATGGAGTCGATTGGTCTCCGTAAAGGTGAGCTTGCGAACATGAACACGAACGACAACGGTCAGACACGTATGGAATTCATCGTTCCATCACGCGGTCTCATCGGTTACCGTAACGAATTCTTGTCGGCGACACGCGGATACGGAATCTTGAACCACACGTTCGAAGAGTACCGTCCGTATATCGCAGCTGATATCGGCGGTCGTCGCAGTGGTGTCATGGTTTGTATCGAAAACGGTAAGTCAACGGCTTACTCAATCGGTGCACTTGAAGACCGTGGAACGATCTTCATCGAGCCAGGTACGGACGTATATGAAGGAATGATCATCGGTGAATGTAACCGTGACGTCGACCTTGCAATCAATGCCGTTAAAGGGAAGCAATTGACAAACATGCGTGCTTCAGCAAAAGACTCGACACAAGTCTTGAAACGTCCGCGCGTCTTCTCACTCGAAGAGTCGCTCACGTTCTTGAACGATGACGAGTACTGTGAAATCACGCCGGAGTCAATCCGTCTCCGTAAGAAAATCTTGAACAAGAACGAACGCGAGAAAGCTGACAAGCGTCGTAAACTTGGTAAAGAATAAGTATCAGAAAAGGGAACGCTTCGGCGTTCCCTTTTGCATGGAATAGTGTAGAATGGATGTGTATGAAATAAAGGGGGACTCTTTGTCTTGAAAGCTTCTCAAACAATCGATATCACACAAATTGATGTTCCGTGGATTGCCTCGATGCTAGGTGTCGGGAGCGACCCTAATGACTTTTCGGTCGGATTCAACGCACTCGTTGTCACGGTCATCTTATTGACGATTCTCGTCTTTAAACTTGGTTTTGCAAAACAATTGGCGTGGTGGAAATCACTCATCGTCTATATTCTACTCGCTCTTGGAGCGGGTACGATGGCACTCGTCTTTTTCACGTGGCCGATCCCGGAAGTACTTGCTGTCATGGCCATCGTCTTGGCCATCTATCGCGGTCGCCTCTGGTGGAACCGTCGTCAAGATGCAGTCCAATCGTAAAAAAATACGGGCGTCTCTTCGGAGGCGCCCGTTTTGTTTACCAATTTCGCTTTTGTCGAAAAGTAGGATATAACTTGAATTGTCCAGATGCGGCGCGTTCGGCGGTACGTTCGCTGATTCGCTCCTGACAGTCTTGACACATATATGTTTTAGCCGGCTTATTGCGCAATCGTTTTGCTTCAAACGACCATGAGTCGATTGTTTCGACTTTATCGCAAAGAGAACATTTTACACGCATCTTTTCACCTTCCTCTATAGGATGAGTATAGCATGATTTCAACCGTTGAAAGCAGGGAATTGAATCGGTAAGGGAGAATGGTACAACCATACCCGGTAAAAGGAGGGGAGTTGAATGGCGAGTAAGGCAACGTTTGAATTGACAGCCGCGCAACAGCGATTGTTGAACGACATGCCGTTAACATTTCTCGTCGGTTTTGATGAGGCGAAGCGATGGCCAATCAGTCACGCCATCAGTTGGGTGCAAGCGCTCGACCCTGTCACGATTCGGCTGGCACTAACGAAGAATTCACATATCGTGACAATCTTATCGACCGAGAAGACGGCCGGTCTCATCTTTATCGAAGATGGTCAGTCCTATCACGTGTTGCTTTCATCCATCCGAGAATTTGAACCGATGATGAAACCGAGCCTCCATCTTCGTTTTTTTGAAGGACATGTCGAAGAAGTGAGGAACATCTCGTTTTACGGTGCAGCTTACGCCCAACCCGCAATCACGAAAACATATGATATCCGTGCGGCGGAAAAGTTGGACCGTGAAGTGAAAGAAAGCCTTCATTCTTGATTACCATCCTATATTCGAGGGGCGGCAAAGTCTATGAAAAAAACGTATGTACTCGATACGAACGTACTCCTACATGATCCGCTATCCTTATTTCAATTTGAAGAACATGACGTGGTCATTCCGGCCATTGTCTTAGAGGAGCTTGATGGTAAAAAACGAAACATGGATGAGGTCGGGCGTAACGCCCGTGAAACGTCGCGTGTTTTGGACCAACTCCGAACGTCGGGGAAACTCCATGACGGCGTCCCACTTGAAAATGGTGGACGTCTCTTTGTCGAGATTGGTCACGAGCACGAAGTCGATATTCCGTTCGACGTGATGACGAATGATAACCGCATTCTACTCGTTGCCTTAAAATTAATGAAACAATACGAGCATGACGCCAATCATAAAGTCGTCGTCGTCTCAAAAGATATATTGGTCCGGGTCAAGGCGGACGCCATTGGAATCGATGCTGAAGATTATTTGACAGACCATATCGTCGATACGACAAACTTGTATGCCGGCTATCGCGAAATTGAGGTCGACCAGTCGCTCATCGATGAATTTTATAAAGTTCGCCAACTACCGACATCTGCATTGACGAAACAGACGCTATACCCCAATTCATTTGTCGTCTTAAAAAGTAACGTCTCGAAAGCGAGTGCGCTTGCAGTGGTCGACACGCTTCAACCGATCGTCCGTCCGTTAGCGTTAGATGCGGAACACATCTGGGGGATCCATCCACGAAACGTGCAACAACGGATGGCGCTCGACTTGCTGCTCCGAGATGACATCCCGTTCGTCACGTTGCTCGGGAAAGCTGGAACCGGTAAGACGCTTCTTGCCTTAGCGGCAGGACTCTCACTCGTCGAGGATGAACAGCGGTACAATAAGCTCGTCGTCGCACGACCGGTCGTTCCGATGGGGAATGATATCGGCTACTTGCCGGGTGAAATGGAAGAAAAATTACGTCCGTGGATGCAACCGATCTATGATAATTTAGAATTTTTATTCAGCGCCAACTCAAAGGATGAGTTAGGAAATATTTTGGCTGGTATGAAGTCGATTCAACTCGAAGCACTCACTTATATTCGTGGTAGAAGCATGCCTGACCAGTTCATCATCATCGATGAGGCGCAAAACTTAACGAAGCATGAAATCAAGACGATTCTCACCCGTGTCGGGGAGAACTCGAAAATTGTACTCGTCGGTGACCCGTACCAAATCGATCATCCGTATTTAGATGAATATTCGAACGGATTGACGTACGCGGTGGAACGATTCAAAGGACAAAATGTTTTCGGTCACGTACAACTTGTCAAAGGGGAGCGTTCGTCCCTCGCAAGATTGGCTGCCGATTTGTTATAAGCGACATACACAAATAACGCCGAGCTCAGTGCTCGGCGTTATTTTGTATCGAGTTGTAGCGATTGGACGTTCGTCCGTTCTAAAAAGGCGTTCGAAATCATGATCAATCCTGTGATGATGAACAGTGCGGAAAATCCGAAGTGTGCCACGATTTGAGAGCCAAATAGCGGTCCAAGTAAATTTCCCATGAACTGAGCGGACTGATTATATGAAAAGATCCTTCCGGTTGCAGCGGTTGGTGTATGTTGTCGCAGTAATGACTGAACGGATGGCATCAAAGCAGCGGTCGCAAATCCGATCCCGAAGCGTAACAGGATGAGTTGCGTCGTCGAAGTGACGAATGCTTGTGGGATCAAGAATAAACTATAGAGTAGCAGTGCCCAAAACAAGATCCGTTCAGCCCCGTATCGGTCCGATAGTCGTCCGAGGCGCTGAGCTGAAAAGAGAGCGGCGAGCCCAGGGGCGGATGCGACAATCCCTGCCATGAAAGCAAGTGCGGTCGTATGCGGATTTAATTCACGTACGTACAACGTCAAGAGTGGTCCGATTGATTGTGTTGAGAACTGGATGAGGAACGTTGTCACAAACAGCCCGACAATCAATTGGGGATGTCGCAGTGAGGCGAAAATAGACTTCACTGAGGCGAGCTCTTCACGTTTCACTGGGACGAACTCTTCCTTTACGAACCAGAGCGTGATGAGGAATGTGAGGAAGAGTGCACTTCCGGTAAAGAGAAAAACGGATCGAAGCCCAATCCAGTCTGCGAGTAGTCCGCCAATGAGCGGACCGAGTAGACCACCGGTGATTCCACCGGTCGACAGGGTACCGAGCGCCCAGCCACTTTTCTCTTTTGGGGTTTGGGAAGCGACCAAGGTGATACCGGCTGAGATGAATCCAGAAACGGCACCCATGAGTAAACGCAACCCGACAAGTTGATACACGTCTTGCACAAAACTGATGAGAAACATGACGATGGCCATTCCGAGACTCGCTCGAATGAGCATCAACTTTCTCCCTTTTTGGTCTGCCAGACGTCCCCACATCGGGGAGACGATTGCGGCCACGAGGAACGTCGCACCGAATGCGATCGCCGACCAAGTGACGACATGGTCAGGGTCCTTTACCCCGAGTTGTTCAATGAACAATGGCAGGAAGGGGAGGACGAGACTCATTGAAGCGGCGGTCAAGAAGCTGCCGATCCAAACAACTATTAAATTTCGTTTCCATAAAGGCATCGTAAGCGTCACGACCTTTCTTATTCAATTCGTAGTCAATACACTACATATTACACTTTGTGAACTAAAAAGTCCAAAAAATGAGAAGGAACGTTCCTTCTCATTGATTGCTCAGTACGGTGATATGGTTCACTTGGCGGATGATTTGATTGTCGTACAAAACGTAGACCGGTCCGTCAGCGAGTACTTTCCCGTCTTTTGAAAATTGTAAATAGACACGAGACGCTTCGCTGAGTGGAATCGTCAAAATCGTTTCGCCGTAGAAGCGGATATGTGTGGCCAAGTCGACAGGTTCGGCATTGTTCAAAAACGGCGAGAGTGGCATCGCGAACGAATCGCGTAACGCTGCGTCTTTGTCTTGTCGAGACATCGGCTTATTGTGATCAATTCTTGTTCCTTGTGATAGACCATCGTCCCATGCTTTCCCCATTTTCGCATAGTAGGCCTCTTGGTCATTCTCCGTCACAGAGTCCAATTCTTCAATCTTTCGTTTGCGGTCGTCAAAAATCCATACGGTCGGGTCAATCGTCAAACTGTGACGCACCGATCCGTCTAGTGGAAAAATCATGCTTATATCCCCCTTTATACACATTACACGTTTCATTATAACGCTCTTTCTTCTAAAATGGAAAAGAGGAAGAATGTCGCGTTCATCCATACTGCACATTGAATTATGATGAAAGATAATGTACAGTTGAGTTATGACAAACAGTCTGTCATCGTACGGAGGAGGGGTCGTAGTGGCGACAAATTTGGCTGCAATCCAACGGGAGCAAGCGCTACAGTTACTCGAGGCGGATGCTGAGAAAATCCGTTGTCTGATTGAAGTGCAGTTAGAAAACCTAAAAATGCCGAAGTGCCCGCTTTATGAAGAGGTGCTTGATACACATATGTTTGGACTATCGCGCCAAATTGATTTTGCGGTTCGTCTTGGACTCATTTCAGACATTGAAGGTAAAGGACTGCTCGATTCATTGGAACAAAAGTTGTCTGCTTTGGCAGAAGCTTCAGAATTATGAACCTTATACTCAAACTGTGCAAGTGGCGCTGTTTGAGTATTTTTTTATAAGGGTTGTCGGATTGTTTTACATAAGGAAGTGAATACATGAAAACACGGTTTCGGTATTTTGATTTTGCGTTGTTTTTGTCAGTGCTCTTGCTCGTCGGGATCAGCTCGATCATGATTTATAGTGCGAGCGTTTGGAATCGTGGGGACTATGCGAATAGCAGTTTGTTCTATCGCCAGCTCGTCTACGTCGGGATCGGAATTGTTGTCTATTTGGTTGCGACGTTGTTCCGCTATGAGATGTTTCGGAAGAAAGGCATCCGCCTCAGTCTCTATGCGGTCTCAGTCATCTTGCTATTTGTCACTTGGGCGATGCCGCCATTGAACGGGGCGCGGGCTTGGCTCATCATCGGAGGATTTACGATTCAACCAGTTGAGATTGCAAAATTCGTTCTCATCATTTTGCTTGCGAATTACTACCATGAACTATGGAACAACGAGTTAAAAGGACTACCTGGTCGGTTAGCTCGGGCCGCCATCGTGAAAAAAGGATGGCGTGCTCAAATCGGTGCCTTCTTCTTAGTACCGGTTCTCTTTTACTTCTCGTTCTACGCCATTGCCATCAACGGGCAGCCGGATATGGGTGGATTATTCGTCCTCGGTTCGATCATGCTTCTCATGTGGTTCGGTGTCGGGGCGCCACTTCGAATCATGATTCCAGGTATTTTAGCTGGAATCGGTGCCGTCTTCTTATTATTCACGACGATTTTCTCGGAGAATCAACGGAGCCGGATTGAGGTCGTGTTCAACCCATTCATGGACCCGGAAGGTTACGGGCATCAATTGCTAATGTCGATCATCTCGATTGTGCATGGTGGATTGACCGGTGTCGGACTCGGGAACAGTTTTCAAAAGTATGGGTATTTACCAGAACCAGAGACCGACTATATCATGTCGATCATCGCTGAAGAGTTAGGGTTCTTCGGTGTACTAACCGTTTTGGTACTGCTCTTCTTCATCGCGTTTCGCGCGATTCATATTGCCAATCATGCGGACAGTCATTTTGCGATGTTCGTCTCGTTTGGTATTGCATCACAAATCATCATTCAAACAGCTATCAATATCGGTGCGATGTCCGGTTGGTTCCCGGGGACAGGGGTGACTTTGCCACTGGTCAGTTATGGAGGAACATCGCTCATCATGATGATGGGGATTCTTGGGGTACTCAGTAGTATCTCGATGCGTAACCGTCATCGAGAAGCGACACGCCGAGAAGAGATTCGGGTGAAGTCAGAAGAGAACGTTCAACGTTCATCGCTTCACGTTGTTAGATAAGGAAACAAACAAACTTCATTAACGGGGGGATTTCATTTGAAACCAATTAAAAAGTTACTTGTTGCAAACCGTGGGGAAATTGCCATTCGCGTATTTCGAGCGGCGACAGAGTTAGGCATTCGGACTGTAGCCGTCTATTCACAAGAAGATAGTGGTTCATTACACCGCTTTAAAGCGGATGAAGCCTATTTGATCGGACTCGATAAAAAGCCGATCGATGCGTATCTCGATATCGAAGGTGTTATTCGAATCGCCAAGGAATCTGGCAGTGACGCGATTCACCCGGGATATGGTTTCCTGTCAGAAAACATCGAACTCGCACGACGTTGCCGTGAAGAGGGAATCATCTTTGTAGGTCCACACGAGTCGCATTTGCATGCGTTTGGGGATAAAGTACGAGCACGGCAAAGTGCGATCGCTGCTGGTCTCCCAGTCATTCCGGGCTCAAATGGTCCACTCACATCCTATGAGGATGCGGAAGCATTTGCGAACGAGCATGGTTTCCCGCTCATGGTCAAAGCTTCGATGGGTGGCGGAGGACGCGGAATGCGTGTCATTCGTACAGAAGCTGAAATGAAAGATTTGATTGAACGCGCGAAATCTGAAGCGAAACAAGCATTCGGTTCTGACGAAGTGTACATAGAAAAACTCGTCGAACGCCCGAAACATATCGAGGTCCAAATTCTCGGGGATGAGCACGGTCACATCATTCACTTGTTCGAGCGTGACTGTTCGGTTCAGCGCCGACACCAAAAAGTTGTCGAAGTGGCACCGTGTGTGACGTTATCTGAAGCCTCGCGTCAAGCGATTTGTGATGCGGCGGTACAGCTCATGCGTCACGTTGGTTACGTCAACGCGGGTACAGTCGAGTTTTTAGTGACAGAAGATGAGTCATTCTACTTCATCGAAGTAAACCCGCGTGTTCAAGTCGAACATACGATTACAGAGATGGTGACAGGATTTGATATCGTTCAAACACAATTGATGATCGCACAAGGGGAGTCACTCCACGGCGACATGATTCAAATGCCGAAACAAGAGGACATTAAACTCCTCGGGTATGCGATTCAATCACGTGTAACGTCAGAAGACCCGGCCAACAACTTCATGCCGGATACAGGGAAAATCATGGCATACCGTTCTCCAGGCGGCTTTGGCGTCCGTCTTGACGGAGGAAACGCATACGTCGGTGCAGAAATTTCGCCGTACTATGACTCGCTTCTCGTCAAACTGTCGACGCATGGCATGACATTCGAACAAGCCGCTTCGAAAATGGTACGAAACTTGAACGAGTTCCGGATTCGTGGAATCAAGACGAACATTCCGTTCTTGATTAACGTCATGAAGCATCCGAACTTCATCAACGGAGATTACAACACGTCATTCATCGATGAGACGCCAGAACTGTTCGTCTTCCCGAAACGGAAAGACCGTGGGACGAAATTGTTGAACTATATCGGGGATGTAACGGTGAATGGATTCCCAGGAGTGGGTCTGAAAGACAAGCCGATCAGCCGCTCTGTACGAATCCCGCACGATCTTCCGGCTGAAGCAAAACCGGGGACGAAACAAATCTTGACGGAACTCGGGCCAGACGGCCTTGCTGACTGGATCAAACGTCAACCGGAACTGTTATTGACGGACACGACGATGCGTGATGCGCATCAGTCATTGCTCGCGACGCGTATGCGGACGCAGGACATCCTCAACATCGCAGAACCGACAAGCAAACTGATGCCAGAATTGTTCTCGGTCGAGGCATGGGGTGGAGCGACGTTCGATGTCGCATACCGTTTCCTATCCGAAGACCCATGGGTACGTCTCATGAAGCTTCGTGAGAAGATGCCGAATGTCCTGATTCAAATGTTGCTTCGTGGTGCGAATGCGGTCGGATATAAAAACTAT
The DNA here is from genome assembly GCF_018617435.1 of Exiguobacterium sp. s34. NCBI lineage: Bacteria > Bacillati > Bacillota > Bacilli > Caryophanales > Exiguobacterium > Exiguobacterium sp. s34. Next base: position 263,320 of record NZ_JACSKE010000002.1, on the reverse strand, counting down.
GCGGATAACGTCATTGAGAAGTTTGTGCATGAAGCAGCTTACGCCGGAGTCGATGTATTCCGAATCTTTGACAGTCTCAACAACCTAGAGTCGATTCAATTGGCAATCGATGCGACATTACCGACAGGGAAAGTTGCAGAGGCAGCGATTTGTTATACGGGTGATTTATATGACGGCAACCGTCCGAAGTATCACCTTCCATATTACGTCGATCTTGCGAAGAAACTTGAGGCGAGCGGTGCTCATATACTAGCAATCAAAGATATGGCGGGCTTATTGAAGCCGGAATCAGCATACGCACTCGTTTCAGCATTGAAAGATGCAGTAGATTTACCAATCCATCTGCATACACACGATGCTTCAGGTAACGGTATCTTCACTTATGCACGCGCGACAGATGCCGGTGTAGACATCGTTGACGTTGCCGCAAGCTCGATGTCCGGTATGACGTCACAGCCTTCAGGCGGAAGTTTGGTCTATGCGCTCAACCGTCACGAGCGTCAACCGAAGATCGACCCGAAACAGTATGAAGTGATCAGTGATTACTGGCAAGATGTTCGTCATAACTACGAACCGTTTGAAAGTGACATGCGCGCACCGCATCCGTCTGTATATGAACATGAGATGCCAGGTGGGCAATATTCGAACCTTCAGCAACAAGCGAAAGCGGTCGGACTTGGAGACCGTTGGGGAGAAGTGAAGGCGATGTATGCCCGGGTCAACATGTTGTTCGGTGATATCGTCAAGGTTACCCCTTCTTCAAAAGTCGTCGGAGACATGGCACTCTTCATGGTGCAGCACAACTTGACGGAAGAGGATGTAATGACGCGTGGTCACCAGCTTGACTTCCCAGACTCGGTCGTCGAGATGATGCGCGGCGAGTTGGGTACGCCTCCTGGTGGCTTCCCTAAAGATGTTCAACAAGTCATCTTGAAAGGGGAAGAACCACTGAACGTTCGTCCTGGTAAATTGATCAAGCCGTATGACTTTGAATCTTCACGACAAGAGTTGTTCGAAAAGTTTGAGCGACCGGTCACGGACTTTGAGCTTCTCGCTCATGCGCTCTACCCGAAAGTGTACGAAGACTATGTCAAACATACGACGACATACGGTGACGTATCCGTGCTCGACACGTTGACGTTCTTCTACGGATTAAATGTCGGTGAGACGATTCAAGTTGAGATCGAGACAGGGAAGACGTTGATCATCAAGCTCGTTCAAGTCAGTGCGCCAAACGAAGATGGCATTCGTCTTGTTTCTTATGAGATGAACGGCGTACCGCGTGAGATTGAGATTAAAGACGTGAACGTCAAATCAGCGACAACGAGTCGTCCGAAAGTGGACCGTTCGAACTCGAAACAAGTCGGCGCCTCGATGCCGGGCTCTGTGTTGAAGGTGTTAGTCGAGCCAGGAAGTCGTGTTCATCGTGGAGAGCAGTTGCTCGTCACAGAAGCGATGAAGATGGAAACGACGATTCAGGCAGCGCAAGATGGGGAGATTAAAGCCATCCACATTAAAGAAGGCGACACAATACAAAGTGACGACTTGTTGATTGAATTTGTATAATCAAAAGAAGCATAGTGCGCTATGCTTCTTTTTTTGTAGATGGGAGTGGTGATGATGAAACGAGTATGTTGGTTCCGATCAGATTTTAGGTTGACCGATAATCATATGCTTCACCGGGCATTGAACGATGCGGAAGAGGGGGACGACCTCGCTTTCGTCTTTTGGCTAAACCCGAAATATTGTGATCCGTTTGAAGTGCGTCACGATTATTTCTTCTCGACGATGCGGGCATTTATGGATGATCTAGAGGAGAAGGGACTCGGACTTCACGTCTTCGTGGCGGAAACGGAGAAGGAGTTCGTGAAACAACTCGGGGATATGGATGTACTTTACTTTAATGCGGAGTATGTGGAACCGTTCAAACAGCGAGACGATCGTGTCATCGACGCACTTGGTGAAGAGGTGAAAGTCGTAAGACTGCTCGACCGCCATCTGTTCCACCCTGATGCGTTCACGACAAAGAGCGGTGATCCGTATAAAGTGTTCACCCCGTTCAAAAAAGCGGCGTATGCCGAACAGCCGCCGAAACCTTACGATGTTGATGTCGATCGCTTAGCGGAATTCATTAGCACAAAGAATGACATACCGAGTGAACTGAAAGACTTGTTCAAACGCTGTGAGCGCGAGTGGAAAGGGTTAGGGGAGACCGAGGCGAAGAAACGGTTGACTCGATTCGTCAATGATCGCATGGTTGATTATGATGAAAAACGAGATATCCCGAGCATCGCGGGGACGAGCCGCTTATCCCCGTACTTACGAACCGGAGTGTTATCGGTTCGTACCGTTACCGAGCAGGTGTTATCCGCTAAAAAATCAAAAGGACGCGACACGTATTATGATGAACTGCTGTGGCGTGAATTCTATTACATGGTGATGGCGAAGTTCAAAGGATTGAAAGATCAACCGTTCAATGACAAATACAAATCGCTCGAATGGGAAGACAATGAGGAACAGTTCGAAAAGTGGTGTAACGGGGAGACCGGGTATCCGATTGTCGATGCAGCGATGCGCCAATTGAACGAGACGGGATGGATGCACAACCGCTTACGCATGATTGTCGCATCGTTCCTGACGAAGCACCTTCTTCTCGATTGGAGAAAAGGGGAACGGTACTTCGAGCGGAGATTGATCGATTATGAGGCATCATCGAATATCGGGGGATGGCAGTGGGCCGCCTCGGTCGGGACGGATGCGGTTCCATACTTCCGGATCTTCAACCCGACGACGCAATCTGAGCGGTTCGACCCAGATGGGACGTTCATCCGGAAATATGTACCGGAACTGAAACATGTGACGGACAAATCGATTCACTTTCCTGATCCGTCTGATCGAAAAGAGTATGCGATGCCACTCGTCGACCATAAAGAAGCGAGAGCGCGGGCACTCGAACGATTTAAAGAGTTGTAAACCAAAACGCCCCATAAAAGTTGGATTTGCATGTCCAACTTTTATGGGGCAGTTCAGTTCACGGCGCTTTTTTACTTAACCATTCATGTCTTTCAATTGTGTGCTATCTTGTCGACCGGTCGATCGATATGCATGGTAAGACAAGTAAGACAAAATACCGAAATAGCATGTGATCAAGAATGCGTGGAGAAGTGGTACGTATGTGGCATGCCCACCGAGTACGATCCATGCACCTGTTCCGACTTGAAGAAGAATGAAAAAGAGAGACGCCATCATGCCGCGTTCGATTAATTGGTTCATCTCTTTTCGAGCGAGGTACAGAACATACAACGTGTACAAGACGAGTAGTCCTGCCATCACACGATGTCCCATTTGAACATAAGATTCGAACGTCCATACCTCTTGGTCACAGATTGGCCAACCGACACAAGCGTAAGTCGCTCCTAAGTGTCGGACGTAAGCTCCTGTGTACACGACAATCATCGTATAAATCGAAAGTCCGTACAGATGAGCTCTCAAACGTTTCGACACAACTTTATGTTCTCGGTCACCTTCAAACAAAAGAATCGTCAAAATAAGTAGTGATGCGAACGAAACGAGCGAAATTCCGAAATGAAGGGCTAAGATGGCATCTGACTGTTGCCAAATGACTGCCCCTGCTCCAATGATTGATTGGATGAGCATAAAGATAAATGCGAGAAACGCAAAGATTTTCACATCGACACGATGCTTGACGGCGATGAATGTCCAAATCGCAAGCGCGATGATGAGGAGGCCTTCAAAGCCAGATACTACACGGTGACTGTATTCGATCATCGTTTCAACACTCGGGTTAGTTGGAATCAATTTCCCGTGACAGAGCGGCCAATCTGTTCCGCAACCGTCCCCTGAGTCTGTCTTCGTCACGGTTCCACCCATGATGAGGACAAGCATCATCCCAAGGGTGACAAACCCTGAGAAAAACGCGAGTTTTTTATGCATGCAATACCACCTGCTTCTAATCAAAATCCGTTAAAAATGTACCTTGTTTATTTATATTTTTTTCGCCATACTTATTATACGGCTTTCCGTTCGAAAAACGAAATGGAAAAGCTTGCAATCGTTATCAAAAACGTTATTCTAATATTAGTAAGGCACATAAGGTGTGACAAATATCACACTATTGACACAAAAAACTCGCTATTTTACAAGCATAAAGGGCGTATTTTATAAAAAAATATGGTATCTTTGTAGAGAGTTAAGTGTATTTTGTTCATATTGTGTTTTTTCTGTGAAGAGAATGCGAGGATTTCGTGATTATGTGGGGGGGTCAGTATGACAAAAGTCAACCCAGGAATGACCGTAGATGTAGAATATACAGAGTCAACGTCATTCCGAGATTACGTCGCCTTAGCGAAAATGGGAATCGTTCGCGCCAACTTACTGTTGGTATTTGCGGGATTCTTCGTGGCAGCGACGTATCAGAGCGATACGCCAGTCCTTTACTTGTTTGAAGTTTGGCCACAGCTCTTATTAACGATGTTAGGAAGCGCACTCGTGATTTCGGGGAGTTGTTACCTAAACAACTTTGTGGACCGAGATATCGATTACTTAATGGATCGTACGGACAATCGACCGAGTGTAACCGGCAAGATTTCAGGGGAGAAGATTTTACTCCTCGGATTGACACAACTTGCATTAGGAACACTTCTATTGCTCCTTGTATCGTACGTCGCCGCAGTATTCGGTTTAATCGGGGCATTTTTTTATGTCGTGATTTATACGATGTGGCTGAAACGTACGAGTACGCTCAATACAGTCGTCGGTAGTATTTCGGGAGCCGTTCCACCGCTTATCGGTTGGGCAGCACTTGATCCGGCACTTCATATCGATGCGTGGCTCATGTTCCTTGTCATGTTCTTATGGCAACCACCACACTTTTTGGCGCTCGCTATGCGACGTACGGAAGAGTACCGAGCGGCAGGCATTCCGATGCTCCCGGTCGTGAACGGATTTGCCATCACAAAACGGCAAATCATCTGGTGGATTGCGACGCTGATTCCGGCATCGCTCTTATTTATGCATTACGGTCTTGTTTACTTGACAGTCGCAGCCGGTTTAGGGGGCTACTGGTTGTATCTCGGATTGAAAGGATTCAATGCCGAGGATGAAATTAAGTGGGCAAACAAAATGTTCTTTTATTCATTAATTTATTTAGTCGTGTGGATTATCGCGCTGATTTTGACAGCACTTTGATGATTGCACTCACTATATAGAAAACCATTACACATCATTTTGGGAGAAAGTGGGGATTGTTGTGAAATCATTTAAGAAGCTTCTGTTTGGCATCGTCCCGATGATGATGTTCGCAGTCCTGTTGTCAGGTTGCGGTCAAGAGGGATTGTCTGCATTGAAGCCGATGGGAGAAGGGGCTGAGCTTCAGCTCCGTATCATTCTCATCAGTTTGGCGATCATGCTCTTCGTACTCATCATCGTATCGGTCATTTACGTGTACGTGCTCATGAAGTTCCGTCGGAAAGATGAATCGATTCCGAAGCAAGTTGAAGGTAGCAGTACACTTGAGATGATTTGGACAGTCGTTCCGATTATCCTTCTCATCATTCTCGCTGTGCCGACAATCACGACGACTGTCGAACTCGCGAAAGCGAAAGAAGCGAAAAAAGAAGAAGAAATCAACGTTACAGCAAACTTGTACTGGTGGGAATTTGAATATCCAGAAGCAGGTGTTGTGACAGGGCAAGAGCTCGTCATTCCAGTTGGAAAACGAGTCGGCATCAACTTGACGTCAAAAGATGTCATTCACTCATTCTGGGTACCGGCTTTATCTGGTAAGACAGATACGAACCCAGGACTTGATAACGAAATGTGGTTACATGCAAATGAACCAGGTACTTACTACGGGAAATGTGCAGAGCTTTGCGGTCCGTCACATGCCCTTATGGACTTTAAAGTCATCGCGCTCGAGCAAGAAGAATATGATCAATGGCTCGCTGACATGAAAGCTAAGCAAGACGAGAACGGTGAGAAACTCGTCGCAGACAACACGAACTTGACGACAGGTGAGGCAGTGTATGTCGAAAGCTGCTTGAGCTGTCACGGCGGCGGTAAAGTTGCACCAAGTTTAACGAACTTCGGCGATCGTGAATGGCTCGCAGGTTACCTCGAAAACAACGAGGACAACTTGAAAGAGTGGATTCGTGACCCGCAGAAGAAGAAACAAGGGGCTCTCATGCCAGGTTTCAATGAAGGTCAAATCAGCAACGAAGAATTAGACGCACTCGTTGACTTCTTGTATGAGCAGAAGATTGACTAACGGGAAAAGGGGGATTTCACGTGGCACAGACCACTGCAATGCAGCAATCGCGTAAATACAATGGCATCATGGATTGGATTACGACGGTTGACCACAAAAAGATCGGTATTTTGTATTTGTTCTCAGGAATCTTCTTCCTCCTTCTCGGTGGAATTGAAGCATTACTGATTCGTTGGCAACTTGTTAAACCAATGAACGATTTCGTCAGCGGTGAGACATTTAACCAATTGATTACGATGCACGGGACGACGATGATCTTCCTAGCGGCGATGCCGATGCTATTCGGTTTCATGAACGCTGTCGTACCGCTTCAAATCGGGGCACGCGACGTTGCGTTCCCATTCATTAACTCATTAGGTTTTTGGTTGTTCTTCTTCGGTGGAGTCATGCTTAACTTGAGCTGGTTCTTCGGAGCAGCACCGAACGCAGGGTGGACGGCTTACGCACCACTCTCAACACAACCGGAAGCGACAGGGGTAGACTTCTACGCCCTCGGTCTTCAGATTTCAGGTTTCGGTTCATTGATGGCCGGGATTAACTTCCTCGTCACCATCCTGAACATGCGTGCGCCAGGTATGAAACTCATGCGCATGCCGCTCTTCACATGGACGACTTTCGTTGCATCGGCATTGATCGTCTTCGCATTCCCGCCACTTACGGTCGGATTGTTCATGTTGATGTTCGAGCGCCTCTTCGGAGCCGCATATTTTGACCCAGCACTCGGCGGGAACGTTGTCATCTGGGAACACCTTTTCTGGATCTTCGGTCACCCGGAAGTATACATTTTGATTTTACCGGCATTCGGTATTTTCTCGGAAATCATTCCAACATTTGCTCGTAAGCGCCTCTTCGGTTACACGACGATGGTCTTTGCGACAATGCTCATCGGTTTCCTTGGATTCATGGTTTGGGTTCACCACATGTTCACAGTCGGTCTTGGTCCAGTAGCGAACTCGATCTTCGCTGTTGCGACGATGGCGATCGCCGTACCGACCGGTGTTAAAATCTTTAACTGGCTCTTCACACTATGGGGCGGTCAAATCAAATTCAACGTGGCGATGCTCTACTCGGTCGCGTTCATTCCTTCATTCCTCGTAGGTGGGATGACAGGGGTTATGCTTTCAGTCGCACCGGCTGACTATCAGTACCACGACAGCTACTTTGTTGTCGCTCACTTCCACTACGTTATCGTAGGTGGGGTTGTATATGGCCTCTTCGCAGGACTTTACTACTGGTTCCCACTCATGTTCGGAAAAGCACTTTCTGAAAAGCTTGGATACTGGCAGTTCTGGTTGTTCTTTATCGGGTTCCATTTGACGTTCTTCCCGCAACATTTCCTCGGATTGTTCGGTATGCCACGTCGAGTCTTCACGTACCTCGGTGGTCAAGGTTGGGATACGCTCAACATGCTCTCAACAGCTGGAGCATTCTTCATGGGTGTGTCAACGATTGTCTTGCTCATCGCTGTCGTGAAAGCCTTCTTGTCAAAAGAACGCGTCAAACCAGACCACTGGGAAGACGGACGTACGCTTGAGTGGACGCTTCCTGTTCCAACTCCAGAGTACAACTTTGCACAAACGCCACTCGTCAAAGGACTCGATACGTTCTGGCTCGAGAAAATGGCAGGCAACAAACGCGTGTCAGTCGCTGAAGAAGTATCAGATATTCACATGCCGAATAACTCGCTCATCCCGTTCTTCATGTCGCTTGGCCTCTTTATCGCAGGACTCGGTGCCATCTTCCAGATGGATAACACAGTCGTCGGTTGGTCATTGATTGGGTTCGGATTAGCGATGACGTTCGTCTCGATGTTCCTACGTTCTTGGATTGATGATCACGGCTACTACATTCCGAAGTCACAAGTCGAAGCAGACTTGAAAGCGATTCGTGAGAAAGGAGAACAATAAATGGCACATGCAGTTGAAAAACACCCAGTGACCGGTATCCCGGCCAATCCAGAGAAAGCAACGCTGGAAGGGAAAAATAAATATGTGGCCTTCTGGTTCTTCCTTGGTGGAGAGACAGTCCTCTTTGCCTCGCTCTTTGGAACGTACGTTGGTCTCTTGAACTCTGGTGCGCCAGAGGAGTTACGCTCGTATAACATTTTTGAAATGGAGCTCGTCTTCATCATGACGATGCTCCTCCTCACAAGTTCACTGACAAGTGTCCTTGCGATGATGAACATGAAAGCAAACAATCCAGGGCGGATGAAGCTTTGGTTGATTGTGACGCTCCTTCTAGGCGCTGGATTCCTTGGTGCTGAGATTTACGAGTTCATTCACTACTACCACATCGGTCATACGTTCACGTCGAGCGCATTCGGTTCAGCCTTCTACACGCTAGTCGGCTTCCACGGAGCGCACGTCACGTTCGGTCTCCTTTGGATCACGACACTCTTGATTCGTAACTGGAACCGTCCAATCGATGTGTACAACGCACCGAAGTTTTATGTATCAAGTCTGTACTGGCACTTCATCGATGTTGTTTGGGTCTTCATCTTCTCAATCGTCTACCTCTTAGGGATGGTGAACTAATATGGAAAAACGAGCAATGAACGAATCACACAAACAATTAGAGCTTGAAGTAAAAGCAGAATCGAAACGCGAGTATCAGCTTCAATTGATCAGCTTTGCGATGATGATTTTACTCACGTTCGTGGCATTCGGTGCCGTCTATGCGGAACTCATGCCAGTTTGGGCAGCAGGTGGTTTCTTAATCATCTTGGCGGTCATTCAAGTCTTCCTACAGTTGTATATTTTCATGCATATGAATAACCGTGGGAACACATGGATCGTCGGCATGATGTGGTTAGGCATCTTTGTCGCCATCATCACGGTCGCTGCACTACGCTTACTCATTTGGTAATTGTGACAAAGGATTGAACATCTGTGGAAACACGGATGATTCGGTCCTTTTTCCTTTACTTCAAAAATGAATGAATAGTAATCTTGAAGTGAACGGTTTCAAAGGTTAGGGAGAGAAAGAAAAGGGGTGAACGGATGCTCTGGAATACGTCGGAGCTGCTCAATCAATTTGATTGGCTCACGTTATGGAGTCCGCTGTTCGGATTGCTCATGGTCGGGATTTATGTGTTATACGCCGTCGTGACTGAGAGAATGGCGAAGCGAGGATATGCCTCGACCACGTTGTTACAAAAGTTTAGTATGTTGTTTGCGATTGTCTTGTATTATATTGGTTTCGGAAGTCCAATCGATGTATTGGCACATATCATTTTATCTGTGCACATGTTCCAGATGGTGCTCGTCTACATTTTGGCACCGGCACTCGTCGTTTACGGTCTACCGTACTGGGTGTTTGAAAAAGTACTTAGCTTTAAATTCATCGGGCCGACGTTTAAGTTTTTAACAAAGCCACTCATTGCGCTCATTTTATTTAACGCATTGTTCTCGATTTATCACATGCCGGTCGTATTTGACTATGTCTTGACGAACTATGGCGTACACCGCATCTTCCATGGGGCGTTGGTCGTCTTTAGTTTGACGATGTGGTACCCGGTCATCGTTCCGCTCGTCACAGACGAGGAGGAAGGCATGTCCGACTTGAAACGAATGGTATACATTATCGCCAACGGAGTCTTGTTGACGCCAGCCTGTGCGCTGATCATCTTCAGTCAAACGACGCTCTATAACGCGTATACGGACCCGGAGACGTTCGCTAGGGTACTTGGATACTGTCTACCGAATGGTGACGTGTCAGGTATTAATTTAGAGGCGCTCATGGGAGCGACGAACAGTGCGCTCGAAGATCAACGATTCGGTGGAGTCTTGATGAAACTCGGTCAAGAAATCGTCTATGGCTTTTTCTTCGGATGGACGTTCTTCGGTTGGGTTCGCCGTACAAAGTCTCTTGCGTTAGATGAGGGTATGTCATTCACTCCGCAAGAAACGAATGAGAAAAATTAAACAGAACAAAAAGGGGAAACATTGATGAACTATCTTGCCTTAATTAGTGTGTCATTCATCGTCATCAGTGCGATTCTTGTCGCCATCGGATGGGTGATTATCGCAAAAGACCGCAGCAACATCGAGAAACATAAGAAAGTGATGACGGCGGCCGCGATTGCAGCGACGACATTCTTCATCCTTTACGTCTCACGTACCATTTTTGTCGGAAACACAGCATTCGGAGGACCGGATTCTGTAAAACCGTTCTATCTTGGTTTTATGATTTTCCATATCCTACTCGCGACTACGGGTGGTGTCCTCGGGTTGATCACCCTTTATCTCGGTTATAAAAACAAGATTGAGAAGCACCGTAAAATCGGACCGAAAGCATCGGTCGTCTGGTTCTTCACGGCCATTACAGGTGTGACCGTCTATATTCTTCTCTATGTGGCATATGACCCTGGTGAAACGACGAACGTATTCCGCGCAATAATCGGAGGATGATCCATAGAGAGGGAGAGCTGTATGAAACGGAATAGCTATATGACGGTCGGTCTGACCGTCCTGACGCTCGTTGTCATCGGAGTGGCCGTTTATTTTATATTCTTCAATAAAGACGACTTGCCCGTCATCCAAGAGCCGACCCCGTTCACATTGACGAACGCTTTAAATGAAGAGACGTACAATTCTGATAATGGAAAAGTGAAAATTGTCACGTTCTTCTATACGAATTGTCCAGATATTTGCCCGCTCACGTTACGTGATTTCATGAAGCTGGAGAAAGAGTTGAAGGCAGAGGATTTATACGGTTCGGATGTAGAACTCGTTGCGATCACCGTCGACCCGGAAGTGGACACGGTACCCGTACTGAAAAACTATGGGGAAGCGTTCCAGGCGGAGCCTGAAGGATGGAAGATGCTAACGGGAGATCAAGTCGATATCGACCGAATCACTCGTCAGCTGCAATTTTATTATTCGAAGGCGAATAGCGGGTTAGTGACGCATGCGACGACAATGTACGTCATCGACCGTCATCATGATGTTCGCGCCGTCGCTCAGATGGCAACGGCAGGGGATGAACCGGTCGATATCGAATCTATCATGGAGGACGTTAAAGTGCTCGCGAATGAAAAGGAGTGATCACATTGAACGATACGATGGCTGTGATTGGGAATGACTATTCATACGGAGACGTGACGATCGCGGAACGGGCGATTGAAGATTTGATCGCATGTAGCGCCATTGAGTTCGGCTTGAAAGAAGTGAAGGTCGTGTCTCGATCAAAAGACCATTATGATTATCAAATCGTTGCATCATTACCACTCGTCGAGGCAGAGCGATTGTATCGCTATGTTCGAGATCAATTCGACTTATTGCTTGGTCAGGTCGATGTGACGTTGACAATCATTGCAACCAACTAAAAATAAAGCCCATAGAAGCAGTGTGCTTCTATGGGCTTTATTTATGACAAAAAGAAACCCCTTCGCTTATGCAAGGGGTTTGACTTCTAGTGTTTCGGCGAGTGCCTTTAGGCGGCGTTCGCAGTCACGGACGATTTCTTCTGGGAAGACTTCATCGTATTCGACACCGTGTGGGTAATAATGCTTTCCTAAAATCGGTGTGAGCATTTTTACGACAGCGTGACGATCTTCGATTTGACCTTCAATCGCGTATACAGGTAAGCGAAGGTAGAATGTTTCGCCAGTCGATTGTTTCTCATATTTCATATCATACGTGGCACGCTCGTAGTCCCAAGCACCTTCACGGATGAAATGATGATGATCCATGATCGTCTCGAGCAAACCAAAACGGATTTCTTTTCCCTCGATGTGGAACTGCTCAAATTTCATCATAATCCCCCTTTTCGAATAAACCTCATATGTCATCATACCATATTCAAAAACGTTCTTGGAATAACGTGTGTTCAAATTGTGAAAAAAAGATGAACGATTGATCAGCTTAGTGTATTTAAGTATTCCTCGATTTTTTGAGTGAGTTTCACGCCGAGTGGAAGGAGTCCTTCCGAACCGAAAAAGACGTTGAACTCCAAAATATAAAATCCGTCCTCGGTCACGATGACGTCAAACGCTGCGTGATTGATGTGTAACGTATTGGCAATCGATTGAATTTCTTGAACGACGTCTTCCGGAATATCCTCATAAGAGAAGTTTGCTCCTTGGGCGACGTTATTCAAAAAGGCTTCGCTGACACGCCAATAGGAACCAACCACTTCCTCGCCGATGATGATGACCCGTAAGTCACGATCATTCGGGATGAATTCTTGGACGTAGAACGTATCGTGGTTCTCGACATATTCTAACCAGTCTTGATCGTTTTTAATCAACCATACGCCTTGACCCATCGAAGATTTTGCTTTTTTGGCGACGAATGGATAATGAAACTCTTCCAAAACCCGTTCAATCGTATATGGATTTTTTCCGTAAATGAGCGTCTTTGGGATGCGGTGAGGATACGTCGCTTTAAAGGCACGCGTCATCTCGATCTTGTCATGCCCGAGGTGATAAGTCGCAGGTGACGGGAAAATGGCTTTGTTCATCCCGTATATAATGGAATTGACCATCCAATACTCAGGGAACAAGACGAGGTCAGCTTCACGAACTTTATCAAGTTGGTCGTAGTAATATTCAGGCTTTGCATACTCCGTCTTTATACCGGCCGATCGAATCATATTAAAAGAAACTTTTTTCATATACAGACACACATCGTGCGTCTATTCACTTCCTTTCTACATTGAACGCCTTGCGGTCAACTTCAATTATAGTGTGGATTGCTTACATAGGGAAACAATTGTGGTAAAATCATGGCAGAAAGGGTGAGGGGTATGATAATCACTGAACAGACGATTGCCCTGCTCGATCAAACTGAAGAATTGACCGATTTGATTGAAGCAAGCGAATCGTTTCAAACATATATTCAAACGAAAGCGGCACGTCTCGCATCACAAGAAGCAAAGGAAATCGAGCGTGAGTTCTTAAAGATGAAAGAGGACTATGAGTATGTCCAGCGCTTCGGGAAGCATCATCCGGACCACGACCGCATCAAAAAAGAGATGCATCTCATCAAACGTCGCCTCGATGTCCAGCCAGAGATTGCAGCGTTCAAAAAAGCGGAACGAAACTTGGATAAGTTATTAGGGGAAGTGAGTGAACTGTTAGCTCATTCAGTATCTCCTAAAATCAAAGTCCCGACCGGTAATCCATTCTTTGACGAAGGTGGATGTTCTGGAGGGGGCAGTTGCGGAGGAGGCGGAAGTTGTGGATGCGCCGTCTAAGTTGAATGAACGGATCGGTTTCGTCGTCTACGTGAATTCCTTGAAACAAGTGAAAGCGTTAAGACGTTATGCGAATCTGTACTTTGTCTCAAAACGAGAAAAATATGCGTTTCTTTACACGGACCTCGAAGGTCATGAATCCATACTCGAACAAGTGAAGGCATTGCCGTTCGTGGAATCGGTCGTTCGGAGCGAGCGCCCGTTCATTTCCGAAACGTACGAGACAAAATCGAAATAAACAAAAAGATGAAGGTGGCATCACCTTCATCTTTTCTGCTGGAGGGAAAGACATGCGTGTCATATCTGGAGAACGAAAAGGGACCCGTTTAAAGGCGGTCCCGGGAACGGCTACGCGCCCAACGACAGATAAAGTGAAAGAATCGTTATTCAACATCATCGGTCCTTACTTTTCTGGCGGGAAAGCGTTAGACCTATATGCGGGTAGTGGTGGACTTGGGATCGAGGCGTTATCGAGAGGATGCGACGAAGCGATTTTCGTCGACCGTCAACCGAAAGCCGTGCAAACGATTCAAGAAAACTTGCGGGCGACCCATTATGAAGAAAAGGGAAAAATATATCGACAAGATGCCAAAGCGGTACTCGAACAGCTGAAAGGACAGCAGGAACAGTTCAAGCTGATTTTTATGGATCCGCCTTATCACGCGGAAGAGCATGAGGCTTTCTTGCAACTGATTGATGCCTCTGACATGTTGATTGACGTCGGCGTCATTGTATGTGAACACGGAAGTGACGTGACGTTGCCAGAACGTGTGGGACGGTTTGAACGAATTAAAGAACAGCGATACTCAGAGGTGATCACAATCAGCTTTTATGAGTATGCATCGATTGAGGAGTGAAACGAATGAAGCGGATTGCGATTTGCCCGGGAAGCTTTGACCCGATCACAAATGGACATTTAGATATTATCGAGCGGGCAGCGGCCATCTTTGACGAAGTCATTGTCGCCGTCCTTGAAAACTCAAGTAAGGCCCCACTATTTGACGTGGAAGAACGATTAGCACTCATTCGAGATGTGACGACACATCTTCCGAACGTGTCGGCCGATGCGTTCGGCGGACTTCTTGTCGAGTACGCAGCTGAACGAGAAGCAGCAACGATTGTACGAGGACTACGAGCCGTTTCTGATTTTGAATATGAACTTCAAATCGCATCGATCAACAAAAAACTGAATGAAAACGTAGAAACGCTGTTCATGATGACGAACAGTCAATATTCATTCCTAAGCTCGTCCATCGTCAAAGAAGTGGCGAAATATGGCGCGTCAGTCAGTGAGCTCGTACCAGAACAAGTCGAAGTGGCGTTACGCAAAAAATACCAAGTGAGTTCGGGACAATGAAATCGCTAAAAATCGGGATTGGGTTGCTCATCACGGTTCTTCTATTTCTCTTCGTTCCGCTCCCTTATTACATTTCATCACCGGGTGCGGCGACGTCGATTGAAGAATTCCTGACCGTCGTAGGTGGCGAAAAGGACGACGGGGAACTGATGATGGTGACGATTTCCCAACGACGCGCGACGCCATTTTGGCTAGTGGAAAGTTGGGTCACACCGTTCACGGAAGCCAATTTATCCAGTCGCTATTTATATGATGGGGAAAGTGAGGCGGACTACGATCGACGGCAGCAACTTCTGATGGACTCCTCTCAACAAGCGGCAATTCAATATGCGTATGAGCTCGCCGGCAAAGAAGTGACGGTCGACTTTGAAGGGATTTACGTATCGGCACCGATTCCCGGCTCGCTCGCCGCTAACGTGTTAAAGCCAGGCGATATCATTACGGCGATCGACGGGATGTCTTTTGCGACGCGTACTGACTTTTTAAACCGGGTGATGGAATCTGACGCGGGAGATGAGGTCGAGTTGACGATTGAGCGAGACGGAGAAGAACGTGTCGTACAGACGCTGATTCAGCCGATTGACCAAAGTGGTGACCGCGTCGGGATTGGCATTTATGAGCCACTTCCCGTCCAGGAAATCACAGCAGTGCCTGAAGTCGATGTCGCATTGACGAATGTCGGCGGACCGTCCGCGGGAATGATGTTCACGTTAGAGATTTATGACCAATTGACACCGGGCGATTTGGCGAACGGAAAGCGGATTGCTGGTACAGGAACCGTCGATGAGGAAGGAAATGTTGGACCGATCGGAGGCGCATGGCAAAAGATTGTCGCAGCAGAGGAAGAAGGGGCAACAGTCTTCTTCGTTCCAGCCGGCTCCAATTATGAAGAAGCGCTCGAATCACGCGACCGTCTCGACAGTGACATCAAAGTCGTCCCTGTGAAGACGGTCGAAGACGCGATTCGTTATTTGGAAGAGATGAACTGAGGTCGTTGCCGATGTTCGATTAGTGCGTCGTTATGAAGCGGCAGTCGATACGCTTCGGTGACACGCGCCTCGAACTCGAGACGTTCATCGTATTTGCTGAGGAGCGGCAACTCATGTTTCAGATCGCGTAACGCCATGCGACCGATTTCGTTAAAAGCGAGCGGCCTGACGTACGGGACATCGTCAAAACGTGTCGGTACGTCATCTTTTAACCAGTGCAGAAGGACGGACACGAACGCCCGTTGAATCGATGTACGCGTATATCGACGTGTCGAAACGGCTCTGAGGGCAGCGTCAAATGATGTTTCGAGCCCAGCTCGCTTCAGACGTGGTGCAAGAGAAGCATCAATGCCAACGAGTTCGGTCAATGTGTGGAGCGGTAACGTCCGAAGCTTATATTGTAAGACGGGCCAATACAGTTCCCAATGCGTCATCGATTGCGTCCGAAACATCGCTTCAGTGGATGCAGGGACGGCACGAACTTCACCCGTGTCTAAGTAATGGGCACGAATGCCTGTGGCCGACATGACGTCCGTGAGTGAGGTATCATGATAATCTGCACCGAGACGCTTGACCGTATGTAGCTGAATCGTCTTCGCAGCTTTGGCATAATGATAGGCCAAAATATTGTTAGGGCGTGTCAAATCAAAGGACGGATAGACGGTATGAAACGCTCGACTCGAAGCTTGCGCCGATGAATGTCCTTCTTGTAACGCTTGATGGAGTGCCTCTTTATATAGAGGGGACTCTTCGACATTTGATTGAGCAGCGTGAATAATGGCGTCGACGTCACCGCTTTCACTTCCAAACGATAACGTTTGGCAACGAAGTTGTTCTGCAATCGAAACAGCAGACGTGGCAAAACGGTCCGCTCGCTGTACCCCGTACTTGGTAGGCAGTTCGACGACAAGATCGATTGCCCCGCTCTCGACGGCTGCTATAGCCCGTTTCCACTTATCGAAAGAGGCCGGTTCTCCTCGCTGAGTGAACTGTGCACTCATGATGGCAATCATGACATCAGCACCCGTTTCTTGACGTGCAGTTTGCGCTTGATAAAAGTGTCCGTTGTGAAACGGATTGTACTCTGCAATAATGGCCGTCTTTTGCATGATTTACTCCTTTGCATTGTCGTATAGATTGGTGTAAGATGAGTAAGTACGCTTTGGCAAAGCGCCGTCGTCAACTGATTTTAGTGTAAAGAAAAAACATTGACAAAACAAGTTGGCCTATCTATAATTCATATTGTTGCAATTGAGGTGATTCGGATGAAATGGTCTATTGCACAGCTACTTAAGCTCCGAAACCAGGGTGACGGTTTTACGATCGATGAGATGGTAGAACTACCAGAGCTGACTCAGCTCCATCCGGATATCCGTTCGATTCGCCCGGTGCATGTGCACGGGGATGCATCGTTCACATCTAATCAAGTTACATTCAATCTGAAGATTCAAGGTGATCTGACGTTGCCAGATGCGCGAACGTTAGAAGACGTCACTTATGAATTCGATATTGAATCGCTCGAGCCTTTCTTTTTGGAGAATGGGCGTTATACGGAGCAATTCGATGACGTGAATTTGCCAGAAGGAAATACGATCAGTCTTGTGCCGATCGTAAAAGAGCTCATCATGTTAGACGTCCCGATGCAAGTTTACGGGAACGAAACAGACAAAACTCAGGTTGAAGGAGAAGGCTGGACGCTTACTGACGAACAGCCCGAAGCCCAACCAAAAATTGACCCGCGATTCGCGGGACTGGCCGACCTGTTCTCGAAAAAAGAGAACGAGGAAGGTTAACTTTTCAAGGAGGTGGACAACGATGGCAGTACCATTCCGTAGAACGTCGAAAACTCGCAAACGTCTTCGTCGTACTCACTTCAAACTCAACGTACCTGGTATGAACGAGTGCCCGAACTGTGGCGAAATGAAACTTTCACACCGTGTTTGCAAATCTTGCGGACATTATAACGGTAAAGAAGTGACAAGCAAATAATGCGAGAAGAAGTGACCTGACATCAGGTCGCTTCTTTTTTTGTTTGTCATTTTTGGGTCATGACGAGAAGATGTGGTAAACTTTTTGTGCGAAAATAGTTCTAATCAGGAGGAAAGCATGTATGAACTCCATTAAACGGATTGGCATCATCGGGAACGGGGCGGTCGGACTATTGATGGCATCCTTGCTCGCTGATGATTATGAGGTGACGGTATACGCACGAAACGCATCGTCTGACGCACATCTCTCCATCACGCGAACTGGCGTGACGAGCGGCTCGGCACGTGTGTCGCTTCAATCTAGCACGACGTTACAAGAGACTGACCAGGATCTCTTTTTTGTCACGACGAAAGCTCACCAAGTCGAACAGGCGACGGCACGACTCTCCGGAGCGGTTCCGGTGTTCATTTGTTCGAACGGCATTGCCCATCTAGACTATGCGAAACGTCATGGGTTTCATTTAGGTGTCGTCGAGCATGGGGTGACGAAACAAGGGGACGTGATCGAGCATCGAGGGCTCGGTCGTATACGAATCGGGAGTATGACAGGCCTCCTTCCGATCACACTTCAAGATAGTCCGCTCCAGGTCATCTGGGAAGATGACATCGAACAAGTCGTCGTCGAAAAACTGTTCGCAAATGCGATTATCAATCCGATCACAGCGTTGTGCCGTGTTCCGAATGGGGCGCTCGCGAACGCACCCTATCGTGAGATTGCGCATTCCATTTATGAAGAATTGACGCCTTTATTTTCAAAGCGTGTCTCGTATTCGTATATCGAGTCCATCATCGAGCGTACTGCGGAGAATCGTTCTTCCATGTTGCGTGATCTTGAGGAAGGTAGGCCGACAGAGGTGGATGCCATCTTGAAACCTGTCATGGAGAAAGCTGAACAAATGAAGATTTCACTTACCGTTATTCCATTGCTACATAAACTGATTATAGGAGCGAGCGCATCGTGTTAGTGTATATCGTTTCATTTCCACTCATCTTATGGTTTATGGTGTATATGATACTTAGAAAAATTATGCCGAAATCAATCAACTCATTCAAACTCGCATGTGATGCCGGAGTCGTACTCTGGTTTTATGCTTGTGGGGTTTTACTTGAGGCCATCGTCGGGACGGAAATGTTTCTTCTATTGCTTGCGGCCTGCTGTGCCATCTTTCCGATCAATGCGATCTGGCAACGGGTTCGATATGAGGAAGTATTGTTCACAAAGATGTTCGTCCATGGCTGGCGTCTCCTCTTTTTACTCCTAGTCCCGACGCATGCCATTTTATTTGCGATCGGCGTGGCTCAAGAAATGATTCGTTGATTGATTGAAAGGAAGTTGTTATACGTGAAGGTAGAAGCATTTGATGCCCTATATGCACCCACATCTCCGATGATCCAAATCGAGCAAGGGTATGGTCGTTGGCTCGATTATCGAGGCATGGATGAGGTCGAGGAGCGTGCAAGAGAAATTGCAGGACGTTCGTACGACCATCTGCATGAGCTCGTCCAAATTTTAAAACAGCAACAACGGCAGTTCGGGGAACTATCGGAACGTTTATCAGCGAATCTCGATTTACTCGAACAGCGGGAAGCATATGTCATGGTGACCGGGCAACAAGTCGGTGTGTACGGTGGACCCTTGTTCGCTGTATATAAATTGATGGCGGTCATCAAACGAGCGAAAGAAGCGGAAGCAAAGCTCGGTAAACCCGTCCTTCCGATTTTCTGGATGGCGACGGAAGATCATGACTTCGCGGAAATCAATCACGTCTTCACGACACAGACGTTTTCGAGAACTTTAAAGAAAGACGCCTTGTCGACGCTTCCGCTAGCAGGGAAAGCATCTGTCGGGGAGCTCGAATTCGATCGCGTGAAGCTCGAGCTTGTGCAAATGGCGCAGCGGTTGCTGTTGAATGAGACGGAGACACCGCATACATCACGTCTGTACCATGCGTTGATCGAACTCATACAAGGGAGTCATTCGTTCGCTCAGTTTTTCGGAGGGATGATGCGTCGTTTCGTAGGGAACGACTTCTTATTATTTGATCCGCACGCAAAAGACGTACGCGCGCTTGAACGCCCGATGTTCCGTCGGCTCATCGAGCAACATGATGCATTGCATCTAGCACTTGAGGACGCTTTTGAAGACGGAATGCCGGCAGTCGAGTTAAACAAAGAGGCGGCGCATCTGTTTTATCATGACGGCACACGTGAGTTGCTCACCAAAACTGACGGGGTGTACACGACGAAACGTGGTCATCGATTCACGGAAACCGAATTGCTCCGTGAAATTGAGGCACACCCCGAACGCTTTTCGAATAACGTGGTCTCCAGGCCGCTCATGCAAGACTATTTGTTCCCTACGCTCGGCTATGTAGCGGGTCCTGGGGAAATCGCCTATTGGCTACAACTCCGTCCGTTATTCCACGAACTCGGATGGAAGATGCCGTTACTCTTGCCACGTCTCGGTGGTTTGATCGTCTCGAGTAACGACGAAAAGAAATTAAGACAAGAGAGCGTCACGCTAGAGGAATATATGAAACGGCCGTTACCTGACCATCCGTTTGATGATGAGGCGTTTGAAGCGAAGTTGTACGCGTATCGGACACTCACGGAGGCGGTTAGTCAGGAAGCTCGCAGCCACGGAAGACGATTTGAATCGAAGTCGAGACACGTTCTCGAACGTTTGGCAGATGAGATGCGTGCCGAGGCGAAACGTGATCAATATCGATTGAACGCGCGCCGTATTCATCTTTCGACTCGACTATTCCCGATGGATGCACCTCAAGAGCGTATTTTATCGATGGTTCCGATGTTGAATCGTCATGGATTAGACATCTTCGAGCGGATGAAACACGCATATGAGCAATCGGATACAGAACGATGTTTGTTCAAGGTATAACCTTTTTTTGAACAGCTCTTGACATTTGTCAGGAGCTTTTTTTTGTTGTTACCTTTTTGTTTCCTCTTTTCGCTAAAAACCTGTACGGACCTTGACATTTTTATGATAAAGTAAGTGTAATAAAACAGTTGAAATTTGTAGGTTGAGAGGGTTTTTTGAATGTTTGAGCATGAAACGGTTTTAAAAATGGAGTCCATTGAGGGATTGAACATCAAGCCAGATGGGGTATATGTGGACTGTACGTTAGGTGGAGCGGGTCATAGTGAAGAAATCGCAAAGCGTCTAACGACGGGCCAACTATATGCGTTCGACCAAGATGACGTCGCACTTGCGCATGCGAAAGAGCGATTGGCTCCTTATGAAGGCCGTGTGACGTTTATAAAGAGCAACTTCGTTCACTTGAAAGAAGAACTCGCACAACATGGCGTGACAAAAGTGGACGGCGTCCTATTCGACTTAGGCGTTTCTTCGCCACAGCTTGATGAGGCGGAGCGTGGATTCAGTTATAACTACGACGCACCGCTTGATATGAGAATGGACCGCTCGCGAGAGTTTTCAGCCTATCATGTTGTGAATGAATGGTCGTTTGGCGAACTTGCTCGTATTTTCTTTACATACGGGGAGGAAAAGTTTTCGAAACAAATCGCACGAAAGATTGAGCAAGCGCGTGCCGATAAACCGATTGAGACGACGTTTGAGCTTGTCGACTTGATTAAAGAAGCGATTCCTGCACCAGCAAGACGAAAAGGTGGTCATCCAGCGAAGAGAACGTTCCAAGCGATTCGAATCGCCGTCAATGACGAGTTGAACGTATTCGACCGGGCCGTTCAAGATGCGATTGACTTACTCGCATTAAACGGACGCATCTGTGTCATTACGTTCCATTCGTTAGAAGATCGCATTTGTAAACAAGTGTTTAAAGAACGGAGCCAACACCCGCCGTTACCGCCAGGATTGCCAGTCATCCCGAAAGAGTTCGAACCTGAACTCAAGTTGATCACGCGCAAACCGATTGTGGCGAGCGAGGGAGAACTCGAAGATAACCGTCGTTCACGCTCGGCAAAACTGAGAGTGGCCGAAAAACAAAAATAATCACTTTGTAGGAGGGATACCTGATGCCAGAAGCTGCCCGTAAGGCGTTGCAGCCTCAAGTTACACCGAATCGAAATCCGATTCCGCAAGAACGACCAATACCTGCTCCAAAACGACGCACGTTGACCTTGTTTGAATCGATCCTGTATCCAGTGATGATTGGTTCAGTGGTCATGTTCGGTGGCATCACGGTGTCAAAACACAACGAAGCGTATAACATTATGCGTGACACGGCAGCCGTCAACCAGCAGGTGAATGGGGTTGCAAAAGAAAACGAAGAACTGAAGTATGAAATCGCCCAACTAAGCTCGCCAGAAAGAATTTACGCGATTGCCGAGAAACTCGGAATGAAATTCAATGAGAAGAACGTCAAGGTGATTGATTGATGAATTCTCTACAACAGAGTAAAAAAAGAGTGGCGTGGGTAGCGATTGTCTGCTTCACCCCGCTCTTTTTATTTTTTGTCGGATGGTTTCTTTACTTGTCGGTCACGCATACATATAAAGGCGAGAATATGTTGGCGTTCGCTGAGGAACAGCGATGGAAGGCAGTCAGTACGTTAGAGGCCGAACGAGGCGAGGTATACGACCGTTTCGGTCAACCGATCGCCATCAACATTCCATCGTATCGACTCGTCGCCGTGTTAAAACTTGGCGGTGAGCGGGTCGATGGGAAGACGCTCATGCCTAATGAGTTTGAAGAAGCGGCGAAACAACTTGCGACCGTTCTTCCGATGGCAGAAGCCGACATCTTGAAACGACTCGAACAAAATGTCGACCGTGGTCAAATCGAGTTTGGCGTTCCCGGTCGCGATTTGACCGTTGAACAAAAAGAAGAAATCGAAGCGTTCGAACTCCCAGGAATCACGTTCGTCGAGGAGCCGAAGCGTTATTACCCGAATAAAGTATTCGCATCTTCCGTCATCGGTTATGCGCAAAAGATTGACCAAAACGGTCGCATCGAGCTCGTCGGTGAACTTGGTATCGAAAAGTCGCTTAACGACATTTTAAGTGAGTCGTACGGCTTGTATCGATTTGAAAAAGATTTGGCCGGCCGTGAGCTCGTCTCGAGTGACGAACAATTAAAAATCGAGCCGGAAGACGGGGCCGACGTACAATTGACGATCGACCACCGGATTCAACAGCTACTCGAGACGAAGATGAATGAGCTGTATGAGGAATATGAACCGAAGAACGCGACGGCCATCATCATGGACCCGAAAACAGGTGAGATCATCGCCTTATCGGACCGTCCTTCATTCGACCCGAACACGCGTGAAATTTCTTCATATAGTAACTTCTCGGTCTCGTCACGCTTTGAGCCAGGGTCGACGATGAAAATTTTCACATTAGCGGCCGCAATCAACGAAGGTGTGTACAACCCGAACGAGCTGTATAAGTCAGGCTCGTACAAATACGGCAAGACGGTATTCAATGATTACAACATTACCGGATGGGGTACCATTCCTATGGTAGAAGGCGTTTGGCACTCATCGAACGTTGCGTTCTCAATTTTAGCGAACGAACGCCTCGGTCTCAGCCGTTATGAAGATTACTTTAAAGCGTTCAAGTTCGATCAACGGACTGGTATCGATTTACCGGGCGAGGTAAACAGCCAATTCGACTTCGAGAGTCCGATGAACGTCTTGATCACGGCTTGGGGACAATCGACCGCGGTGACGCCGATGCAAATCTTACAGGCGACATCTGCGATTGCGACCGATGGCACGATGAAGCAACCGCATGTCATTAAGAAGATTGTCAACAGTGAAACCGGTGAGACGATTCGGACGACGAATCCGAAAGAGGTCGGCCAACCGATCACCGCTGAGACCGCGAAAAAGACGCGTGAAGCGCTTGACGGTGTCGTCAACAGTGATGTAGGGACTGGGCAATTGTACGCGTTAGACAACTATCAAGTGGTCGGAAAGACCGGTACCGCGCAAATCGCTGAGAACGGGAAGTATTTGAGTGGACAATACATTCACTCATTCGTCGGGATGGCACCAGAAGACGACCCCGAACTCGTCATGTATATCGCTGTCGATCGACCGAACAGTGACTCGTCGACAACCGGACCACGCATCATGGCGCCACTCTTTAAAGATGTGATGGATGTCGCGTTACGTTACCGGAGTGTCGAGCCTGAAAAGCAAGAAAAAGCGGTCGAGGCCTCGACAAAGACAACGTCATCTTATATCGGTAATAACCGTGAGGATGCCGTAAAAGAGGCGACTGACAGTTCGTTCAACCCGATCGTTTTAGGTGACGGGGATGAAGTGACGGCACAGAGCCCTGTAAAAGGACAATCTTACGTCGTCGGTGAACGACTGTTGCTAAAAACGAGTAATTCGTTTACGATGCCAACATTAAAAGGGTGGTCGTTACGTGATGTGAAACGCTTGGCGACGCTTTATCAATTAAATTTAAAAATCGATGGTACCGGATTTGTCACATCGCAATCGATTGGCAAAGGGAAACCTGTCAAGACCGGCGCCTCCTTGAAAGTGAAATTGGAGACACCATCGAATTAACGCACGAGATGAAGAGGGCTGCGGCTCTCTTTTCCTATGTATGAGGAGGAAGTTTGAATGGAACAACTGACAGTTCAAAAATTAGCGTCATGGTTTGGAATTAAAGTGGATGACGAGCGTCTCGTCGAACGTGTCGCCACGGATTCTAGAGATGCAAATGAGGCCGGGCTATTCGTGCCGATTGTCGGGGCACGTGTTGACGGTCATGACTACATCGAAGCAGCAATCGAGAAAGGGGCCATCGTGACGTTCTGGGAAGAAGGTCGCCCTCAACCGGACAATGTGTTCGTCATTCCGGTCAAGTCGACGGTCGAAGCTTTGCAAACCGCCGCTGCCCGCTATTTAGAGGAAATCCATCCGCTTGTGGTTGCCATTACCGGTTCGAACGGAAAAACGTCTACCAAAGACATGATCGCCGTCGTACTAGAAGAAAAATTCAAGACGCATAAGACGGCTGGCAACTTTAATTCAGATGTCGGTCTACCGCTTACCGTCCTCAGAATGCCGCGCGATACGGAAGTGGCCGTATTAGAAATGGGCATGAACGGATTCGGTCAAATCGAGCAATTATCGAAGCTTGCCAAACCGGACGTGGCGTTTGTGACGAACATCGGTGAATCTCATGGAGAACAAGTCGGTGGGCGTTCCGGTATCGCGAAAGCGAAACTTGAAATCAAGGCTGGTCTGAAACCGGACGGACGATTGATCGTCGATGCAGACGAGCCGCTCCTTGACGGTCAAGGCTATCGAGTCGGATACGATGAGACGGCTGACGGGAAAATCGAAGTGGTCGAGACGACGTTCGAAGCATCCATCTTTAAATATAACGGTGACTTATATGAGTTGAAGGTACTCGGTGCCCATCAAATCCGAAACGCAGCTTATGCGATTGCATGCGGTCTCGAGTTC
The DNA here is from genome assembly GCF_018617435.1 of Exiguobacterium sp. s34. Classification (NCBI taxonomy): domain Bacteria; kingdom Bacillati; phylum Bacillota; class Bacilli; order Caryophanales; genus Exiguobacterium; species Exiguobacterium sp. s34. The sequence goes on along the minus strand of NZ_JACSKE010000002.1, from coordinate 238,070 downwards.
GGACTCGATCATGCGATGATTCAACGTGGTCTTGATCGAATCAAATTGACGACGATGCGAATGGAGAAGCAGATGTTCGGTGAAGCACATCTCATCAACGACGCTTACAATGCAAGTCCGACATCGATGATCGCAGCGATTGAGACGATCAAATCACTCGAAGGGTTCAAAAAGCGCGTGCTCGTGCTTGGAGATATGTATGAGCTTGGAACGGATGAACAAATGCAACATACACAAGTGGGGGCTGTCGTGACGTCTCCGGTGACGGATTGTATTCTCGTCGGCGAAAAAGCAAAATGGATTGCGGATGGGATTCAAGATACGCGCGTGAACGTCACGCTTGTCCCGAATGTTGAGGAAGCGAAGGCACTCCTTCATCGTTATCAACGACCGGATACTGTGGTATTGTTAAAGGCATCTCGAGGACTGGCGCTTGAGCGTCTCGTTCAATAAATAGAGTAGTGAGGTAGCAACATGTTAATTAGTTTAATCGTATTGATCAGTGCATTATTAAGTGTCTTAATCGTCATGCCGCGAGCCATTCCGGCATTGCGTCAATTGAAATTTGGACAAGAGATTCGTGACGAAGGTCCGGGTTGGCACCAGAAGAAATCAGGTACGCCGACGATGGGCGGAATCGTCATCTTGCTCGCCATTTTAGTCGGCTTTATCGTCTCCGTCATCTTCGGGGAAGCCGTCGCCGGATTCGGGACACTTCTATTCGTGACGATGGCGTTCGGGGTAATCGGATTTTTAGATGATTACATCAAAGTCGTCAATAAACGAAACCTTGGCTTGACGTCTCTACAGAAGTTGATTGGTCAAATCGTCGTCTCCGTCTTGTTCGCCTGGTTCTTGTCACTTGGTGGGGAACTCGATACATCGATTTCGATTCCGTTCACATCCGTTTCATTTGATACAGGATGGTTCTATATCGCCATCGTCATTTTCTGGCTCGTCGGATTCTCAAATGCCGTCAACTTGACGGACGGTCTAGATGGTCTCGTCTCATTCTCAGCCATTCCGACGTTCACGTTCTTTGGTATTTATGCGCTCGCACAAGATGAGCTCGGGATTGCCTGGTTCGCATTCGCCGTTGTCGGTGCTTTGATTGGGTTCCTCGTCTTTAACAAATATCCGGCTAAGATTTTCATGGGCGATACAGGCTCTCTCGCGTTAGGCGGGGCTGTCGCTGGACTCGCACTCATGTTGAAGCTTGAGTTGCTTCTCGTTTTTGTCGGAATCATTTTTGTCATCGAGACATTGAGTGTCATCTTACAAGTCCTTTCGTTCAAAACGACAGGGAAGCGTATCTTTAAAATGAGTCCGATTCATCACCATTTCGAAATGGTTGGATGGTCGGAATGGCGCATCGTCCTCACGTTCGGTGGCATCAGTTTAATTACAGCAGGTTTATCATTACTACTCATGTAAAAGGGTGAGACAGATGGAAAAGCAATGGCACGGTAAAAAAGTTCTCGTCCTCGGTGCCGCTAAGAGCGGGATTGCAGCGGCGACGTATTTGCATCATGCGGGAGCGGATGTGACGATTAATACGGGTAACATTCCACCCGAAGACGAACAAGAAAAAATTCAAGCACTCGGGATAAAATCAGTGTTTAACGAACACCCAATCGGTTTATTGAGTGAAGCAGACCTGATTGTCAAAAATCCAGGGATCCCGTACCACATTCCGTTACTTCAAGAAGCGATGTCGCGTGAGATTCCAATCTACACGGAAGTCGAGCTCGCTTATTTGGCAACGGAGGCAGAATTCGTCGCCATCACAGGGTCGAACGGGAAGACGACGACAACGACGCTCGTCTATGAGTTGCTCAAAGGCGGAGATCGTCCGGTTCATCTTGCGGGAAACATCGGATTCCCGGCAATCGAGGTCGCGGCAGAAGCGAAGGCGGGCGAATTGATTGTCATTGAATTGTCGAGTTTTCAGTTGATGGGCGTCGAGTCGTTCCATCCGCGTTCGGCAGCATTGCTTAATCTATCAGAAGCCCATCTTGACTATCACGGTGATTTTGACGCATATGCAGACGCAAAAGGAAATCTGTTCCGCAAAATGACGTCTGACGACCAAGTCGTCGTTAAAGTGACAGACGCCGAAGTGATGAAACGTGTCCCGACTCAGCTCGAGCCGAGCACGTTCAGTTTTGAGCGAGGAGACGCTTCCGTAGTGGATGGTTGGGTCACGGTGCGTGGTGAGCGAGTCATTCGCGTGAACGAATTGGCATTAGGTGGTGCCCATAACGTCGAGAACGTGCTCGCGGCGCTTCTGTTAGTCGAGCCGTTTGATCTTCCGAAAGCACACGTCGAGCGTGTGTTACGAAACTTTGGAGGCGTCGCGCATCGGACTGAAAGTTTAGGTGACGTCCTTGGACGTGCCGTCTACAATGATTCAAAAGCGACGAATAATGTCGCGGCGGAGGCAGCGTTACGAGGATTTGACGCTCCGATTGTGTGGCTCTGTGGAGGACTCGAACGGGGTGCGGACTTATCTTCGCTCGTGCCGGCCCTTTCAAATGTGAAAGCTGTCGTTGCATACGGTGAGACGAAAGAGCGTTTTAAAGCGCTCGGGGAGTCTCAACAAATCCCATCATTCACTGTCGAGACGTTAGCAGACGCCGTCCCACTCGCGTTTGAGCAATCTGAGGCGGGAGACGTCATTCTCTTATCTCCTGCTTGTGCAAGTTGGGATCAATTTAAGACGTTTGAAGAACGAGGCGAACAGTTTGTTCATTTCGTTCGCGCATATGAGGAGGCGAACCGATGAAAATCATGATTTCTGGTGGGGGTACCGGTGGTCATATTTATCCGGCCCTCGCGTTGATCGAGACGTTACAAAAACGTCACCCTGATTTACAGGTACAATACGTTGGAACGGAGAATGGGTTAGAAGCCGATCTCGTCCCAAGAACAGGGGTCCCGTTTAAATCAATCCAAATCGCTGGGTTGAAGCGGTCTCTCTCACTCGAGAACTTGAAGACGGCATATTGGTTTTTGAAAGCGGTGCGTTCTCTTAAAAAAGATATGGCAGCATTCAAACCGGATGTTGTCATCGGGACGGGCGGATTCGTGTCCGGACCAGTCGTTTATACGGCGCAACAGCTCGGTATCCCGACAATTTTACATGAACAAAACAGCATCCCGGGATTAACGAACAAGTTTTTATCGAAGAAAGCGGATCGGGTCGCCCTTTCCTTTAAAGGGTCCGATGTTCATTTCCCTGATGCGAACGTTCGTTTGATTGGGAACCCGCGTGGGAGTGAAGTGCTACAAACAAAAGTTGATGTAGCAGCTGTTCGTGAACAGTATAAGTTAGACGAACGACCAATCGTATTGATTTACGGAGGGAGCCGTGGCGCCGAAGCGATCAACCGTGCCGTCATAGAGGCCATCCCGGCGCTGTCAGACTTACCGATCAACGTACTTTACGTCACCGGGAAGGTCCATTATGAATCTGTGACGAAAGAAGCGCCAACTTCTGAAAATGTCCACATTCATCCGTACGTCTATGATATGCCATCCTTGCTTGCTTGTACGTCACTCGTCATCTCGCGTGCAGGAGCCTCGACGATTTCTGAATTGATCGCACTCGGGTTGCCAAGTGTTTTAATTCCGAGTCCATACGTGACGGCAGACCACCAGACGAAAAATGCCTCTGCTCTTGTCGAGAACGGAGCGGCTTTACTCGTAAAAGAAGAGTCGTTGACTGGTGAGACGCTCGTCGAAGCGATTCGTCAAGTGCTCGGTCGACAAGAGGAGATGGCGAACGCATCCCGTGCCCTCGGATTCCCAGACGCGTCGGATGCGCTAGCCGACCTAGTAGAAGAAGTCATTCGATAAAGGAGTAGAATCCGATGGAACCAAGCCAACAAACGGTACGCAGTCTAGAAGACCGTATTCCGTACATGAAAAAACAGCGACGGAAAAAAGCGAACCGTCGGATGTTCTCCGTGCTTTCCCTGTTTGGGATTCTCATCTTACTCGTGGTCTATATGCAAACTTCGATGTCGAACGTAAAAGAAGTGAACGTATCTGGACTTTACTGGTTAGATGAGACCTATGTGTTTCAAGACATGGAACTCGACACATCGACAAAATTTGTCAGTCTATCACCAAGTAAGATGAGTGCACAAATGGAAAAGTTGCCTGGTGTCAAACGGGTAGACATCGACCGATCTTGGTATAACGTGGTTCACGTCAATGTGACGGAAGAGAAGATGATTGCCTATGCTCGTGCGGAGACAGGAGATGTCGTCGTTCTAGCAGACGGCTCACTTCATCCGACAGGCATCATCACCGACCCTCAGAAGTTAAAAGACGGTCCACTGCTAAGAGAGTTCAATTCAGAAAAGGAACTCGAAAAGATTGCAAGTGAGTTGGAACAAGTCGATGATGCGACTCGGGCTCGTATGTCGGAAGTCATCTTGTCTAAGCAAAAAGGGGAGCCGACACGTTACGAGATCTTTATGAATGACGGAAATACGCTTCTCACCCCGACTTTGAAGTTAAGTGAGACCGTATCGAAATATGGAGAAATCTATGAAAACATCCCAAAAGGACAGCAAGGAACGGTCGTCATGGATGGTGGTTTTTACTTTGTTCCATATAAGAAAACGAATGAATAGTCAGTTATATTACAGTCCTTAGACACATAAGGGCTGTTTTTTTGTCGTTTGTAAACGAATTGATAACGCGAAACCGCTTAAATTGTAGGATTCTACCTTTTCTCACTATCTTATTTGTTGTAAACTTAGACGTGAGATATCTTGTCGAAACCAACAATTTTTTTGGATATCTGTCATATTTGTCATGTAATTTGTACAGGAAAATTATAGAGCGGAGGTGTTTCCCTTTTGGAAGCGAATGGTTATGTGGCCGCATTAGATATTGGAACGTCAGAGATTAAGCTCGTCGTCGGTGAATTGCTCGGCGGAACGCTTAATATTTTGGCAGAAGGGTGTGCACCGTCTGCAGGGGTGAAACGTGGTGCTGTCGTAGACATCGATAAAACAGTCCAAGCGATCAAACAGGCCGTTGAACACGCGGAGACATCGTTAGGTGATCAAATTCGATCTGTATACGTTGCCATCGAAGGGGAACATATCCAAATTGCCCCATGTCATGGAATCGCATCCGTGAAGCGGGAAGATCAGGAAATTACAGATGCAGACGTGATGGAAGTCATCAATTCAGCACAAGTGATGCGATTACCGGATGAGATGAGTGTCATCGATGTAATCCCATCATCATTCACGGTGGATCAACAAACGGGTGTCGTCGATCCTCGTGGCATGCTTGGTTATCGACTAGAAATGCATGGAAAGATGGTTACTGGATCGAAGACAATTTTACATAGTATTCGTCGTTCGATTGAACGTGCCGGATTACACCTCGAAGGATTTATTTTAGGGAACCTCGCGCTCGGCATGAGTGCAGCTTCTGTCGATGAGATTGATTTAGGAATCGGACTCGTCGATGTTGGTCACGAAAAGACGACGGTCTCGGTATTTTATCGTGGAGATCTCGTCTACTCGTATATCCTTCCAGTCGGTGGAGACCATATGACAAGAGACTTGGTCTATAAACTCAATTGTAAATACCAAGATGCCAAAGTGGCGAAAGAAGAATACGGTCTTGCACTCGAAGAAATGGCCGATGGAACAGAAGGTTTCTCCTACACGAACATCAATGGGGAAGTGGCGTTCGAACCACAGTCAGAAATTAGCTATGTTTTAGAGGCGAGAATAGAGGAAATGTTTACTCTTATGTTGAATAAGGTTCAAAAAGTAGGTGTTCCGATGCTGAATGGCGGATATTTACTTTGCGGTGGAGCTGCTGCTCTACCAGGTATTCAAGAGTTAGCGACTCGTATTATGGGCCAAAAGACGAGATTGTATCAACCTTCGTCGATTGGTGTGAGACATCCGAAGTACGCGACGGCAGTCGGTGTATTGAAATATGTCTTAATGAGTGATCATCACGTTTCAAAATCTCAACTCGAAAAACCGGAAGTTCGCTACGAAACGCTTAACACAAAGCAGGAACCGACCGATACTCATGTTGGAGAGAACGAATACGAGACCGATCAAGAGTCGAAAAAAGGTTTTAGTCGTTTGATGGAAAAATTATTTGGCGTTTAAGCTGACGTTGTAATACAACTTGGAAAATAAGTAGGGGGATACCTGAATGATGTACTTTGATGAGGCGATTGACGCCGTAGCAAAAATTAAAGTAATTGGAGTCGGAGGCGGCGGTTCAAACGCCGTTAACCGTATGATTGAACACGGGGTACAAGGAGTTGAGTTCATCGCCGTCAACACGGATGCTCAAGCCTTGAATATGTCGAAAGCTGATGTGAAGCTTCAACTTGGTGCCAAATTGACACGTGGTCTCGGTGCTGGTGCGAATCCTGATATCGGTAAAAAAGCGGCAGAAGAAAGTCGCGAACAATTGATTGAAGCGCTTGATGGAGCGGATATGGTCTTCGTCACAGCTGGTATGGGTGGCGGAACAGGAACTGGTGCTGCACCGGTCATCGCTGAGATTTCAAAAGAAATCGGAGCGCTCACAGTCGGCGTTGTCACAAAACCATTCATGTTCGAAGGCCGGAAACGGATGCAACATGCGCAACACGGGATTCAGGCATTTAAAGAAAAAGTAGATACTCTCATCGTGATTCCAAACGATAAACTTCTTGAAATCGTGGAACGCAACACGCCGATGATCGAAGCTTTCCGTGAAGCGGATAACGTACTTCGTCAAGGTGTGCAAGGGATTACCGACTTGATCGCTATCCCAGGTCTCATCAACCTTGACTTCGCTGACGTGAAGACGATCATGACGGAAAAAGGATCTGCACTTATGGGTGTAGGTGTCGCTACAGGTGAAAACCGTGCTGTTGAAGCAGCGAAGAAAGCCATCTCTTCACCACTTCTCGAATCTTCAATCGAAGGAGCGAAAGGTGTCTTGATGAACATTACAGGTGGGCTTAGCCTTAGCTTGTATGAAGTGACAGAAGCGGCTCAAATCGTTCAAAGTGCAGCGGATGAGGAAGTGAACTTGATCTTCGGTTCGGTCATCAACGAAAACTTGAACGATGAAATCATCGTCACCGTGATTGCAACTGAATTTGCTGAGGAAACACAAGGGGCGAACCCATTCCTTCAGCAGCCGAAAAAACAGCCTGAGGTTGAGAACAAGGAACCCCAACCAAAAGCAAATGAAGCGGCTCAACAAGACGAAGGGAACTTCCATCGCCCAGTGTATGGAGGAGACGTCCCAGACGAGACGATCAACATCCCTGCGTTTGTGAGACAACGCCGTAACTAAACAACAAGGGGTGCCGAATCGGCATCCCTTTTTCTAAAAAGGAGAATCCGATGCAACTGTTACATACATGGGAAACCGAAACGAATCGCTATCACGCTTACGTGACGACACGGACGAACGGACACAATGCCGGAAACGTCGGTCTTCACGTCGGTGATGACGTCGATCAGGTCGTTCAAAATCGTCAACGATTCTTTCAACAGGCAGAGCTTTCACTTGAAGATTCAGTTTGGGCCGACCAAGTACACGGTACAACGGTTCATCTCGTCGAGTCAGCTGACAAGGGAAAAGGCGCATTTCGATATGACGAGGCGATCCCGCAAACAGACGGACTCGTCACGAAAGAAGAAGCCATACCACTCGCGCTTGTCTTCGCTGACTGCGTACCTCTCTTTTTCTGCGCGAAAGACCATGGGGTCATCGGAGTTGCCCATGCGGGCTGGAAAGGGACGGTCGGGAATATCGTTGAGACTATGGTTCACGCATTTAACGAGCAAGGCATCGATGCAACGGAAGTGGAGATGCTCGTCGGTCCATCGATTTCTGGGGATGACTATGAAGTCGATCGTCGTGTGCTAGAAGCAGTTCGTGCCGTCTCACCGACCGCCTATGAACAAGCTGTTCGACAGGAGTCCGGTGATCACGCCCTGTTATCACTTCAAACCGTCAATGAAGTATTGGCTAAAGAACATGACGCGTCCGTCATGCAATCGAATTTACCGACTGGCGCAAATGCTCCATTTTTCTCATATCGAGATGGAGAAACGAAACGACGATTTGCGGCAGTCATCGTCAAGGAGCGTAAATTGTGAGTATTTCAGATAACGTAAAACAAGTTCAATCCATCATGGCAGCACACGTTCAACATGCAGAACCGACTTTGATTGCTGTCACGAAGTCGGTAGGCGTTGATGTCGCCAACGCCCTCTATGAAGAGGGGATTCGTGATTTTGGTGAGAATCGACCGGACTCTTTGCTTGAAAAAGTAAAAGGGATGCCAGAAGATGCGAAGTTTCACTTCATCGGCACGTTACAGACGCGTAAGGTGAGACAAATCATCGATCACGTTGCCGCGATCCACTCGTTAGACCGTTTATCACTCGCTGCAGAGATTGATAAACGGGCGAACAAAACAATCGATTGTTTCGTTCAAGTGAACACGTCGGGAGAAGATTCAAAACATGGTCTCGAAATAGAGGAAGTTATGCCTTTCATCGAGAACTGTAAACAGTATCCTCATATTCGAATCATCGGGTTGATGACGATGGCACCGTTCACCGAAGAGGAGACAGTCGTTCGCGAGACGTTCAGCCGTTTACGTCAATTACGTGATGAAGTAACCGCAAAGGCGTTTGAACACGCACCTTGCACGGAACTGTCGATGGGGATGTCAAACGATTACCCGATCGCGATTGAAGAAGGCGCATCGTTTGTTCGTATTGGTACCGTACTTGTGCAATAATATATCTTAAGGAGGAATCCGTTATGTCAATCAAAAACAAAATGAAAGATTTCTTTGGACTTGAGGAAGATCCGAACAGCACATACGAAGAAGAAGAGTTTGCCGTCGCAAACACAACCACACCTTCTTCGACTGAAACATCGGTCGTGAGACAAGAAGATCGTCCGAAATCAGCAAATAATCTTGTGGCGTTAAATACGAAGAAGAAAGAACGTTCGAAAGTCGTATTGGCCGAACCACGTGTATTTGCTGAGGCGCAAGATATTAGCGACCAATTGAAAGAAAACCGTGCTGTCATCGTCAATCTTCAGCGCATGTCAAAAGAGCAATCACGTCAAGTCGTCAACTTCCTTTCCGGTGTCGTTTATGCACTAGAAGGATCGATGACTTCGATTGGACATAACACGATTCTGTGTACTCCGAACAATGTCGAATTGACTGGTTCAATCTCAAACTTGATTTCGGAGGATGAACTTCATAGTAAAGGGTGGTAACTGAATGGAAAACGTAATCCCTGCCTTAGGCAATACGTTGAGTACTTTGCTTGGTATCTATAGCTGGGTCCTCATCGGCTATATCTTATTATCATGGTTCCCGAATGCGCGTGAATCAATGTTCGGACAAATTTTATCGTTCTTATGTGAACCATTTTTAGCACCGTTCCGTCGAATCATCCCGCCAATCGGTGGCATGCTCGATATCTCTCCAATCGTCGCGTTGTTCGTGCTTCGGATGGCACAAGCCGGCATCGCTGCTATTTTCGGGTGATGTATGAGCGTTTATGATCATTATCGACCAAGTGAACGGGCGTTCGTGGAGCAAGTGCTAGATTGGGTACAACAAGTCGAGGACAGCTACGTATTGAAGTTGACGGACTTTTTAGACCCTCGTGAACAGCAAATCGTCAAACAGCTTGTCGGTAAACAGCTCGTCATTCATGACGATGGCGGATTCGAAGGAGCAGAACGCCGTCGGTTGATTTTGGCGCCAGAGTACTATGAACTGAACGTTGATGATTTTGAAATCGAGATTCGTCGCATCGAATATCCGACAAAATTTGTTGACCTGACGCATCGGCAAGTGACTGGAACCTTACTCAACGCTGGACTGAAGCGTCAAAAGTTTGGGGATGTCGTCCTTGAAGATGAAATCGTCCAGTTTGCGACAACCCGTGAAGCGGTCGGATTTATCGAAATGAACTTGGAACGTGTCGGAAAAGCAAAAGTTCGCATTTCTGCTGTTGCGAAAGATGACATTCTCGTCGTTCCAGAAACAGAATGGGTCGAAGGGTTTGGGATTGTATCCTCGTTGCGATTTGATACCGTCGCGAGCGAGGTGCTTAACATATCACGTCAGAAAGCCCAAGCGCTTGTGAAACATGGTGACTGTAAAGTGAATCATAAAGCCATCGAAGATCCGAGCTTCATGCTTGAACCAGACGATCTTCTATCCGTTCGTGGATACGGTCGTATTAAGATGATGGAGATTCTTGGTTCGACCAAACGTGAAAAGATTAAAATCCAGTATGGGACCATACGTTAAATTTTAGGAGGAAAGTCGAATGGCGTTGACACCGATTGATATTCATAATAAAGAATTCTCTTCCCGTTTTCGTGGGTACGACATCGATGAGGTCAATGAATTTTTAGATCAAATCATTAAAGAGTTTGAACTATTGATTCGTGAGAATCGACGGTATGAAGAACTTGTCAACGATATGCAAGCTCGCATTGACTACTTCTCCTCGATGGAAGATACGTTGAACAAGTCGATTATCGTCGCGCAGGAAGCTGCGGAAGAAGTGAAGAACAATGCACAAAAAGAAGCGAGCCTGATTTTGAAACAAGCGGAACGTGAAGCGTACGCTCGTGAAGAAGAAGCAGCCCGTAAAGAGCAGCTCGCAGAACGTGAAGTCGTGCAAATGCTCAAAAAAGTGGAATTGTATCGGACGCGTTTCCGTGTCCTCGTCGATGCCCAGATGGAGCTCTTGAATAGCACGGAATGGGAAACGATTGTAGGAGAACCGCCTGTTCAGACGGTTCTTGACGATAGATCAGAACTTGCGTATAATGACCACGAAGTCACACAGAATGAAGAACAACATGGATAAATGATCAACACGTTGAGTAGGACGCGTCGATCGAGTCATACCTACGAAGCGACTTAGGGACGGTGAGAGCCTAAGAGAAAGACTCGAATCGGTATCCCCTATGAGTTGTCACGCTGAACAATAGTAAGCGTGACCGCCTGACCTCGTTATCGGTTACCGAGAGCGGTCTCATGAAAGTGAGACTAGTAGGGTGGTACCGCGAGTCAACCAACTCGTCCCTATCAGGGATGGGTTGGTTTTTTTTGTTTTCTAATAAATGTTGATGGAGGAGTTTCGATGAACTACAAAGACACGCTATTAATGCCAAACACAGAATTCGCAATGCGTGGGAATTTACCAAAACGCGAACCAGCGATGCAAACAGAATGGGAAGACATGGACCTTTACAACAAGGTACAAGAGAAAAATGCTGGGAAACCACAATACATCTTGCATGACGGCCCTCCATATGCGAACGGCGACATCCATATGGGACATGCGATGAACAAAGTATTAAAAGACATCATCGTTCGTTTCAAAGGGATGAACGGGTACCAGTCTCCAATGATTCCAGGTTGGGACACACACGGTCTTCCAATCGAGAACGCCCTTCAAAAAGCCGGCGTCAACCGCAAGGAGATGACAGTCGCTGAATTCCGTGAAAAGTGTGCGGAGTATGCGATGGAGCAGGTGAACTCGCAACGTGAACAGTTCAAACGTCTTGGTCTTCTTGCAGACTTTGAAAATCCATATATCACACTTCTTCCAGAATACGAGGCGGCACAAATCCGCTTGTTCGGAACGATGGCTGAAAAAGGATACATCTATAAAGGGAAAAAGCCAGTATATTGGTCGCCATCTTCAGAGTCTGCACTCGCGGAAGCGGAGATCGAATATTACGATAAAAAATCACCAGCCATCTATGTGGCATTCCGCGTCGTAGACGGTAAAGACACATTGACGTCTGACGATCACTTTGTCATCTGGACAACGACTCCTTGGACAATCCCAGCGAACCTTGGGATCGCAGTGAGTGATGAGTTGACATACACGCGCATCGAGCATGAAGGAAAAGGTTATATCGTCGCAGAGACGCTCGTTGAAGAAGTGACGACAGCGCTCGGATGGTCTGATTTCACAGTGAGCGGCTCATGGAATGGTCGTGACTTTGAATATATGACGGCTCAACATCCACTATATGACCGCACATCGCTCGTCATGCTTGGCGATCACGTCACAGCGGATGCGACTGGACTCGTCCACACAGCTCCAGGTCACGGGGAAGATGACTATCGTGTCGGACAGGCTTACGGCTTAGACGTCCTTTGCCCGGTCGATGACCGTGGTTACATGACGACTGAGGCTCCTGGTTTCGAAGGGTTGTTCTATGAAGATGCGAACAAGCAAATCGGGATGAAACTTGAAGAGAACGGTTTCTTGCTCAACTTGAAATTCATCAAACACTCGTACCCACACGACTGGCGTACGAAAAAACCAGTCATCTTCCGTGCGACACCGCAATGGTTCGCTTCAATCAAAGACTTCCGCGAAGACATGCTTCGTGAAATCGAAGAAGTAAACTGGGTTCCTGAATGGGGAATGACACGTCTTTACAACATGGTCCGTGACCGTGGGGACTGGGTCATCAGTCGTCAACGTGCGTGGGGCGTACCAATCCCAATCTTCTATGCAGAGGATGGAACGGAAATCATCACAAACGAGACAATCGATCACGTCGCGAACTTGTTCCGCGAACACGGATCAAACGTTTGGTACGAGCGCGAAGCAAAAGACCTTCTCCCTGAAGGATTCACGCATCCGAACAGCCCGAATGGCGAATTCCGTAAAGAGCTCGACATCATGGACGTCTGGTTCGATTCAGGTTCATCACACGCGGGTGTGTTAGAAGAACGTGAAAACCTACGTCGCCCGGCAGACCTCTATCTTGAAGGGTCTGACCAATACCGTGGTTGGTTCAACTCGTCACTCTCAACAGCTGTTGCGACGACGGGCAAAGCTCCATATCGTAACGTCTTGAGCCACGGTTTCGTCCTTGATGGAGATGGACGTAAAATGTCGAAGTCGCTCGGCAACACGATTGCACCGAACGATCTCGTGAAGCAGTATGGTGCTGAAATCGTGCGTCTTTGGGTCGCTTCGGTCGACTATCAGTCGGACGTTCGCGCTTCACACGATAACTTTAAACAAGTGTCAGAAGTATACCGTAAGATGCGTAACACCATTCGTTTCCTTCTTGGAAACTTGAACGGTTTTGAGCCGTCGATGCGCGTTGCATTCGATGACATGCCAGAGGCAGACCGCTTCATGGCGACAAAACTGAAACAGCTTCAGGCGAAAGTTGTCAAAGCGTATGACACGTTTGACTTCATGGCGGTGTACCATCTCGTCCATAACTTCTGCGTCAACGAGTTGTCATCGTTCTATCTCGACTTCACAAAAGATATCCTTTATATCGAACGTGAAGATGATCTTCGCCGTCGTGCTGTTCAGACGGTCATGTACGATGCGGTCGTCCTGTTGACGAAGCTGTTGGCTCCAGTTCTTCCACACACTGCCGATGAGGCGTGGAAAGAGGTTCCTGGGAAGTCAGAAGCGAGTATCTTCTTGACTGATCTTGAAGAAGTCGATGCGTTGACGAATGACGAACAAGCGTTGTTAGACAAATGGTCGAAATTCCTCGTCTTCCGTGACGATGTCCTCAAAGCGATTGAAATCGCACGTGGCGAGAAATTGATCGGGAAACCGCTTGAAGCGAAGTTGATTCTCGCACCGAAAGCTGAGACTGCAGCGTTGTTGGAAACAATCGATAACGTCAGTCAGTTGCTTCAAGTTTCACAAGTAGAATGGGCTGAGACGGCAGACGTCGATTATGCGACGACGAAAATCACAGTCATGAAAGCGGATGGAGCTGCTTGTGCACGTTGTTGGACATACTCGACAGAGCTTGGACAAAACGAAGAGCATCCTGAGCTTTGCCCACGCTGTGCATCAGTAATCGGTTAAGACGAACCGGAGTGGCGTCCCCACTCCGGTTTCTTAACGGCTTGAAAGGAGACGCATATGAAACGATATTACGGATTGGCCGTCATCTTGATTTTGATCGACCAACTCACAAAATGGGTTGTCGTTCAGACGATGACGATCGGTCAATCGATTGAAGTCATCCCGAACTTGTTATATTGGACCTCTTATCGCAATAAAGGAGCGGCTTGGGGGATGTTAGAAGGACAGATGGTGTTCTTTTTCGTCATCACAATTCTTGTCGTTGCGGGACTAGTTTACTTCTTGCATAAAGAAGTAAACGGGTATCAGCTTCTTGGAAATAGTGTTGGGCTACTCTTGGCCGGTGCGATTGGTAACTTTATCGATCGCTTGTTCCGTGGCGAAGTCGTCGACTTTGTCGATACGTATCCGTTTGGCTACAACTTCCCGATATTTAATGTGGCCGACATGGCACTCACATTTGGTGTCATCTTGATGGTCATCGCGATTTTATTTGAAGAAAAATTACACAAAGAAAGGGGACAATCGTAATGGAATCCTATACTTTTGTCGCCGATGAAAAGGCAAGAATTGATAAGTGGGTGAGTGACCAGGGTGAATGGTCACGCTCACAAGTACAAGAATGGATTAAGACAGGTGCGCTTCTCGTCAATGGAAGTGCCGTCAAACCGAACTACAAGCTCCAAGTGGGCGATGAAATCGAAGTGCACGTACCTGAAGCGGTGGAACTCGAAGTATTACCTGAAAACATTCCGCTTGAGATCGTGTTCGAAGATGAAGATATGATTGTCGTCAATAAAGCACGTGGGATGGTCGTTCACCCTGCAGCTGGTCACACGTCTGGAACGCTCGTCAATGCGCTACTCGGACATTGTGATGACCTTTCAGGTATCAATGGGGTGAAACGCCCAGGAATCGTGCACCGAATCGATAAAGATACGACGGGTCTCCTCATGGTCGCTAAAAATGACTTGGCTCATGAGTCGCTCGCGAGCCAATTGAAAGATAAGACGATTAAACGCGAATACATCGCGCTCGTTCACGGCGAACTTGTTCACGAACTCGGGACGATCGAGGCACCGATTGGTCGTGATACGAATGACCGTCAGCGTATGACCGTGACGGACAAGAACGCAAAAGAAGCGGTGACGCATTTCCGATTACTCGAGCGCTATAAAGACTTCACGCTCGTCGAGTGTAAGCTCGAGACAGGTCGCACACACCAAATCCGTGTGCATATGCGCTATATCGGGCATCCGCTTGCGGGAGATCCGAAATATGGACCGCGCCGTACGATTGATTTAGGCGGTCAAGCCTTACATGCGGCAACGCTTGGATTCCACCATCCACGTACGAAAGAATGGATGGAATTTGAGGCACCACTTCCGGAAGACTTTAAAGCAGAACTCGCAAAGTTAGATAAAATCGAGAAAACTCGTTGACTTCTATCACGTTCCGATTTATAGTCTAGGAAGCATAACACCTTTAAACCCAGTCCAGAGAGGCTGCGAAAGGATTGTGACCGCGGTCACACTAACGTCAATTCAACCCGGCATCAGACTGCCGTTTTTGATGAAGACTCCCTTTCCAGCCGGACGAGGGAGTCTTCTTTTTTGGATAAAGTAAGAAAGGAGGAATGACATGAAACAATCCGTCATTTTAGATGAATCAGCCATCCGTCGCGCGCTGACCCGAATCGCTCATGAAATCATCGAGCGCAACAAAGGGATTGATGATGTGGTGCTCGTCGGAATCAAGACGAGGGGAGAGACGCTCGCCGACAGACTCGCTCGTCGCATCGAAGAGATTGAAGGCAAGCCGATCGCACTCGGGAATCTCGACATCACGCTTTACCGGGATGACTTATCGAAAAAGTCACTAGACCCGGAGGTGAAAGCAACGGAATTGCCACATGATATTAACGGTAAGACCGTCGTCCTCGTCGACGACGTCCTGTATACCGGTCGAACGGTTCGTGCCGCAATGGACGCACTCGTCGACCACGGTCGCCCAGACTACATTCAACTTGCGGTCTTGATTGACCGAGGGCATCGGGAGCTCCCGATTCGACCTGACTTCATCGGGAAGAACGTTCCGACATCGAAGTCCGAGCAAGTCGTCGTCCGACTCAGTGAAGTCGACACGGCAGATGAAGTGACAATCAATCAGCAATAATCCCATACCTTTAAGGTGGTCCAGAGAGGCCAGGAAGGAGAAATTCAATATGAAACAACCCGTTCTACACATCCACGAGCGTCCTGCTCACTTTCCACAATGGCTGTTATTCAGTCTTCAGCACGTCTTCGCCATGTTCGGAGCGACGATTTTAGTCCCGATTTTAACAGGATTAAATACATCGGTCGCCCTCGTCGCTTCCGGAGTGGCCACGCTCTCATTCTTAGCGATTACTCGCTTCAAAGTCCCGACATACCTCGGTTCAAGTTTTGCCTACATCGCTCCAATCATTGCGGTCAGTCAGCAATGGGGTGTCGAAGCCGCACTGTTCGGCGGAATCATTGCCGGTTCGGTATACGGCGTCGTCTCCTTGATCATCTACAAGACAGGCGTCAACTGGTTGCTCCGGTTGCTCCCGCCGGTCGTCGTCGGACCGGTCATCATGGTCATCGGATTGTCGCTCGCGCCGGTCGCCATCGACATGTCCATGAATCAAGATGGAGACTACAATGGAACGTTCATGACAATCGCACTTCTTACACTCGGGATCACAATGCTCGCCATGACGAAACTGAAAGGCGTTTGGGGAGCGGTTCCAATCCTTTTCGGAATCGTCGGAGGATATGGGATTGCCGCAGCATTCGGAATCATCGACTACTCACCGATCCAACAAGCAAGCTTGTTCCAACTTCCTGACTTCACGATGGTGTTCGTCGACTATATGCCGATGTGGCAAGTCGGTGCACTCCTCGCCATCGTACCGGTCGCACTCGTCACGATGACAGAGCATATCGGCGATCAAATGGTCACATCTAAAATCATCGGACGAGAGACGATGAAAGATCCTGGCCTTCATCGCACGCTACTCGGCGACGGAGTAGGGAAAGCGGTCGCTTCCGCACTCGGTGGTCCGCCATGTACGACATACGGGGAGAACAACGGCGTCATGGCCATCACTCGTGTATACAGCGTCTACGTCATCGCCGGAGCAGCGCTCATGGCCATCAGCTTCGGGTTCCTCGGTCATATCGAGGCATTCATCTCAACCATTCCGAATCCGGTCAAAGGCGGCATCTCGATCCTCTTGTTCGGGGTCATCGCGTCGAACGGACTACGCACGATGGTGGAGAGCAACGTCGATTTGGCAGAAAAACGCAATTTGATCATCTCATCGGTCATCCTCGTCATCGGTCTAGGCGGGGCGATGATTCAACTTGGAAGCTTCCCGGTACAAGGGATGGCGCTCGCAACGGTCGTCGGGATTCTCTTGAACGCCATCTTACCGAAAGAAGAAGTCGAGACAGTGGTTGAAGTCAACACAACTGAAGAAACGAAACAAGCAAGTAACTTTTAATTCGATCCCGTGAGGTCGGCAAAGTGAAGGCTCGTTTATTTGGGTGTACCTTGCCCAAATAAAGGCGTCCCTTCACATCGGTGAAGAGACGCCTTTTCTCTTTGCCTCTAACAAAAGGAGGAGACGAACTTGAATACGATGCAAACCAATGTGAAACCAGTGAAACACTTCGTCAGCTTGGACACACTCTCGCTCGATGAGATCATGGGCATGATTGAAGAGTCTTTGCGCTATAAGCAAGGAGACCTACCGCCTTTATTTGACGGGAAGACGGTCGCGAACCTGTTCTTTGAAAACTCGACACGTACAAAAAACTCGTTTCAAATGGCCGAGCGACATCTGAACATGCAAGAGATTCCGTTCGACGTGACGACATCCTCGGTCACGAAAGGCGAGACGCTGTATGACACGTGCAAGACGCTCGAGGCAATCGGCGTCGATGCGCTCGTCATCCGACATCCGGAAGCGGGATACTATCATGAACTCGTCGAGAAGTTGAATATCCCGGTACTAAACGGGGGCGATGGGAGCGGCGAACATCCTTCTCAATCGTTACTCGATCTCGTCACCATCTTTGAAGAGTTCAAAACGTTTCAAGGGTTAAACGTCGCCATCTGTGGAGATCTCGTCCACAGCCGCGTCGCACGATCGAATGCGAGTGTGTTGAAACGTCTTGGTGCAAATGTGGTCGGATGTAGCCCTGCTTCTTGGTGGGACGACTCAATGGGACTCGAGCGTAAGGAGCTCGATGACGTTCTAGCAGAAAGTGATGTCATCATGCTACTCCGTGTTCAACACGAGCGGCATATCATGGGAGACATCTTCTCGAAAGAGGAGTATCACACGCAGTTTGGCTTGACGGTCGAACGAGTCGAGCGGATGAAAGAAGGAGCCATCATCATGCATCCGGCACCGGTCAATCGGGATGTGGAGATTGCAGGCAGTCTGATTGAACATGAACGTTCGCGCATCTTCCCACAAATGAAGAACGGCGTCTATGCACGCATGAGTATTCTAAATCGAGCACTAGGAGGACAACAATGATACTTCAACACGCGACATGGTATGACAACGGGACAAAGCGCACGACAAACATCTTCGTGAAAGACGGGAAAATCGAATCGCTCGACTATAAAGGGACGACAGCCGGTGAAGAGACCATCGATGCGACGGGCTATTTACTCGCACCAGGGCTTGTCGATGTACATGTACATTTACGTGAACCAGGAGGCGAAGCGAAAGAGACGATCAAAACAGGGACGATGGCTGCGGCGGCAGGCGGATTCACGACAATTTGTTCGATGCCGAACACGCGACCGGTACCAGACAATCGAGAAACGATGGACGCACTCCTTGAGAAGATTAAGGAAGATGCGGTTGTCCGTGTCCTTCCTTACGCCGCCATCACGAAACGGCAACTCGGCGAAGAACAAGTCGATATGGAATCTCTATCAGATGCATTCGCGTTCACCGATGACGGCGTCGGTGTTCAATCAGCGGCGATGATGCGTCAAGCGATGCGCGAAGCCAAGCAATTGAACAAAGCGGTCGTCGCACACTGTGAAGACAATACGCTCAAAGCGGGTTCGGTCCACGAAGGGAAGTTCAGTGAGGCTCACGGGATTCAAGGGATTCCAAGCCTTGCAGAAAGCATCCACATCGCCCGTGACGTCCTGATTGCGGAAGAAACCGGTTGTCACTATCACGTGTGTCACGTCTCATCTCGTCAATCGGTTCGTGTCATCCGAGATGCGAAGCGGGCAGGCATTCAAGTGACAGCAGAAGTGACACCCCATCATCTTGTCTTGAGCGAAGAGGATATCCCGGGGCTCGATGCAAACTTTAAGATGAATCCACCGCTCCGAAGCGAAGATGATCGACAGGCGCTACTCGAAGGGTTATTCGACGGGACGATCGATATGATTGCGACCGACCATGCCCCGCACACGGCAGAGGAAAAAGCGCAAGGCATCGAGAGAGCTCCGTTCGGGATTACCGGGTTCGAGACGGCGTTCCCACTTCTATACACGACGTTCGTGAAAGAGGGTGTCATGGAAGAGCACCAGTTGATCGACTGGATGACGAAGCGTCCGAGCGACGTGTTCGGCCTATCAAGAGGTGAACTGGAAGTAGGGGCGGATGCTGATTTAGTACTGATCGATACAGAGACGATACGGTCGGTAGATCCGACGACGTTCTATTCTAAAGGAAAGAACACACCGTTTACGGGGAAACAACTTGTCGGGTGGCCGGTCATGACGATGGTCGGTGGCGAAATTGTATATAAGGGGCGATTTGATGAAAAGAACATTATGGCTTGAGGATGGAATGAAATTTGTCGGAAAAGGATTCGGAGCACCAGCGGATACGATGGGGGAAGTCGTCTTCCAAACAGGTATGACCGGCTATCAAGAAATCTTGTCGGATCCTTCGTATTGCGATCAGATGATCGTCTTGACGAACCCGTTGATCGGAAACTATGGAGTCAATCGTGAGGACTTTGAAACGACGGTTCCGATGGCAAAGGCGTTGATTGTGAAAGAGGCGTGTGACACACCATCAAACTTCCGTTCAACGGCAACGCTTGACGCGACGCTTACGCGATTCGGTATCCCTGGCTTGTCGGACATCGATACGCGTATGTTAACACGTCACTTGCGGGCGCAAGGTGTCATGCGAGGTGTCCTTATCGATGGGGAGTTGACGTGGGACGAGGTACAATCACGCTTTGACGAACTGTCACCGAACGACCAAGTGGCGCGAGTTTCGACGAAGCGGACGTATGTGAGTACAGGTAAGGGACCACGAATCGCGTTGATTGACTTCGGGGCGAAGCTTGGAATCATGCGCGAGTTGATGAAACGAGACTGTGAAGTCATCGTCTTCCCACATGACGCCACCGCAGAAGAGGTGTTGCGGTATGAGCCAGATGGCATCATGTTGTCGAACGGACCTGGGGACCCGAAAGACGTCCCGACAGCGATTCCGCTCATTCAACAACTCATGCCGACGACACCGATGTTCGGGATTTGTCTTGGGCATCAACTGATCGCCCTTGCAAACGGTGCGAACACGTTCAAGCTTCCGTTTGGACATCGTGGGGCGAACCATCCGGTGCTCGAATTAGAGACAGGCGCCGTGACAATCACGTCACAAAACCATGGATATGCGGTAGAAGAGTCATCGCTTCTCGATACTGCGCTCATCGTGACGCATCGCGCGGTCAACGACGGAACAATCGAAGGAGTGAAACATCTACACCATCCGACATTCTCGGTACAATACCACCCGGAAGCAGCACCTGGACCATTTGACGCCAACGATTTATTTGACCGTTTCATGCAACTCGTTCAAGAAAACAAACAGAAAGTGGGAATTTGACATGCCAAAACGACCAGATATTCAGAAAATCCTTGTAATCGGATCAGGACCGATTGTGATCGGACAAGCAGCAGAATTTGATTATGCTGGTACACAGGCATGTCTCGCCTTGAAAGAAGAAGGCTACGAGGTCATTCTCGTCAACTCGAACCCGGCAACGATTATGACGGATCCGACGACAGCGGACCGTGTCTATATCGAACCACTCGAACCAGAATTTGTGGAGCGGATTATCCGCCAAGAACGCCCTGATGCGTTACTCGCGACACTCGGTGGACAGACGGGATTGAACTTGGCGTTTGAACTCGATAAGCGAGGGGTCTTACGAGACTGTGGTGTGGAATTACTCGGGACGAACCTAGCCGCCATCGTACAAGCTGAAGACCGTGAACAGTTCCGTAACCTCATGTTCGAACTCGGACATGGCGTACCTGAAAGTGAAATCGTCCATACGCTTGAATCCGCTTGGGGCTTCGCGGAGCGCATTGGATATCCAATCATTATTCGACCTGCCTACACGCTTGGCGGTACCGGTGGAGGGATTGCCCATGACCGAGAATCGTTCGAGCAAATCGTCGAATCTGGATTAAAAGCGAGTCCAGTGACACAAGTCTTGCTCGAGAAATCGATTGCTGGGATGAAAGAAGTCGAGTTTGAGGTCATGCGTGACTCGAGCGACCAAGCCATCATCGTCTGTGCGATGGAAAACTTTGACCCGGTCGGTGTCCATACGGGAGACTCGATCGTATTCGCACCGACCCAGACGTTGTCGGACCGGGATTACCAGATGCTTCGTAGTGTCTCGCTCGATATCATCCGGGCACTCGGGATTGAAGGGGGATGCAACATCCAGTTCGCACTCGACCCGGACAGCTTCACATATTACGTCATCGAAGTGAACCCACGTGTCTCAAGAAGCTCGGCACTCGCATCAAAAGCGACTGGTTATCCGATCGCCAAACTCGCTGCAAAAGTCGCTGTCGGCTATAAGTTGTCAGAACTGAAAAACCCGGTCACCGAGACGAGTTACGCCTCATTCGAACCGGCACTTGACTATGTCGTCGCCAAAATTCCTCGTTTCGCTTTCGATAAGTTTGAGTCCGCGGATCGCCGCTTAGGCACACAAATGAAAGCAACGGGTGAGGTCATGGCCATCGGTCGAAATTTAGAAGAGGCATTGTTGAAAGCAGTGCGTTCGCTCGAACTCGGGATGGAAGAATTATACGTTCCGCAACTTGAGCAATTGAATACAGATCAGCTCGAGCACGGGCTCGTTCATCCGACAGACGAGCGCTTGTTTATGGTATATGAAGCGCTACGTCGCGGATACACGGTGGAAGCACTTCACCAATTGACGAAAATCGATCGTTTCTACTTACACAAATTGAATCATATTTGGCAAGCCGAGCAACAACTCGCTAACGAACCGTTGACGTCAGAACGTTTACTCGACGTGAAGCGACTTGGCTTCAGTGATGTGGCGATTGCCCGCATCCTTGCATCAGACGTTGAGACGATTCGTTCGCAGCGTCACGGATGGAACATTCGACCGGTGTATAAGATGGTCGATACGTGTGCGGCGGAGTTCGCATCGGAGACGCCATATTTCTACGGGACGTATGAAGTGGAGAACGAGGCGGTGAAGACGGAACGTCCATCGATCCTCGTCCTCGGATCAGGTCCGATTCGAATCGGTCAAGGAGTCGAGTTCGACTATGCGACCGTCCATTCGATTCAGACGATTCGCGACGCCGGATATGAAGCCATCATCATTAACAACAACCCAGAGACGGTCTCGACAGACTTTTCGATCTCCGATCGATTGTACTTCGAGCCGTTGACGACAGAAGATGTGTTAGAAGTCATCGATAACGAAAAGCCGCTCGGCGTCATCGTTCAATTTGGTGGACAGACTGCCATCAACTTAGCGGCATCGCTTGAGGCGAACGGTGTGAAAATTCTCGGGACGACGCTAGAAGACATCGATCGGGCTGAAGACCGAAAGGCGTTCGAAGCTACGTTGTCTGCCGAACGATTGGCTCAACCACCAGGCAAGACAGCGACGAACGTCGAAGAAGCAGTAGCCTGCGCGAACGATCTTGGATATCCGGTGCTCGTCCGACCATCTTACGTCCTTGGCGGACGGGCGATGGAGATCGTATATGAGCAGTCGGAGCTCGAGCGGTACATGCGAAATGCCGTCATCGCCTCAAAAGATCGTCCAGTCCTCATCGACCGCTATTTGACGGGGATTGAGATTGAAGTCGACGCGATCTGTGACGGGACGGACGTCTATATCCCAGGCATCATGGAGCATATCGAGCGTGCCGGCGTACACTCTGGCGACTCAATCGCAGTATATCCACCGCAACGTCTCAGTGATGCGTTGAAACAAAAGGTTGTCGACTACACAATCAAATTGGCGAAGGCATTCCGCATCAAGGGACTGCTCAACATCCAGTTCGTCTATGCAGATGACTTGTACGTCATCGAAGTAAATCCGCGTGCGAGTCGGACGGTCCCGTTCATCTCGAAAGTGACAGGCTTACCGGTCGCGCGAATTGCGACGCAAACGATCCTTGGCACGAGCCTGAAAGAACTCGGTCTCGGAACGGGCATCCATCCTGAGTCAGACAGTATCTCGGTCAAAGTGCCGGTCTTCTCGTTTGCGAAATTAAAAGAAGTCGATCCGTCGCTCGGACCTGAGATGAAGTCGACCGGGGAGGTCATGGCGACAGACCGCACACTTGAAAAAGCACTCTATAAAGGTCTTGTCGCAGCAGGAATGAACATCGCTTTAAAAGGAAACGTCCTGATGACCATCGCAGACCACGACAAGGAAGAGGCGGTTGCCTTAGCCAAACGATTTGACCGTCTCGGCTTCCGTCTTATGGCGACGAGCGGTACAGCAGATACGCTAGAAGCGGAACAGATGCGTGTCAGACGGGTTGGGAAAATTCAAGAATCGGGTGAGACGATGCTGAGCGTGATCGAGCGCGGGGAAGTCGACTTGATCATCAATACGACGAGTCGCGACGCACTCGTGACAAAAGATGGCTTCTTGATTCGCCGTACGGCCGCCGAGCAAGGCACGCTTTGCCTCACATCGCTCGATACGGTTGAAGCGTTGCTACAAGTCATCGAAAGCCTGTCGTTCCAAACGGTCAGCATCCCGGCATTCACTAAGTTCGGGGTGATGGTATGAGACGTGACGTCACAATCATCAGCAATCGTCAAATCGCAAAAGCGACGATGGAGATGAAAGTACAGTGTCCTGGGGTGGAAGTCGCCCCTGGGACGTTCTTTCACATCAAGACGTCCGGTTTGTTACGTCGACCGTTATCGGTGGCGAACGTCGAAGGAGACGAGGTCACATTTTTATACAAAGTGATTGGAGAAGGCACTTCCGAGTTGGCAAGAAAGCGCGTCGGGGAAACGCTCGATGTTCTCGGGCCTCTCGGGAACGGCTTTCCGCTCAAACAACATGGAAAACGAGTCGTCCTCGTCGGTGGCGGAATTGGAGTACCTCCACTTTATTACGTCAGACGTCGTCTACATGAAATGGGAATTGAAACGATTGCGATTCTTGGGTTTGATTCAAAAGAAAGCGTCTTTTATGAAGAAGCCTTTCAAGCGCTTGGGGAAACGATTATCACAACAGTTGACGGGAGCTACGGAGAACGCGGATTTGTGACGGGACCACTCGCACGCATCGAGGCGGACGTGTTATTCAGCTGTGGTCCAGAAGCGATGTTGAAGGCGGTCGCTGCTTCACCGATTCCGGAGCGGTACGTCTCGATTGAAAATCGAATGGGTTGTGGCATTGGCGCTTGCTTCGCTTGCGTCTGCAAAGCACCGGAAGGCTACGTGAAAGTGTGTAGTGATGGTCCGGTATTCAATGCGGAAGAGGTGCTGTTATGAGATTACACGTCGATTTACCAGGACTCCAGTTAAAGAATCCGATCATCCCGGCTTCCGGTTGTTTCGGATTCGGAGAGGAGTTCGCCAAACTGTATGACCTCTCCATCTTAGGTGGCATTATGATCAAGGCGGCGACAGAAGAGTCGCGATTTGGAAATCCGACGCCACGTGTCGCGGAGACGGCGCAAGGGATGCTCAATGCGATTGGACTTCAAAATCCAGGCGTCGATGCGATCATCGAAGAGAAATTACCGTTCCTCTCCACGTTTGATACAGAGATCATCGCCAACGTCGCCGGGTCGACACCAGACGAATATGTGGAAGTCGCGCGTCGCATTAGCGCGGACCCGACCATCAAAGCGATCGAGTTGAACATTTCATGCCCGAACGTGAAGTGTGGGGGCATGCAATTCGGAACAGATCCTGAGATGGCAGCAGAATTGACTAGACTCGTCAAAGCGGCTTCAAGTAAGCCGGTCTATGTCAAGCTGTCCCCGAACGTCACGTCCATCACTGACATGGCACGCGCGGTCGAAGCAGCTGGTGCGGATGGGTTGACGATGATCAATACACTCGTCGGGATGAGAATCGATATCCAGACAGGTCAACCGATTTTGGCGAACCGAATCGGAGGATTGTCGGGTCCAGCGATTAAACCGGTGGCGGTTCGGATGGTATACGAAGTCGCACAAGCGGTCGATATTCCAATCATCGCCATGGGGGGAGTCCGGACAGTCGATGACGTTCTCGAATTCATCTATGCGGGGGCTTCTGCTGTTGCAGTCGGTACCGCGAATTTTGAAAATCCATACGTTTGCCAAGAAATTATCGAGGCATTACCGTCACGACTTGATTCACTTGGGATTGACCACATTCTGGATGTGAGGGGGAAAGCATATGCACAACTTGTATCTCGCCCTTGACGTGGAAACGCGTGATGAGGCACTTCAGTTATTAAAACCGTTCCCAGTCCGTCCGGCTGTCAAAGTGGGGATGGAACTATTTTATCGAGAAGGCGGACGCTTTGTCGAAGAATTGGTCGATCTCGGCTATCCGGTCTTTCTCGATGTGAAAGTACACGATATCCCGGAGACGGCACGACGGACGATGCGTCAAATCGGAAAGCTTGGGGTCACGATGACGAATGTTCATACGCTAGGCGGTGAGAAGATGATGCGCTATGCATTGGACGGTCTTCGTCAAGAGAATGACACGACTCGATTGATTGGTGTCACACAGTTGACGTCTACGGATGAACACATGATGCAGACGGAGCTCGGAATCGCGGGTCGACTCGACCAAGCCGTCATCCGTCAGGCGACGCTCGCCAAACAGGCAGGACTTGACGGGGTCGTCGCATCTGTCCGAGAAGCGAAATGGATTCATGAGGAACTCGGTGACACGTTTATGACGGTCACACCTGGAATCCGACTCGGTCAATCCGATGACGACCAAGTGCGTGTTGCGACGCCGCGTGAAGCGAGAATGATTGGTGTCCACTCGATTGTCGTCGGTCGCCCGATTACACGCGCAAATGATCCGATGGCCATGTATGAACAATTTATGAGGGAATGGGGACAAACATATGAAACAAATCGCTGAAGCATTATTACAAATTGAGGCCGTCACATTATCACCGACGGAGCCATATACATGGTCGAGCGGATTGAAGAGTCCAATCTATTGTGACAACCGATTGACGCTCAGTTATCCCGACATCCGTAACAGAATCATCGATGGGTTGGTCGATGCAGTCGAGTCAACAGAAATCGATGTGATCGCGGGAACGGCCACAGCCGGTATCCCACATGGAGCTTTGCTTGCCGACCGTCTCGGGCTTCCGTTCATTTACGTTCGTTCGAGTGCAAAAGGACACGGGAAAGGAAATCAAATCGAGGGGAGACTCGACAGCGGGGCACGTGTCCTTGTCATCGAGGATTTATTGTCGACCGGTATGTCGAGTATCGAGGCGGCGCAGGCGATTCGTGAGGCGGACGGTGAGGTCGTCGGTATTCAAGCCATCTTCTCTTACGGATTGCCGATTTTAGAGAAGAATCTAGCGGACTCACATCTCGAAGCTGCTTCATTGACGACATTCCTCGAACTGATCGATGTTGCGCAGTCGACCGGAATCTTGAACGAATCAGAAATTCTTTCTCTTCGTGAGTGGCAGCAGGATCCTCGCGCCTGGAGCGACCTTGTCACATCGTAAGAATCCACCTTCGGGCGGATTCTTTTTCAATTCGGCATATGTCATACTTCATGGTAAACTGATGAAAGTGAACCAAGAAGGAGAGGCATATGGCGTATTCAAGAAGCAAGGAAAAAACATGGAGGGCACGGTTTCGGGCAATTCCGAAACATCGTAAAATCGCCTTTGGTCTCGTCTTGACGGTCATCCCAACGCTCTTTCTCGTGAATTTATTCGTATTCAGCCATCTGTTGGCGTTGGGAGATCAGTATGAAGATCGATACCAAATGAAAAAGTTACGACTCGAGACGTATCATGGGAACGTCGAGTTTGTGCGTAGTCCGAATGAAAAAGTACAAATCGAAGTGGTACAGACCAATTCGAAAGAACGACGGATTAAAGTCAAATCGGTCGGCGATACGATCTATGTCGTCGAACGGTATGGATGGTTCAGTTACTTCGGCAGTCGTGCCAGTGAAGAACCGTCACGCTATAAGCTACGTGTCGCCTTGCCTAGCTCGATGACTTCGGTCCATTTAGGGGCTGAACAAGTGACCGGGCAAGGACTGAATGTGAAAACGATCGTGATGGATGCGAACGCGGTCAATTTGAAACAAATCGACAGTGATCGCCTCCGAATTGAGACGAAAAGCGATGCGACAATCGAATCAGCACGTCTCGTAACGGGAGATATTCGTTCCTATCGCCATGCGACCGTCAAGGATGTCGTCGTGAATCAGGCGATGACCGTTCAAACGGAAGCGGGAACGCTCAGTTATGCACCAAAACATGCGACTGGGCAAGTGAACGTGACGACGGCCGGAAAAATTTCAAGTAGCGACCGTTACGACGAAGTTGAGCCAGGTGTCTATCAGTTGTCGACATCGAATCGACCCGTCGTTGAGTTGATTTCTGAGACAGGGAAGGTCGAGCTGAAATGAACAGAAAACGCTACATCCCGAAAATCGGGCTTCGTACGTTAAAGACGGGAATTGCCGTATCGATTACCGTCGCAATCTCGTGGTATGTATTTGGAATTTATTCCGGAATGGGTGCGATTGCAGCCGTCGTGGCGATGCAACCGACCGTCAAGCGTTCGTCTAAAATTGTATTCAGTCGAATATTTGGAACGGTCCTCGGGCTCATGTGTGGACTGTTCATCGTCTATTTGTTCGGTGTCAATCCCATTTCGATCGGGTTGGCGGTCATCGTTTCGCTCACGCTCAATACGACGTTCGATAAGACACACATGTCGACATACGCGGCGTTCGCCATCGTCATGATGCTAGAGAACCCGACATCGGATTTCTTTCATTATGCATGGACGCGTTCTTTATTGACGGCGGTCGGTGTATTTGTCTCACTCGGTGTGAACTACGCGTTCTTGCCACCACGTTATGAAGATCGATTATTGAATGAAGTTAGAAAGACCTCATCTTACTTGTTCCATCATTGGCGTGAACTCGTTGGCTCCCCGGCGGAGCTATTAGAGACGCGTGCTCGTATTCTCGGCCATCAGGAACTCCACATGATGCTTCAAGAGGATATGAAAGTGACGAACGTGAAGTTGAAGTATATGACAATCAAGCAATATCGATTACTGATTCATCTAGAAGACAAGCTCGTCTTATTGTTAGAAAGTCTGGCCGAGCACCGTGAAGCCTTCCTGCTGATGAGTGAGGAAGAACGTCAGGCGTTCGAATCGGAGTTCTTATATTTGCTCGCGCACCATCATGATATTCTCTATACGTGCGATAAACCATATTCACTGTTTAGACTACCGCATGAAGATTTATCCGTTTCAGAAATTTTACACGGGCACTTGCTCGATTATCATGAACAGCTCGAAGCGTTTAAGCATGATCCAAAAGCGTGAACAAGCTATAAAGGCCCGCCATCAAGAAATGGCGGGCCTGACTTTTTTGCAGAATGGTTTTGTTTGCCTTGCCTTCGGAAAGCGTGGGCGCAAGAAAGCCGAGTGCGATTTTTATCTTTCCCAATATTTAGATGAAACCTCGCCATGAGAACACGGCGAGGTTTCGATTACGACTGTTTCAACGACTTCATCAATTGTTCATCTGGCGTCACGTAGACGGTCTGTTGATCCGTATAGATGACAAAGCCAGGTTTGGCGCCGCTCGGTTTTTTCACGTAGCGGGCGCGTGTATAATCGACGGGCACACCGCTCGATGCGCGTGCTTTCGAGAAGTAAGCAGCGACCGATGCGGCTTCGAGAAGCGTCGTTTCATCCGGTTCCGTCGAACGAATGATGACATGAGAGCCGGGGATATCTTTGACGTGAAGCCAAATCTCGTCACGACGGGCGAACTTGAACGTCAAATGATCGTTTTGTGTATTGTTTTTGCCGACAAAGAAGTCCGTTCCGGTCGAAGACGTGTACGCTTCAAGCGAAATTTTCGGATTCGCTTTTTTCTTTTGACGTTTTTGACGGATATATCCTTCTTCGGCGAGCTCTTCCCGAATTTCGAGCAAGTCGGAAGGCGAAGCAACATCGAGCTGAGCGGTGAGTGTTTCCAAATATTCGATCTCCGCGTCGTTTAATTCGAGTTGCTTCTTCACTTCGACTTTCGCAACTTTTAGCTTGTTGTATTTCTTATAGTATTGCTGTGCATTCTCGTTTGGTGTTTTGAGCGGGTCGAGCGGAATCGAGATGGTCGCACCGTCTTCGTCATAGTAATCGACGACTTCTGCGACACGCATTCCTTTCTCAAGTTGGAACAAATAGGTCGTCAATAACTCACCGAACTTTTGTAATTCGTCTGCTCGTTCTGTCGCTTTTAAGTCTTCTAAGAGACGGCGACGCTTCAATTGATTTTTCTCGAGTTCTGATTTTAAGAGACGTTCGACATCGTGAGCTTGCTGTCTGACACGATCGCGGTTTGCTTTTTCATAGAAGAAACGGTCGAGCACTTCTTGACTCGATGCATATGTTTCCTCGGAGACGATGTCTCCGGCCGTTAATACAATCGGAGCGAAACGCTCTTTACCATTCGCGAGTTGTTGAAAGACGTAAGGTCCCTCGAGTTGACGTAGTACATTCTCGAACGCTTGCTGAACCGAGTCGCGGTTAGGCATCTTCGCAAGATGAACGACTTCCTGGGCGATTTGAGGGCTGACACCGGCGAACGTGGCGACAATCTGTTTGTCGAGTTTACCGGCATTCCAATCGATTCGCTTCAGTCCTTCCGTCAAATCAGACAACGGATCGAACTTATGTTGTTCAGGTGGGAGGAGGTATTCACTTCCCGGCATGATCGTCCGATAGGTGTTTTGCGAAGGCGGGAGATGTTTGATTGCATCTAAGATTTTCCCGTCCTCTGTCGTTAGGACGACGTTTGAGTGACGTCCCATCAGTTCAATGTAAACTTTTTTTGATTCTTCGTCGCCGAGCTCATTTCGAGAGCGGACAGAGATGACGATGACGCGGTCACGTCCAATTTGTTCGACCGCCGTGATAAATCCGCCTTCTACATGTTTCCGTAACATCATGCAGAACATCGGGGGTTCTTGTGGGTTTTTAATCGGTGTATCCGTCAGCTGAAGACGGGCATACATCGCGTTTGCTGATATGAGTAGTTGCGCGTTCTGTCGGTTCGAACGAATCTGGAGCATCAAATCGAGAGAATACGGTTGATGTACTTTGTTGATTCGCCCTCCGACGAGCGATTGTAATTCTTGTACGACACGATATGTCATTAATCCATCATAAGCCAATGATCTCATCACCTTTGTTCATTTTCTGTCTCTACGTTATCAGAAAAACAGAAAATATGGTACGATGGAGTAGGAAATCCGAACTTCTTCTTGCCGGGACAATTGATTGACTGCTATTATAATTAAATGTGATGTTAGAAGATGGAGGGCTTGCAGTGAATTTTAAAGAACGAGGATTATTAATCGTTTTGTCTGGACCGAGCGGTGTCGGAAAAGGGACCGTTTGTCGTGCTCTTCGCGAGGAAGAGGACAATAACCTTCAATATTCGGTGTCGGCAACGACTCGAAAGCCACGTGAAGGGGAAGTCGAGGGAGTACATTACTTCTTCAAATCGAGAGAAGAGTTCGAACGCATGATCGAACAAAAAGAATTGCTCGAACACGCCGAGTTCGTCGGCAACTATTACGGGACGCCTGTAGAGTGGGTGCGTGAAACGCTCGAAAGCGGCCAAGATGTCATTCTTGAAATTGAGGTGCAAGGGGCGTTCCAAGTGAAGGAACTTCTCCCGGAAGCCGTCTTTTTATTCTTGGCACCACCAAGTCTTCAAGAACTTCGCAATCGTCTAATCGGACGAGGCACGGAGTCAGAAGAAGTCATTAAGCAACGCCTGCTCGTCGCGCGTGAAGAAATCGAGTTGATGGACGCCTATGATTACGTCGTCACGAACGACGAGGTCGACAAAGCCATCGATCGAATTAAAGCGATCGTGACAGCTGAGCATTGTAAACGTGAACGTGTTGCGTCACTCTATAAAAAAGCCATGATGGAGGTCATTTAATGTTATACCCTTCGATTGATGCCTTACAACGTACTATCCCGTCAAAATATACGATCGTTACGGTCGCTGCGAAACGGGCGCGTCAGATTCAAGATGGAAAAGCACCGAAAGTCGCCGAGCCAAAATCATATAAGCCGGTCGGTCAAGCGTTAGAAGAACTATTTTCGGGTGATACGACAATCATCGTGAACGAAAAAAACAACGGATGAAGTGTGACCCAAGTCGTTTGCGACTTGGGTCTCATTGTCTATAAGGGGGAGTTTGGGAATGGTGAAGGATCGTACTATTTTGTTATGTGTGAGTGGTGGCATCGCCGCCTATAAGGCGTGTGCGCTCACATCGAAATTGGTTCAAGCCGGAGCGAATGTTCGTGTCGCGATGACGAAATCGGCAGAACAATTCGTGGGTCAGGCGACCTTCCAGGCGCTCAGTCGAAACCCGGTCTATACCGATGTGTTCGAAGAGCACGACCCGACAAAGATTGCGCATATCGATGTCGTCGACTCGAGTGATTTGATCGTCGTTGCTCCTGCGACAGCAAACATGATTGCAAAACTGGCGAACGGGATTGCAGATGACTTTATCACGACGTCGATTCTTGCGGCGAAGTGCCCGGTCATCGTCTCACCGGCGATGAACGTGAATATGCTCGAACATCCTGCCACACAGCGGAATATCGAGACGTTGAAATCATACGGCTACCAGTTGATCGAACCGGGCGTCGGCAACTTGGCATGTGGTTGGATTGGTGGTGGACGCCTACCAGAACCAGAAGATTTGGTACGCATCATCGAAAGCCAGTTCGTCCCGAAACTATACCTCGGAAAAGAAGTATTGATTACAGCTGGTCCGACGGTAGAGCGTATCGATCCGGTCCGTTACTTATCGAACGACTCATCAGGGAAAATGGGTGTCGCGCTCGCAGAAGTGGCACGTGATATGGGTGCCCGTGTCACACTCGTCCACGGTCCGCTTCAAGTCCCGGTTCCAGACGGTGTGACGGCGATTCCGGTTAAGTCGAGTGAAGAGATGCTACATGAAGTGACAAGTCGTTTTGATTCACTCGACCTCGTCGTGAAGTCGGCGGCCGTTGCGGATTATCGTCCGAAAACGGTTCATGCAGAGAAACATAAAAAAGTTCACGGACCACTCACCATCGAACTTGAAGAAACGACGGACATTTTAAAAACACTCGGTGAACGAAAGACTCATCAAGTGTTAGTTGGGTTTGCTGCCGAGACAGAACGGCTCGAAGAACATGCCGCAGCCAAACTGAAGAAAAAGAACGTCGATTTCCTCGTCGCAAACGATGTATCCGGCAGCGACGTCGGATTCGGTGCGGACGACAATGAAGCAGTCCTCTTTCATGCAGACGGGACGACGCTCAACTTACCGAAACAATCGAAGAAACAGTTGGCGTTCGAACTGCTCACACATTTTAAGGAAGCGGTCCGATGATTGCCCACGTCCATGTCGATGCACCGGTGATCACGATTGATCGTCCGTTTGACTATGAAGTGCCGGAACAGTTCGAATCCTTGATTGAACCAGGGATGCGCGTCTCGGTTCCTTTCGGCTCACGCCGTCTGTTAGGAATCGTCGTCGGCACGTCTGACGGGACGAGAGATGGATTGAAGCCACTAGAAGCTTTATTAGATGAAGAATCGTCACTCACTGATGAACTGCTCGACTTGTCCATCCATGTGAAAGAGACGACGCTTTGCTTTCGGTCTTCCGCGCTTCTCGCGATGCTACCTGCAGCGCTGAAAGTCAGTTATGACAAAGAAATCAAAGAAGGGCATGTGCCTGACGGTGTTCGTCTAGGGACACATTTATCGGAGTATCCGAAAGACATACAGTCTGTCATTTTAGGACTCGCTAAAAAAGGGGAGCTTACCCTAGCCCCTGTTCTGAAAGAGAAGAAAACGGTCAAAACCGACATCGTCGTCGAACTGCTCGATGCGACCGTCGTCTCGAAACGCGCGAAAAAACAGCTTGAAGCGATTCAGCAGTTAGAAGAGACGCCGCGTATGTACTGGTCGGCACTTCGTCAAATCGGATTGACTCGCCCACAACTTCAAAAGCTTGAAGACATTGGGGCGGTACGGTTGACGGAAGTTGAATTGAATCGCGACCCTTACGCGACGATTGAACAAGTACAGGAATCTGTGCAGTTGAATGATAGTCAGGCGAATGCGGTCCAGGCGATTCATGAAGCGGATGCAGGAGAGACATTACTCGTCCATGGCGTGACGGGTAGCGGAAAAACCGAAGTGTATTTAGAGTCGATCGGACAAGTCATCGATGAAGGAAAACAGGCCATTTTGCTCGTGCCTGAAATCAGTTTGACCCCGATGATGGTGAAGCGATTTAAGCGTCGCTTCGGGGAACGTGTCGCAGTCTTACACAGTGCTCTTTCAAAAGGTGAGAAGTATGATGAATGGCGTAAAATCAAGCGGAAAGAAGTCGACGTCGTCGTCGGGGCCCGTTCTGCGATTTTTGCGCCGCTCGACCGTCTCGGTCTCATCATCTTGGATGAAGAGCATGAGACGACGTATAAACAAGAAGAAAATCCACGTTATCATGCGCGTGATGTCGCCATTTGGCGGTCTCGCTATCATGGGTGTCCCGTCGTATTGGGAAGTGCGACACCTTCTCTCGAATCTTACGCACGGGCGCAAAAAGGTGTATATCGTTATTTGCACTTGAAAGAGCGGTACGGCGGGGAAATGCCACCTGTCCACATTATCGATATGCGCCGCGAACTGGCAAAAGGCAATACGACGATGTTCTCGGAAGAATTGTTCGACGGGATTCTCGACCGAATCGCAAAAAAAGAGCAATGTGTCATTCTGTTGAACCGTCGTGGGTTTACGACATTTGTCATGTGTCGGGACTGTGGGGAAGGGATGACGTGTCCGCACTGTGCCGTCAATTTAACGTATCACCAGTATGGTGATCGATTGAAGTGTCATTATTGTGGCTATGAAGTCGGGATGCCGTCGACGTGTCCATCGTGTAACAGCAAAAAAATCAAGCAGTTCGGATCAGGGACGCAAAAGATCGAAACGGAGCTGTTGAACCGGATTCCAGAGGCGCGCATCATCCGCATGGACCAAGATACGACGTCGCGGAAAGGTTCCCATGAACAACTGTTACGACGCTTTGAAGAAGGAGAGGCCGACATTTTACTCGGCACCCAAATGATTGCCAAAGGACTCGACTTCCCGAACGTCACCCTCGTCGGGGTACTCGCGGCAGATGCGACACTCGGGATGCCTGACTTCCGAGCGACCGAACGGACTTTCCAACTCGTCACCCAAGTGGCGGGAAGGGCGGGGCGCGGCAAACTTCCAGGTGAGGCATTCGTGCAAACGTACAACCCGGACCATTACGTGATTGAGACAGCGAGTGAACATGATTATGAAACGTTCTTTGCGAAAGAGATGGGTCTTCGTCAAGTCGGGAACCACCCGCCGTATTGGTTTTTGACGCTCGTCACGTTCTCAGCAGAGAACCCGCTCGTCGCCAAAGCGGAAGCGGAACTGTTCGCATCGGACTTTTTACAAGCGCAAGTAGAGAATAGCCGCTTGAACGGTCCGATGCCTGCCCCGCTATCAAAATTAAAGAACGCGTATCGTTATCAAGTGTTCATTAAAACGAAACAACCTGACACGCTCTACGCGGAACTAGCACGACTTCAACAAGCAAGAGCAAAAGCAATCAGTAAGAAAGAATATCAAATGAGTATCGATGTGAACCCATACGTATTCATGTGAGGTGGAGAGACATGTATAAAGTAGTAGAAGTACCAAACGATATTTTACGTGTGACATGCGAACCGGTAACGAAGTTCGATAAAAAATTGCGACAAACGGTCGACCGTTTGTTTGATACGATGTATGAGTACGATGGAGTCGGAGTCGCGGCGCCACAGGTCAATTTGAATCAGCGACTCGCTGTCGTCCATACCGATGATGAGACGGGTCCACTCGTCTTGATCAATCCTGAAATCATTGAAACGTCTGGACGTGAGGTCGGTCTTGAAGGATGTTTAAGCATCCCAGGAGAATTCGGATTCGTGGAACGTCATGAGTCGATCGTCGTCAAAAATCAGGACTTGAAAGGCCGGACGCATACCATTCAAGCGAGCGGTTTCTTCGCTCGTGCGATTCAGCATGAGATGGATCATTTGGATGGGGTCTTGTTCACTGACAAGCTAGCGGTTCCAAACCCTGGAAAAGACAAGCGAATCGTCTTTATGGGAACTCCGACATTTGCGGTATCTGTACTTGAGCGACTGCTCGAAGAAGGATACAATGTCGTAGGTGTCGTTTCGCAACCGGACAAACCGGTCGGACGAAAACGTGAACTCAAACCAACGCCTGTGAAAGAGTGTGCACTCCGTCACGGTATTCCTGTCTTACAACCTGAGAAAGTTCGAACAGATTATGCCGGAATTTTAGAGTTGCGCCCGGACCTCATCGTCACGGCAGCGTATGGACAAATCGTGCCGACCGCATTACTCGAGGCACCGCCTCACGGAGCGATCAATGTCCATGCCTCACTTCTTCCAAAATATCGGGGAGGCGCCCCGATTCATCAAGCCATCATCGATGGTGAATCGGAGACAGGTGTGACGATCATGTATATGGTCGACAAGTTAGACGCGGGTGACATGATTGCGAATACAATCGTCCCAATCGAAGAGATGGATACGGTCGGAACGCTATTTGATAAACTTGCCGTAGCGGGAAGTGATCTTCTCATTCGCACACTTCCAGCTTTCTTAGAAGGATGGATTGAAGCGGTCCCTCAAGATGAGCGGGAGGTGACGTTTGCGCCGAACATTAGCCGTGAGCGCGAACAGATTGACTGGAGTATCGGTGGAGAAGCCATCTATAACCATATTCGAGGGATGAACCCATTCCCGACGGCCTACTCGACGCTTGACGGAGAACGGGTGAAACTGTTCATGGGAGAAAAGACGACCGGTGCAGGTCAACCGGGAGAAGTCATTCGCCTAGAAGAAGACGGGTTCGTCGTGGCGACCGGAAACAATGTCGCCATCAAAGTGACGGACCTACAACCAGCAGGTAAAAAGCGAATGGATGGTGCGACCTTCATGCGCGGAGCTGGACAAAAGTTGCGTGTTGGTGACCGATTAGGAGGAACTCATGAACGTACGTGAAGCAGCGCTCGATACGCTGATGAAAATTGAACAAGGCGGCGCGTATTCAACGATTGCCGTCAATGATGTATTAAAACAAAAAAAAGTTGCCCCGAAAGATGTGGGTCTGTATACCGAACTCGTCTACGGGACACTCAGTCGGAAAGGGACGTTGGACTACATCTTAAACGATCGAATCCGTTCTCCGAAGAAGCTCGACAAGTTCGTGCTTCCGCTTCTTCGAATGAGTGTATATCAACTTTTTTACCTTGATAAGGTACCGGATCGTGCCGTCTTGCACGAAGCCGTCGAAATCGCAAAAAAACGAGGACA
Organism: Exiguobacterium sp. s34; assembly: GCF_018617435.1. Lineage (NCBI taxonomy): Bacteria > Bacillati > Bacillota > Bacilli > Caryophanales > Exiguobacterium > Exiguobacterium sp. s34. Next base: position 201,109 of record NZ_JACSKE010000002.1, on the reverse strand, counting down.
TCATCTCGGGACGAGTAAGTTCGTGAACGGGGTGTTACGTAACGTTCTCCGTGAAGGATTCCCTGATTTTAGTGAATTGACGGATGCGGAGAGAATCTCGATTGAGCATAGTCACCCGAAGTGGCTCGTTTCGGACTGGATTGATTTGTACGGTGTCGAGACGGCTGAAGCCATCTGTCAATTAAACAATGAGCCGGCTCCTGTCACGGTACGCGTCAACCGGAAACGTGCGTCTGTCGACGAAATGATGAATCGCTTGGCCGACTTGGGCGTCTTGACATCTCGCTCTGAACTATCGAGCGATGGACTCGTTGTCGAATCGGGCAACGTCCATTCGACCCCATTCATCGAGGAAGGACTTTTATCGGTTCAAGATGAGAGCTCGATGCTTGTCGCAGATGCGCTCGGCGTTTCGAAAGATGACCATATTTTAGATGCGTGTGCCGCCCCTGGTGGGAAAGCGATGCATACGGCTGAACGGATGGAAAGTGGATCGCTCACAGCGCTCGATTTACACCCACATAAAGCGAAATTGATTGACCAGCAAGCCAAACGTCTTCACATCAATGGAGTGACCGCACTTGCCCTTGATGCTCGTCTGGCAGGTGAACAGTTCGAAAAAGAGAGTTTTGATCGAATCCTTCTGGACGTTCCTTGTTCAGGGCTCGGTGTTATTCGTCGCAAGCCTGATATCAAATGGACGAAAGACAAAGCCCAGCTCGAGAACTTACCGAAGATTCAACGACAAATCATTGATGCCGTATTGCCACTGCTCAAGCCAGGTGGTACGCTTGTTTACTCGACATGTACAATTGATCCGTCTGAGAACGAGACACAGGCTGACTATGTGTTATCAAAAGGATTGGTCTGGGACGAAACGTTACGAGAACGTCTCCCACAATCTGTTCGTCCGATCATGGCATCGGACCGTGCTGAATTAAAACTATTACCGACGACATTCGGGACCGACGGCTTCTATATCGCCGCATTTAAGAAAGAGGTATAAAAAATGAATCCAAAAGCAGTAGAAAAAAACCCACTTTTAGGCGCAAAACCGTCACTTTATTCGTTGACGTTCCCTGAACTTGAAGCGTGGGTCGTGGAAGCAGGAGAAAAATCATTCCGTGCGAAACAATTATATGATTGGATGTACGTTAAACGTGTCACGTCATTCGACGATATGACGAACGTTCCAAAGGCACTACGTGACCAATTAGAAGCATCATTCCAATTGACGACGTTAAAAGAATTGGTCAAACAAGAATCACAGGACGGTACAATCAAATTCTTATTTGAACTTCAAGACGGTTATTCAATTGAAACGGTTCTCATGCGTCACGAATATGGGAACTCAATTTGTGTCACGACACAAGTCGGTTGTCGAATTGGTTGTACGTTCTGTGCTTCAACACTCGGTGGATTGAAGCGAAACTTAGAAGCCGGTGAAATCACGGCACAAGTGCTCGACGTACAGCGTGCGTTAGACGCGACAGGTGAGCGTGTCGACTCAATCGTTGTCATGGGAATCGGTGAGCCGTTTGATAACTATGATGAGTTAATGCGTTTCTTGCGCACGGTCAACCATGATCACGGACTCAACATCGGAGCACGCCACATCACAGTATCAACAAGTGGAATCGTTCCAAAAATCTACAAGTTTGCGGATGAAGGAATGCGCATTAACTTCGCCATCTCTCTTCATGCGGCTACGACAGAACTACGTACACGTCTCATGCCAATCAACCGTGCCTTTGACTTAGACAAGTTGATGGATGCCGTCCGTTACTATACGGAGAAGAGCGGTCGTCGCATCACGTTCGAATACGGATTGTTTGGTGGCGTCAATGATACAGAAGACCATGCCCATCAATTGGCTGACTTGTTGAAAGGAATCAAATGTCACGTCAACTTGATCCCGGTTAACCACGTATTGGAACGCGATTATGTACGCACACCGAGAGCTCAAATCTTTGCCTTCGAAAAAGTGCTCAAAGACCGCAATGTGAACGTGACGATTCGTCGCGAGCAAGGGTCGGATATCGATGCTGCTTGTGGGCAACTTCGAGCGAAGGAGCGCGAACAAGAAACGAGGTAATCAGAAAGATGGAATTAGCATTTCGAACAGATCGTGGACAAGTACGCACACAAAATGAAGATGCAGTTTTAATCTTAGGCGATGCCTTCTCAGGAATTGCGCTCGTTGCCGACGGGATGGGTGGACATGCAGCGGGAGAGGTCGCGAGTCAAATCGTGATTGAGGAGTTTCGACGGGCTTTCCCGTCTCTCCCGTCGACCCCGGTCGATATCGAGCGATGGTTCCGTCATCACATTCACTTGGCGAATGAACAAGTGTTGCAATTTGCAAAGCAGTCGAACCTCGTCATGATGGGAACGACTGTGGCAGCCGTTTGTTGGAACGGAGAGACGGTGGTCATCGTTCATATCGGTGACAGCCGTGTCTATGCCTTGCAAGCAAATGAATTAAGACGTCTCACAGAAGATCATTCTTACGTCAACGTGCTTAAACAGCTCGGTGAATTGACAGAAGAGGAGATGCGCGTTCATCCGAAACGAAATGTCATCACCCGGGCGATCGGTTCAAGCGAACAAGTCGAACCTGACGTGCAAGTGCTCGCTGACCCTGAGTTTGATGTGATATTAATTTGTACGGATGGATTGACGACACATCTGACGGATGGCGCAATTCAACACGTGTTACAACAAGCTGTATCGGCTGATCAAAAAGCAGATCAACTCATTGCTGAAGCCAATCAATTGGGAGGGAGCGACAACATCACGGTCGCGCTCGTTCAATTCACAGATAGAAAGAGAGGATGAATCCGATGCGAAGCGGAGAACGAATCAACGATCGTTATCGGATCGAACAACAAATCGGCAGCGGAGGCATGGCAAATGTCTACCGGGCTCATGACGAGATTTTAAACCGAACCGTCGCCATCAAGGTGTTGCGATCTGAATTCTCACATAACGAACAATTTATACGTCGGTTCGAGCGAGAAGCCCACGCGGCTACGAGTCTGAACCATCCGAATATCGTCGCCATCTACGACGTCGGTGATGAAGATGATTTATACTATATCGTCATGGAACACGTCGATGGCGTGACGTTAAAACAATATTTGCAAGAAGAATACATATCTGTCGATGAGGCGTTGCGCATCATGGGACAGATTTGTGATGCGATTGATCACGCCCATGCGAATCGAATCATTCATCGGGACATCAAACCACAAAATATGATGATCGATCAGCATGGAAATGTGAAGGTGACCGATTTTGGAATTGCGGTTGCGATGTCGAATGCGACGTTGACGCATACGATGTCCGTCCTAGGCTCTGTCCACTATTTCTCACCTGAACAAGCTCGCGGGAAATTCGCGGATGAAAAGTCGGATATTTACTCGCTCGGTGCCGTTTTGTACGAATTGTTGACGGGGCGCGTACCGTTTATCGGCGAGACGCCGGTCGCAGTCGCGCTTCAACATTTGCAAGATGACCCGATTCGGCCGATGGATTTGAATCCGAATATTCCACAAGCGCTTGAGAATTGTGTCATGCAAGCCTTGTCGAAATCACCGGGTGCCCGTCATATATCGGTCGCAGCCTTCAAGAAAGATTGTATGACCGCATTAAGCCGAGAACGTGCCAATGAGCCGAGACGTCTCTCAGCCAATCAAGACGAGTTCGACCAAACACTCGTCATGGCGCCGGTCATGCCTGAAGAAAAACAAGATGTACCGGTGACACCGCCCCCGGTCACACCACCAAAGGAACAGGAGCCAAATGAGGCACCGGTTAAAAAGAAGAAACGCAAATGGTGGATTTGGATATTACTCGTCATTCTCTTAATTGGGGGAAGCATTGCGGCGTATGTGGTCGCTGACGAAATGTCGCGCGCCGTCGTGCCTGATGTCGTCGGCATGAGTATCGGGGACGCGACGACAGAACTCGAGGCTTCTGGATTTGTCGTCGAAGTGACAGAACGTGCGAGCGATGATATTGCGGAGGGTGAGGTCATTTCGCAAAATCCGCAAGAAGGACGTAAACCGAAACGCGGCACGACTGTGACGATTGTCGTATCGGCCGGAAAAGAGACGGTCGAGATGCCGAACGTGGAAGGTCTTTCACAGACTGCCGCTGAGCGTATGCTAAAAGACTTGGCATTCAGCGATCTTGAAATCAAAACCGAAGCTTCTGAAACGGTAAACAGTGGGGATGTAATTTCACAATCGGTTGACCCAGGTGAAGAGGTCGTTCCTTCAGAGGTGACGGTCACGCTCGTTGTGTCGACAGGTAGCAACAAAGTGGAACTATCTAACCTTGCCGGGTATACGTTCGACGAAGCATCTATTTATGCTGAACAGAACAAATTGAAAATCGTGAAGAAGGATGAATTTTCGACAAGTGTTCCAAAAGGTCAAATCATCCGTCAACTTCCGACAGCCGGGACGGCAGTCGACCCGGGAACGGAGCTCACGGTGATTGTATCGGAAGGCGTCGAACCGACCGATATCTCGATTGAACGTGAAGTGAGTGTTGAAGTCGAGCAACCGGATAAGGATAAGAAGCCGAAAGCGGTCGAAGTCGTCATTCGTACGGTTGACGCACGTGGTGAAATTGAGGTACTTCGTGATCAAATCACAGAGACGACAACGTACTCGTACACGCTAGTCATTGCCCCTGACGAAGTCGGGACAGCAACGATTGAAGTTGATGGTGAGATTGTTCGAACGGATTCAGTCACATATGCGCAAGCCGAAGAGGCACAATAAAGAGGTGACGGTGTCGTCACCTCTTTTTTAAAAGGAGGTAGTCATAATGAAAGGAACAATCATTCGTCTTCAAGGCGGGTTTTATGATGTGATGACCGAGGCGAACCAAGAGATTCGTTGTCGGGCAAGAGGGAATTTTCGAAAACGCAATATCTCACCTGTCGTCGGCGACGATGTGGTGATTCAAGATCAAGAAGATGGGACCGGCTATATTCTTGAAGTGGAAGAGCGCCAAAACCATCTCGTTCGGCCACCGATTGCGAATATTGATCAAGCGTTCCTCCTCTTTTCAGTTAAGGAACCAGCGTTTTCCTATCATTTGCTTGACCGTTTTCTCATTCTCATTGAATCGAAGCAAATTCATCCAATCATCGTATTGACGAAGATGGACTTGCTCGATGAAGGTGAAGTCGAACCGATTCAAGTGGCGATTGCTCGCTATCGGGCGATTGGGTATGACGTGATCGAAACGTCGACGGAGCATGGGCACGGTGTTGATGAAGTGCGCAGTCTATTCAAGGGAAAAACGAGCGTCTTCGCCGGTCAGACCGGTGTCGGGAAAAGTTCGTTACTCAATGCAGTCGCGCCAGAACTCGAGTTGGCGACAGGTGCAATCTCGAAATCGCTCGGACGAGGAAAACATACGACACGTCACGTGACGTTAATCCAATTGGCGGATGGTCTCGTTGCCGATACACCGGGTTTTTCAAGTCTAGAGTTTCCTCAGGAACTTGAGACAGATGAGCTCAGATGGTGCTTCCCCGAATTCGTGGAACGCCATGACGATTGTAAGTTCCGGGGATGTGTCCACGTTAATGAACCAGGATGTGCCATTAAACAAGCGGTTGAAAATGGCGAAATTGCTTCAACAAGGTACGAAAATTATGTTACCTTTATGGAGGAGTTAAACGATCGAAAACGGAGGTATTGACAGATGATTAAAATTGCACCATCTATTTTAGCTGCCGATTTTGCCAACTTGGAAGCTGAAGTAAAAGCCGTTCAAGAAGCAGGGGCTGACTATATCCATTTTGACGTGATGGACGGGCAATTCGTACCAAACATCTCGATTGGTTTACCTGTTCTCGCGAGCTTGCGTAAAAAATCAGACATGGTACTCGATGTACATTTGATGATTGACCAACCAGAACGCTACGTTGAAGATTTCGTGAAAGCCGGTGCGGACATCGTAACCGTACACGTGGAAGCGACGAATCATTTGCATCGTGTCTTACAGCAAATCAAAGCGGCAGGTGCGAAATGTGGGGTCGTCTTAAACCCACATACACCACTTTCGACGATTGAACACGTACTCACGGACGTCGATATGGTGTTGCTCATGACGGTCAACCCAGGATTCGGGGGTCAGGCGTTTATTGAATCGGTCGTGCCAAAAATTTCAGCGCTTAGCCAACTTCGTCAAGACCATCAACTTGATTTTGAGATTGAAATCGATGGTGGTGTGAACGCAGAAACGGCAAAACGTTGCATCGATGCTGGAGCTGATGTGCTTGTGGCAGGATCAGCCATCTATAGTCAATCGGATTATAAAGCAGCCATCGATAGCATTCGTGGCGCATCTCGTGTATAATCGACGGTAGAACAACAAGATAGAGTCGCAAGGGGTGTCACATCATGTGGCTGAGAGGCATACGCTAACCCTTTGAACCTGTTCCGTTCACACGGACGTAGGGATGTGGCGAAAATGCACGTTGCGAATTCAAGCAGCATGGCGTTTACGTCATGCTGCTTTTTGTCGTTCAAACAAATAAAGGAGGAAGAAGGATGAAATCACGTTTCAAATTACAAGCGCTCATTGAAATTTCATTGTTTGCGGCGCTCGGGCTTATTTTTGATTTGCTCATTCCATATCGTTTACCACAAGGTGGGTCTATCAGTTTAGCGATGCTCCCGATCTTTGTCATGGCGTTCCGTCACGGGCTGAAGGGTGGTCTTGCGACAGGCGCGCTCGTCGGGACACTTCAACTCTTGTTCGGAGCATACATTTTCACACCTGTACAATTCTTGCTCGACTATACGGTCGCATATGGCCTCGTCGGTATGGCCGGGGTATTCGCAGGGCGAGTGAAACATGCTGCGAGTCAAGGTGCGACAAAGACGCTTGCCATCTATTTAGTGCTCGGGGCATTGCTCGGGTCGATGTTACGATACGCAGCGCACGTCATCTCGGGTATCGTCTTCTTCGCTGAATACGCAGAAGGTCCGGTCGTGGCCTACTCGCTCGGATATAACGCCACGTATATGCTCCCATCCTTTGTCATCTCGGCCATCGTGTTAGTACTTCTCTTCACGACAGCACCACGTTTCACGCGTGTGGCGACACGGGATATCCGTCAATGAACGTACTAATCGTCGCGGCGAGTCCGGCACCTATTCCGGACTTACCGCGTGATGCCGATTTTGTGATTGGTGTGGATGGTGGATATCAAAGACTGTTAGATGAAGGAGTTGTACCAGACGTCGTGGTGGGAGATTTTGATTCGTTCGATGGGACACCACCTGATCAAGCGTTACGCTATCCTTCGGAGAAAGATGTGACAGACTTAGAAATTGCATTGGAGTTAGCAAGAGAACGGGGAGCAACACGAATCGATGTGTATGGGGCTCTCGGGGGACGGATCGATATGACGTTTGCGAATGTAGGCTTACTGGAGTCCTATCCGGAGATGCACCTTCATGATGAAGGGCAAACGGTCTATCTTGTAAGAATAGGAGACTATACGATTCCGAAACGGGACGGTCACTATTTGTCCTTCATGCCATGGAAGACAGCTACGATTTCCATTAAAGATGTCAAATATCCACTTGACCATCATGACGTGACGAGCGGAGAGGCGCTGACGATCTCAAATGAATGGTCTACGGATTCTGCCCGGTTGACGGTCCATCAAGGGACCGTTCTCGTCATGATTGTCAAAAAATGAGCACAAAAAAATCCCATCGGCGAATGCCGCTGGGATTTATTCGTTCGTGTATAAGTATTATACGCGTTCAACGAGACCTGATTTAAGTGCGCGAGCTGAAACCCAAACGCGTTTCGGTTTACCGTCAACGAGAATACGAACTTTTTGTACGTTTACACCCCAAGTACGTTTTGTCTTGTTGAGTGCGTGCGAACGGTTGTTACCTGATTTAGGTGATTTACCTGTTACGTAGCATTTACGTGCCATGCGTTTCCCCTCCTTTTTTATGTGGGTTCGTCCTAATAGACACTCGTTTATATTAGCACGGCTTTTTTCCCGATGCAACTAGAAAATCGTACCATGACAAGAAAAAAACTTGACATTACTCTCAAGGATTTGAATAATGAATGAGGTTATCGCGTTAATTGACCGAGTTTCTGGAGCAGGTTCTTTTAATAACTAGGTACTTATTGTAGAATGTACATTAGGAATCATTCCGAATAAAGGAGGCTACTCCATATGGCAATTGAAATGAAGACAACATATGGCAATATTGACATCACAAGTGACGTCATCGCGACACTCGCAGGTGGTGCAGCGATGGAATGCTTCGGTGTGGTCGGCATGGCTTCACAAGCACAATTGAAAGACGGCATTGCTGAATTGTTAAAACGTGAAAATTACGCGCGTGGTGTCGTCGTACGTCAAGAAGACGAAGACGTACATATCGACATGCACATCATTGTAAGCTACGGGACGAAAGTATCTGAAGTCGCATACAACGTGCAGAGCCGAGTCAAGTATACGCTCGGAGAAACTTTAGGATTAAACGTTTCGTCGGTAAATATATTCGTTCAAGGCGTTCGTCTGACGAATGACTGACGAAAACGGAGGAGGATTTGGTGTGGGTTTAAAACGTTTAGATGGATTGGCGCTCTCAAACATGATCGCGAACGGAGCGGCCAACTTGAGCCAAAACGCAGATTATGTAGATTCGCTTAACGTCTTCCCGGTTCCAGACGGAGACACGGGGACGAACATGAACTTGACGATGACGTCGGGCGCGAAAGAAGTAGCGGCGATGAACTCATCAGATATCGCAGAGGTGTCATCAAAGTTTGCACGTGGACTACTTATGGGGGCACGCGGAAACTCGGGTGTTATTTTAAGTCAGTTGTTCCGTGGATTCGGTAAAGCTGTTGAAGGAAAAGCAGAACTGACAACAGTTGATTTTGCAGAAGCGCTCAAGCGCGGTGTCGACACGGCATACAAGGCGGTTATGAAACCGGTTGAAGGAACGATTTTGACGGTTGCTCGTGAAGCGGCCGACGAAGCGCTCCTTGCGTCAGAGTCGACAAGTGATTTCACTGAATTTATGAAACGCGTCATCGAAGAAGCGAAAGCATCGTTAGACCGTACACCGGACTTGTTGCCGGTATTAAAAGAAGTCGGCGTCGTCGACTCGGGCGGTCAAGGACTTCTCGTCATCTACGAAGGTTTCCTTGCTAGCCTTGAAGGCAAAGAGCTCGAGAAACCACATGCTCCTGTCATGGATGCGTTGATCGAGGCAGAACACCATGCGCATGCGGCACAAGGGTTCATGTCTACAGAAGATATCGAATTCGGTTATTGCACAGAGATCATGGTTCGTTTCCAAGACGAAAAGTTAAAGGATGCACCGTTCAATGAAGATGCGTTCCGTAACGAATTGTCTGAACTGGGAGATTCTCTCCTTGTCGTCGCGGACGAAGAACTCTTAAAAGTTCACGTTCACGTTGAGACACCGGGTGAGGTCATCACGAAAGGTCAACGTTTCGGTGAACTCGTCGCCGTTAAAATCGAGAACATGCGTCAACAACACTCGACCATTCTCGAAGAAGAACATGGTGCGAATCAACACGGTGTTCAACAGGCAGAGAAGCCGAAAGCACCATTTGCGATCGTCACGGTAGCAATGGGTGAAGGCGTCAGCGAATTGTTCCGTTCACTCGGGGCAGCACACGTCATCGAGGGCGGTCAAACGATGAACCCATCAACAGAAGATATCGTCAAGGCGATTGAGTCTGCACATGCGGAACACGTCTTTATCTTCCCGAACAACTCAAACATCATCATGGCTGCTGAGCAAGCAGCGTCTGTCGCACCATGCGGCGTCTCTGTCATCCCGACGAAGACGGTCCCACAAGGTCTTGCGGCAGCAATCGCCTTCAACCCAGAGGCGGATGTCGAGATGAACGAACAAGCGATGAAGTCAGCTGCCGCGACTGTGAAGTCCGGACAAGTCACTTACGCTGTTCGTGACACGAGCATCGATGGTGTGGAAATCAAGAAAGACGAGCACATGGCGATTGCAGAGAAGAAAATCGTTTCTTCCTCAACGTCGAGCCTCGAAGCGGCTAAAAAGTTGGTCGATGCACTCGTCGAAGCAGATGATGAAATCATTACGATCTTAACGGGTGAAGGTTCATCTGAAGCAGACGTAGAAGCGTTGACGTCATATATCGAATCTGTAAATGATGAGATTGAGATTGAAGTACACGACGGCAAACAACCGCTTTACTCTTATATTTTTAGTGTGGAATAAGCTGTTTCAAGTCCCTACCTTCTGTATAATGAAGGTAGGGATTTTTGAAAGGGGGAAAATTAGGTGAAATATCGTAGTGTGTTTGACATCATTGGTCCTGTCATGGTCGGGCCATCGAGTTCGCATACAGCAGGTGCCGCGCGCATCGGGCTGATGGCAGGGAAATTATTCGGAAGAACGCCACGCACCGCACGCATCACGTTTTATGGGTCGTTTGCGGACACGTATCGTGGTCACGGTACGGATGTCGCGATTGTCGGTGGAATTATGGGGTTTGATACTTTCGACCTGCGAATCCCACAAGCGTTAGACATTGCCCGTGAAAAAGGAATCGAAGTCATCTTTGAGACGAGCGATTTGTTGACGGATCATCCGAATACAGCGCGTGTCTTGCTCGAAGACGAGTTCGGTACGTTTGAAATCGTCGGGATCTCAATCGGTGGGGGAACGATTGAAATCACGGAACTGAATGGATTCCCGTTAAAGTTGACAGGTGGGGGACCTGCGCTCGTCGTCTTGCATCATGACCGATTCGGGGCAATCGCCGCAGTGACAGGTGTCTTGGCGAATCATCAATTGAACATTGGACATATGGAAGTGAGTCGTCACGAAAAAGGAATGCAAGCCTTGATGGCCATTGAGATTGATGAAACGATTCCTGCTGAAGTGTTAGCAGAGCTAGAACGGTTACCGCAGATCGAACGGATCGCTATTTTTGGGGAATAAGGAGAATGTGAGATGTTTAAATCAGTAGAAGAGTTAGTGACGATGGCAACAGAACGAGGTATCCCGATTTCTGAGGTGATGATCGAACAAGAGATGCACGTCAGACGCTCGAGCCGGGAAGACATCATCGGGATGATGGACCGTAACCTCGAGGTCATGGAAGAAGCGGTCGAACGTGCGCTTCAAGGTGTCACATCGGTGACGGGATTGACGGGGAACGATGCCGTACTCATGCAAGATTATATAAGTTCAGGCAAATCACTTGCCGGAGACCTTATTTTAGATGCCGTGTCAAAAGCAATCGGGACGAACGAAGTGAACGCGGCGATGGGACGGATTTGTGCGACACCGACTGCGGGGAGTGCGGGCGTCGTGCCAGGAACGTTATTCGCGGTGAAAGATCGCCTCGAGATGGACCGCGATGCCATGATTCGCTACTTGTTCACGTCAGGAGCGTTCGGGTTTGTTGTGGCGAACAACGCTTCGATTTCAGGAGCGGCAGGGGGATGCCAGGCAGAAGTCGGTTCAGCGACCGGAATGGCAGCAGCAGCGATTGTCGAAGCGGCCGGCGGGACACCGGACCAGTCGGCTACGGCATTTGCAATCGCCCTTAAAAACATGCTCGGCCTTGTCTGTGATCCTGTGGCAGGACTCGTTGAAGTGCCGTGTGTGAAACGGAACGCCATGGGCGGTGCTAATGCCATTGTCGCAGCAGACATGGCCCTCGCGGGAATCACATCGCGTATTCCTTGTGACGAAGTCATCTCAGCGATGCATGAAGTCGGTCAAATGATGCCGACTGCGTTGAAAGAGACGGCTAAAGGTGGATTGGCGAATACGCCAACGGCTCGTCGCCTCGAACGAAATATTTTTGGAGCGAAAGAAGATGCAAAACAATGAACGGCTGACGACTCTGAAAGGAGTCGGGCCAGAGATGGCCAAAAAACTAGAAATGATGGGACTTGTTCGAATCGAGGACGTGCTAGAGCACGTCCCGTTTCGTTATGAGAATTATAATAGTGGGACCGTAACGACCGCTGTTCACGGGGACCTCGTCAAATGGAGTGGGACGGTTCAAGCAGAACCACTCGTTCGTTACTACAGTAAAGGTAAGAATCGGCTACAGTTTAGATTATTGCTAGAAGAACGGTATGCAGTCCAAGTGACGATGTTCAATCGGGCGTTCTATAAGGATAAGTTGACGATTGGCGAAACCGTCACGGTCAAAGGGAAATGGGATATGAATCGGATGACAATCAGTGCGACCGACCTCGAATTCGGTGCACCGTCAGGCGGCCTTCAGCCCATCTATTCGTTACGAGCCGGACTCACGCAAAAAAACTTTAGTCGAATCGTCAAGTTAGCTTTCGAACAAGTGACGGACCTCCCGGAACGGGTGCCACAGTCCATACGAGACAGGTATCGACTAGAGGACCGGATGACCATGCTTCGCGGGATGCATTTCCCGGATAAGGTGGAGACATATAAGCAGGCGAGACGGAGCTACGTATACGAAGAGTGTCTCATGTATCAATTGAAATTGCAGGCGTTCCGGAAAATGGAGCGGTCAGGAAACGGTCGGGCCCTTCAACTCGATAAGCCTCAATTGAACGAATTCGTCAAACGACTCGCATTCCCATTGACGGGAGCTCAAACACGGGTCATCCGTGAAATCGTGTCCGATCTCGAGAAGCCAGAACGGATGAATCGATTGTTGCAAGGGGATGTCGGGAGCGGGAAGACCGTCGTTGCCGCGATTGCCTTGTATGCGACCGTCATGGCTGGGTATCAAGGCGCATTGATGGTACCGACCGAAATTTTAGCCGAACAGCACGCGACATCTTTACAGGAATTGTTTGAGCCGTTTGGCATCACCATCGCCCTCTTGACGAGCTCGGTGAAAGGAAAAGCCCGGGAGGCACTTCTGACTGCGATTCGATCCGGTGATGTCGACATCATCGTCGGAACGCATGCCCTCATTCAAGGACCGGTCGAATTTTCGAATTTGCATTTGGCGATTACAGACGAACAGCATCGATTCGGTGTCGAACAACGGAAGAAACTTCGTGATAAAGCCGAATTTGCGGACGTCTTGTATATGACAGCGACCCCGATTCCGAGGACACTTGCAATCAGTGCGTTCGGAGAGATGGACGTCTCGACGATTGATGAGATGCCAAAAGGCCGAAAACCGATTGAAACATATTGGGCGAAGCAAGACCAAATCGACCGTGTTCATTCGATGGTCGATCGAGAGCTGACGCTTGGCCGTCAAGCCTATGTGATTGCACCACTCATCGAGGAGTCGGATACGCTCGAAGTCGAAAGTGCGACAGCTTTATATGAACTGTTGAAAGAACGGTTCCCAAACTATGCCGTCGGTTTGATGCACGGGAAGCTATCGAGCGCAGAAAAAGACGACGTGATGAAATCATTTGCCGACAATGCGACACAAATTCTCGTGTCGACGACGGTCGTCGAAGTCGGGGTAAACGTTCCGAACGCTTCACTCATCATTATTCATGACGCTGAGCGCTTTGGTCTCGCACAACTGCACCAGTTGCGAGGACGTGTCGGTCGTGGTGCCCATCAGTCCTTCTGCATCCTCGTCGGGGATCCGAAGTCAGATGTTGGAAAAGTTCGACTGAAAACGATGACGGAGACGAATGACGGATTCGTATTGGCGGAGAAAGATTTAGAGTTACGTGGTGCCGGTGATTTCTTTGGTACCGCCCAAAGCGGGCTGCCTAGCTTCCGGGTCGCCGATCCGGTTCTCGATTTAAAAGTGATGGAAGTGGCGATGCGTGACGCCGTGGCACTTCTCGGAAGCGATGCGTTTTGGCAGGACGCCCAATATGAAGGGTTACGTGGCTATTTGAAACAACTCGACCTCCTCGTAGGGGAAAGGTTAGAATAATACTTGAAAATGACGACTAAAGAATATATACTGCTATTAGTACCAGGTATTAAGTTCTTTAGCGATTAGTTTAGGAGGGAACTGAATGCGGGTACCTAAGAAAGAGCGGCAACGCTTGTTACAAGAAACGATTGAGCGCAATCCGTTCATCAAAGACGAGGAACTGTCAAAACAGTTTTCCGTCAGCATCCAGACGATTCGTCTCGATCGGATGGAATTAAAAATTCCAGAAGTGAGGGAACGAATCAAACATGTGGCTTCTGAACACCTCGATGAAGTCAAATCGCTTTCAATGAGCGAGGTCATCGGTGATATGATTGACTTGAAACTCGATGACTCTGCGATTTCTGTCCTCGATATCGAAAAAGAACACGTCTTTAGCCGCAATGAGATTGCTCGTGGACACGTCTTGTTCGCGCAAGCCAACTCGTTAGCGGTGGCGCTCATCAATGATGAATTGGCGTTGACCACTAAAGCGGAGATCCGATTTAGTCGCCAGGTTCATCTTGGAGAGCGAGTCGTTGCCAAGGCTCGTGTGATTAAGCTAAGAGGAGACGGAAGAACAGACGTCACAGTCGAAAGTTATGTCGGCGAGGAGCGCGTCTTTGAAGGCGACTTCACGATTTACCGACGTGGTGAGGAGGAACAAGCATGAAATTAGCAATTGATGCAATGGGTGGCGACCACGCACCGAAAGCAATCGTAGAAGGTGTGAAACGGTTCGTCGAACAATATCCGAACGAGCCGATGGAGCTCTTTTTAGTCGGTGACGAGGTGAAAATCGCCTCTTACGGACTTGACGATCCTCGTGTGACGGTCGTTCCAGCTAGTGAAATCATTACAGGAGAGGACGAGCCGGTTCGAGCGGTCCGCCGTAAAAAGGACAGTTCGCTCGTCGTAGCGGCCAATCTCGTCAAAGAAGGTAAAGCGGATGCTCTCGTGTCTGCTGGAAACACTGGCGCCTTGATGGCTGCATCTCTCTTCATCATCGGACGAATCCCAGGAATCGAGCGTCCGGCATTATCTCCGACGTTCCCTACATATACAGGTAGTGGTGTCGTCGTGTTGGATGTCGGAGCGAATCCGGATGCGAAAGCCGAACATCTTGTGGATTATGCGATCATGGGCTCACTCTATGCCGAACATGTTCGTGGCATCAAAACACCGCGTGTCGCTCTTCTCAATATCGGGACAGAAGCCGGAAAAGGAAATGCGCTCACGAAAGAAGCGTTCCCCCTCCTTGAACAGGCCCCTGTCCACTTTGTCGGGAATGTCGAAGCGCGTGAAGCGATGTCAGGAGACGTGGACGTCATCGTGACAGAAGGATTTGCCGGAAACATCTTGTTAAAAGGTGTAGAAGGATCCTCAGCAATGCTTATGAAGATGATGAAAGAACAATTCACGAGCAATCTTGTATCGAAACTTGCCGCTCTCATCTTAAAACCGAAATTAAGACGATTGAAAGAAACGCTTGATTATCGCGAACATGGGGGAGCCGGGCTATTTGGAATCAATGCGCCTGTCATCAAGGCGCACGGATCGAGTGACGCACTCGCAATGATGAGTGCGTTGAAACAGGCGAAAATCATGGTAGACCACGATGTCGTCGATAAAATCAAGCGTGCCAAAGCGATAGACTAAGCGAAAGCAGGTGAGGACATGGGGAAAGTAGCATGGGTGTTCCCGGGACAAGGCTCTCAAGCCGTCGGAATGGGACAGACATTTTTAGACCAACCTGAAACTCTTCAGGCAATCGGGCGTCGACTCGGATTTGACCTTCTTGAAGTCATGTCTGCTGGGTCGAAAGAAGACCTCCAAGAAACAGAAGTCGCACAACCGGCAATCGTTGCGCATGCCTCGTTACTGGCACAAGCCTATGCGGCAAATGGTGCGACACCAGATGTCGTCATCGGACATAGCGTAGGAGAGTATGCTGCGCTCGTCTCGGCAGGGGTCATCGATTTAGAAGAGGCGACCGTGCTCGTTCGAGAACGTGGTAATTTGATGTCTTCAGTGAAAGACGGGACGATGGCGGCAGTCGTCGGCATGACCGATCTTCAAGAAGCGCTTCATATCACTGAAAAAATTAGTGCGAGTGGGGATTTAGTACAAATCGCTAACTTGAATTGCCCTGGTCAGTTTGTCATTTCCGGGCATATCGATGCTGTCGAACAGGCAAGTGTAGAATTGAAAGCAGCCGGCGCGAAACGAGTGTTACCGTTAAACGTCTCCGGTGCGTTCCACAGTTCATATATGATGCCGGTGGCGACACGTTTCCAGGATGTCCTCGCCTCATCACCGTTCAAAGAGGCGTCTGTCGATTTCATCTCGAACGTGGATGCGGTTGTACATCGCGATCCTGAACATTTAAAAGCGTTGTTGACGAAACAACTCTATTCGTCAGTGCGTTTTGAAGAATGTGTTCGAAAAGCGATTGCAGACGGAGTGGACACGTTCATCGAGTTCGGTCCATCGTCACCCCTTTCAGGGTTGATTAAACGAATCGATTCGAACGTTTCGATTCAAAAGGCGACCACGCTTGAAGAAGTCGCCTCGTTAGGAGGAGAAGTTCGTGCATGATCAAGTAGCGATCGTGACTGGTGCGTCCCGTGGAATCGGTGCGGCCATCGCGAAACGTTTAGGGGAAGACGGCTTCCGTGTCGTCGTGAACTACTCGGGTAGTGAAGAGAAGGCAAACGCCGTCGTGGCAGCCATCACCGAAGCAGGCGGAGAAGCCATTGCTGTGAAGGCAGATGTCTCAAACGCAGACGACGTCAAAGCACTCGTCAAGACGGCAGTCGATACGTATGGACGCGTCGATTGTCTTGTGAACAATGCAGGGATTACACGTGATGGGTTACTCATGCGTATGAAAGAGGCAGATTTCAATGACGTCTTATCGACGAATTTGAAAGGGGCATTCCTCACATCGCAAGCGGTGACACGTCCGTTGCTCAAATCAAAATCAGGGCGTATCATCAATATCGCCTCGGTCGTCGGCATCACTGGGAACGCAGGACAAGCAAACTATGCGGCCGCAAAAGCAGGGTTGATTGGATTGACAAAATCTGTGGCACGCGAACTCGCAAGTCGTCATGTGACGGTCAATGCCGTTTGTCCTGGTTTCATTCAAACCGACATGACCGATGCCTTGACAGATGCGCAGCGAGACGCTACACTCGAGCAAATTCCGTTCAACCGTTTTGGACAAGTGGAAGATGTAGCGAACCTCGTCTCATTTTTGGCGTCTGAACAGGCTGCTTACGTGACTGGCCAGACGATTGCCGTCGATGGCGGCATGACGATGGCATAAAGGCATAAAAGAGAACTTTACCAATAGACAGACATTTAATATACTTACCTTTGGAGGGATTTTATCATGACAAAAGAACAAATTTTAGTAGACGTACAAGAAGCAGTAGCAGAGAAACTCGGAAAAGACGTTTCTGAGATCACGGCAGAGAAATCGTTCAAGGACGACCTTGGCGCTGACTCGCTTGAAGTAATGGAAATGGTGATGGACCTCGAAGACAAATTCGACATCACGATTGAAGACGAAGACGCTGAGAAACTTGCAACTGTTGGCGACGTAGTTGCATACATCGAAACAAAAGTGTAATCAAGCCATCCCACCGCTCGGTCCCGAGTGGTGGGCTTGTGCTTATTCATGGAGGGAACTATGACAAAAGAAAAACGGCGGTTTGACCGTCAAGGATCGGCGCAACGGCGTCGACGTCAGGAAATGGAACGAGCACGCATCTTAGAGTTATTCAAGTCATTAGAAGAGCGTTTAGACGTTCAGTTTTCAAATCACGACTTGCTCATGCAGGCGTTCACGCATTCATCTTATGTGAATGAGCAGCGTGGGTTGCGAAAAGACAATGAACGCTTAGAGTTTTTAGGGGATGCCGTATTAGAATTGACCGTATCCCGGTTCCTATATGAGACTTATCCGGAGCGCTCCGAGGGGGAATTAACAAAGTTACGGGCGGCGATTGTTTGTGAACCGTCACTCGTGAATTTTGCGGAGGCCTATGCCTTCTCTGACTTTATCTTGCTTGGAAAAGGTGAAGAGTTGACTGGTGGACGAAAACGTCCGGCATTACTTGCCGATGTCTTCGAATCCTATATCGGTGCTCTTTATTTAGACCAAGGGATTGAGGCAGTCGAACGATTCCTCGCCGAAGCGGTTTTTCCGAAAGTCTTAGCCGGAGTATTTGAAGAACAGACTGATTTCAAGAGCCAGTTGCAGGAAAGCGTGCAACGTGAAGGGTTAGGTCCGGTCACTTATGAGATCATCGAAGAGCGCGGACCGGCACATAGCCGAGAATTTGTGGCTCATGCACGTCTCAGCGACGATATTGTCGGTGAAGGGGTCGGGCGTTCTAAAAAAGAAGCGGAACAATTGGCAGCGAAAGAAGCGCTCATCGCTTTTAATCGGCGATACGCAGATTTATAAACAAAAGGAGTGGACCATTCACCATGGTTCCACTCCTTTTTCATGTCAATTGACCGAGCTCTTCGACGATTCCGTCGACTTCTGATAAAGAGAGGGAAGAACGTGTCATCACGTACTCATAAATCTCTTTCACCGCTGATGGGTCAGCCTCATTATATTCTTCCGCTTTGATCGCACCGCGGTTAATAATGTTCATCTTATCCAAAATCGCTTCAATCATCTGTTCATTCGTCATCTGTATTCCCCTTTCTACAGTTCTTTTAAGAATAGCATGATTCTGGCATTTTGACGAACTGTTAACTGTGGTAAAATATACAGATGAATGCTTACTGCGGATAGGATGGTCACGATGCACTTAAAACGAATCGAACTCGCTGGCTTTAAATCATTTGCCAAGCGAATTGAATTAGATTTCCGTCCCGGCGTCACGGCTGTAGTAGGGCCGAACGGGAGCGGGAAATCCAATATATCGGACGCTGTTCGCTGGGTACTTGGAGAACAGTCGGCCAAATCACTGCGCGGTGCCAAGATGGAAGATGTCATCTTTGCCGGAAGTGAAGGTGAGAATCACCGAAACGTCGCCGAGGTCACACTCGTCCTCGATAATCGCGACGAACAGTTACGTCTCCCTTATGAAGAAGTGAGTGTGACCCGTCGCGTGACCCGGAGTGGGGACAGCGACTATTTTATGAATAAAAAACCATGTCGTCTAAAAGACGTGATTGATTTATTTTTAGACACAGGTCTTTCCCGCGATGCATTCGCTATCATCGGGCAAGGGCGGGTCGAACAAGTCATTTCCGGGAAACCGGAAGATCGCCGGGCCGTCATCGAAGAGGCGGCGGGAGTCCTCAAGTATCGCCAGCGTAAAAAACAGGCTGAGCGTAAATTACAAGATACGGAGTTGAACTTATCTCGTGTCGACGACATCTTATTTGAGTTGGCTGACCGGGTAGAACCCCTTCGCGAACAAGCAGCGCTTGCTCGGGAGTATAAAGTGGCAAAAGCCCGTCATGACGAGCTTGAAACGGGTATCATGGGTGCCGAAATTCAAATGCTTCAACAAGAAATCGAGCAGGTGACGGTACGTCACACAGAATCCATTCAGCAATTGTCTAACTCCGACCGTTCGGTACAGAACCTTACCGAAGAACGTAGTCAACTCGAGGCGACACTTTCGACACTTCGTGACGAGTTGGCTGAATTGAATCAAAAGGAGCGCGAACAGTCGACGTATGTCGAGCGTTTGACGGGTGACATCAAGCTCGCAAAAGCCCAAGAAGAGCACGGTGCCGAGATGAAAGACCGTCTCTTGCGTCAACGTGAAGAAGTAAAAGCTGAGATGGCAGAGCTTGAGACACGGTTGCAGACCGTTCGTGATGAATTGTCTCAAAAAGTAGATACGTTGCACCAAACGACTGAGGCGAGAGATGCGCTTCAACAACAATTGACAGCCGCATCGCGTGATTTCAATTCTGAAATCGAAGCGTTACAAAGTGAAGCGTTCGAACTCGCGACCACGCGAGCGACAATCAGTAACCAACAAAAGCGGGAACAACGGGATATCGATGTCGCCATCGAGTCGAAAGAACGACTTCTTCGTGAGAATAAACATCGTCTCGATGACCGTTCTTCACAAGAAGCGACACTGTTAGCGGCGCAAAAACAGTACGAAGAGGTACAAAGTCGTTTTGAACAATTGACTGATAAAGAGGCGGAACTTCACGATCAAGAAACGACGATCCGTGAGAAATTAACGCGGGCGGAGACGTCTTACTATGATCTCGAGCGTCGTCGTCAAAAAACAGAAGATCGGATCGAAATGCTCGAACGGATGAAGCAATCGTATGAAGGTTATTTCCATGCGGTCAAGTTCGTGTTGAAAAATCGTTCTGCAGGTGTGCTCGGTGCCGTCGCTGAACTCATTCGTGTTCGTCCTTCGTATGAAGCAGCGATCGAAACAGCTCTCGGTCAGACGCAGCAACATGTCGTCGTCACAGACGAGACAGTCGGTCGCCGTGAAATCGATCAATTGCGAAAAGCGAACGCGGGTCGTGCGACATTCTTGCCGCTGACGACGATCAAGCCGAGATTCGTACCGACCGAAGTGATGCATCGCCTCGAATCGATGAATGGGTTTGTCGGTGTGGCGTCCGATTTGGTCGAGACGGACGAATCGTTTGAGACGTTAAAACAATCACTCCTCGGTGCGGTGCTCGTCGCGGAGACGTTAGAAGTCGCGAACCGAATGGCACAGTCGACCGGATATCGTTTCCGCGTCGTCACACTCGAGGGAGACATCGTGAACGTCGGCGGTTCGATGACAGGTGGTAGTCGTAAGCAAGGTGTGGCTTTGTTTACACAATCGCGTGAACTAGATGACTTGAAACAAGGATTGACACAAGGTCTTGCCATGCTCCATGAGCAAAAGCAACGTCTTCAAGAGTATACGGAAGCATTGACAACGATTACTCAAGCACTATCGACACTTCGAGACGAAAAACGTACCGTCGAAGTCACGCTTCGAGAGGTCGAGGCTACTTACCGCACTGCTGAACGTGCCTCACTCGATGCCAAATCACAACTTGAACTGTTCGATCACGAGATGATGCGCTATGAACGGACGATTGAGACGTCGACAGCCGAGCTCGAACGATTGACGAAAGCCTTGGCAGATACGGACAAAGAGCAAGCGGATATTCGTGTCCGTCTAGAATCGCTCCGTGCCGAACAGTCAAAAAGTGCCGAGAGTACGGGGCAACTCGAAACGGCGCTTCGCCAAAACGAACTCGACCTGCAACGCCATACGCTCGAAGAAGAACGTGTTCGATATGAATTGGAGCGCTTGACGACTGAACTTAATCGTCTACAGGAACGAAACAATCAGATGGAGCGTGAACTCACGCGCCTCGATAGTGGAGAAGTCGTTTCATCTGCTGAATTAGAAGCGACGCTTACCACGGCCAAGCTCGAATTCAACGAGATTCAAGAGTCGCTACAAGCAATGGCAACAACGCTCAAGTCGAATGAAGAAGCGTACCGGATCATGCGTCAGCGTGTCGACCAGGCGACGGAAGCGCGACGACAGGCAGAAGCGGTCGTCCGAAAACTAGAGACGGCGAAGCAAGAGTTCGAATTGAAGCGACAATGGAAGCTCGATGCGTTAGAAGAACAGGGTCTTGTCGCAGAACTCTTACCAGCGCTCGAGATTCCTCTTGATGAAGCGAAAGAAGAGTTTAAATTGCTCGTTCGTCAAATTGAGGAAATCGGACCGGTCAATCTGAATGCAATCGAAGAGTTTGATAGCGTTCACGAACGCTTTACGTTCTTGTCTGAACAGCGAGATGACTTGGTCAGTGCAAAAGAAGATTTGTATGAGATCATCGCCGAGATGGACCGTGAAGTGACACGTCTCTTTAAAGAAACGTATACGAACGTACGGGCACACTTTAAACAGACGTTCACCGAGTTATTCGGTGGAGGTGAGGCCGACTTAAAACTTGTTGATGAATCGGACTTGCTGAACACAGGAATCGAGATCGTTGCCAAACCGCCCGGCAAAAAGCTACAGACGCTCAGTCTATTGTCTGGTGGAGAACGCGCACTCACAGCGATCGCCTTATTGTTTGCGATACTGAAGACGCGTCCGGTACCGTTCTGTGTCCTCGATGAGGTCGAGGCGGCTCTTGATGAGGCGAACGTACACCGGTTCGGGGAATATATTCGCACGCTATCGATTGATACGCAGTTTGTCATCATTACGCACCGAAAAGGCACGATGGAAGCGGCGGACACGCTTTATGGCGTCACGATGCAACAGAACGGGGTGTCCGAAGTGTTATCGGTCGAACTGTCTGAAGCAAAACGTGTCGTAGAAATGGATGAAGAGATGGAGGAATCACGTTGAGTTTTTTCAAGAAATTAAAAGAGAAATTAACGACATCTACCCAAGAGGTGTCACAAAAGTTTACAGACGGGTTGACGAAGACACGTGACGGGTTTGCGAGTGCCGTCAACGACCTCGTCTATCGTTTCCGCGAGGTGGATGAGGACTTCTTCGATGAACTCGAAGATTTGCTCATCCAAGCGGATGTCGGCGTCACGACGACGATGGATCTTGTCGAAGATTTGAAAGAAGAAGTGAAACGCCGCAACTTAAAAGACCCGGGCGCAGTTCGGGATGCACTCGTTGAAGTAGTAGCGAAACGCCTCCAAGAAGACGAATCAGACCGCGAACTGAATATGCAAGATGGACTTACGGTCATCTTGTTTGTCGGTGTGAACGGGGTCGGGAAGACGACGACAATCGGAAAACTGGCGCATCAATTGAAGTCGGAAGGTCGTAACGTCATGCTCGCGGCAGGGGATACGTTCCGTGCAGGGGCAATCGAACAACTCCAAGTTTGGGGAGAGCGTGTCGGCGTTCCTGTTATCCGTCAAACGGAAGGATCAGATCCGGCTGCTGTCGTATACGATGCCGTCCAATCCGCGAAGTCGCGTAACATGGACGTCCTCATCTGTGACACGGCGGGACGTCTTCAAAATAAAGTGAATCTAATGAAAGAACTCGAAAAAGTGAAGCGTGTCATCGAACGAGAAGTTCCGAACGGTCCGCATGAGGTCTTGCTCGCATTAGATGCAACGACAGGACAAAACGCCATGATTCAAGCGAAAGCGTTCAAAGAAGCGACGAACGTGAGCGGAATCGTCTTGACGAAGCTCGACGGGACGGCTAAAGGTGGGATTGTGCTCGCGATTCGAAATGAACTCGACATCCCGGTCAAATATGTCGGTCTTGGTGAAAAGATGGACGATTTACAAGAGTTCAATCCAGAACAGTTCGTCCTAGGGTTATTCGGGGACGTTTTCGAAGAGAAGTCAGAAGACGACTCGACTGAAAAAGAGGACACAAACAAAGACCTCGCCTAAGTTTTGCTGTTAAGAAAAAAACTTGACAAGTACTAGGCACGGCTGTACTATAGGTAGTTGTAAAGGGATTTCACTTAACATGTGGAGGTGAAAGGTTTGACGCTCGAAAAAACGAATCGCATGAACTATCTCATCGATTTCTATCAAGCGCTCCTCACACCGAAACAGCGCAACTATATGTCTCTTTATTACCTAGATGACTACTCGCTCGGAGAGATAGCGGAAGAGTTTGAAGTCAGCCGTCAAGCGGTCTACGATAACATAAAGCGTACAGAAACGATGCTTGAACAGTACGAGGAAAAGCTCGCTCTATTCGAAAAATTCGAACAGCGTCAGCAACTTCTTCAGACCCTCAAACGTCAAGTCGAGCTCACGGATGACGTGAATGCCACGATTTCTGCGCTTGAGAATTTAGAGTAGGGGGCTGGAGCATGGCATTTGAAGGATTATCAGAACGGTTGCAAGCGACGCTTTCAAAGATGCGTGGTAAAGGGAAAATCTCGGAGACTGATGTCAAAGAGATGATGCGTGAGGTTCGCCTCGCCTTACTAGAAGCCGACGTCAACTTTAAAGTGGTCAAGCAATTCGTCAATGACGTGAAAGAGCGTGCGGTTGGTCAGGATGTCATGAAATCATTGACGCCAGGTCAACAAGTTGTCAAAATCGTTCACGAAGAGTTGACGAATTTGATGGGAAGCGATGTCGTCCCGATCTCATTTAGTCAGAAACCACCGACAGTCGTCATGATGGTCGGGCTACAAGGGGCAGGTAAGACGACAACGACCGGGAAGCTAGCGAACTTGATTCGTAAAAAGCATAACCGCAGTCCACTTCTCGTCGCGGCGGATATTTATCGTCCGGCGGCAATCAAGCAGCTCGAGACACTCGGGAAACAACTCGATTTACCGGTCTTCTCACTTGGCGATCAAGTGAAGCCGGAAGAGATTGTGACGAAAGCACTCGAGTACGCAAAAACAAATCATCACGATTTCGTGTTGATCGATACGGCGGGTCGCCTTCATATCGACGAGACGCTCATGGGTGAGCTCGAAAATGTGAAGACGATTGCCAAACCAAATGAGATCTTCCTTGTCGTCGACTCGATGACAGGTCAAGATGCGGTCAATGTGGCCGACAGTTTCAATGAGAAACTCGGAATCACCGGGGTCGTGCTCACAAAGCTCGACGGAGATACACGAGGCGGGGCAGCCCTTTCGATCAAGGCAGTCACGGGAGCGCCGATTAAGTTCGTCGGTCTCGGAGAAAAGTTGGATGCCCTCGAACCATTCCATCCAGAGCGCATGGCGTCACGGATCCTTGGAATGGGGGACGTGCTCTCGCTCATTGAAAAAGCCGAGACACAAATGGACCAAGACGCAGCGAGAGAGCTAGAAAGCAAAATTCGCGACGCGTCATTCACGTTCGATGATTTCATTGAACAGTTGGGTCAAGTGAAAAACATGGGCCCGATTGATGAATTACTTTCGATGTTACCTGGTGCAGGTAAGATGAAAGGGTTGAAGAACGTCCAAATCGACGAGAAACAACTCGATCACGTCGAAGCGATTATTCGTTCGATGACGAAACATGAGCGTTCCAACCCGGAAGTGCTCAATGCGAGTCGTCGGAAACGGATCGCAAAAGGGAGCGGTCGCTCGATTCAAGAAGTGAACCGTCTCATCAAACAGTTCGATGACATGAAGAAGCTGATGAAGCAAATGTCAGGACAAATGAAAGGGAAGAAAAAGGGCTTAGGTCTTCCGTTCTTCTAACAAAAACTTTTGTCAGTCGGACAAAAAAGCTGTATACTATAAAAGTTGTCAATTCTTAAACACATGATGGAGGTATATTACCATGGCAGTTAAAATTCGTCTTAAGCGCATGGGCGCAAAAAAATCACCTTTCTACCGTATCGTTGTAGCAGACTCACGTTCACCACGTGACGGTCGCTTCATCGAGCAAGTTGGTCACTACAACCCGGTTGCAAAACCAGAAGCTGAAGTTCGCATCAACGAAGAACTCGCTCTCAAATGGTTGGCAGACGGCGCGAAGCCATCTGACACAGTACGTAACTTGTTCTCTAAAGCAGGGATCATGGAGAAATTCCACAACGCGAAAAACGCGAAGTAATGATGTGGCCGACCTTTTCTGAGGTCGGCCTATTTTGTTGAGGAGGGAACGCGAATGGATTGGTTATACGTTGGGAAAATCGCCAATACGCACGGCCTTAAAGGGGAAGTAAAGATTTTGGCGGCGACAGACTTCCCGGAAGAACGATTTAAAAAAGGAAATACGTTGTTCCTTGACGTGGACGGAACGAAACAAGAGATGACGATCACGACATATCGTCCGCATAAACAGTTTCATCTCGTCACGTTCAAAGGATTTGAAAACATCAACCTCATCGAGAAATATAAAGGGTTGAAGTTGTACGTCCATGCCGAACACGTGCACAATCTCTCGGAGAATGAATATTACTATCACGAGATTATCGGTTGCGAGGCGATTGTCGATGGCGAGGCAATCGGGGTAATCGATGATATCTTTGAGACAGGTGCGAACGACGTATGGGTCATCAAACGACCAGGCAAGTCGGACGCGCTCATTCCTTACATCGAATCGGTCGTGAAAGAGATTGACGTGGAAGCGAAACGGGTCGTCATCACCCCAATCCCTGGAATGATTGACGATGAAGATTGATGTGTTGACGTTATTCCCGGACATGTTCAAGTCGCTCGACCATTCCATCGTCGGCCGAGCGAAAGCGCTCGGACAAGTGGATATGTCGTTCATCAATTTTCGGGATTTTTCAACGAACAAGCATCATAAAGTCGATGACTATCCGTACGGAGGAGGAGCGGGCATGTTGCTCACCCCACAACCAATCTTTGATGCATTTGACTCGATCGAAGCGAAGTCACCACGTGTCATTCTCACGACGCCGACCGGAAAGCCGTTCAATCAACAGATGGCGGAAGAATGGGCCCGTGAAGAGCATCTAATCTTTTTGTGTGGACATTATGAGGGATTCGACCAGCGCATCCACGATGAACTGGCGACGGACGAAGTGTCCATCGGCGATTTCGTTTTGACGGGTGGGGAGCTCGCGACGATGGTGATGATTGATGCGACGGTGAGACTGCTCCCGGACGTCCTTGGTGATCAGGCGAGCCACGAAGACGATTCGTTCTCGACCGGTCTCCTTGAGTATCCGCACTACACACGCCCTGCGGAATTTCGCGGGTTGAAAGTGCCGGACGTCCTCCTGTCTGGAAATCACGCTCGTATCGAGACGTGGCGACGCGAGCAATCGCTCGCGAGAACGTATCGACGTCGTCCGGATTTACTCGAGCAAATCGAGCTGACGGAAGACGATAAAAAGTTTCTTCAATCGTTGCGCGATTGAGAAATATATGCTATGTTTGAGCATGTGGGTTAAACCCATCGATTACCGATGTTCCGCTATTGGATGCTTGGGCATATGAAGATATGAACATTGAAGAAAAAGGAGATATGATTCATGAACACACAAAAACTGTTCCGTGAAATCACAGAAGAACAATTCAAATCGGACGTACCTGCTTTCCGTCCTGGTGACACAGTACGTGTCCACGTTAAAGTTGTAGAGGGAACGCGTGAGCGTATCCAGATCTTCGAAGGCGTTGTTATCAAGCGTAAAGGTGGCGGCATCAGCGAAACATTCACAGTCCGTAAGATTTCTTACGGCGTAGGTGTTGAGCGTGCATTCCCGCTTCACTCACCACGCGTTGCGCAAATCGAAGTAGTACGCTACGGTAAAGTTCGCCGTGCGAAACTTTACTACCTCCGTAACCTTCGCGGTAAAGCAGCACGTATTAAAGAAATCCGTCGTTAAGATGGGAATTAAGCTTGTCGCTTGCGACAAGCTTCTTTTTTTCTAGTACAATAAGTTCAAATGGATAGAGGAGTGAGTGAAGTTGAAAGAAGTGTTTAGTTGGCTAAAGGCCATCGTTGTCGCTCTTGTCATCGCGTTCGTCATCCGGACGTTCATCTTCGTTCCTGTCATCGTTGAAGGGGAGTCGATGATGCCGACACTCCACAATGCGGATCGAATGATCGTCAGTAAAATTTCGAACTATGTTGGTGAGCTAGACCGAGGCGATATCGTCGTATTCCATGCGACAGAATCAAAAGACTATATTAAACGTGTCATCGCCATCCCAGGCGACACGCTCGAATATCGAGATGACGTGCTCTATATTAACGGTGAAGCGGTTGAAGAACCGTATTTAGACGAGTTCCGCGCACAGATGAACGGTTTCCCGTTGACGGAGAACTTCACGCTTGAACAAGTGACAGGCGAGTCAGTCGTTCCTGAAGACTCATACTTCGTCATGGGAGATAACCGTCAAAACTCGAAGGACAGTCGTGAAATCGGATTTGTGTCGAAAGAGGAGATTGTCGGCAAGACGAACTTCATCTTCTGGCCGCTCGACGATGTTGGCACGGTAGAAGATTAAGGTGGTGCTTTTTTGGCAATTCAATGGTTTCCTGGCCACATGGCCAAAGCAAGAAGACAAGTTACTGAAAAATTAAAATTGATTGATGTCGTCATCGAGCTCGTGGATGCACGTGTACCGCAATCGAGCCGCAACCCGATGGTCGACGAGATTACGGCTGGTAAGCCAAGACTCATCGTCTTGAACAAGGCAGACATGGCCGACCCGGCCGTGACGGATGCATGGTTACGCGCCTTGAAGAGTGAGGACGTTGAAGTCGTCGCAGTCGATGCGAAGCATAGCAAAGGCTTGAAACAGCTCATCACAGGTGCTCAAAAGTTGATGAAAGAAAAACATGACCGCATGCGTGAAAAGGGACGTAACCCTGGACCGATTCGTGCGCTCATCATCGGGATCCCGAACGTCGGGAAGTCGACACTCATCAACCGTCTTGCCGGGCGTAACATCGCCATCACAGGTGACCGACCAGGCGTGACGAAGCGTCAGCAGTGGATCAAGATGAAGGGCGGCGAGATGGAGCTCTTGGATACGCCAGGGATTCTCTGGCCGAAATTCGAGGACCAGCTCGTCGGGTATCGTCTAGCCGCGACAGGCGCGATTAAAGATGAGATTCTTAACTTGGACGATATCGCCTTGTATACGGTTCGTGAGTTGCATGCTCGTTATCCGGAACAATTAAAGGAACGATTCAAGCTCGAAACGTTACCTGAAGACGGCGTGGAGCTCCTTGAGATGATCGGGAAGAAGCGCGGTTTGATCAGTGGCGGTTATGTCGACTTTGAAAAGGCAAGCGAACTGCTTTTGAATGAACTACGACATGAGAAAATCGGACGGATCTCGCTCGAGACACCGGCTGACCATGAAATGGCGTAAAGCCCTGTGTAAACAGGGCTTTTTTGAATAGGAGGAAGACCGTGACGATTCAACAGATTAAACAACAACTAGAGGACATCCGATATGAAGAATGGGTACAACTCTTTCCCACCCTGTCACAAGACCCCCGAGCGGGCGTACAAACGTTGCTTAAGCAAAAACAGCGCCAATTCGAACGAGTTCAGGCGCAACGGGTCGATTTCGAACGTCGGATGGCGTATGAGCGTGAATGGAAGGCGGAAGGGTTCACTCGAATTGTCGGAGTGGATGAGGTCGGACGGGGCCCCCTCGCGGGACCCGTCGTGGCGGCCGCCGTTCTATTGCCGGAAGGGTTTTATATTGCAGGATTGGACGACTCGAAGAAAATGTCGAAAACGGCTAGAGACGCGGCGTATGATCTCATCATGGAAGTCGCGGAAGTCGGTGTCGGAATCGTCGAGCCTGCGGTAATCGATGACATCAATATCTATGAAGCGACGAAGCTTGCGATGATGGAGGCGATTCGTCAAGTCGGTGAGGTCGATGCCCTGTTGATCGACGCCATGAAACTCGATCTCGATCTTCCCCAACAGTCTCTAATCAAGGGGGACACGCTGAGCGTATCGATTGCAGCGGCGAGTGTCATCGCTAAAGTCGTCAGGGACCGGATGATGGAAGAATACGACCGTACGTATCCTGGCTACGGGTTTGCCAACAATGCTGGTTATGGGACGGAGGCACATTTAGAAGGCTTGAGACGTCACGGGGTGACGCCGATCCATCGTCGTACATTCGCCCCAATCAAGCACATGTGAAAGGAGTGGTAGCGTTGCGGATCGATCATCAAGGAGTCTTACCGTTCAAAGTGACCGAACAGACGTCGCGACCGCTTTTACTCGGGAATACAATTGTCGGGAAAGTGTTACAACTTCTGCCCGGAAATGAGGCGGTCATGCAGTTGCCGCAAGGAATCTTCCGGGTCGGCGTCAATGCGAACGTCAAAGAGAATGTGACGTATAAAATGGTCGTCACGGATGTCGAGCCGAAGCTTGTCTTGAAAGTCGTCCCACAAGCATCAGAATCACTTACAGCTGCCAAGTCGCCTCTCCAGGCGTTAGGCGAACAGCTCGCCCGTTTCATTCGGGAACCGATTCCGACACCAGAATCGGTCAAGACAGCCGGGAAAGCGATGCTAGAGAGCGGGGCGGGGTCTGATGTAAAGACGCTCGTCGGCGAACTGTTCAAAGCGAAAGGCGAGCCGAAATTCGAACAGTTTGTGCGAGCTCAGGAAGCGTTTAATGCGACCCAAAGTCCACCATTCGTCGCACAAGCATTTCACATACCGCAACTAGGTCCGTTCGAGCACGTTCAACTTCGTTTAGAAGCACCGAAGCGAGAGGCGATCGATTCCGACCATGCCCGCATCGTCTTGTTTCTCGAAACACCACGTTTTGGCGAAACAGGAATCGATGTATTGATCCAAAAACGGTACGTGTCCGTTCGGGTATTTAATGAGACTCACGATTTAAGTCCATACGTTCGTACATACGAACCGCTTCTAAAAGAAGGGTTGAAACGTGTCGATTTTGATTTGTCTTCATTTTCATACGAAGCAAAGCGTGAACGTGTACCCGAAACATTTGCGCCTCTTGGAAAGGTGGATCTCCAAATATGAACGATCCAAAGAAAGCAATCGCACTCTCTTATGAGCAATCGATGGATGCCCCGCACGTCGTGGCGAAAGGGACAGGCATCGTCGCTGAGCGGATGCTTGAGATTGCCCAGGCGAACGGAATCCCTGTTCATGAGGACCCGGCACTCCTTTCCTTACTCTCAGCCTTAAACATCGAAGAGCAGATTCCAGAGGACGTCTATCAGGTCATTGCCGAACTTTTTGTGTTTCTTTATCAGATGGAACAAGATAAAATTTGATTTGTCTAGGGTTATATGTGAAAAAAAGATGAAAACTTAAAGCAAGAACGATAGACAGCGCTTTCAGTTTTTCGTTACAATAGACGTGCCGATATTAAAGGGGACTAAGGGGGAAAAACATATGAATATCCATGAGTATCAGGCGAAAGAATTGTTAAGAGAGTTTGGGGTAGCCGTTCCGACGGGTTATCCAGCCTTTACTGTTGAAGAAGCTGTAGCAGCTGCTGCCAAGCTTGACGGTGATTTGAAAGTTGTGAAAGCACAAATCCACGCAGGTGGCCGCGGTAAAGCAGGTGGCGTCAAACTTGCGAAGACAGATGAAGAAGTGAAGCAATACGCTTCAGAGATTCTCGGGAAAACGCTCGTGACACACCAAACAGGTCCGGAAGGAAAAGTTGTCCAGCGTCTCTATATCGAAGAAGGTTCTGCGATTGACCAAGAATTTTACTTAGGACTCGTGCTTGACCGTTCGATCGGCCGAATTGTCATCATGGGTTCATCTGAAGGTGGTATGGACATCGAAGAAGTCGCTGAACATACACCTGAGAAGATTCATAAAGAGATTGTCGACCCGGTTGTGGGCTTGCGTCCATTCCAAGCACGTCGTCTCGCATTTAAAATGGAAGTCCCGACGAAACTTGTGAACAAGTTCAGTGACATGGTCATGAAGTTGTACAAAGTATACGTCGAGACAGATTGCACAATCGCAGAAATCAACCCACTCGTCACGACGAAAGACGGAAACGTCATCGCGCTTGATGCGAAGTTGAACTTCGATAGCAACGCACTCTATCGCCATTCAGACATCCTATCACTTCGCGATACGACGGAAGAAGATCCACGTGAAGTCGAGGCATCTAAACATGACCTCAGCTACATCGCGCTTGACGGAAACATCGGTTGTCTCGTCAACGGTGCTGGCCTTGCGATGGCGACGATGGATATCATCAAACATTACGGCGCTGAACCCGCTAACTTCCTCGATGTAGGCGGCGGTGCGACAAAAGAAAAAGTAACGGAAGCGTTCAAATTGATTTTGTCAGATGACCAAGTCAAAGGAATCTTCGTTAACATTTTCGGTGGAATCATGAAGTGTGACATCATCGCAGAGGGGATTGTCGCAGCGACGAAAGAAATCGGACTCGACTTACCACTCGTCGTTCGCTTAGAAGGAACGAACGTTGATGCCGGGAAGCGCATTCTCGATGAATCTGGACTTGCGATCACGACAGCTAGCTCGATGGCTGACGGTGCGGAAAAAATCGCAGCACTTGTTCGATAAGGGGGAAACGACATGAGTATTTGGGCGAATAAAGATACGAAAGTCATCATTCAAGGGATTACAGGGAAGCAAGGTTTGTTCCATGGTGAACAAATGCTTGCGTATAACACGAAATTAGTCGGTGGTGTCACACCAGGTAAGGGTGGCACGACGGTCCTCGACAACGTTCCAGTCTTCAACACGGTATCTGAGGCGGTCGAGGCGACGGGTGCGAACGCATCAATCATCTACGTACCACCAGCTTTCGCTGCCGACTCGATCATGGAAGCAGCGGACAGTGGCATCGAACTCATCATCTGTATTACAGAAGGCATTCCTGTAGTGGACATGATTCAAGTGAAACGCTATCTCGAAGACAAACCGGCTCGTTTGATCGGACCGAACTGTCCTGGAATCATCACGCCAGGAGAAGCAAAACTTGGAATCATGCCTGGCTATATTCATACGAAAGGGCATGTCGGAATCGTGTCACGTTCTGGAACGCTCACGTATGAAGCAGTTCATCAGTTGACGACGGCAGGAATCGGTCAATCGACAGCTGTCGGAATCGGTGGAGACCCAGTCAATGGAACAAACTTCATCGATACGCTTAAAGCGTTCAACGATGATGAGGACACGAAAGCTGTCATCATGATCGGGGAAATCGGTGGAACGGCTGAAGAAGAGGCGGCTGAATGGGTGAAAGCGAACATGACGAAACCGGTCATCGGCTTCATCGGCGGACAGACGGCTCCTGAAGGCAAACGTATGGGACACGCTGGCGCGATCATCTCAGGTGGTAAAGGGACAGCTGCTGAAAAAATCAAGACATTGAACGCGAATGGGATCGAAGTAGCTGAAACACCAGCTGTCATCGGTGAAACGTTGATTCGTGTCTTGAAAAAAGAAGGTCTATACGAAGCGTGTGTCACGGGTCAACCGACGACATAAGAATCATGAGGGATGCTTGCATCCCTCATTTTTTTAAAGGGGAGATTGTGATGAATCAAACAATAGCTCGGTTTGCTGCTGCGCGCATTCCTGTTGAATTCGTGCATCATTATTTGAACGGGACGTTAGACACACATCGCACTCAATTTTCTACACATGTTTGGAAGCGAGCCAGTTTGGCTCTTCGCTCAAGCGAATCGTATACTCATTTTGTCACATGGGAAGATGAGTCTTTCCCAAAGCGATTGCTCGAGATTCCAAACCCGCCATACTGTTTGTTTTACGATGGGGATTTAGAGGTACTACAAGAAAGAACGACCGCAATGGTCGGAAGTCGTGAGTTGAATCGGATCAGTCAATCGTTAGTGCGACACTATCACTCTTTAATAGAAGAAACTATTTCGGTTTCGGGCGGAGCGCTTGGCATTGATGGTCTCGTGCACGAGCATGCTTTAAATAAAAATTGTCCGACCGTGGCGGTGCTCGGAGCTGGACTGAACAACCTCTATCCAGCAGCGAATCGAAATATGCTCTTGCGAATTCCGAAGCAAGGAATTCTCTTGAGTGAATATGCCCCGAACACACCTGTTCAAAAATTTCAATTTTTGGAAAGAAATCGATTGGTGAGTGGTCTAGGTGATACACTCGTCGTCTTACAGGCGAGACGAAAGAGCGGGACGATGAACACGGTCGGACACGCGCTAGAGCAGGGAAAGACGGTCTTCGCGGTACCGGGTTCACCGCTTGATTCTCTAGCGGAAGGACCGAATCGATTGATTGAAGAAGGGGCGATTCCATTGACGAATTCCGATCAAATTATTCTAGATCTCAGGATTGTACGTTGACAAACCGGTGAGAACATGAATATTATGGTAGGGATTTAAATGACCTCTAAAAGGGGAGCAGATGTATGGCAAAATATTTGGTGATCGTTGAGTCACCTGCGAAAGCAAAAACAATTAAACGTTATTTAGGTCCGAATTATATGGTCAAAGCTTCGATGGGACACGTCATCGACTTACCGAAGAGTCAACTCGGTGTAGACGTCGAACATGACTTTGAACCGAAGTATATTACCATCCGTGGTAAAGGACCGGTATTAAAAGAATTGAAGACAGCGGCGAAAAAAGCCACAAAAATCTTTCTCGCGGCCGACCCCGACAGAGAAGGGGAAGCGATTGCCTGGCACTTGGCTCGCGCACTCGGCGTAGACGAAACGACGGAATGTCGCGTCGTCTTTAACGAGATTACAAAAGATGCGATTAAAGAATCATTCAAACATCCACGTAAAATCAATCATGACCTCGTCGACGCGCAACAAGCTCGACGTATTTTAGACCGCCTCGTCGGATACGGGATGAGTCCTCTATTATGGAAGAAAGTCAAAAAAGGATTGTCTGCCGGACGAGTACAATCAGTTGCCGTGAAGATGATTATTGACCGTGAACGTGAAATCAATGCGTTCGACCCAGAAGAGTATTGGACAATCAAGCTCGACTTGAATCACGATGGGGAAACGTTTGAGACTTCATTTTACGGAAAAGATGGGAAGAAAATGGAATTGAAGTCTGAAGAAGACGCTCAAGCCGTTCTTGACGCCATCAACGACGAATTTAAAGTCATCGACGTGACGAAGAAAGAACGAAAACGAAATGCTTCGTTGCCGTTCACGACAAGTTCGTTGCAACAGGATGCGGCACGTAAATTGAATTTCCGTGCGAAGAAGACGATGATGCTCGCCCAACAATTATATGAAGGGATTGACCTCGGTAAGAAAGAGGGGACGGTCGGTCTGATCACGTATATGCGTACAGACTCGACACGAATCTCGGACTTGGCGAAGGGAGAGGCGAAAGAGTACATCGAATCGACATTCGGTGAAGAATACGTCGCCTCACAGAAGCAAAAGGAAAAGAAAGCGGCAAACGCACAGGATGCGCACGAAGCGATTCGTCCGACTTCAGCACTCCGTGACCCTGCTTCTCTAAAACCTTATTTGTCTCGTGACCAGTTGCGCCTTTATAAATTGATTTGGGAGCGTTTGATCGCAAGTCAAATGGCGCCGGCAGTGCTCGACACTGTCAAAATCGACGTCGAATCGAACGGGATGATCTTCCGTGCGAATGGCTCGACCGTCAAATTCCCAGGTTTCATGAAAGTGTATATCGAATCGAAAGACGATGACATCGAAGATACGAATCAAGAGAAAGAGGGCTTGTTACCACCTCTTGAAGTCGAAGATACGGTCAGCTTCGAAGCGATTGAACCGAAACAACACTTCACGCAACCACCGCCACGTTATACAGAAGCACGACTCGTCCGAGCGATGGAAGAGCTCGGTATTGGTCGCCCGTCGACGTATGCGCCGACACTCGATACAATCCAACGCCGTGGTTATGTCGTCTTAGAAGAGAAGAAATTCCTTCCGACAGAGCTCGGTGAACTCGTGATTGAAATGATTGACGAATATTTCAATGACTTCATCACCGTTCAGTTCACGGCAGACATGGAGACGCTCCTTGACTCGATCGAGCATAAAGAAGTCGAGTGGACAGAAGTCGTGGCCCCGATTTATCGTTCATTCGAGAAGCGCTTAAAACGTGCAGAAGAAGAGATTGAGAAAATCGAAGTAAAAGATGAACCTGCAGGAATTGACTGTGAAGTATGTGGTTCGCCGATGGTCATCAAAATGGGACGATACGGTAAGTTCATGGCTTGCTCGAACTTCCCGAACTGTACGAACACGAAGCCAGTTCAAGTTGAGATTGGTGTACCTTGCCCAGACTGTAAGGACGGACAAATCGTGGAACGTCGAAGTAAAAAAGGTCGCCTCTTCTATGGATGCTCGAACTATCCAGAATGTGAGTTCGTCTCATGGGACAAACCAGTTGCGAAACCGTGCCCGGTGTGCGACAGTTTGATGGTTGAGAAGAAAATTAAAGACGGCGTGAAATATCAATGTACGAACTGTACCCATACCGAGGTACATCAGCAAGAGGAGGATTAATGTTGCAACAACGTGTAACTGTAATCGGGGCCGGATTGGCCGGCTCCGAAGCGGCTTGGCAACTCGCCAAGCGTGGCATTCAAGTAGATTTGTATGAAATGAGACCGGTACGTCAAACGCCGGCGCACCACACGGATCAATTCGCGGAGCTTGTTTGTTCGAACTCACTCCGTGCGAACGGTCTTCAAAACGCGGTCGGTGTTTTGAAAGAAGAGATGCGAACGCTTGACTCACTCATCTTGAAGGCGGCAGACACGGCAAGCGTCCCAGCTGGTGGCGCACTCGCTGTCGACCGTCATGAATTCGCTGGGTTCATCACCGAGAAACTGAAGAACCACGAGAACGTCACAGTGCATACTGAAGAACTAAAAGAAATTCCTGAAGGGATTGTCATCGTTGCGACAGGCCCACTGACATCTCCAGATTTGTCGGCATCGCTCAAAGCGTTCACAGGTGAAGATTATCTTTACTTTTACGATGCGGCCGCTCCGATTCTAGACGGAGATACGATCGATCGTGATAAAGTGTATTTGAAGTCGCGTTACGATAAAGGTGAAGCTGCTTACCTGAACTGTCCAATGACGGAAGAAGAGTTTGACGTGTTTTATGAGGAACTGGTCAAAGCAGAAGTCGTTCCACTGAAAGAGTTCGAAAAGGAGATTTACTTCGAAGGATGTATGCCGTTTGAAGTAATGGCCCAGCGTGGGAAGAAGACACTTCTCTTCGGACCGATGAAGCCGGTCGGTTTAGAAGATCCGAAGACAGGTAAACGTCCTTATGCGGTCGTACAGTTGCGTCAGGATAACTCGGCAGGAACGCTTTATAATCTTGTTGGTTTCCAGACGCATTTGAAATGGGGCGAGCAGAAACGTATCATCCGTCTCATTCCTGGACTTGAGAATGCAGATATCGTTCGTTATGGTGTCATGCACCGCAACACGTTCATCAATTCGCCGAGCTTGTTGAAACCGACGTATCAAGCACGCACGCGAGACACGCTCTTCTTCGCTGGTCAAATGACAGGCGTGGAAGGTTACGTGGAATCAGCGGCATCTGGATTGTTGGCAGGAATCAACGCAGCGAAGATGATTGCAGGAGAAGAGCTCGTCGTGTTACCACGTGAAACGATGCTCGGTTCAATGGCACACTACATCACGACAGCTGACGGCAAGCATTTCCAGCCGATGAATGCGAACTTTGGATTGGTCCCAACGTTAGAGGACGCTCCGAAGAAAATGAAAAAACAAGAACGGTATGAGCGTTACGCCAACCGAGCTTTAGAAACGATTCAGCAGTTTAAGGACCTTTGAACAAGAGAGCCATTTTTTGGCTCTTTTGTTTTGAAATAAAATTTCAATTGTGTATTTTGTTCCATACTTTGAAAATTTTCAGATTATTGAACGACTATCTATTGTCACCATACATTCTGTATGCTATGCTAATTTCGATTTGACGAGAACATGCGTTTTTACGTGTCATCGAGGAGGCGATAAAATGGGATTCTTAGAGGATCGACAATCATTTTTACGCTACTGCCAAATTGAACGTCGACTGTCTCCTCATACGAAACGCTCCTACGAGCAAACGCTCGACCAGTACGCCGCATATTGCCAATCGACGCATCAAGATCCCTACGATGCACAGACGGCGCGGCGTTATTTATATGTCCTTTATGAGAAACAATTGGCCGCATCTACGGTGTCTCAGAAAGTATCTTGCCTTAAACAGTTCGGGAAGTATATGGCAAGAGAGTACGGGGGAGAGCCCTTGTTTCATGACCTGACTTCACCGAAAAAGCGACAATCCTTGCCGACGTTCGCCGTCCCGACCGAGGTCGAACAATTATTAGAAGCGGCATCTGAGCAAGATGATCCTTTTTTACAGGCGAGAGACGTCGCCATCGTCGAAGTGTTGTATGGAACGGGCATCCGCGTCGCTGAGCTTTGTGGGATGAACCTTTCTTCCTTTGACGAAGTCTTAGCTTTCGTTCATGTGATGGGCAAAGGGAAGAAAGAACGGTACGTTCCGATTGGTCAATATGCCGTACAATCATTGAAACAGTACATCGAAATACGTAAAGACGTCGGACTCCCGACAGAAAACGCATTATTTTTGAGTCAAAAAGGGAATCGGATGACAACAGACCAAATTCGGTATGTCATGAAGCGCTTGAGAAAACAGAGTGGGGTACATAAGCCGTTGACCCCGCACTCGTTGCGACATAGTTTTGCAACGGACTTATTGGAGCGGGGAGCTGACTTGCGCGCTGTCCAAGAGTTGCTCGGTCATGAGTCGTTGTCCACGACCGGACGCTATACCCACGTATCGACAGAACGACTACGTTCGATTTATCAAGCGACACATCCAAGAAAGTAGGAGGTTACGATATGTTTCATGCAACAACGATTTTTGCAGTTCGACACAATGGCCAATGCGCGATGAGCGGAGATGGCCAAGTTACGTTCGGGAATGCCGTCATTATGAAAAACAAGGCGAAGAAAGTGAGACGCCTGTACGGTGGTAAAGTCGTTGCCGGTTTTGCAGGTAGCGTAGCCGATGCTTTCACATTGTTTGAGAAGTTTGAATCGAAACTTGAAATGTATAACGGTAACTTACCGCGTGCCGCGGTCGAGCTTGCTAAAGAGTGGCGCGGTGATAAAATGTTGCGACAGCTCGAGGCTCTATTGATTGTCATGGACGCGGAACATTTGTTGCTCGTCTCTGGGAATGGAGAAGTCATTGAGCCAGACGATGGCATCCTTGCAATCGGGTCAGGCGGGAACTATGCACTCGCGGCAGGACGCGCGCTCGTCCGCCATTCTGCTGAGAAGTCAGCAGAAGAGATCGCAAGAGCCGCTCTCGAAATTGCCGGTGAGCTTTGCGTGTATACGAATGATCAAGTCATTGTAGAAACGATCGGAGGCGTTGCTGAATGAATCGAGAGTTGACACCAAGACAAATCGTATCGGAACTAGACAAGTTCGTCATCGGACAAAAGGACGCCAAACGGGCTGTGTCGATTGCCTTACGTAACCGTTATCGTCGCCAGAAATTGAGTGCGGACCTTCGCGACGAAGTCACACCGAAAAACATTTTAATGATTGGTCCAACAGGGGTCGGGAAGACCGAAATCGCCCGCCGTTTAGCTAAGTTAGTCGGAGCACCATTCGTCAAAGTGGAAGCGACAAAGTTTACGGAAGTTGGTTACGTCGGTCGGGACGTGGAGTCAATGGTTCGAGATCTTGTCGAAGCGTCCGTTCGTCTCGTGAAAGAAGAGAAGAAAGAAGACGTCAAGGAGCCTGCAGAACGAGCAGCGACAGAGCGCTTGTTAGACGCCTTGCAAGGGAAAGCGAAAGCTGCACCGAGTGCTTCAAACCCGTTTGAGGCACTGTTCGGTGGACAGACCCAACAACCAGAATCGACAACCGATACGTCAAAAAATGATCGGGCACAACTTCGCCGTCTTCTTGAACTTGGTGAACTTGAAGAACGGGTCATTGAAGTCGAACTGGAAGAAAAGCAGACGATGGATTTGTTCCAAGGACAAGGGATGGAAGGGTTATCGAACCTTCAAGATATGCTCGGACAAATCGTTCCGAAGAAACGGAAGCAACGTAAGTTGACTGTCCGTGAAGCGAGACCGCTTCTCGTGGCGGAAGAAGCTGAAAATCTTCTAGATTTGAATGAAGTGCATGACGAAGCGGTTCAGCGCAGTGAACAGATGGGAATCATCTTCGTCGATGAAATCGATAAAATTGCGACGAAGTCACAAGACCATGCTGGTGTCTCTCGTGAAGGTGTGCAGCGCGATATCCTTCCGATTGTCGAAGGGTCTACGGTCGTTACGAAGTACGGACCTGTCAAAACGGATCACGTTCTCTTCATCGCAGCCGGTGCGTTCCATATGGCGAAGCCGTCTGATTTGATTCCGGAGTTGCAAGGTCGCTTCCCGATTCGCGTCGAATTGAATAGTTTGACGGAGGAAGACTTCGTCAAAATCTTAACTGAACCATCTCAGGCGTTGATCAAGCAATACACCGCATTATTAGAGTCGGAAGAAATAACGGTCCGATTCACGCATGAAGCGATTGAAGAAATTGCGAAAATTGCGACGCATGTCAATCGCGAGACCGATGACATCGGCGCACGTCGACTCTATACTATTATGGAGCGTGTGCTTGAAGATCTTTCATTTGAAGCGGCAGACATGCCACAAACAAGCGTGGAAATCACCCCCGCTTACGTACAAGCTAAAGTCGGGTCAATCGCAGATGACCGAGACCTCAGCCAATATATTTTATAAGATTCTGTATGCACATACAGGGAGGAAATAGACATTATGAACTTACTAGACAAAACTCGCCAATTAAACACGATGCTTCAACAAGAAGCGAGTGCGCACGTTGACTTTAAAGAAATGGCGGATAAAATGCGTGAAGTACTTGAATCCAATACGTTTATCGTAAGCCGTCGTGGTCGCCTACTCGGCTTTGCGATCAAACAACAGATTGAGAACGACCGCATGAAGGCATTCTTGGTGGACAGACAGTTCCCAGAACCGTATGCTTCTAACTTGTTTAATGTGAAAGAAACAACAGCGAATATCGATATTGATAGCGAATATACGGCGTTCCCTGTCGAGAACCACGATTTATTCCTAAACTCGAAGACGACGATTGTCCCAATCATCGGTGGTGGTGAGCGTCTAGGTACACTCGTGCTAGGTCGACTGGCAAACGAATTCACAGAAGATGACCTCGTCCTCGCAGAATATAGTGCAACGGTAGTTGGAATGGAAATTCTTCGTGAGAAGGCGGCAGAAGCAGAAACGTCAGCCCGTAAGAAGGCCGTCGTTCAAATGGCGATCAATTCACTATCGTATTCTGAGCTCGAAGCGATTGAACATATTTTCGAAGAGCTTGGTGGGAACGAAGGGTTGCTAGTTGCTTCCAAAATTGCCGACCGTGTGGGAATCACTCGTTCTGTCATTGTAAATGCACTGCGCAAATTAGAAAGTGCGGGCGTCATTGAATCACGTTCTTTAGGAATGAAAGGAACGTATATCAAGATATTAAATGACAACTTCTTGTTTGAGTTACAAAAACTGAAATCAAACTGAAATACAACTTTCGATGTGCATTTTCCATTGAAAACACTTTAATTTGGGACTTTGTTCCTAAAAAACCGCTTTCCTCTTAGAGGGAGCGGTTTTTTTTAGTACAAAAGTAATCATTTTCAGGATTTGTCGTTAATTCGACAAAAAGATGCGAACCCATTTACCTATGTTTTAAAAAATATCTTTCAGAACTGTTACAGATTTGTTTCAATGAAATAGTGGAATTTCCAAATCAGGTATATATCAGTAGTTACCATATGAAAGTGAGTGAGCACCATGAATTGGATTGGTAGTGACTATCAATTATTGAAACAAGCCATCAATCATTCAGTCCTCAATCAGAAAGTAATTAGTCATAATCTTTCGAATATCGATACCCCAAACTTCAAAGCGAAGCAAGCCGTATTTGAACAGACGCTTCAAAGTGAGATGCGTCTCAAACTCCAAGGCGGACGTCCGAGTGATTCGACGCAGTCTACTGTCGTCGATCGAGCTGGTGGGGCGATGCGAAGTGATGGCAACAACGTCGACTTAGATTATGAGATGAGTGAACTGGCCCGTAATCAACTCCAGTACGAGGCGATGATGGAACAATTAAATCGTAGACTCGGCGGATTAAAATCAGTCATTCGAGGAGGTCGTTAATCGATGGGGATGTTTGATAGTTTTCATATTTCAGCTACAGCGTTAACGTCTCAACGTTTACGAATGGATACCGTTTCA
Organism: Exiguobacterium sp. s34; assembly: GCF_018617435.1. NCBI lineage: Bacteria > Bacillati > Bacillota > Bacilli > Caryophanales > Exiguobacterium > Exiguobacterium sp. s34. The sequence continues at coordinate 159,436 of NZ_JACSKE010000002.1, read as the reverse complement.
GCAAACATCGCCAATGCCCAGACGACGAGAGGGAAACTTGTCGATGGAGAATGGCAACCGTATACGAGAAAGATGACAGTGTTACAGGAAGCACCTTTCCGAAAGCAGCTAAATGCAGTCAATGGTGGAGTGCAAGTGGCTCAAATCATCGAGGACGATGCTCCTTATAAACTTGCCTACAATCCGAGTCATCCCGATGCGGACGAGCGTGGGTATGTCCAAATGCCGAACGTTGACTTACTAAAAGAAATGGTCGACCTGATGGGCGCGACCCGTTCTTATGAAGCAAACATTGCCGCGATGAATGCATCAAAAGCGATGCTCGTCAAAGCGATGGAGATTGGAAAAGGATAAGGAGTGACGAAGGATGCAAATTAACCCAATTCAATTGATGAGCCCAGAGATCACACAGTCAATGAAGAAAACGAACCCATCTCAATTTGGGTCATATTTGAATGAAGCGATGAATGCGTTGAACGAAACACAACAAGCGACAAGTCAAGCCCGAAAAGATTTGGCTGTCGGAAAAGCTGACCTTCATCAAGTCATGATTCAAAGTGAAGAGTCGTCGATTGCGATGCAACTTGCCATCGAGGTGAGGAACAAGGCCGTTGAAGCCTATCAAGAAATGATGCGAATGCAAGTTTAATTGTAGAGGATGACAAGTTGCGATGAATGAACAATTAAAAGAACGATTCAAATCGATGACCGATGCGCTGAAATCGATGCCGGCGAAGCGGAAACTCGTATGGGGAATCTCCATTGCGATCATATTGATCGCAGCACTCGTACTCACATTCTTCCTATCTAGACCGAACATGGCTCCTCTATACACGAACCTATCTGCACAAGAAGCGGGTGAAGTGACAGAGAAGCTGACTGCGGACGGTGTGAAGTCGGAAATTAAAGCTACTTCGAACGGGGTCAGTGTATATGTTCCGAATGAAATGGTCGACCAGTTGAAAGTTAGCCTTGCGGCAGCCGGGATCCCGAAATCTGGGTCAATCGACTACAGTTTCTTTAGTGAAAATGCCGGTTTCGGAACGACGGACCGTGAAATGGCGGTCATCGAACGAAGTGCGATGCAGACGGAACTTGAGCGACTCATCACCCAAATTGAAGGAATCAATCAAGCGAAAGTCATTATTTCGCTTCCTGAGAAGTCCGTCTTCTTAGCGGAAGATCAAGGAGAGCCGACAGCTTCGATTGTGTTAAATATCGGGGCCGGAACCAATTTAGAACCGAACACGGTCAAAGGTCTCTATCATTTGATTAGTAAAAGTGTTCCAAACTTGAAGCCTGAAAACATCTCGATCATGGACCAATACTTCACGTATTATGACCTCGATCAGACAGTCGTAGCAGGAGGATCTTCTTCTGATCCGTTGGCACTGAAGCGTCAAGTTGAAAAAGATGTCCGTCAACAAATTCAACAGATGTTATCTGTCCTTCTCGGAGAGCGGAGCGTCCTCGTCTCTGTCACAGCAGATATCGATACGACCCAGACGGCCGAAGAGCAAAACCTCGTCACGCCAGTCAACGAGGAAAACATGGAAGGCATCGTAACGTCGGCTGAACGAATCGCCGAGGCTTACACGGGTGGTACGGGGACGGCGACAGAAGCGACCGGAACCGGTGAAAATGACACGATCAACTTCCCTGCTGCTACAGGGGATAGCACAGAAGAAAGTGAAAAAAACCATGAAATCATCAACTATGAAGTAAATCGCATCACGAAACAAATTCAAAATGCACCGTATACGATTCGCGACCTTGGGGTGCAATTGATTGTTGAACCACCAGATGGTGCAACGAGCATTGACCCACAGCTCGAAGGGGATCTCGAGACGATGATGTATTCGATCATTCGGACATCATTAGCGAAGACGGATGAAGCGATTACAGATGCGGAGCTTGAACAAAAAGTTGTCGTTGTATCGCGACCATTCGCTGAAGCAGAAGAAGTGGCAACAACGGAGCAACCTACCCCATGGTGGATGTACGCCTCAGCAGCTGGAGCGGTCGTTTTGCTTGCCCTCATCTTCTTCGCCATGCGTAGACGTAAACAAGAAGTGGTCGAAGAAACGAACGAGTGGGAAGTTCCATATGAAGATGAAGTACCTGACCTAGACCTCGAAGAACGAGGCGAAGGGGCTGTGAAGAAGAAACAGTTAGAAAAATTAGCTGAAAGTAATCCAGAAGAGTTTGCTAAACTGCTTCGTACTTGGATGTCTGAGGAGTGAGTAACGTGAACTATGCCAAACAATCGAATCGAGAAAAAGCAGCGATGCTCATGATCTCGTTAGGTCCAGAAGTGGCAGCGAATGTTTATAAACATCTTTCGGAAGAAGAGATGGAGCAGTTAACGCTTCAAATCTCTGCACTCAAAAAAGTGTCCCCAGAAGAGAAAGAGAGCATTCTTGGTGAGTTCCACGAACTCGCAATGGCTCAAAGCTATATTACCCAGGGTGGAATCGGGTTCGCCAAAACAGTTCTTGAAAAAGCAGTCGGTGAGGATAAAGCGATGGCATTGATTCATCGTTTGACGTCGACGTTACAAGTTCGACCGTTCGAATTTGCACGAAAAGCCGATCCGAAACAGTTACTGAACTTTATTCAGAATGAACATCCACAGACGATTGCACTCATATTGGCACATTTGGAGCCAGTCAAGTCTGGTCAAATCTTATCCGAGCTCCCTCCTGAAATTCAATCGGAAGTTGCGAAACGGATTGCGACGATGGACCGACTCAATCCAGATGTCATTCATGAAGTTGAACAAATCCTTGAAAAGAATCTCTCGCAGACAGATATGCAGGATTATGCTCAATCGGGTGGTATCGAGGCAGTCGTCGAAGTATTGAATGGTGTCGATCGGACGACGGAACGTACAATTCTCGATGCACTTGAAATCGAGGACCCGGAACTAGCAGAAGAAATCAAGAAGCGGATGTTTGTCTTCGAAGATATCGTCACACTCGATTCTCGGGCAATTCAGCGGATCATTCGAGAAGTGGCGAACGACGACTTGTTGCTAGCGCTCAAAGTGTCGTCGGAAGAAGTAAAACAAATTATCTTCAAAAATATGTCTCAACGGATGGTCGAAACGTTCAAAGAAGACATGGAATTTATGGGACCTGTTCGATTGCGTGATGTTGAAGAGGCACAAAGTCGAATCGTTGGAATTATTCGTCGCCTAGAGGATGTTGGTGAAATCGTAATCAGTCGAGGTGGAGGAGATGACATCGTTGTCTAATGTGATCAAACGTCAACGCGCGACATCGCATATTCCTCAACGGATTGAATCGAAACGATTGGAATCATCCATCCCTGATTCAACTGAGAGCATCGACCATCATCAAGTGATCGAGTCGCGTTATGAGAAGTTAAGACAAGACGAAGATGCGTTCCAGCAGTTTCAGTTAACCGAAATGGAGAGACTAGAACACTTAAAGCAAGAAGCGTTTGAACAGGCACGTTCGGAAGGTTATGAAGCAGGTCTCCTTCAAGGAAGACAAGACGGATATGCAGAGTTTGAGGACATTACGACGCGTTTGAACTCTGTTTCCACCGAACTCGAACAACTGTTTCAGGAAAAATGGAAACAGGCGGAAGTTTCACTCATTGACTTAGCGATTGCAGTAAGTGCGCATGTGACGACGGACCTTGTCCGAAAAGACGAGGCGTTGTTTGCGGCGATGATCCAAGAACAGATGGCTCAACTCATCGATGCGGAAGCATTGACGATTTACGTTCATCCGACTCGGCTTGCTTCAATCCAACGATTTGAATCGATGTGGCGCGATGAAGAGACGCCACCATTAAAATATCGTGGAGATAGTTCTTTAGATGAAACGTCTGTGCGGATTGAGTCACCACATCGAGGAAATGAAATCGATCTTTCGTATAGCTTCGAGAGAATCCAAGCCAAAATCGAGGAGGTTTTAGCGGATGGCGCTTATTGAGCAGGTCATCAATACGATCAAACAGTCTACGGATGGCGAGTTTACTCGCAAAATCGGTCGAGTGTGTCGGGTCGTAGGATTGATGATTGAGTCAAATGGACCGAGTGCATTTGTCGGGGAGCGATGTTTCATCATGCTCCCTTCAAATGAGACGGTCGAAGCGGAAGTGGTGGGCTTTAATGAAGAGCGCGTCCTTCTTATGCCATACGGTGAAACAACGCAGATTGCACCTGGTTGTTTAGTGAAAGGTACCGGGAAGATGCTCCAAGTCCCTGTTGGTGAGGAACTGATTGGACAAGTGCTCGACGGTCTGGGGCGTCCGCTTTCGGGAGACCGACTCGTAACTGGTAAGCGGTATGACGTCCAGCGAAAACCGCCTAACCCTTTGAATCGTCCCCGGATTTTAGATGCCTTGTCGACTGGCGTTCGTATGATCGATGGGTTGCTGACTGTTGGGAAAGGGCAACGTGTCGGACTATTTGCTGGTTCTGGGGTAGGGAAATCCACGTTACTCGGGATGATTGCCAAGCGCTCTTCGGCAGATATTAACGTCATCGCCTTAATCGGAGAACGTGGTCGAGAAGTAAAAGAATTCATTGAAAAAGAGCTCGGCCCAGAAGGCATGGCCCGGTCTGTCGTCATTGTAGCGACGAGTGACCAACCTCCCCTCGTCCGATTGAAAGGTGCTTACACCGCAACCGCAATCGCCGAGTACTTTCGAGACCAAGGTAAAGAAGTGGTGCTCATGATGGACTCGGTGACACGATTTGCGATGGCTCAACGTGAAATCGGGCTCGCGACTGGTGAACCACCGACATCGAAAGGGTACACACCTTCTGTCTTTGCGATGCTCCCTCAATTATTAGAACGAAGCGGTACGGCAGCAACCGGATCGATTACAGCGTTCTATACAGTACTCGTTGATGGTGACGATATGAACGAACCGATTGCCGATGCGGTGCGTGGGATATTAGACGGACACTTCGTTATGGACCGAGCGCTTGCAAACCGTGGACAGTTTCCCGCCATCCACGTGTTGAAGTCAATCAGTCGTGTCATGAACCAAATCGCTTCTCCAACACATCGTGAAGCAGCACAAACGTTTCGTAGTTGGCTAGCGACTTATATCGATGCCGAGGATTTGATTAACATCGGCGCATATAAAAAAGGTTCGAACCCAGCGATTGATACGGCAATCGAGAAATATCCATACTTACTGACATTTTTAAAGCAATCGATTGATGAAGATGCTGCATTCCAACAAACGATGGCTCATTTGTCAGACATCGCGCGAGGTGAATCATGAACAGACTCATTCTAGAACGAATCATGCCAATTGCTGAACATGAGAAAGAAGATGCCGCTACTGAAGTAAGAGGGTTGAAAGCAAAACTCGAAACGGAGATGGAAGCGTTGTATGATCTTCTCCTCATGTATGAATCGTTGATTAAACATCAAGATGAACAGCAAGGACGTATTGATTTACTCATGTCTCAGTATCGAGAAAAGACGCGTGAGCAAGTAAAACGTCAAATCGAAACACAACAGCTCGTCGTTCAACAAGCGCGCAATCGTTATCACGCATCACAAGAACGCTTGCTCGGAAAAGTAGTGGAAGAAAAGAAATATGTGACACTTCATGAAAAGGTCAGTTTAGAAGAGATGACAGCGGCAAAACTCACAGAGCAATTAATGATGGACGAACTCGCTGTGATTCATCATGGGAAAGGGAAGTAGCATGGCAAAAGAGAACAATAAACGAGGCAAACAAATGATTGTGGCGTTAGTCCTCATCCCAGCAATCTTCATCTTGGTTGGCGGAATGGTCGTCATGAACTACGCGATGGACCGTCCACTTTTATCCGTACCATTCCTACCAGTTAGTGAGGATGGAAAGACAGCAGAAACACCGAAGACATCTGAGACGAAAGTAAACGTGACAGGGATCGACAGTGACGCCACGAACCGGTTGAAAGCAGCAAACAGTGAGATTGAAAAACTTCGAAATGAAAATGTGGAACTGACGAATGAAGTGAAAGCGCGACAAGAAGAAATCACCGATTTAATTCGGGAACGTGACCGACTCGTCTCCGAGCTAGCGGCAGCCACAACAGAAAAAGAAACCACTTCTGACATTGTCAGTGTGTATGAAGAGATGTCCGCCAAACAAGCGGCGGCCATTATGGGGGAACTAGAGAGTCCACAGGTGGCGGAATTGCTTAAAGAATTATCACCAAAGCAACAGGCGGATATTTTAGGGCGGATGAATGCGCAGCAGGCTGCGGTTGTGACGCAGCTTCTCCAGTGAACATGGGAAAGGAGGACACACATTGAATATCGCATTATTATCACAAGCGATTCAAGGTTCGATGGCACGTACCGAAGCGACAGATGGGAATTCACAAGGAACGGGCGGCTTTTTAAGTCTCCTCTCGGCGATGCTCGCACCAATGCAAGGATCCGGAGAGCAGACAGCGCTTCCTCAACTTGAAGAAGGTGTGCTCCCTGAAGAGTTAGTCGACTTTGAAAAAGTGGCACAGGAACTCGAAACGTGGTTTCAAAAACCTGACACATTGAATTGGCTAAAATCACTTCCGCAAGATGCGTATCGGACGTTTATGGATGCATATGTAGGTGTACTCGGACAATTGTCTACGTCATCTGGAAATGTTGATTCAGCGCTCCCAATCGTTGCTCAGGCGGTCGCAACAAGTAGTGACATCGTGCAAAAGACGGATTTGTCTGCAAAAACAGGGTTGACACAGACTGTGCCAAATCAAGAACTTGGGAAGCACGTTCAAACGATTCAACGGGTGGTCACACAGTTTAATGGACCAGCCGGCAATATGAAGGAAATTCCCGTTCTACCACAAGTTGAAACCGTGAAAGTGGCGAAAGCGCTCCCTCAGGCAAGTGGTGTTGACTGGTTACCGAAAGGATTAAACTGGTCGCGACCACAAATTGATGTAGAAACCGTCATGTACGCCTCAAAAGGTTCCTTACCTGAAAACTTACAGGCGAGAATTGAGTCCGCGCTTCAAAAAGCACCGTTTTCGAGCGGAGCGGACGGTTCGAAAGTGTTTACGGTACGTCTATATCCAGAACAACTCGGTGAGCTCGTCGTCAAGCTTGAACGACATAACGGGGAACTCGTCGTCAAATTGTTCGCAAGCACTCAAGAGGCGAAACAATTGCTTCAGTCACAAGTTCAGCAGTTGCAACAAACGTTAACGCCCCACTCCCAAAACGTTCGGGTCGAGGTCAACTTGACACAACAAGCACTCGACACGAAGTCGGCGTTGCCAGATGGCTCCGAGCAACCGGAACAGGAGCAATCGCAGGAACAACCAAAAGGAGGGTCTGAGGATGACGAGCATCCAACCGAAGACGAATGATTTTACACTGCCAGACCAGTCACTTCCAAAAGCGACAAATCAATATGACAAAGACATGTTTATGAAGTTGCTGCTCGCTCAAATTGCGAACCAGGACCCAATGTCGCCGATGGAAGACCGTGAGTTCATCGCTCAGATGGCTCAATTCTCTTCACTTGAACAGATGCAAACGATTTCGAAGCAACTCGACTCTGTGCTGGTCGACCGCCATATGGCTTCGATTTCCGAATTTAGCAGCATGATTGGTAAAACGATTGACTACAGTTCGGAATCGAGTGAAGAAACGACGAAAGGCTCGGGTCGTGTCGTCTCGATTTCTCGATCTGATTTAACTGGATACATGGCCGATCTTGAAGACGGCACATCGGTCAGCGTGTACGACATCACTTCCATCAAATAAGTATAGGAGGAATTATTATGTTAAGAGCAATGTACTCAGGGATCAGTGGTCTGAAGAACTTCCAATCGAAATTAGACGTCGTCGGGAACAACATCGCCAACGTCAACACGTTCGGTTATAAAAAAGGTCGTGTCACGTTCAAAGACCTCGTCAGTCAACAAGTCGGTAGTGCGTCAGGCGGTAATGGGGCGACGGCCGGAGGGATTAACCCGAAAGAGGTCGGTCTTGGTGGAACGATGGCGACTGTCGATAACGTCTACAACCAAGGAGCGATGCAAAATACGGGACGTGCGTTAGACGTCGGTATTTCAGGAGAAGGTTTCTTCGTCACAATCGTCAACGGTCAAGCGCAATACACACGTGCCGGTAACTTCTATACGGACAACAACGGTGACTTGGTAACAGGTGAAGGAACTTACTTGTTAGGAACGGGTGCGAAACCTGCGGCTAACCTTCCTGCGCCGAACTTGACTGGAAATATTCCTGATGTCGTAGCTGGATCGACGGCTTACGGTAAAATCTCAATTCCAACAGACGCACGTTCATTGTCAATTGGAAAAGACGGTCAAGTGAGCTATGTCGACGCAGCCGGTGCGTTGCAGACGGCAGGTTATATCGTGACGGCGAACTTTAGCAACAACGCTGGTTTATCGAAAGTCGGCGCCAACAACTTCTTGCAATCACAAAACTCAGGTGATCCACTCATCGGAGCGGCCGGTGATTTAGGGCGAGGTAACCTCGTTTCGGGCGCACTTGAAATGTCGAACGTCGACCTTTCTGAAGAATTTACAGAAATGATTGTGGCACAACGTGGTTTCCAGGCGAACACACGAATCATTACAACATCGGACGAGATTCTTCAAGAGCTCGTTAACTTGAAACGCTGATGATTCGCGTCACAGCATTTCGGGGTGAGGAGTTCGTGCTCAACGCTTTGCTGATCGAAACAGTGAAAGCAGAGCCTGACACGATAATCCAACTGTTTAATGGCAAAACGTATCTCGTGAAAGAAACGAAAGATCAAATCATTGAACGAACTGAAGCCTTTTACCGCTCAATCGGTTTAGTCGGAACGATGTTCACAAGAGGTGAAGAAGATGAGTGAAGAAGAAAAGAAAAAAGGTGGCGGGCTGAAAGTTGTCATCATTTTACTAGTCGTCCTACTCGTCATGGGCGGAGCCGGCTTCATGACGTATAAGTACGTTTTCGGTGACAACGTCACAGCAAAAACGAAACCGGTCACCGCTGAAGAGTTGGCGGAGCGAAGCTTCATGACCGACGACATGACGACGAATATTCAAGATGAGCGTTTCATCAACGTTCAATTCACGATTGTCACAGATTCACTTGAAACAAAAGAGAATCTAGAGCTGCGCAAGTTTCAAGTGCATAATGTCATTCTTGGTGACTTGGCCGGGATGACAAAAACACAGTTGGCAACGAAAGAGGATATGCAAAAGTTTGAACAGACATTACGAGAACAACTTAACGGACTGCTTGAAGAAGGTGAAGTCCAACGCGTCTATATGACGAAGAAAATTATTCAGTGAGGTGGCATCATGGGAGAAGTACTGTCTCAACAAGAAATTGATGCCTTACTATCTGCACTAAGCAGTGGGGATGTCGAAGCGGATTCTTTTCTCGCGCAAGAAGAAGAAAAGAAGGTTCGGCAATATGACTTCAAACGAGCCGTTCGATTTTCTAAAGATCAAATTCGAAGCCTGACTCGGATTCATGAGCATTTCACACGTATGTTGACGACGTTTTTCTCGGCACAACTTCGCACTTATGTTCAATTCACCGTCAACTCGGTCGAACAACTACCGTACGATGAATTCATTCATTCTATCCCGAGTATGACGATGATTAACTTGATTGAAGCGCCGCCGTTAAACGGAAGATTCATCATCGAAGTCAATCCGAACATCTCTTATGCGATGCTCGATCGTCTACTTGGTGGACCGGGTGTGGAAATGGACAAGATTGAGTCGTTCACAGAGATCGAGATGCGAATTTTGACGCAATTGTATAAACGTGCCTTTTCAAGTTATGGAGATGCATGGGAGTCAATTGCAGAAATCAAGGCAGAAATGGCTGCTGTCGAAGTGAATCCGCAGTTCCTTCAACTCGTTTCACCTAACGAGACGGTCGTCCTCATCTCCATTGGAGTGACGATTGGGGAAGTGAGCGGGACGATTAACGTTTGTCTTCCGTTCGTGACAATTGAACCTGTCTTGTCGAAACTTTCGAGTCATTATTGGATGCAGGAAGCGAATCGTCGGAATGCGAGTCAATCGAGCAAAGAGCCACTCAAAGCCCAGTTGATGAACTCGACGGTCGAGGTTGTCTCACTACTCGGAGAGACGACAATTACGTTCGGCGATCTGCTGCATCTTGAAGTTGGGGATTGTTTGGCACTCGATCAAGTGGCAAAAGAGCCTCTATCCATCATGGTAGGGGAAAATAAAGTATTTAAAGGGCAAGTCGGTGTGAGCGGGAAGCGGATGGCGGTTCAAGTGCTTCACCGTGTGAAGGAGGAAGAGCAATGAGTGAAATGCTGTCACAAGATGAAATTGACGCGTTACTACGTGGAACAAGTGACAATACGCCGACGCCAAAGGCGGAAAACGAAGAGCATTTAGATTCGATGGAAAGCGATGCTCTCGGGGAAATCGGAAACATTTCGTTTGGAAATTCGGCAACGGCTTTGTCAACGTTACTACAGCAAAAAGTAGAAATCACGACACCGGTTGTCAGTGAAGTGAGAATCGAGGAGTTGCGTGAGCGTTATCCTACGCCACATGTCGCATTACGTGTTGGGTATACGGAAGGGATAAAAGGGGAGAATGTCCTCGTTTTGACTCGCGAAGATGCCGCTATTATCTCTGACCTCATGTTAGGTGGGACAGGGGAGAACGTCGATCCTGAAAGCCTTGATGAGATTCGCTTATCAGCCGTTCAAGAAGCGATGAACCAAATGATGGGCGCAGCCGCGACATCTTTATCGACGGTGTTTTCGAAGAAAATTGACATCTCTCCACCACTTGTCGAGGTGTTTGACGCAACAAAAAATCAAACGATTATCGATCGTCTTGAACTTTGGGAAACGATGGTGCTCATTGAGTTCAATCTCAAAGTAGGTACATTGATTGATTCCACAATCGTTCAAATTGCTCCAATTCAATTCGGAAAGCAATTAGTCGATGAATTGATGAAAGCGACCGGTGAAGCACAAACGGCAGTGGAGCCTGTAAAAGAACAACCGAAAGCCGAGGCTCCGAAACCTCAGCCGCAAGCTCAACCGCAGGCGCAACCACAACCGGAAAAGCAAAAATCGATGCCAGAGGTCGCGGTAAGCCAAGCAGAATTCATGCCGCTCCAATCACCAGCTCCACAAGAGTCTGTACCGGCAAACCTAGGGCTATTATATGACGTGCCGTTAAACGTGACAGTCGAACTAGGCAGAACGAAAAAATCTGTCCGGGAAGTACTCGAGTTATCACAAGGTTCCATCATCGAGCTCGACAAGCTAGCTGGCGAACCGGTTGATATTTATGTCAACCAACAACGAATTGCTAGAGGAGAAGTTGTCGTGATTGAAGAAAACTTTGGGGTACGTGTAACAGAAATTATTCAACCGCATGAGCGGATCGGAATCGTCTAAGGAGGAATTTAGAATGAGTGCAAAAGTATTAGTAGTAGATGACGCAGCGTTCATGCGTATGATGATCAAGGACATTTTGACAAAGAACGGATATGACGTAGTAGGTGAGGCAGAAAACGGAGCTGACGCGGTCGTGAAGTATCGTGAGCTCACACCGGATCTTGTCACACTTGATATCACGATGCCAGAGATGGATGGTCTCGCGGCATTAAAAGAGATTCGCAGCTTCGACTCGAATGCAAAAGTCATTATGTGTTCGGCAATGGGGCAACAAGCGATGGTCATCGATGCGATTCAAGCAGGAGCGAAGGACTTCATCGTTAAGCCGTTCAACGCGGAACGTGTCATCGAAGCGGTCTCTAAAACGGTCGCACAATGAAGAAATGGTGGTTGATTATTCTCCTCGTGGTCGGACTTTTTGTTCCGGCCACGGTTGAGGCCGCCACCGTAGACCAACAATTCGAGCAAAAACAGACAGAAGAATTGGAAAGTAACGTTCCAACGACAGCGTCAACGATTGGAAATGGCGTGAAAGTCGTGTTGAGTCTCGTAGTCGTGGTCGGCGGTTTTATCGTCTTGATGCGTTGGCTCGGTTCCAAAACACAAGGTGTGAAAGCGACTCAGCATATGAAACACCTCGGAGGCGTCCCACTAGGAAAGGACCGTTCCGTCCAACTCGTGAAACTCGGGGATCAAGTCTATGTCCTCGGCGTCGGGGAATCGATTCAATTGATTGATCGACTCGATGCGGAAGCGATGGATGAAGAGCAGTCAGAGCCTTTATCACTCCGAACGACGAATTCGAATGCATTTTTAGATACCTTTAAGAAACAACTTGCTCAATTAGAAGAAGTGAGGAAGAAGTCATGACAACGTTTGAGCAATTAATCAATTTAGAGACACCAGACAGTACGTCAACGTCGATCAAACTCTTAATTTTATTGACGTTATTGACACTTGCCCCTTCTTTTTTAATTTTGATGACATGCTTCACACGTGTCGTCGTCGTACTCTCTTTCATTCGACCGGCGCTCGGTACACAACAAACACCGCCAAACCAGTTGATTGTCGGATTGGCTTTGTTCATTACATTGTTCGTCATGTCTCCCGTTCTCTCTGATTTGAATGAGAACGCGTTAAAACCTTATCTCGATGACAAAATCTCACAAGATGAGGCGTTTGATGAAGCGAGCGGGACGATGAAAGAATTCATGTCGAAATATACAAGACAGGAAGATTTGCAACTGTTTTTGAAATATGGGAACTACGAGCAACCTGAATCACTTGATGATGTACCGCTTCTCGCTCTCGTTCCGGCTTATGCGATTAGTGAGTTGAAAACAGCTTTCCAAATCGGATTCATGATTTTCTTGCCATTTTTAATTATCGATATGGTCGTCGCAAGTGTGCTCATGTCGATGGGGATGATGATGCTACCACCGGTCATGATCGCCTTACCGTTTAAATTATTACTATTTGTATTGGTCGATGGCTGGCACTTGATTGTGGAATCATTGCTTAGAAGTATGTAGGGGGAACGGACATGACACAAGAAATGGTCATTTACTTGGCAACAGAGAGTGTGTGGACATTATTAAAAATTTCAATGCCGTTGCTGCTCATCTCACTGATTGTCGGTCTCGTGATCTCGATTTTACAGGCCACGACTCAAATTCAAGAACAGACGCTTTCGTTTGTTCCAAAAATCATCTCGGTCTTCATCGGTCTTGTCATTTTTGGACCGTGGATGCTTCAACAAATTGAGGGGTTCACACGATTGATTTTTGAGCTGATGGTCGAGGTTGCGTCGAAATGAACGCAGTTGACTTCATCAGTATGTACGGTCTGACGTTTGCGCGACTCTCTGGCTTTTTTGTCAGTGTCCCATTGTTCTCGACGAGACAGTTGCCGGTTATGCACCGGGTAGGCTTCAGTGCATTTTTAGCGTATTACGCTATGTTCACCATCACCGAGCCGATTCAAATGACGAATGGGTTTGTGCTTCAGGTCGTGTATGAGGTCATGATTGGGCTTTTACTCGGTCTATTGATTAACATTCTCTTTTTCGCTCCGCAAATTGCTGGAGGGGTCATCGACCTTCAACTTGGACTCGCGATGGCTTCCGCATACGATCCGATGTTTGGCGGACAGTCGCCACTAATTGGACGATTTTATTATATTTTTACGCTGTTCATTTTATTGACGAGTAATTTACATTTACTCCTGATTGACGGCATTTATTACAGTTTTCAAATCTATCCACCTGGTCAACCGATGATTAACTTCACGGAAGCCTCACTCATGATGGCAGTGAAAGTGGTCACGATGACGATGATGGTCGCCTTGCAATTGGCCTTGCCGATGATGGCATCTTTATTGCTTGTCGATTTGGCACTTGGTTTTTTAGCAAAATCGGCGCCACAGTTCAATATCTTTGCAATCGGCTTTTCCTTCAAACTGATTGCCGGATTTGCCGTCATGGTCTTGTTGATGGGATTGACACTGACAGGTATTAGTCAGTTCATTCCGTTATTACAAGACGTGATGCACGACTTTATGCTCATACTAGGAGATGCCTCATGAAGAAGCCTCTATATCCTTTATCGGTCAATTTGCAGTTTTTTGCAGGTGAAAAAACAGAAAAAGCGACACCGCGTAAACGAGAGGATTCACGAAAGAAAGGGCAAGTCGCCAAATCCGCTGATTTGACGGGAGCATTCGCGCTCTTTGCCATGTTTCTCATGCTGTCATTCTTCGGACCGATGATTGGGCAACAGTTGCTCTCATTAGTCGGAGATTTACTCAGCCCCCAATACTTACTGTTCAATATATCTGAGGGCATGTCAGGGATGATCATTGACTTGATGCTTCGAGTCGGATTGATTTTGGCGCCATTCTTTATCGTCGCTGTCGTGTTTGGGATTCTCATCAATTATTTACAAGTTGGAACGCTTTTTTCCTTAGAAGCGATCCAGCCAAAGCTCGAGCGAATCGACCCGATTAAAGGGGTGAAACGTATCGTCAGCATGAAAGCGGTCGTCGAATTTTTAAAGTCCTTATTCAAATTTTTAATCATCCTGACAACCGCTGTCGCTGTCCTTTGGCAAAACCAAAAAGAATTGTCCCGGATGGCCGTCGAACAGATTCGAGAATCCATCGTCGCGCTCGCAGGGATCACGATTGAACTTGGTCTCTGGGTGAGTGTTGCATTGCTCGCACTCGCATTACTCGACTTTTTTTATCAACGATTTGATTTCGAAAAATCGATTCGTATGTCAAAGCAAGACATAAAAGACGAGTATAAAAACTCAGAAGGTGACCCGCTGATCAAATCTAAGATTAAGCAACAACAACGAGAAATGGCGATGCGACGCATGATGCAAGAAATTCCGAATGCCGACGTCGTCATCACGAACCCGACCCATTACGCGGTCGTCATCCGCTACGATGATACGAAAGACTTTGCCCCGCTCGTTGTGGCAAAAGGGGTCGACCGAGTCGCCTTTCATATTCGAGATGTCGCAAAAGAGCACAATGTGGCGATTGTTGAGAACAAGCCGCTTGCACGGGCGCTATATGCGCAAATCGATATCGGAGAAGTGGTAGACGAATCGTTCTATCAAGCGATTGCGGAAGTGCTCGCATTCGTCTATCAAATGAAGCAACCGTCTTGAGGAGGAGTATGTGTTGGCAGTAAAAGCGAAAGACTTTGCAGTTTTGATTGGTGTCTTGATGATTGTCATCATGCTGATCATCCCGTTACCGGGCTTTTTATTAGATTTTTTAATCATCGTAAATATTTTAATCGCCCTCATGATCTTACTAGTGGCGATGAATGCCAGAGAAGCGCTCGACTTCTCCGTATTCCCTTCCCTCTTATTGATTGTGACGTTGTTTCGTCTCGGTTTGAACGTATCGACGACCCGTTCGATTCTCTCAAACGGTTACGGAGGGGAAGTCATTGCGACGTTCGGTGATTTCGTAATCGGAGGAAATGTCCTTGTCGGATTCGTTGTCTTCCTCATTCTCGTCATCATTCAGTTCGTCGTCATCACAAAAGGTGCCGAGCGTGTATCTGAGGTATCTGCCCGCTTCACGCTTGATGCGATGCCAGGGAAACAGATGGCCATCGATGCTGACTTGAACTCCGGACTAATTGACGACAAGGAAGCGCAGATGCGTCGCCGTAAAATTCAAAGCGAGGCCGATTTTTATGGTTCGATGGATGGGGCATCCAAGTTCGTCAAAGGGGATGCCATCGCCGGTATCATCATCGTGACGATTAACTTGATCTTCGGAATCATTATCGGTGTCGTTCAGATGGGATTACCGGTCGGAGAAGCGTTCACAACGTTCTCGCTCATGACGATCGGGGACGGACTCGTCAGTCAAATCCCGGCACTCTTGATTTCAACGGCAACCGGAATTATCGTGACCCGTGCCGTCTCGGACGGCAATTTAGGAGAAGATGTGATCGACCAGCTTGGTCAAAACCCATCGCTTCTCTATATCGCTGGCGCCATCGTCTTCATGCTCGGTTTCGTGTCACCACCACTTATCCCGGTGACGATGATCATTGCAGGTACGGCCTTCTTCGGAGCCTATACGATGCGACGAAACATCCGGCAGGCGACGGAAGATCCCATCATGGAAGAAGAGCCTTCGACAGCTCCGACGGAATCTGTCGTCTCGCTCTTACAAATCGATTCGATTGAATTCGAATTCGGATACGGATTGATCCCACTTGCGGATGAGTCGCAAGGCGGTGACTTGTTGGACCGTGTCGTCATGATTCGTCGTCAACTCGCGCTCGAGCTCGGATTCATCTTGCCGACGGTTCGGATTCGCGACCATTTACAGCTTTCGCCGAACGCGTATCGCATCAAGGTGAAAGGAAACGTCGTCGCAGAAGGTGAGTTGTTGCTCGACCATTACTTGGCGATGAGCCCAGGGATTGAAGACCCGGAAGTATACGGGATTGAAACGACGGAACCGGCATTTGGTCTTCCGGCCCTCTGGATTGATGAGGAGACACGGACGCGAGCAGAAATGAGTGGATATACCGTCGTGGATCCGCCGTCCGTTGTCGCGACACATCTGACCGAAACGCTGAAGAAACATGCTGCCGATTTACTCGGTCGTGAAGAAACGAAACAACTCGTCGAGCATTTGAAGGAAACCCATCCAGTTCTCGTTGAAGATGTGACGCCTTCAGTGCTTTCAATCGGTGAAATTCAAAAAGTGTTACGTCACTTGTTACAAGAAAATGTATCGATTCGAAACTTACCTCTTTTGTTCGAGACAATGGCTGACTACGGGAAAGTGACAAAAGATGCAGAAATCCTCGGTGAATATTGCCGTCAAGGGTTGTCACGCCAACTGACCGACCAAGTCAAACCACCTGAAGGTCCATTGTATGTGGTCACGTTAGGTGGTCAGACGGAACAGACCGTTCAAGACGCCGTACAAAAGACGGAGTTTGGGAACTACTTGGCACTCGACCCAGAGCAGGCGCGCGACATTATCGAGCGCACAGGAGAACAACTGTCGATGTTTGAACGGTATGGAGCGTCAGCGGTCATTTTATGTTCACCGACGATTCGACTATTTGTTCGACAGTTGCTTGAACGATACTATCCAGATGTTCCCGTATTGGCATATAACGAATTACTCAGTTCCGTTGAAGTGAAAAGTATTGGGGTGATTTAAATGCAGATTAAAAAATTTACAGCGAAAACGATGGCTGAAGCGATGACGAAAGTGAAGCAAGAGTTAGGTGATGAAGCGGTGATCCTAAATTCACGGCAAGTGAAGACCGGATGGTTCGGTTTATTCGCTTCGAAACAAGTGGAAGTCATCGCTGCACTTGAAAAAGAGCAAACGGTCACGAAACCTAGACAGTCTGTATCGGTTCAAACAAAGCCGATTCAAACGGTATCACCTCAAACATCACCAGCACCTCGTATGGTAGGAGGAGCGGCGCCAAGACTCCATACGTCACTACAACATGTCGAAGCGTTACTTTCGACGGAGTCGTTCGCGGAAGAATCGTGGGAAGAGACGTTGAACGAGCTCTACTATACGACGAAGTCTGTAGAAGCGGCTGAACAGTACGTGTATGAACAAGTCAAATCGTCCTTCGGCGAGCCACCTGAGGCGAAACGTTATGTCATGGTCGTCGGACCGACCGGCGTC
The DNA here is from genome assembly GCF_018617435.1 of Exiguobacterium sp. s34. NCBI lineage: Bacteria > Bacillati > Bacillota > Bacilli > Caryophanales > Exiguobacterium > Exiguobacterium sp. s34. The sequence continues at coordinate 141,817 of NZ_JACSKE010000002.1, read as the reverse complement.
GGTAAAACGACGACACTTGCCAAACTAGCTGCGCATTTCAAGTTGAAAGAAGGCAAGACAGTCGGGTTGATCACGACTGACACATATCGAATCGCAGCCATCGAACAGTTGAAGACGTACGCTGAAATTATGAGTATCCCCGTCGAAGTGGCATATGATTTCCATGACTTTAAGCGGGCAAAGCAATTATTTGCCCGAAAGGACATCGTGTTGATCGACACGGCAGGTCGCAACTTCCGAGATCCTGCGTACGTGGAACAGTTTCACGAACATCATGACTTTACGGAAACGAGTTTATCGCTCGTGTTAAGTTTGACATCAAAAATGAAAGATATGGATATGATCTACTCCCAGTTCGAGTCACTCCCACTCAGTTCGCTCATCTTCACAAAAGCAGATGAGACGAGTGACATTCACGCGATGTATCGAATGGTGAAAAAGAGCGGTCTTCCTGTCGCATGGATGACGGACGGTCAAGAAGTGCCGGATGATTTGATTCGGGGAGATGCGGATGCGTTGACGAAACGACTGTTTGAGAAAGAAGGGTGGACAAGATGGACCAAGCAAGGCGTTTAAGAGCAATCAATGATGTCCATCCGACGACCATCGCCTTTGCGAGCGGGAAAGGCGGTGTCGGAAAGACGAACGTATGCGTGAACACGGCTATCGCTCTTTCAGAGCTCGGAAAGCGGGTATTGATTGTCGATTTTGATATCGGGATGGCCAACGTCCATATCTTAATGAACGCAATGAAGTCGAGAACGATGATGGAGTCCGTAAAAGCTCGCATTCCATTGGCTGCAGCTGTTCAGAAAAATGTGCATGGTGTCGATATATTACATGGAGGGAGTGGACAAGACCAACTCGTCCATCTCTCAGAAGATGACATGCAATTTCTCATGCGAGAACTCGAAGTACTGACCGCATATGATTACGTCCTCTTCGATATGGGCGCCGGGGCGACGGATACCTCGCTGCAATTTATTGCAGGCTGTGATGAAATGTTTTTGATTTTAACGCCGGAACCGACCTCGCTCATGGACGGATACGCATATACAAAACTAGTGCATCATCAATATCCAGACTTACCGCTGGGTGTCATCGTGAACCGAGCCCAGTCTGGAGAGGAAGCACTACAATGTTTCGAACGGATGGAAGTCGCATGCAAGCAGTTCTTAAATAAGACGATTCGATTCCTCGGATTTTTACCAGATGACCCTTCAGTCAGAAAGGCAGTCATCGCCCAAGTCCCGTTTTATCAATACAATCGAAAAAGTGATATTAGCTGGCGGCTCGAACGAATTTTGACAACGCTTACGGGAACGCCTCCGAAACCACGTCACTTGATGGACCGTTTGATGGGGAACTTACGGAAACAGTGGAACCGAGTATAACGACAGGGAGGCAAATGAGATGGACGTGAACGAATACTTAGGGTTGTTTTTAGATGAATCCCAAGAACATATCCAATCAATCAACACACAGTTACTTAAGCTAGAACAATCGGGTGGGGCGGATGTCGTTCAAGAGATTTTCCGATCTGCGCATACGTTAAAAGGGATGTCCTCGACGATGGGGTACGAACACGTCGCCAATTTGACGCATGAGATGGAAAGTGCACTCGACCTCGTTCGTGGCGGAAAAAAGGAAAGCAACCAACTATTGTTGGATACGATGTTCATCGCTATGGAACAGATGGAGGACATGATTGCTGACATTGAGAACGGCGGACGAGGTGCGAACGTGGATGTTTCTGAAACGGTCGCTGCCTTCCAATCGTTCATCGGTGGAAAAGAGGTCGTGGTCACAGAGGTAAAAGAGTCAAATACATTCGAAGTCGACCTTTACACGAATTCGGTCATCGAACAGGCGAAACAGACAGGATTCGAGGCCTATCAAATCACCGTGAAATTATCAGACGCTGTCGTCCTGAAAGCAGCTCGGGCGTATATGGTGTTCGATCGTCTCCAAGAATTGGGCGAAGTCGTACGCACGAACCCGGAGACAGAGGAAATCGAGCAAGAGCAATTCGATTTGTCGTTTGACGTCTTATTCCTATCACAAGAGGCGACGGAAGTCATTGAACATGCCATCGCCCAAGTGTCGGAAGTGGAACGTGTCGAAGTCAATGTGTTCACAGGAACGTCAGAAAGCGAACCAGAAGTCGCAGTGACAGCCGAAGTGGTAGTACCAGAACCAGTGGTACAGAAAGCCGCAGACCAAGAAGAAAAAGAAACAAAAGATACGAAGGAACAAGTGGCTGCACAGGCTCAAGCGAAAACGATTCGCGTCAACTTAGAACGAATCGATCGTCTCATGAACTTGTTCGAGGAATTCATCATCGATCGTGGACGTTTAGAACGACTCGCTGATGAGGTGGGTCAACCAGAATTGAACGAAACCGTTGAAAAAATCAAACGAGGTACGAACGAACTGCAATCTCTCGTGTTGACACTACGGATGATGCCGATTGAGCAAGTGTTCAATCGCTTCCCACGCATGGTTCGCTCGGTCGCAAAAGAAATCCACAAGAAAGTTCAATTGGATATTTCGGGTGCGGAGACAGAACTTGATCGTACGGTCATTGATGAGATTGGAGACCCGCTCGTTCACTTGATTCGTAATGCGATCGATCATGGAATCGAACGCCCTGAAGTTCGCGTGAAAGCAGGCAAACCGGAACAAGGAATGCTCGCCCTTCGCGCTTATCACGGCGGCAACCGTGTCTTTATCGAGATTGAGGATGACGGTGCGGGGATCAACGTTGACAAAGTTCGTGCAAAAGCATTGGAACGTGGCGTGATTTCAGATGAAGAGGCGACTGTGATGTCTGAGAACGAGTTGGCGATGTTAATCTTCGCTCCAGGCTTCTCGACAGCTGACGTCGTGACGGACCTTTCAGGTCGCGGTGTCGGACTCGATGTCGTGAAAAATAAAATCGAGTCACTCGGTGGTGTCGTTTCGTTAGAGACGGTTGCAGGACAAGGGACGAAATTCCAGGTAAGTCTGCCACTCACCCTCTCGATCATCTCGGCCATGCTCGTACAAGTCGGTGAGGAATCGTATGCGATTCCGTTGTCATCGATTCTCGAGACGACTTTGCTTGATGAAGCGGACATCTTGACGGCGCACCGCGAGCGTGTCTTTGATTTCCGTGGCCAGTTGGTTCCGCTCGTCTATTTAAAAGAAATGTTCGGAATCGAATCGGAGACGAAGTCGCAATTCCCGGTCGTTGTCGTTCGAAAAGGAAACAAACTTGTCGGTGTCGTCGTCAACGATTTGATCGGCCAGCAAGAAATTGTCATGAAACCGCTCGGTACGTATCTTGAAGGGATTCCTGCTATCTCAGGTGCGACCATTCTCGGTGACGGTCGCGTCGCTCTTATCGTAGATAGTAACGATCTCTTTTAAGGAGGAATATAGATGGAACAGAAATGGGTAGTCTTTTCACTTGAAGAAAATACGTACGGAATCGATGTACAATCGGTCCGTTCAATCGAGCGACTTCAGCCGATCACACGCGTCCCGAACGCCCCGTCACACGTGAAAGGGGTCATCAATCTTCGGGGTGTCGTCACACCGGTCATCGACCTTCGTTTGCGCCTCGGTTATGAAGAAATCGAACCGACGGATGAGACGCGTATTTTAATCGCATCATTGAATCAAGGGGATGCGGGCTTCATCGTCGACCGCGCAAACGAAGTGGTTGAAAGTGATGAAGTGCGGATTGAACCGATTCCTGAATCGAGTCGCGACATGATTTCAGCACACTTGACAGCCATCGCTAAAGGAGAAGACAAACTCTTCTCACTTCTCGATGCGAATGCGTTGTTTGAGGAACAGTATGCTGAGTGAGTTTGAGCAAGACTTGTTAAAGGAACTGGGAAATATAGGGTCTGGTCATGCGGCTACTGCATTATCCGCCATGTTAGCCAAACCGGTGAATATCACGGTCTCCTCGGCTGAGATGGAGCCAATCTCGTATTTGCCTGATCGAGTGGGTGGTCCGGAGCGACATGTCGCTTCGGTGCTACTCGAGTTAGACGGTGAGATACGCGGCATGATTCTCATTTTGTTTGCCGTCGAGGACGCCGAACAGATGGTATCGACACTCATTGGGATGCCATTCTCGTTCCAATCAACTGATGAGCTAGGGATATCGGCTTGGGAAGAAGTCGGGAATATTATGAGCGGTGCTTATGCCCGGGCACTTGGTGACTGGCTACAGACACCAATCATGATTCAAGTGCCGGCAACGGCAATCGATATGGCTGGGTCAATCGTCGAGTTTGTCGTGACATCGGTTCAACCTGAAGAAGATGCCGCATTGTACATCGACACGACATTTATGATTGATCAAAAAGTAAGCGCTGGGCATGTGTTGTTCCTACCGACACATGGTTCGCTCAAACGTATTCAAGAACGGTTGCTCGGCAATGGCTGACGTATTAAAAATCGGCATCGCCGAATGGAAACAAACGACAGCACCGAATCGCCTTCGTACAGCTGGACTCGGGTCGTGTGTTGGAGTCATTTTATATGACACTCGTCTCCAATTGGCGGCAATGGCGCATGTCATGTTACCCGACTCGACCATTGCTCGGAAGAATCAAACGATTGAAGTAGGAAAATATGCAGACACAGCCATCGACACGCTCGTCCGTTCTCTTAAACGAGAAGGAGCGACGCGGTTACAAGCCAAAATGGCAGGCGGCGCTCAAATGTTTCAATTTAAATATGAGAATGAAGCGATGCGGATCGGAGAACGGAACGCCGAGGCGATTCGCCAAGCATTAAAAGTTCATCGGATTCCGCTCGTGGCCGAAGATTGTGGCGGACATAACGGACGAACGATCGAATTCGATGTAGCGACTTCGATTTTATCGATTCGGACGGTGAGCGTAGGCACGAAAGAACTATAAGGGGGGATCGACATGACGACTCATCTTACACAGTTGTGGGATCGCTGGAATACGGACCGTGATATGGATACAGCAAACGAACTACTAGCACATTACGAGTTTCTCATCCACTACCACGTACAACGGATGATCGTGACGCTTCCAAAAAGCGTCGAACGCGACGAATTGAAAAGTTTGGGTTACATGGGATTGTACGATGCCCTTATGAAATATGATCCAGAGCATAACAATAAATTTGATACGTACGCTGCCTTTCGGATTCGGGGAGCCATCATCGATGGGTTGCGAAAAGTAGATTGGTTGCCTCGTTCGGTTCGGGAGAAAGTAAAAAAAATCGACCACGTGGCAGAACAACTTGAACAATCGTTACATCGCGCCCCGACGAAGCATGAGCTAGCAGTCGCCTGTGACCTTCCTGTTTCTGAAATTGAACGGACGATGGCAGAAGGGTATTTTGCCAATATGCTGTCGATTGATGAGGCTGTGACGTTACAAGAAGAAGGCAAAGTGATGTCTGTCACGTATTTCGACCCAGACTCTGAAAAACCGGAAGATACCCTACTGCAACAAGAGTTAATTGATGTGCTCGCGACAGAAGTCGACCATTTGTCCGAAAAAGAGCGGCTCGTCGTATCGCTATTCTATTTTGATGAACTGACATTGACCGAAATCGGTGAAGTGCTCGAACTGTCCACCTCTCGCATTTCTCAAATCCATTCAAAAGCGTTGAAGACGTTAAAGCAGGCACTCGGACGGTCGTATTTAGAAGAAAAGACATCGTAAGGAGATGAACAAGTGTATATTGTATATGTGATCACGGCTTGTTTGGTTGCTTACGGTTTTTTATTCGGGTACCGTCAAGTCCAGGCGTTACAAGAACGGGTTGAGCGACTCGAACGAGAGAAACAGGAGACGGAGACGTTGCTTCTCTCGTTCATGGAGTCGATGAATGATCTTGTCACGAAAGAACCCGTAGAGCGTAAAGCGGACGTTCATCAGGTGGATGTGTCCGTACCTGTTGAAACAAAAGCGGATGTCGTGTCAAACGACTTAGATGAAGACAAGTCAAAACCGTCAATTGACGTAGATGATGTGTTATTGCGGCACTCGGTCCGAGATGCTGCCCGCATTCTTGGAAAAGGGGAAGGTGAACTCGCGCTATATGCGAAACTTCGCAAAAAGTGAGAGTTGCCGGATTTCGTGACATATGCTATAGTAGTTCTCGGTGTTAAACACATCACACACGTCTCGGGATGGTATTCCTCGGTGCCGAAAGGTCGGAATACAACAATGAACGAGGCGGAGGACTTTTTTAAACCACAAGGAGGAAATTTATCATGGCAGTAATTTCAATGAAGCAATTGCTTGAAGCTGGTGTACACTTCGGTCACCAAACACGCCGTTGGAACCCAAAAATGGCGAAATACATCTTCACAGAGCGTAACGGGATCTACATCATCGACCTTCAAAAAACGGTCAAAAAAGTAGACGAAGCTTACAACTTTGTTCGTGAACTCGCGGCAGAAGGCGGAAACGTCCTCTTCGTAGGTACGAAAAAACAAGCTCAAGATACAATCAAAGAAGAAGCAATCCGTTCTGGTATGTTCTTCATTAACGAACGTTGGTTGGGTGGAACACTCACTAACTTCTCAACAATCAAAAAGCGTATTAACCGCTTGAAGCAACTCGAAAAAATGGAAGAAGACGGCACGTTCGAAGTACTTCCTAAGAAAGAAGTCATCATCTTGAAAAAAGAAATGACTCGTCTTGAGAAGTTCCTCGGCGGAATCAAGGATATGCCTGGAGTGCCTGACGCCCTCTTCATCGTTGACCCACGTAAAGAGCGTATCGCAATCGCGGAAGCTCACAAATTGAACATCCCAATCGTTGCGATTGTCGACACAAACTGTGACCCAGATGAAATCGACTACGTCATCCCAGCGAACGACGATGCAATTCGTGCAGTTAAATTGCTCACTTCGAAAATGGCTGATGCTATTATCGAAGCGAAGCAAGGTGAAGAAGAAGTTGCTGAAGAAGCTGTAGCGACAGAAGCTGAAGCTACAGAAGCTGAGTAATCAGTGAGACAATAGGTGATAAAGGGAAAGCCTTTTATCACCTTTTTTTAGGACAAGTATTCAAAAAGCCTCGTGCTTTTTCTTAAAATTCGTTAGTTTTACAAGGAGGAATTTCCGATGGCAGTTACAGCAGCAATGGTAAAAGAACTTCGTGAAAAAACAGGAGCAGGAATGCTCGATTGCAAAAAAGCACTCGTTGAAACAGACGGTGACATGCAAGCAGCAATCGACTTCCTTCGCGAAAAAGGAATCGCTAAAGCAGCAGCAAAAGGTGATCGTATCGCCGCTGAAGGTTTGACAGCAGTAGCAGTTGAAGGCAACAAAGCTGTGCTCGTCGAAATCAACTCAGAAACAGACTTCGTTGCGAAGAACGAGAAGTTCCAAACACTCGTAAACAACGTAGCGAAAGCAGTACTCGCTTCAGGCGCAACAACTGCAGAAGCAGCACTCGCAGCTGACTACGAAGCAGGCAAAACGCTTGAAACGTACATCCAAGAAGAAGCTTCTACAATCGGAGAGAAAATTTCACTCCGCCGTGTAGCTGTTCTTGAAAAAGCTGACGATGCTGTATTCGGTACGTACCTCCACATGGGTGGTCGCATCGGTTCTGTCGTTGTAATCGACGGCACATCTGACGAAACAGTTGCAAAAGACGTAGCGATGCACGTTGCAGCAGCACGTCCACTTTACGCGACACGCGACGAAGTATCAGCTGAAGAAATCGACCGTGAGAAGAAAGTCTTGACTGAGCAAGCTCTTAACGAAGGCAAGCCTGCTAACATCGTTGAGAAAATGATTGCTGGTCGCATGAACAAGTACTTCGAGGAAATCTGCCTCGTAGACCAAACGTTCGTAAAAGACGGCGACTTCAAAGTTGGGAAGTACGTAGAATCTAAAGGCGGGAAAGTCAACTCGTTCGTACGCTTCGAAGTAGGAGAAGGTATGGAGAAACGTGAAGAGAACTTTGCTGAAGAAGTTATGAACCAACTTAAAAAATAATCTGCGTCATCGCATATGATGCAACCAAAATTGGGAACACGTCTGTATAACCTTGAGTTAGTTCGTTAAGGGAGCGTGTTCCCTTTTTTCAAGCAAGAGGAGGCAAAGTTATGGAACCGAAATATAAACGAATTGTGTTAAAATTGAGTGGAGAAGCGCTCGCTGGAGATCAAGGTTATGGGATTGACCCTAACATTGTAAACTCAATCTCAAATCAGATTAAAGAATTGATCGAGATGGGTGTAGAAGTGGCCGTTGTTGTAGGTGCCGGAAACATTTGGCGTGGAAAGACGGGTAGTGAACTTGGAATGGATCGGGCAAACGCAGACTATATGGGAATGCTCGCGACCGTCTTAAATTCACTTGCTCTTCAAGATAGCCTTGAAACGTACGGTGTCCAAACGCGCGTCCAGACATCAATTGAAATGCGACAAGTTGCTGAACCATACATTCGTCGCCGTGCGATGCGTCATCTTGAAAAAGGTCGCGTCGTCATCTTTGCAGCAGGGACAGGGAACCCATACTTCTCAACGGATACGACAGCTGCACTTCGCGCTGCTGAAATCGAAGCCGATGTTATTTTAATGGGTAAAAACAATGTCGACGGCGTCTATTCTGCCGATCCAAAATTGGATGCCACTGCAGTGAAATATGATACGTTGTCTTACCTTGATGTCCTAAAAGACGGACTTCAAGTCATGGACTCAACGGCAACCTCGCTCTGTATGGACAATCACATTCCATTGATTGTATTCTCATTGCTTGAAGAAGGTAACATTAAACGTGTCGTACTCGGAGAACATATCGGGACGGTAGTAGGAGGAGTCAATTCATGAGTGTCAAAGAAGTATTGAAAACAGCTGAAGAAAAAATGGAAAAAGCGCACACATCACTTAAACGTGATTTTGGTACGCTTCGCACTGGCCGCGCCAGCGCATCGATTTTGGATCCTGTTCAAGTTGATTACTATGGCGTTCCGACACCACTTAATCAAGTGGCAAACATCAATACACCGGAAGCGCGTTTGCTCTTGATTCAACCGTGGGATAAATCAATGGTTTCAGAAGTGGAAAAAGCGATTCAAAAGGCAGACCTCGGATTGTCTCCATCTTCTGACGGAACAGTCATCCGTTTGGCGATTCCTGCTTTGACGGAAGAGCGTCGTAAAGAATTGGTTAAAATCACGAAGAAATATGCGGAAGAAGCGAAAGTCGCTGTTCGTAACGTTCGCCGTGACGCAAACGAAAACTTGAAAAAACTCGAGAAAGATGGCGAGTTAACAGAAGACGATCTCCGCGGATATGCAGATGACGTTCAAACGTTGACGGATTCGTATATCAAGAAGATTGATGAATCTGCAGCAACGAAAGAAAAAGAAATCATGGAAGTGTAATCACGGAAGTGGTATACCAAAAAGCTGTGTGGGGACCCTTTTTCTGAGAGGGTCCTTCTTTCATACAATCAGGAGGATAACAGAATGTTTAAATGGGTGAATCCTAAAACAAAAGTCGAGGCGGAGTTAAGTGTTCCTGAGCACGTAGCCATCATCATGGATGGAAATGGACGTTGGGCCAAAAAACGTGGTCTCCCTCGCATCATGGGTCACCGAGAAGGGATGAAGTCAATCCGCGAAGCCGTTCGGACAGCGCAAGAACTCGGGATTCAATCACTGACGCTTTACGCGTTCTCAACGGAAAACTGGACTCGTCCGGAAGAGGAAGTCTCGTTTTTAATGAAATTGCCAAAGCAGTTTTTAGAGACCGATTTGAAAGAGCTTCATGAACAAAACGTTCAGGTGCTTGTCGCTGGTGATACGACAAAACTACCTCGCGAGACGCGTGAGGCTGTCGATCAGGCGAGAGAACGCACCGCTACAAACACGGGATTGAAACTCGTCTTCGCGCTCAACTATGGTGGTCGGGATGAACTCGTCCAAGCGATGCGTAGCATTGCCGAAGATGTACAATCTGGTATGCTTATACCAGACGCTGTGGATGACCAGTTAATCGGTGAACGACTCATGACCCACGTTCAAGATGTGGACCTCATCATTCGCACAAGCGGTGAACAACGACTTTCAAACTTTTTATTGTGGCAAAGCGCATATGCTGAACTCCATTTCACGGAAGTATTGTGGCCGGAATTTAAGCGTGAGCATTTTGTAGAAGCGATTGAATCTTACAACGCGCGCACGCGTCGTTTTGGTGGGGTGTAACATGAAGACACGAATTATTACAGGACTTTGGGCAGGAGCAATCTTTATTACCGTGATCGCGCTCGGTGGTAACGCCTTTGTTTCATTAATGGGGATTCTCGCTCTCATTGGCTTGAGCGAGTTTACGTTGATGCGAAAACACAAGCTGCTGGCATTCCCATTTTTAGTGACATCACTTCTTGTCGCCTTTCCTTTCGTTTTATTATTGCTGGAGACACAAATCGTTACAGGTGAAATGCCATTCACAATCGAACAGTGGCTCGTGCTAGGGCTAGTTTTATTACTGTTTTGGACGGTTGTCACAAAAAATCGATTCACCTATGAAGATGCCGGGTTCTACTTCGTATCCGCTGTCTACTTGGTCGTCGGTTTCTCGAGCTTCGCACTAGTACGACTGTCTGAAGACGGTTTATCAAAAGTGTTGCTCATCTTGTTTATGATTTGGGCGACGGATTCAGGGGCTTATTTCACGGGGAAGGCGTTCGGGAAAGCAAAACTTTGGCCATCCATCAGTCCGAATAAGACGATTGAAGGAGCAATTGGTGGGATCGTATCTGCCGTTGTCCTCGGGGTCGTTTTCGTGTGGATCGATCCGATTCTACCGATATTGGAAGTCATCATTTTAGCCATCGTCGTAGCCGTCGTCGGACAGCTCGGTGATTTGGTGCAATCCGCGTATAAACGCCAGTTCGGAGTTAAAGACTCTGGTCATCTATTACCTGGTCACGGAGGAATCTTAGATCGATTTGATAGTATGATTGCGGTCTTTACTGTTATTTGGGTGTTTAATCTGCTATGAGAAGGAGTGTCGAGATGAAGCGAATTAGCTTAATTGGGGCGACAGGTTCGATTGGCGTGCAGACATGTGACGTCATCGAACAGCACCCCGATCTGTTTGAACTTGAGGCATATGCATTCGGCACGAACGTCGATGTCGCCACGGAATGGATTAATCGACTTAGACCTAAATATGTTTCGGCGACAAGTATCGAGGTACTCGAACAACTGAAACCACGCCTTACATATGAACCTTTATACTTCATTGGTCCTGAAGGGCTCAAAGAGTGCGCGACTGCAGAACGAGCTGATATCGTCGTGACGGCGGTAGTGGGAGCGGTTGGCCTCGAGCCGACGCTTGCTGCCATTCAAGCAGGGAAAGATATTGCGCTCGCCAACAAAGAAACACTCGTTACGGCAGGACATCTCGTCAAAGCTGCTGTGAAAGAACATGGGGTTAAACTTTTACCGGTCGATAGCGAGCATTCTGCCATCTACCAATGTTTGAATGGAGAACGTAGAGAAGATGTTTCAAAAATCATTTTAACGGCGTCTGGCGGAAGTTTCCGTGATCGTTCACGAGAAGAATTAGCTGACGTGACGGTTGAAGATGCATTGAATCATCCGAACTGGTCGATGGGGGCGAAGATTACGATCGACTCCGCGACGATGTTCAATAAAGGTCTTGAGGTGATCGAGGCACACTGGCTGTTCGATATCGACTATAATGATATTGAAGTCATCTTGCATCGTGAATCGATCATCCATTCGATGGTTGAATTTAAAGATGCGGCTGTGATGGCACAGCTTGGAAACCCGGATATGCGGGGCCCGATTCTTTATGCGCTCTCAGAACCGAAGCGGCTTGAAATTGAGGGGAATAAGCGGTTAAACTTGAAAGAAATCGGAAAGCTACATTTTCAAGAGGCAGATTTCAATCGTTACCCGGCTCTCCGGTTAGCGTTTGAAGCAGGAAGAATTGGCGGTTCCATGCCAACCGTCCTGAATGCGGCCAATGAGATGGCAGTGGACTTGTTCTTGAACGGTCACATCACGTTCTTAGAAATTGAACGACTCGTTGAAGAAGCAATGGCTCAACATGAAGTGATTGCCGAACCGACGCTATCGCAAATTCTAGAAGTCGACCGAGCAGTACGTCAACAGATTCAGCAAGGAATTGAAGGTGGGGAATAAATCATGACGACTTTTATCGCCATCGTTCTGATGTTTGGAGTTCTCATTTCGGTACACGAATGGGGACACCTCGTCATGGCGAAACGGGCAGGCATTCTCTGTCACGAGTTTGCAATCGGATTCGGTCCAAAAATTGTTTCATTCCGTAAAAATGAAACGCTCTATACCATTCGTCTCTTACCAATCGGTGGCTATGTCAAAATGGCCGGGGAAGATTTTGAGCCGATTGAAGTACGTGCAGGTCAACATGTCGGACTTCGTTTAACCGAACAAGGCACTGTCGATCGTGTCTATTTTCAGCCGGACACCGCTACGGATGTTCAAGTTGTCGGTACCGTTGATAAATTTGACGCGACACATGAGTTGAAAGTACAGCTCCTCATCGATGAGGAGGTACGTGTCTATTCGTTAGAACGGGATACACTTCTTGTCGACCAAGGGATGGAAATTCAAATCGCACCGTATGACCGCACGTTCGGTGCCCAATCGGTATGGAAGCGTGTCTTGGCGATTGCAGCCGGTCCAGCGATGAACTTTGTCTTGGCGTTTATCTTGCTCATCATCGTCGGCCTCGTTCAAGGAACGCCGACGAACGATGGTCAAATTGGTACCGTTCAACCTGATTCGGCCGCCGATGAGGCAGGTTTGATGAGTGGGGATGAAATCGTATCGATTGAAGGGGAACCAATCACAGATTGGCTCGACTTACGTACCGCATTGGCGGATCGTGCTGACACGCCAACAGACGTCACATACGTCCGTGATGGTGAGGAAGCGACGGTCACAGTCACACCACAGGCGGTTGAACAAAACGGCGAAACGGTCGGGATTCTTGGTGTCACGAACGCGTTGGAACGTTCACCAGTTAAAGCTGTGACGACAGGTGCCGAGACGACGTGGACGATGTCCACGCTCATCTTCTCAGCCGTCGGTGATTTGGTGACGGGTCAAGTCGGTGTCGATCAATTGGCAGGACCTGTCGGAATCGTACGTATGACAGATGAAGTGGCAGCGAGCGGTTTGATCATGCTGTTGAACTGGACAGCACTTCTTTCCGTCAACCTAGCTATCTTCAACTTGCTCCCGCTTCCTGCATTAGATGGAGGACGATTGATTTTCCTCCTATTCGAAGCGGTGCGCGGGCGTCCAATCGATCCGAAAAAAGAAGGATTCGTTCACTTTATCGGATTCGCATTATTGATGATTTTAATGTTGATTGTCACCTGGAACGACATTCAATCATTCTTTAAATAAGCTGTTTGTAGAGAAGGGAAACGTTGAACTGTATGAAACAATCTAGATTGCTCATGCCTACCTTGAGAGAAGTACCGGCTGACGCGGAAGCTGTCAGTCATCAACTTCTCGTCCGTGGAGGATTCATTCGTCAAAATGCGGCTGGAATCTATTCCTATCTTCCACTCGGACATCGCGTGTTACACAACATTCAAACGATCATCCGTGAAGAGATGAATCGTGCCGGTGCGCAAGAATTATTGATGCCTGCCATCCAACCGGCAGAACTTTGGGAAGAGACAGGACGTTGGGGCATCTATGGTCCGGAGTTGATGCGATTGACTGACCGTCATGACCGCCGCTTCGCCCTCGGTGCGACGCATGAAGAATTAATCACGTCCATCGTACGAGACGAACTGAACTCGTATAAAAAACTCCCAATGAACCTGTATCAGATTCAAACGAAGTATCGTGATGAACGTCGTCCGCGCTTCGGTTTACTTCGCGGACGTGAGTTCTTGATGAAAGATGCATACTCATTCCACGCGACGCAAGAAGATTTAGATGAAGAGTATACAAACATGTATAACGCGTACTCACGTATCTTTGATCGTACCGGTCTCAAATATCGTCCGGTCGTCGCAGACTCAGGTGCAATCGGCGGGAAAGACACGCATGAATTCCAAGCGCTTGCTGATATCGGTGAAGACACGATTGTCTATACAGATTCGTCGAACTATGCAGCAAACATTGAAATGGCAGAAACACTCGATCGTTATGAGATGCAACAAGCTGACGTACGTCCACTCGAAAAAGTGGACACGGAAGAAAATCGTACGATTGAAGACGTAGCGAAATTCCTGAACGTCGATCCGAAGACGACGATTAAATCTGTCCTATTCAATGTTGATGGAGAGACAGTGATGGCAATCGTCCGTGGCGACCATGAAGCAAATGAAGTCAAAGTGAAAAACGCACTCGGTGGACTCGATATTCAACTTGAAGACGAAGCGAAAATTGTTGAGCTATTCAATTGTGCGCCAGGTACGCTTGGACCAATCCATGCGCCGGTTAAAGTCGTTGCCGACTATGCGGTCAAGTATCTTGTAGATGCGGTTTGTGGAGCGAATGAAGCAAACACGCACTTCACAGGTGTGAATGCCGAACGTGACCTCGCAGAGATGACGTATCATGATTTACGTTTTGTCGTGGAAGGCGACTTGGCACCTGACGAATCGGGTCCAGTCCGTTTCGCACGCGGAATTGAAGTCGGACAAGTCTTCAAACTCGGGACACGTTATTCAGAAGCAATGGGGGCGACATTCCTGAACGAAGAAGGTCGCGCTGAACCACTCATCATGGGTTGCTACGGAATCGGTGTATCACGGACGCTCTCAGCAATCGTGGAGCAACATCATGACGACCGTGGAATCATCTGGCCACGAAACGTGGCGCCGTTCGATCTTCATTTGATTGCCATTAACGCAAAAGACGAGACGCAAGTTGAACTTGCAAACCGTCTTTATGAAGAACTCGGTCAAACGTACGATGTCTTGTTCGATGACCGAAAAGAGCGCGCGGGCGTCAAATTCGCCGATGCGGACTTGATTGGCCTTCCGATTCGCGTCAACGTCGGAAAGAAAGCTGGCGAAGGAATCGTTGAAGTAAAAGTTCGGGCAACAGGTGAAGTGATTGAAACGTCAATCGATGAATTGAACGAAGTCATCACTTCAAAATTTAGCGAAGTTCATTAATGGATGAAGGTGACAGCGTAAGCGGTCACCTTCATTTGTCGAATTGGCATAAAGGGGGAAAGACGGACCCGTGGAAGCAAATCAAAAAATGCAATTATTGTTGAGTGATCTTGGCATCACGACAGAGACAGACCTATTCGACCAAGCAGAGCTCTCACGACTCGTCGTCAATAAAAAACGACGAACGTGGACGTTTTATTTTACATTTCCAACAGTCTTACCGTACAACGTACATCAATTGTTCATGAGTCGGTTAGAAAATCGTTACGCGACGTTCGCAGATGAAGTGTATGCTCGGTTCACGACAGCAAAAGGTGGAAGTGAGCAGGACTATATCGATTACTGGCCACGCATCGTCAGCGAATTGAGCCAAGTGTCCGGTGCGATGCGAAGCTACTTCGGATCGGTGTCACCACGATTTGAACAAAACAAACTGTTGATCCCGGTGCGGTCCGGACCTGAGGCAAGCTATGTGGACAAAGAACTCTGTCAAGAGGTCCAAGCGCTCTATAGCGCTTATGGCTTCACGAAAAAACCGTGTCAGGCACATTTCTCTGAAGATGCGGAGGCTAGTCAAGCTTTACGTGAACAAGTCGTTCAAGAGGACATCGAGCAGGCAAAGATGGCGCTTGCGGCACAGTTCGCCAAAGCGACGGAAACGAACGATGAACCAATCACAGAAATTCGGATGGGTGCACTCATCAAAGATGAAATCGTCCCAATCAAGACGATTATCGAAGAAGAACGCCGCGTCGCGATTCGTGGTCTCGTCTTCTCTGCGGAGCGGAAGGAACTGAAGAGTGGGAAAAAGCTATTCACCTTCAAAATGACGGACTATACGGATTCGCTCATCGTGAAAGTATTTGCGCGCGATGATGATGACGACCGGATGCTCAGTGCCGTCAAAAAAGGCATGTGGATTCAAACCGCAGGACGGGTCGAGGATGATTCGTTCATGCGTGAACTATGCATGATGGCGTCACAACTCCAAGAAGTAAAAGTCGAGCCGCCTCGAGATGAGTGGGAAGGTGAGAAGCGGGTCGAACTCCATGCCCATACGCAGATGAGTCAAATGGACGCGGTTACGAACGTGTCCGCGCTCGTTGCACGTGCTGCGAAGTGGGGGCACCGTGCGATTGCCATCACTGACCACGCTGGTGTCCAAGCGTTCCCGGAAGCGTATTATGCCGGGAAGAAAAATGACATCAAAGTGCTATACGGAGTCGAGGCAAACGTCGTCAACGATGGCGTCCCTGTCGCCTATCATGCGAGTGATGTGTCGTTAGACGATGCGACATACGTTGTCTTTGACGTCGAGACGACCGGACTTTCTGCCGTCTACAATAAAATCATCGAGCTTGCCGGTGTCAAAATCAAGGACGGGGAAATCATCGATCGCTTCGAGGCGTTCGCTGACCCGAAACACGCGTTGTCGGCGACGACGATCGAATTGACTGGAATCACGGATGATATGGTTCAAGGACAGCCTGACCCGGAAGTCATCACGAAACAGTTCGTCGAATGGTGTGGTGACAGTATTCTCGTCGCCCATAACGCATCATTCGATATGGGCTTCCTCGAGGCGACACTCCGGAGCGGAGGACATGAACCGGATGATTACCCGGTCATTGATACACTCGAACTAGCTCGTACGTTGATGCCGACACTGAAAAATCACCGACTGAATACACTCGCGAAGCGATTCGATATCGAATTGACCCAACATCACCGTGCGATTTATGACGCCGAGGCGACAGCCTATTTGTTGATGAAGCTACTCGACCTCGCCAAACAGATGTTTGAGATGACGACGCACCGTTCGTTGAACGCAAAAGTTGGGAGTGACGTGTCGAAAATTCGTCCGTTCCATGCGACGATTTATGCGAAAAACAAAAAACCGGGGCTTCGTCACCTATACGAACTCATCTCACTCTCCCATATCGATTATTTATATCGAATGGCACGCATGCCACGTTCAGAACTCGTGAAACGTCGTGAGGGACTATTGATTGGTTCAGCTTGTGACAATGGTGAGATCTTTGACGCTGCTTTGAACAAGTCGGATGATGAACTCGAGAAGATGATGTCATTTTACGACTTTATCGAAATCCATCCACCTGCGCTTTATCACCATTTGATTGATAAAGAGATTGTCGCAAACGAGATGGAGCTCCGAGAAATCATTAAGCGAATCATTCGCGTCGCCGAGAAGGCCGAGTTACCGGTATGTGCAACGGGAAATGTGCACTATTTGGACCGGTCTGACCGGTCGTATCGTGAGATTTTGATTCGTACCCAAGGTGGAGCGAACTTTATTAATACACGTAAAGAGTTGCCACACGCCCATTTCCGGACGACGAAAGAAATGATGGAAGAGTTCAAGTTTTTAGGTGAAGACTTGGCACGTGAAATCGTCATCACGAACCCGAACGCGATCGCCGATCAAATCGAATCGATTCAAATCATCCCGGATGACTTGTATACGCCGAAGATTGAAGGGGCGGATGATGAGGTTCGGAATATGAGCTACGACATGGCTCGTTCGATTTATGGTGACGAGTTGCCTGAAATCGTTGAAGCACGTCTAGAAAAAGAATTGAAGTCGATTATCGGTCACGGATTCGCGGTCATTTACTTGATTTCACATAAACTCGTTAAAAAGTCGTTGGATGACGGTTACTTGGTCGGTTCGCGTGGGTCGGTCGGGTCTAGTCTCGTCGCCACGATGACGGAAATCACTGAAGTTAACCCGTTGCCACCACACTATGTTTGTCCAAACTGTCAGCATTCACACTTCTTCAACGACGGTTCGGTCGGTTCGGGATATGACTTACCGGATAAAGAATGTCCGGAATGTGGTACGTGGTACAAAAAAGATGGACATGATATTCCGTTCGAAACGTTCCTTGGATTCAAAGGAGACAAAGTACCGGATATCGATTTGAACTTCTCGGGTGAATACCAACCGCATGCCCACGCCTATACAAAAGTATTGTTCGGCGAAGAGTATGTGTATCGTGCTGGAACAATTGGAACAATCGCGGATAAGACGGCATACGGATATGTGAAAGGTTATGCGACCGAGAACGACAAGATTTACCGAAACGCAGAAGTCGATCGGCTCGTCTCTGGGGTCACTGGCGTGAAACGGACGACGGGGCAGCACCCGGGTGGGATTATCGTCGTCCCGGACTACATGGACATCGCGGACATCTCGCCGATTCAGTATCCGGCGGATGACAACTCGTCAGAATGGAAGACGACACACTTTGACTTCCATTCGATCCATGACAACTTGCTAAAGCTCGATATTCTCGGACACGATGACCCGACCGTCATCCGGATGTTACAAGACTTGTCAGGGATTGATCCGAAGACGATTCCTACAGATGATCCGACGGTTATGAAAATCTTCTCGTCTCCAGAAGTACTCGGGGTGACGCCAGAACAGATTGAGTCGAAGACCGGTACACTCGGGATTCCTGAGTTCGGGACGAAGTTTGTTCGTCAGATGTTAGAAGAGACGAAACCGTCCACCTTCTCAGAACTTGTTCAAATTTCAGGTCTGTCTCACGGGACGGACGTTTGGCTCGGGAATGCGAACGAATTGATTTATAACGGAACATGCGAACTGAAAGATGTCATCGGTTGTCGTGATGACATCATGGTTTATCTGATCTATGCAGGGCTCGAACCATCCTTCGCTTTCAAAATCATGGAGTCCGTTCGTAAAGGGAAGGGTCTCACGGATGAGATGGAGTCGGAGATGCGGGAGAACGATGTGCCGGAATGGTATATCTCATCTTGTAAGAAAATCAAATACATGTTCCCGAAAGCGCACGCGACGGCGTACGTCTTGATGGCCGTCCGAATCGCATATTTCAAAGTGCATCACCCAATCCTGTACTATGCGACTTACTTTACCGTTCGCGCTGGAGACTTTGACTTGTCTGCGATGATCAAAGGTCCTCAAGCCGTCCGCAAAGCGATGTCGGATATCCGTGAGAAAGGGTTCGATGCAACCGCGAAAGATAAAGGATTGCACACGGTACTCGAACTTGCGCTCGAGATGCTTGAGCGGGGCATGAAGTTCCAAAATATCGACTTGTATCGTTCGAGCGCGACCGAGTTCTTGATTGAGGACAATACGTTGATTCCTCCTTTCAATGCGGTCGATGGGCTCGGGACGAATGCGGCAAAAGCCATTGTCGAGGCGAGAGAAGAAGGACAGTTCCTCTCGAAAGAAGATTTGCGTAAACGAGCGAAGCTGTCGAAAACAGTCATTGAGACACTTGATACGATGAAATGTCTTGAAGGCTTGCCTGATGAGAACCAACTCTCATTCTTTGATTTTGGGGTGTAAGTTGCGATTTGTCGGGAAAATATGATATATTGGTATCGAACAAAGTTGGATACTACGACGGAAAGGAGTAGGGAACCCTACTCCTTTCTTGTATGTAAAAGCCAGAAGGAGGGATGAGAGTGTCCAAAATAACAGAAGTCGTTGAATCGATTGCGTTGCCAATCGTCGAACGAGAAAACATGGAATTGGTCGATGTGGAATTCGTAAAAGAAGGTCCAGACTATTTCTTGCGCGTTTATATCGATAAACCAGGGGGCGTCGATTTAGACGATTGCGTCAATATCAATGAACAACTCTCGGAAAAACTGAACGAAACCGATCCGATTGAACAGGCTTATTATCTTGATGTCTCGAGTCCTGGTGCGGAGCGTCCGCTGAAAAAGCCGAGCGATTTCGAACGTGCAGTAGGCAAAAACGTCTACATGAAAACGTTCGCTCCGATCGATGGTGCCAAAGAGTTTGAAGGAATTTTGACGGCATATGATGGGGAAACGGTCGTGATCGAGACACGCATCAAGACAAGAAAAAAAGCGGTATCGCTACCGGTAGACAAAATTGCACAAGCCCGCTTAGCGGTCACGTTTAGTTAAGGAGAGGGAAGAAGATGGGTCCACAATTACTCACTACAATCGATCAGATTGCCAAAGAAAAAGGAATTGATAAAAATATAATTATCGACGCTCTCGAACAAGCGCTCATTTCTGCTTATCGTCGAAACGTCGCAAACCCGAACGAGCATGTAAAAGTCGAGTTCGACCAGGTGACAGGAGATATCCGTGTCTACGCACTTTTAGAAGTTGTAGAACGACTCACACAACCAGACCAACAGCTCTCGCTTGAAGAAGCACATGAAATCGACCCGAACTATGAGCTCGGTGATTTCCATAAAGAAGAAGTCACACCAAGTGATTTCGGACGTGTTGCGGCGATGACTGCGAAACAAGTCGTCACACAGAAAATGCGTGAAGCTGAACGCGAACGGATCTACAACCACTTCGCTGACAAAGAAGATGAAATCATGACAGGGATTGTTGAGCGTTTTGACCCGCGCAACTTGTATATCGGTCTTGAGAATAACATCGAAGCGGTCCTTACTCCGAACGAACAAATGCCGAACGAATCGTATCAGATTCATGACCGTATCAAAGTATACGTGACAAAAGTCGATTCGACGACAAAAGGTTCTGGTGCTGCGATTCAAGTATCGCGTACGCACCCGGGACTTTTACGCCGTCTCTTCGAACTTGAAGTACCAGAGATTTCAAACGGTACAGTCGATGTCATGTCTGTGTCACGTGAAGCAGGAGACCGTTCGAAAATTGCCGTACACTCGGATATCGTTGACCCGGTCGGCGCATGTGTCGGACCGAAGGGACAACGCGTCCAAACAATCGTCGACGAATTGAACGGGGAAAAGATTGATATCGTTCGTTGGTCTGAAGACCCGAAAGAGTTCGTTCGAAACGCACTTAGCCCGGCGCAAGTCGTTGCCGTCTATGTCAATGAGCCTGCAAAATCGACAACGGTTGTCGTACCTGACTATCAATTGTCACTCGCAATCGGAAAACGTGGTCAAAACGCGCGTCTCGCTGCGAAGTTGACTGGTTGGAAAATCGACATTAAGAGCGAGACAGATGCGGAAGCGCTCGATTTGTTCGATACGTTCGCTGAAAAAGTTGAATCAGAGCCAGAAATTGTTCAAAATGAAGTTGAACAAGACTTATCAGATGCTTCAGTTGAAACAGCTGTGGTGAAAGAAGAGGAATGACCATGAAGCAAAAGAAACTTCCTTTGCGTAAGTGTGTGGTCACACAAGAAATGCTCCCGAAGAAAGAATTGATTCGTGTCGTTCGAACGCCTGAAGGTGACGTAGTCATCGATCAGACCGGTAAAGTGAACGGTCGCGGTGCCTACTTATCAAAAGATCTCGATGTCGTTCGTCAAGCAGAGAAAAAACGGACGCTCGATCATCATTTGAAAGTAAAGACGAGCGATACCTTGTATGAACAGTTGAAAGCTGTCGCAGGTGACGAATCATGAGTAAGTGGGAATCATTGTTAGGCCTTGCCGCTCGAGCAAGGAAAGTAACGATGGGAGAAGAGTTTGTATTAAAGGATGTGCGAGCGGGTCGTGCCAAGCTCGTCATTCTAGCCGGAGATGCAGGTGACTCGACGAAAAAACGAGTCACCGACAAATGTGCATCTTATCAAGTGCCGTTGATTGAAGTGAGTGATCGCTATACAATCGGGGCCGCGCTTGGGAAAGATATGCGTGTCGTCGTATCGGTGACAGAATCCGGATTTGCGAACAAGCTTAAGCAACTTCTCTCTTAACTATTAACGGAGGTGGATGCTTTGGGAAAACGCGTCTATGAATTTGCAAAAGAACAGAATGTAACGAGTAAACAAGTCATTACTCAATTAGAAAAATTGAACAAACCGGTGAAAAACCATATGGCCGTTCTCGATGATGAGACAGTCAAGCAGTTGGACCGTGTGTTCAATCCAGAAAAATATCGTGCTGAGAAGCAAGCGGAAGCGAAAGCTACTTCAACTTCGAACGAACCGAAACAAGAGAAAAAAGAACAAGCACGTCCGCAAGCGGCACAACAAAACCGTGGCGGTCAAAACAATCGCGGTGGTCAAAATCGTAACGACAACCGTAACAACGACCCACGCAATAAAAAACGTGGAAAAGGGAAAGGTAAAGGCAAGCCGGTAAAAGCGGCAGTGCCACAAGAAGCCGATCCAAACTCGAAGACAAGTCAGCGTAAAGCGGCTCGTCTCGCACAAGAAGCAGAGATGGGGAACGTCATCAAGTATGACGACGTGCTCAGTGTCTCTGACCTTGCAGAAAAAATGAACAAAAAGCCGAACGAGATCATCATGAAGTTGATGGGTCTTGGCGTAATGGCGACAATTAACCAGACGCTTGACGACGAAACGATCGAATTGCTCGCTTCTGAGTTTGGCTTTGAAGTAGAAAAAGAAGTCGTCGTGGACGAAACAGACTTCGAAACAGTTGAGATTGACTTCTCACAATATGATCTTGAAGAGCGCCCAGCGGTCGTCACAATCATGGGTCACGTCGACCACGGTAAAACGACACTTCTTGACTCGATTCGTAACACGAAAGTCGTCGCAGGTGAAGCAGGTGGGATCACGCAACATATCGGTGCGTACCAAGTCTCTGTAAACGATAAGAAAATCACATTCCTCGATACGCCAGGTCACGCGGCGTTCACAACGATGCGTGCACGTGGTGCGGAAGTGACAGATATCGCCATCATCGTCGTTGCGGCTGACGATGGCGTCATGCCACAAACAGAGGAAGCGATCTCGCACGCGAAAGCAGCGAACGTTCCAATCATCGTTGCGGTCAACAAAATGGACAAAGAAGGGGCAAATCCTGATCGTGTCAAACAAGAATTGACGGAGTTCGGTCTCATTCCTGAAGAGTGGGGCGGCGAAACAATCTTCGTTCCGATTTCTGCCATCAAAGGTGAAGGAATCGATGAATTGCTCGAGATGATCCTTCTCGTATCTGAAGTCGAAGAGTACAAGTCGACGCCAGACATGCCAGCTCGTGGATCAGTCATCGAAGCGAAGCTCGACAAAGGTCGCGGACCTGTCGCAACACTTCTCGTTCAACACGGTACGCTTCGTATCGGTGACCCAATCGTCGTCGGTAGCACGTTCGGTCGTGTCCGTGCAATGGTTAACGACATCGGTCGTCGTGTGAAGCAAGTCGGTCCATCGACACCGATCGAAATCACAGGTTTGAACGATGTGCCACAAGCCGGTGACCAGTTCATCGTCTTCGAAGATGAGAAGAAAGCACGTGCCATCGGGGAAAAACGTTACCAACGTTACCTCGAATCACAACGCCGTGAATCAGCGAAAGTCAGCCTTGACGACTTGTTCAGCCGTATTCAAGAAGGTGAAGTGAAAGACTTGAACGTCATCATCAAAGCAGACGTACAAGGTTCAGCTGAAGCATTGGCTGGTTCACTCCGCAAGATTGATGTAGAAGGCGTTAAAGTCAACATTGTTCACCAAGGTGTCGGTGCAATCACAGAAGGTGACGTCATCCTCGCATCAGCGGCGAACGCTGTCATCATCGGTTTCAACGTTCGTCCTGACGGTAACGCCCGTTCAATGGCGGAACAAGAAAATGTTGAAATGCGTCTCCACCGCATCATCTACAACGCGATCGAAGAAATCGAGAGCGCGATGAAAGGGATGCTTGACCCTGAGTTCGTCGAAGAAATCACAGGTCAAGTCGAAGTCCGTGATGTCTTCAAAGTATCGAAAGTCGGTACGATTGCAGGTTGTTATGTGACTGAAGGTAAGATCACACGTGACGCCGGTGTCCGTGTCATTCGTAACGGAATCGTCGTATATGAAGGCAAGCTCGATACGCTTCGCCGCTTCAAAGATGACGTGAAGGAAGTTGCGACTGGATATGAGTGTGGAATTAAAGTAGAGAAATTTGATGACATTAAAGTAGAAGATGTCATTGAAGCGTTCGTCATGAAAGAAGTCGAACGTAAATAATGTGAGGAGGGATCACGTATGAAAATTCGTGCCCAACGTGTTGCCGAGCAAATGCGTAAAGAGATTACAGACGTCTTATTACGGGAAGTGAGTGACCCACGTACAAAAAACGCTACAATCACAAGTGTTGACGTGACAGGGGACTTACAACAAGCAACGGTCTATTATACGGTGCTCGGTGATGAGGAAGATGTGAAAGCAGAAACGCAAGCAGGTCTCGACAAAGCGAAAGGATTTATCCGTCGCGAAATCGGGAACCGCATCCGTCTTCGTAAAACACCAGAAATCTCGTTTGAATACGATTCATCGGTCGCATATGGTAGCCATATCGATTCATTGATTCGTGATTTGAACAAAGATCAATAACTTGAAAGGGGAGACATCGTTCTCCCTTTTTTTGTATGGAGGGATGAAATTGGAACCGAACGGAGTGCTTGTACTCGATAAGGACCGTGGCATGACGAGTCATGACTGTGTGTTCAAATTACGAAAATTGTTTCAAACGAAAAAAGTCGGGCACACGGGTACGCTTGACCCGGAAGTGACAGGTGTGTTGCCAATCTGCTTAGGACGCGCAACGAAATTATCTCGTTTTATAACTGACGAAGGTAAGCGTTACGTGGCCGAGGTGACGATTGGCACCGCTACGATGACGGAGGATGCGCATAGTGAAGTCGTGGAGCAAAAGGACGTCGCACCGAATGGGTTGGATGAAGCTCAGATTGATGAAGCGATGCGTCAATTAATTGGGACGATTGAACAAATCCCACCGTATTATTCGGCTGTCAAAGTAAATGGGAAGAAATTGTACGAGTATGCCCGAAAAGGACAGACTGTAGAACGCCCACGTCGGATGGTAGAGATTCATCGTCTAGAACGGACGAGTGGATTAACGTTTGAAGAAGGAGTATGTCGCTTCCGAATGGAGATCGATTGCGGAAAAGGGACGTATATTCGTACACTTGCCGTTCAAATCGGGGAGAAGCTGGGTTACCCTGCCCATATGAGCGAACTCAGACGGACGAGTTCTGGGTCATTCGAGGAGGCACATGCCGTATCGCTTGAAACGCTACAGGCACTCGAGACGATCGAAGAACGAATGGCGCATGTCATCCCGCTCGAGGATGTCATCAAACGTTGGCCTGCCATCACGATTCCAAAGAATCGGGAGCGCTATATTCGCAATGGTGGGAAGTTGAACGGCGTTTCGCTCGAATTTGAGTTATTTACTGTCTATAATGAAGAAGGAATCCCTCTTGCTTTATATCGAAGACAAGATGGAACGACAGACGCTACAGTCGAGGTCATGCTGGCCATCGACTAAGGGGGAAATTGACAGTATGGAAACAAGACATCTCACCTATCCTGAAACACCTGACCTGTATCCATCGGTCATGGTGCTTGGTTTTTTTGATGGTGTTCATAAAGGACATCAAGCCGTAATCAATCATGCCAAACGCGTGGCAGCGGAACATAACCTTCCGGTGACGGTCGTTACGTTCGACCCACACCCGAAACAAGTGCTTTCGAACAAACCGGACGCGGTCCGTTATATCACACCTTTATCTCGGAAATTGAAGCGAATCGAAGCGCTCGGTGTCGAGCGGTGTCTCGTCTTGACGTTTACGAAAGAGTTGGCTGGATTATCCCCTCAACAGTTTGTCGACGATTATTTAATTGCTGCGGGAGCCGTACATGTGACGGCAGGATTTGATTACTCGTACGGCAAGTTTGGCGAAGGGACGATGGAAACACTTCCATACCATTCGCGTGATCAGTTCACGACGTCCGTCGTTACGGAACAGACGATGGATGGAGAGAAGGTATCCTCGACTCGGATTCGTAAACTATTGGCTGAAGGTCACGTTGACGCAGCACATGAGTTACTCGGTGCCCCATATGTCATCTGCGGTGAAGTGATTCACGGAGATGCGAGAGGGCGAACGATCGGATTTCCGACTGCGAACGTGTTGATGGACGCCTCTTATGTCATGCCACGACTCGGGGTGTATGCGACACGCGTCACGCTCCCAGACGGCCGGACGTTCAAGGCGATGACAAACGTCGGACGTCGCCCGACTTTTTATGAGACGGGAGCAGTCTCTGTTGAGAGTCATCTCTTTGACTTTTCGGAGGATTTGTACGGGCAAGTGATTGAGATTGAGTGGATTCAATATATCCGCAACGAGCGAGCGTTCGATGGGTTGGATGCATTGGTCGCTCAACTAAAACAAGATGAGGTGTCGGCACGCTCAATCCTATCTTGACTTTCGGTTGCGGTTACGCTATCCTTGTCAAGTACGCAAAGTACACCGTTTCGCTTGGCTGGTCGATTCACCAACGCCGGCTCGGCAACACGGCAATTTTTTATTAAATGGAGGTGGAGAGGCAATGGCACTCTCAAAAGAACGTAAAAACGAAATTATCGCGGAATACGCGACTAAACAAGGTGACACTGGTTCACCGGAAGTACAAGTGGCAGTGTTGACTGAACAAATCAACACATTGAACGCTCACCTTCGTACACACAAGAAAGACCACCACTCACGTCGCGGTCTCTTGAAAATGGTTGGACGTCGTCGTAACTTGCTTACGTACCTTCGTAACAAGGACGTTACGCGCTACCGTGAATTGATTCAACGCCTCGGTCTCCGTCGTTAATCGATCGAGACTGTTTAACGGGCTGGGACAACGTCCTAGTCCGTTTCTTCTTTTTTAAGGAAAATGATTAGACATTCGTAAGATAGAGTTACATAATAAACTAGATAAGGTTTGAGAGGAGAATGTACATGTTAGGTACGAAACAAGTATTCTCTACAGAGTGGGGCGGACGCCCATTGTCTGTAGAGGTCGGTCAACTTGCGAAGCAAGCAAATGGCTCGGCGCTCGTTCGTTATGGCGACACGGTCGTCCTTGCGACAGTTACGGCTTCAAAAGCACCAAAAGATTTAGACTTTTTCCCATTGACGGTCAACTATGAGGAAAAATTGTATTCAGTCGGTAAAATTCCAGGAGGATTCCTTCGCCGTGAAGGACGTCCGGGGGAAAATGCGATTTTGACATCACGTCTCATCGACCGTCCGATTCGTCCGCTCTTCCCAGACGGATTCCGTCATGATATCCAAGTCATGATTTACGTCATGTCGAACGACCCAGACTGCTCGGCAGAGATGGCGGGAATGCTCGGAACGTCAATCGCACTCTCGATTTCAGATGTACCGTTTGATGGCCCAATCGCAGGTGTTACTGTTGGACGTGTTGACGGCGAATTCGTCATCAACCCGACAACGGCTCAAATGGAGAAAACAGACCTTGAGCTTCAAGTTGCCGGTACATCGACTGCAATCAACATGGTTGAAGCTGGTGCGAACGAAGTGCCAGAAGACGTCATGCTTGAGTCAATCTTGTTTGGACATGAAGAAATCAAACGCTTGATTGCCTTCCAACAAGAGATTACAAATGCAGTTGGCAAACCGAAGTTTGAATATACGGTCTCGAAATATGATGAGGCACTCACAGCTGAACTTGAAGCAGCTCGACCAGAAATCGTCGAAGCGGTTCAAGTTGAAGAGAAGCATGCTCGCGACGAAGCCATCAACGAAGTGATTGCGAAATATGTGGCATTGTATGAAGAGCGTCTTGCTGATGAGCCATCAAAACTTGGAGAAGTTTCAGGCATCTTGAACAAGTTCGTCAAAGATGAAGTTCGTCGCTTGATCACGGTCGACAAAGTGCGTCCAGACGGTCGTCGTCCGGATGTCATCCGTCCGCTCGCTTCAGAGGTCGGATTGCTTCCACGTGCACACGGTGTTGGTCTCTTCACACGTGGTCAAACACAAGTTATGTCGGTTGCGACGCTCGGTGTCATCGGTGATGCACAAATCATTGATGGAATCGGTTTAGAAGAGAATAAGCGCTTCATGCACCACTACAACTTCCCACCATTCTCGGTCGGTGAAGCACGTCCGGTCCGTGCACCAGGTCGTCGTGAAATTGGTCACGGAGCACTCGGTGAACGCGCACTCTTGCCAATCATTCCAAAAGAAGCAGATTTCCCGTATACGATTCGTCTCGTCTCGGAAGTGCTTGAGTCAAACGGTTCAAGTTCACAAGCTTCAATTTGTGGATCGACGCTCGCCTTGATGGATGCTGGTGTACCAATCAAAGCGCCGGTCGCTGGGATTGCCATGGGTCTCATCATGGAAGGAGAGCACTACACGGTCTTGACAGACATTCAAGGACTCGAAGACCATCTCGGTGATATGGACTTCAAAGTTGCTGGAACGAAAGACGGGATCACTGCCCTTCAAATGGATATCAAGATTGCTGGAATCACGCGTGAAATCTTAGAAGAAGCACTCGAACAAGCTCGTGTCGGTCGTCTACACATCCTTGATCATATGCTCGAAACGTTAGACGCACCACGTACACAATTGTCGAAATATGCACCGAAAATTATCACGATGACAATCAACCCGGATAAGATCCGCGATGTGATTGGACCAGGTGGTAAGATGATCAACAGCATCATCGACCAAACAGGCGTCAAGATCGACATCGAACAAGATGGAACGGTGTTCATTGCTTCGACAGACCAAGAAGGTATCGATCTTGCGATGAAGATGATCGGGGACATCGTACGCGAAGTCGTCGTCGGTGAAGTATTTGATGCAACGGTACGCCGCATCGAGAAGTTCGGCGCGTTCGTCGAGCTCTTCAAAGGAAAAGATGCACTCGTACACGTCTCAGAATTCAGCCTAGAGCGTGTCGCGAACGTCGAAGACGTCGTGAAGCTCGGTGATACGATTCAAGTTAAAGTTACAGAAATTGATGATAAAGGTCGTGTCAACGCATCGCATAAAGCGCTCATCTTAGAAGGATTGTCTCCTGAAGAGCGTGAAGCGTATGAAGCGAAACGGAAGGCTGCACGTGAAAGCCGTCCACCTCGTGAAGGCCGTCCGCCACGTCGTGACGGGGACCGTCGTCCACCGCGCTCGACAAATTAATTATTCTGGCCATCGTCTTGGTGCGATGGCCTTTTTCATAGGAGTGAGAATATGGAATGGATGACACTACAAAACGGTGTCCGCGTCATCATCGAACCGATTGAAGGCTCTCGCAGTACGTCGACCGGTGTCTTTATTAAAGCCGGAACACGAACGGAGTCGTTTGAAAACATCGGGATCAGTCATTTGATTGAACATATGTTGTTCAAAGGGACGTCGTCGAAAAACGCGAAAGAAATTGCTTCCTTTTTTGATGAACTCGGTGGAAGCGTCAACGCCTTCACCTCGAAAGACCATACTTGTTTTTATGTGAAGACACTTGACGAACATGCGGTCATGGCGCTCGACGTCTTGACGGATATGTTATTTGACTCGGTACTTGATGAGACCGAATTAGAGAAAGAGAAACGGGTCGTCGTGGAAGAAATAAAAATGTATGAGGATACGCCAGAAGACCTCGTCCATGAACTGTTGGCGATTGCGGCATATCGTGATGATATTCTCGCACAACCAATTCTTGGAACAGAAGAAAGCGTCAATCGATTGACGCGGGATCAGCTCGTTGACTATTTACAAGAGCGATACGTGGCAGAAGAAATTGTCGTCTCCATCGCTGGACATGTCTCTGAAGAATTGATGGAGGCAGTGAAGCGTAGGTTTGCCAACATCCCTTCTAGGGAATCGTCGAAAGAACTCACTCAACCAGAACTGTTCGATGACACGTTGACGAAACGAAAGGAAACGGAACAGGCGCACCTCTGTTGGAACTACGAGGCCATTTCGGCAACGGATGACCGGTTACCCCACTTGGCACTCATGAACAATGCCATCGGTGCGACGATGTCCTCGCGCCTGTTTCAATCGATTCGTGAAGAAGAAGGATTGGCCTACTCGATTTATTCATACTACACGACGTTTGCGGATCATGGGACGTTCACCATCTATGTCGGAACGTCACCAGACACGTTGAATCAAGTCGAATTCATTTTAGAGAGAGAATTGAAGCGTCTCTTTGAAGAAGGATTGACGGATGAAGAAGTCGATAAAGGGAAACGCCAATTAAAAGGTTCACTCGTCCTAGGGAATGAAAGCTCAAGCGCACGCATGAACCGAAATGGTCGAAACTTGCTGTTACTCGATGAAGTAGAGCCGATCGAACACGTGATTCAAAAAGTGGAGCGAATCGAGCGCGATGAGGTCAATGCATTGATTCGTGAAGTATTGACACATCAACCAGCGAAGTCATACGTCCTCCCAAACGAAGCGTGACTTGAAACCGAATTGTAAGTTCTCTACACTGATTAAGAGGTATTCTTTAGTTTGGATAGGATACAGGTGAAAGAAGGGAAAGACTTGAACTTAACGGATTTAGTGAAGACGATACAACTAATTAACCAACCAAATCTTGAAGGCATCGTGGTGACTCACGTGACAACCGATTCGCGGGAAGTTGTCCCGGGGACATTGTTTGTCGCCATCAAAGGATATACGGTCGATGGACATGAATATGCGTCTCAAGCGGTAGAACGAGGGGCAGTTGCGGTTGTCAGTGAACGACCGCTCGAACTTTCCGTTCCGAACTTGATTGTGCGTGATAGTTCTCGCTCAATCGGGCTTTTGGCATCAGCATTTTATGCGTATCCTTCTGAACAGATGCGACTGTTCGGAATCACTGGAACGAACGGTAAAACGACAACGACGACGATTTTACGGGACGTCCTCGACGTCCTCGGACACTCGACCGGATTGATTGGCACAGTCGAAGTGCGAATTAATGACAAAGTCGTGCCGAGTAAAAACACGACACCTCAAAGTTCAGAACTTCAACAATTGTTGGCGCAAATGCGTGATGAAGGTGTGACGGACGTCATGATGGAAGTGTCATCGCACGGTTTAGAGCTCGGCCGCGTCATCGGAACGGATTTTGATATCGTCGGATTCACGAATTTGACGCATGATCATCTTGATTTCCACGGGACGTTCGAAAACTATGCGCGAGCGAAGGGATTGCTCTTCGCACAGCTCGGTCAAATGGCTTCACGCGGGAAAGTGGCTGTCTTGAATGCAGATGATGCACAGAGTGCCCTATATGAGACGATGACAGGTGCAAAAGTATTGACGTATGGAATCGACACGATGGCTGATTTGATGGCGTCTGAGATTGAACAGACGTTGTCTCAAACGAGCTTTGTGTTGAACTATCAAGGCACACGCCTACCGGTGACCGTTCAGTTTATCGGTCGTTTCAACGTGTATAATTTATTGCTCGCGACAGGTTGTCTCCTTGCAGCAGGATACTCATTGGAGAAAATCGCTCGAGCACTTGAAATGATTCATCCGGCCAAAGGACGCATGCAGCGCCTAGACGTTCCAGGTTACAACGTATACGCGGACTATGCTCATACTCCGGATGGGATTGAACAATGTTTAAAATCGCTCGTCGGCGTACCGAAAGAGAAGATTGTCTTTTTAATCGGTACAGGCGGTAATCGTGACGTGACGAAACGTCCGGCTATGGGAGAGATGGCATCGACTTATGCGGGGACGGTCATCATTACGACAGACGATCCGCGCTTCGAAGCGTATGAATCCATTACAAAAGGGATTGCGGCCGGAATGACGCACGATAACTACGTCGAAATCGGCGACCGGGAAGAAGCGGTCCGTTATGCGGCAAGCTTAGCCAAACCGGACAATATCATCGTGTTAGCAGGAAAAGGGCACGAAAAATATCAGATTATCGGAAACGAGAAATTGCCACTCGACGAAGAGGCGATTGTCCGATCGACCATTTTGAATACGGAGGAAGCATGATTTATGGCAGTACAACCAGTTACGTTGACAGAAAAAGAACATGACGACTTCGTCAAAAAACACGACCGTGGCGACCTATTACAACTATCAAGTTGGGGAGATGTAAAACGACAGAACGGATGGACGTCAGAACGAATCGCAGTTGCCCGCGACGGATTGACGACCGGTGTGGCTTTGTTGTTATTTAAACGTGTCCCGAAACTACCATATACGTTATGTTATGCGCCACGTGGCTTTGTCGTAGACTATGATGACGTGGCATCGCTTCAAGCGCTTGTAAAAGAAGCAAAGCGTGTCGCTGCGAACCATAAAGCAATCGTCATCAAAATCGATCCGAACATCGACCGCGATGAGATGCCGGGTCTCTTGACAGAAATGGAAGCCGTCGGATTTCGGCACAAAGGGTACGGGGGTGGCTTCGATTACGCACAACCTCGTTTCACGATGGAGACAGATTTACGTCCGAGTGAAAAAGAAATTTTTGCGAAATTCCATCATAAATTCCGCTATAACGTTCGTTTAGCAGAGAAAAAAGGAATCGTCTGTAAGGAAGTCGGTCGTGATGGATTAAAAACGTTCGCCGATCTCATGAGAGTGACGGGAGAACGTGACGGGTTTGCCATTCGCGGTCTTGATTATTTTGAGAATCTATATGATTGTCTCCAACCGAACGATGCTCGACTCTTTTTAACAAAACTCGAACCTAAAATTGCGCTCGATCAGCAACAAGCAACGCTTGAGAAAGCGAAAAAAGAGTTGGAAAAAATTGAACGTGGGTTAGAGAAGGAAACCGTCGAAAAGAAACGAACGAGCCTTCATAACCGTAAAGAACAGACGGTGGCACAAATTCAAAAAGCCGAGCAAGCGTTACCTGAGCTCGTCGAATTGAATCAGGCTTACCCGGATGGACTTGTCTTATCAGGTGGGCTTTTGACACTTGCGGGACGACGTTCTTATTACTTATATGGTGCCTCGTCAAATGAGTTCCGTGAATTCATGCCAAACCATTTGATGCAATGGACGATGATGCAAGCGGCGAAAGAGAGTGGAGCCGAGCGTTATGATTTTGGTGGCGTCTCGGGTAGCACGGATCCTGATGATGAATATGCGGGTCTCTATGCATTCAAGTCTGGATGGGGGAGCGACATGATTGAGAAAGTCGGAGAATTCGACCTCGTCTTAAATCGCCCGTTCTATATGGCACTCGAAAAAGGATTGCCCATCCTTAAAGGACTCCGTAAACGGTTAAGAAGATGAGATGGACCGGCGTGTTATCACTTGCGATGGTCGCCTTCTTGATCGGTATCATACTTGCTTACTTTTATATGCAGCCAGAACCTGTGCCATGGGTGGATGAGCCCACGTTTGAAGCGGACATGTGTGTCCGGGACGTAGGGGCGGAAAACACGATATTGGCAAGAACGAAGATTGATTTTGATCGCCTTCATCCGCAAGTTGCGGAACGTGGCGCGATGTTCGTACGGTTGGCTCATTCTTGTCTCGATCTCGAAGTTCGATTGACGTCAGGGTATCGTTCAGCAAAAGAACAAAACGCTTTATATGCACAAGGGCGTTCTGAACCGGGACAAGTGGTGACGAATGCGAAAGCAGGTCAAAGCTATCACAATTATGGACTGGCGGTCGATTTTGTCATCATCCATAACAATAAAACGGACTATGACTTAAGCACGGATCGTAATCGCAACGATGTACCAGACTGGCAAGAGCTTGGGGAATTAGGAAAGGCGCTTGGTTTCGAATGGGGAGGCGACTGGAACTCATTCCCTGACTATCCGCATCTCCAGATGGACTTTGGTTTGTCAATCCGACAACTCGTCGCAGGGAAGCAACCGGACAAGAAAGCAATCGCACCGCTTGCCGATACACTAAAACCTCTACTAGATTGAACGGAAATGTTGGCAATGAAGCCGTTTTCCGATACAATATTCAGTAGCGATAAGGGACGAAACAGAATATGAAACATTTAGGAGGTTTTTGTTAGTGTCAAAAAAGAAGACAGAGAATATTAGCGTCTTTGCGCTTGGAGGCGTAGGCGAAATCGGGAAGAACATGTACGTCGTGGAGCTAGACGACGACATCTTCGTCATCGATGCCGGTCTCATGTTTCCAGGCGATGAGATGCTCGGGATTGATATTGTCATCCCAGACATCACTTATTTAAAAGAAAACAAGGATCGCGTCCGAGCGATTTTCATCACTCACGGTCACGAAGACCATATTGGTGGACTCAGTTACGTCCTACGCGATTTAAAACATGTTCCGGTATACGGGACGAAGTTGACTCTCGGATTGATTGAACTGAAATTAAAAGAGGCCGGTTTGTTGAAAGAAGTCGACCTTCGCATGATTGATGCCAAAACGAAATTGACTATCGCTGATCATCTCGTCACGTTCTTCCGCGTCAATCACTCGATTCCCGACTGTGTCGGTGTTTGTATTCAAACATCTCAAGGTGCCATCGTCCATACCGGAGATTTCAAGTTTGATTACACGCCAGTCGACGGGAAACAATCTGACTTTAACAAATTGGCGGCGATTGGACAGCGCGGAGTACTTGCATTGCTTTCCGATTCAACAAACGCAGAGCGTCCGGGTCAAACCGGTTCAGAATCGATTGTCGGTGCTGAATTGAACGATGTGATCTATCAAGCCGAAGGTCGTGTCATCGTGGCATCATTCGCCTCGAACGTTCACCGCTTACAACAAGTCTTTGCAGCCGCAGAAGCGAATGACCGCAAAGTCGCGGTCGTTGGTCGCAGTATGGTCAACATCGTCGAAGTCGCACAAAAATTAAACTACTTACGTTTCAAAGCGAAGACACTTGTCGAGTTATCGCAAGTGAATCGTCTTCCTGACAACAAAGTCGTCATCTTGACGACGGGATCTCAAGGGGAGCCGATGGCGGCGTTGACTCGGATGGCACGTAATGCGCACAAGCAAGTAAACATTCGCTTGAACGACACGGTCGTCATTGCGGCAACTCCGATTCCGGGGAATGAGAAGTCGGTTTCGAAAACGATTGACCTATTGTTCCGTTCTGGGGCAAACGTCATTTACAACCAACGTAAAGTTCACGTATCCGGACACGGTTCGGCGGAAGAGTTGAAGTTGATGCTCAATCTCGTCAAACCGAAATATTTCTTACCGATTCACGGCGAATACCGGATGCAAATGGCACACTCGAAACTCGCTGAACAAGTAGGGGTCAAACCGAACAACATCTTCATCGTTGAAAAAGGAGATGTCGTCGAGTTCACAGGTCGTAAAGCCCGCATGAGCCGTAAAGTTCCTGCAGGTAACGTCTTGATTGATGGGATCGGTGTCGGTGACGTCGGAAATATCGTCTTACGAGACCGTCGCTTGTTATCACAAGATGGGGTCGTGCTTTGCGTGGTCACATTGAATCGGAAACAGAAGAAATTGATTTCAGGACCTGAACTCATCTCACGTGGATTCGTGTATATGCGCGAATCGGAAGAAATGATTTCAGAGGCAAACCGTATTGTCACAAAACAGATTGAAAAGAGTCTGCAAGCTGGCAGTGATTGGACCGAATTGAAATCAAATATCCGCGAGCGACTTAGCGTCTTCTTATTCGAGCAGACGAAACGTCGTCCGATGATCTTGCCGATCATCATGGAGATTTAATGGAATGAGAGTGAGGCAAAAGTCATCAGACTTTTGCCTTCTTTTTTTAGGAGGAACTGAAGTGGCTCAAAAAACGAGTAAGACACCCGTGAAGCGGAAGCGACCAGCAACGCGAAACACGAGAAAACAGAAAAAACAACCGATTGCGCCACGTACATATGGATGGGGAATTTTCGTTCTTTCCATCGTCGCATTCGTATTTGCCTTATTCGATTTCGGATGGATTGGTCGACAACTATCTGACTTGTCCGAATATCTGTTTGGTGGCTGGGGCGCGCTCACGTATCTGATGATTGCCATCTTATTATGGATTTTACTGAAACCGATGAAACCGATGGAGCGAGCTGGACTGTTCAGTATGACCGCGTCCTTTTTACTGTTCGGTGATTTACTGTGGGGAGAAGAACGAGGCGGCGTCAACGGTGCACTTTATGGCTTAAACCAATACTTATTTTCTGACTTCGGCCTCATCTTTTTAGGCATTGTCTGTTTGATCGTCGGTGTATCCCTTTATGTGCCAACGATTTGGGGAACGATTTACCATCGTTTAGAGGAATCTGTTGTGGCTGTGAAACAGGAATGGCAGTCAAGGCCGAAAGCAGAGAAAAAACAAGAGATCAAGCAGAAGCAGGAACCGAAAGGGTCTCGTAAATCTTCGCCTAAACCGTTGCCGGTGGAAGTCGATTCGGATGTAGAGTCGGAGTCAGATGTGGTCACGATGAATGATATCCCGATTGTCGGGTTCAGTGAGAAAGTGGTGGCAGAGAAAAAAGAGGAAACCAAAGCGGCACCTTCTACGGAAACAGACGCTTCCATTTCGACCGAGGAAATGATGATGACCGCGGCGCAAGACGTCTCGGACACATATGAACTCCCTCCGTTCTCCAATTTAAAAGAACCGGTAATCACCGATTTATCTGGAGAAAATGCGCGTTTAAAAGAGAATGCCGCTAAATTGGTGAAGACATTAAAGTCGTTTGGTGTAGGCGTGAAAGTATTAAAAATTCACCTTGGGCCGACCGTCACAAAGTATGAGTTACAACCGGACATTGGGGTGAAGGTCAGTCGAATCACTTCGCTTAGCGATGATCTCGCACTTGCACTTGCCGCAAAAGATATCCGAATCGAGGCACCAATCCCGGGTAAGGCGGCGATTGGAATTGAGGTACCGAACCAGGAAGTCGCTCCAGTCTGTTTACGAGAAGTGCTTGAAGCAGACCCAGTGAGACAGGACGATTCAAAGCTACTCGTCGCACTCGGACGAAGCATTAGTGGGGAGACTGTTGGCATCTCATTAAACAAAATGCCACACTTACTCGTGGCCGGATCGACAGGTTCCGGTAAATCAGTCTGTATTAATGGAATGATTGTATCCATACTGATGCGCTCTCGACCAGACGAGGTCCGTCTCATGATGATCGACCCAAAAATGGTTGAGCTGAATGTCTACAACGGTGTCCCACATTTGTTGACACCGGTCGTCACAGACCCGAAAAAAGCAGCACAGGCATTGAAACAAGTCGTCGCCGAGATGGAAAGACGATATGAGCTGTTCAGTCGCTATGGTGTCCGCAACATTGAAGGATACAATGAACTCGTCGATCAGTCCGATGATGAGGATGCGAAGCGTCTACCGTTTATTGTCGTCATTGTCGATGAGTTGGCGGATTTGATGATGGTCGCTTCAAATGACGTCGAGGACGCCATCATGCGCCTCGCACAAATGGCACGGGCCGCAGGGATTCATATGGTCTTGGCGACACAACGTCCATCTGTCGACGTCATTACAGGGGTCATTAAAGCAAACATCCCGTCTCGAATCGCGTTTGCAGTCTCTTCACAAACCGATTCCCGGACAATCTTGGACGGAGGAGGAGCAGAGAAACTACTTGGGCGTGGCGACATGCTGATGCTTGCAAACGGGATGAACAAACCAGTACGTGTCCAAGGTGCGTTCGTTTCCGATCAAGAAGTCGAAACGGTCGTCAATCATGTCATCGCCCAGCAACGAGCACAGTATGTGGAAGCGATGATGCCGAAAGAAGAAGAGGTGACAACAATCGACTCCGATGATTCATTGTTCGGAGAAGTCGTTCAATTCATCGTCACCCAAGAAACGGCTTCGACATCGATGATTCAACGAAGATTTCGAATTGGCTATAATCGGGCAGCACGCTTAATTGACTCGCTCGAAGAGGCGGGGTACGTAGGTCCGTCAGAAGGTTCAAAACCTCGGAAAGTTTTAATAAACGAACAAAATGAATAAGTGTATAAACGAACGATTGTATATCAATATATTCAATCGTTCGTTTTTTATTGCTTTTTAAACAATATGGAAATATTCGCGCAAATCAGAGAGGTTCGTTATAATATTCATGTAATATAGCACATATGACCTATATCGTTTATTAGTACATACTTTTAAAAACGGCTGAAACGCTTACATTTTTTAATAACGTTTACATTTTACAAAAGTTTTTCAAACTGAATCGAAAAGAGTAAAATGGACTCAGAGGTACGGTTCGAGATGGTTTTTTAAAATATTTCCTTGATTCCGAACAAAAAGTATTGCGTTCTAATTCTCGAATCCCTATACTTAATATTGGCAAGGACATTCATACGTCAGATGTCTGAGCACTGGTAAGTAAATTAAAGGTGGTGAGGCCAATGTCGATTAAGCTCGATCATCGATTGCTCTATCTTCGAGTGATTGAGAAAATTAAGCAAGATATCGACGCTGGTGTCTATCGTGAAGGTGAGAAATTACCTTCAGAGTTTGAGCTTTCGAAGCAACTCGGAGTCAGTCGAGCGACACTTCGTGAAGCGCTAAGAATTCTCGAAGATGAGAAATTTGTCGTGCGAAAACATGGGGTAGGGACGTTTATTAGTTCTAAACCGCCATTCACATCAGGGATCGAGGAATTATTCAGTGTTACTGATATGATCACACGTGCAAAAATGACACCAGGAACGAAAGTGTTGGTGGCCGAGAAAGTGTTGGCAACAGAGAGAGAAGCCGAGCGTCTCAAGATTGAGCCGAACTCACCGATTTATCGAATCGTTCGAATTCGATATGCGGATGACACACCGGTCGTTTATTGTGTCGACAAAGTGCCGGCCCATCTCGTCTCAAATCCTGAGGCATTGACCGAAGGGAAGTCGTTGTTTGACTCTCTCGAAAAAG
Organism: Exiguobacterium sp. s34; assembly: GCF_018617435.1. NCBI lineage: Bacteria > Bacillati > Bacillota > Bacilli > Caryophanales > Exiguobacterium > Exiguobacterium sp. s34. The sequence goes on along the minus strand of NZ_JACSKE010000002.1, from coordinate 103,053 downwards.
AGGTAGGACGTCGAGTCGCATATGCAATCACGCACATCGAACCGAGTGTCAGCTCTGAAATATCGTCACAACTTCAGACGGACCAACCGTTACTCGCATTAAAACAATTGCATTACGATGAGAGTGATTTACCATTACTCGATTCGGCCAACTTTTTCCGAGCTGATCGATTCGACTTCCATGTCGTACGTAAACGAGTGTAACCGAACAGTTTATGAACGGAAGAGTTATTTTTGGGGAACAGCGTGAAAGCGCTTTCTTATACCGGTGTAAAGACTACTGATAACATGACAACAAAATTTGTTATGAACCGAAAGGGGAAACACGACGATGATGAACAAAAAGAAAACGATTCTCTCAGCTTTAGCAGCAGGACTCACACTCTCTACAGTACTCGCAGCATGCGGTGGCGATGACAACGAAGGTGGCTCATCTTCAAACGGTGAAGGCGGAGAAGGCGGCGACTTCAAAGTAGCGATGGTTACAGATACTGGCGGTGTTGATGACAAATCATTCAACCAATCTGCTTGGGAAGGTCTCACAAAGTTCGGTCAAGACAACGACTTGACTGAAAACGAAGGATACAAATATCTTCAATCAGCTAAGCAAGCGGACTACCAGCCAAACTTGCAACAATTGGCTCGTGATAACTTCAACTTGATCTACGGAATCGGCTTCTTGATGGCTGAAGACGTACAAAAAGTTGCAGAGCAGTTCCCTGACAACAACTTCGCAATCGTCGATATGGTTGTTGATGCTCCAAACGTTGCATCGATCACGTTCAAAGAGCAAGAAGGTTCATTCCTCGTTGGTGTCATTGCCGGTCTCTCAACGACAACTGATAAAGTTGGTTTCATCGGTGGAGTAGAATCAGACTTGATCAAAAAGTTTGAAAATGGATTTAAAGCGGGTGTCATGGCTGTAAACCCAGAAGCAACAATCGACGTGAAGTATGCAGAAGACTTCAACTCGGCTGAAAAAGGAACTGCAATCGCTTCAGGTATGTACGGTTCTGGATCGGACATCATCTATCACGCAGCTGGTGGTACAGGTGTAGGGGTATTCACAGAAGCGAAAAACCGTAAGAAGAACGGCGAAGAAGTTTGGGTAATCGGGGTTGACCGTGACCAGTATGAAGAAGGTCTTCCAGAAGACGTTACACTTACGTCAATGGTCAAACGTGTAGATACAGCTACTTATGACGTATCGAAACAAACGATGGACGGAGAATTCCCAGGTGGCGAAATCATCGAGTTCGGTTTGAAAGATGACGGCGTCGGCATCGCAGAAACTTCTGATAAGCACGTTTCAAAAGAGATTCTCGATAAAGTTGAAGAATACCGTACACAATTGGTTGACGGAGAACTTACTGCACCAGCAACTGACGCTGAGTTCGAAGAGTTCATGAAAAACGTAAAATAATTCATTTGAGTGAAGGGGGGACCCATGTGGTCTCCCTTTACTTAAAGTTAGGGGTGAACTTCCTTGGAATATGTAATTGAAATGCTAAATATTCGCAAAGAGTTCGGTACGTTCGTTGCGAACGACAATATCACACTCCAATTGCGCAAAGGGGAAATCCATGCGCTTCTCGGAGAGAACGGAGCGGGGAAGTCGACGCTCATGAACGTGTTATTCGGTCTCTATCAGCCTGAAGGCGGAGAGATTCGTGTGCACGGAAAAAAAGTGGATATTGAAAACCCGAACATCGCCAACGAACTTGGGATCGGGATGGTCCACCAACACTTTATGCTTGTTGAAAAATTCACGGTCACAGAGAACATCATCCTCGGACTTGAGCCAAAGAGCGGTGTAACGATTGACCGTGCGACAGCCCGTAAAAAGGTCATGGATATTTCAGAACAGTATGGACTTAAGATTGATCCAGACGCGAAGATTGAAGATATTTCAGTCGGTATGCAACAGCGTGTAGAAATCTTGAAGACGCTCTATCGCGGGGCGGATATTTTGATCTTTGATGAACCGACGGCAGTGTTGACACCACAAGAGATTCAAGAACTTATTCAAATTATGAAACGTCTGATTGCTGAAGGTAAGTCGATCATCTTGATCACGCACAAGCTGAAGGAAATTATGCAAGTCGCAGACCGTTGTACGGTCATTCGCCGCGGACGTTATATCGGAACGGTTGAAGTCGACGAAACCGTTAACGAAGACAGTCTTGCTGAAATGATGGTCGGGCGAGAAGTCAATTTCGATGCGGAGTATTCGAAAGCCGATCCACAACAAGTTGTCCTTGACGTTCAAGGACTTGTCGTCAAAGACAGTCGTGGTTTGAAAGTCGTTGAAGGATTAGACTTACAGATTCGTGCTGGAGAAGTACTCGGGATTGCAGGAATTGACGGTAACGGTCAGACGGAACTGATTGAAGCAATCTCTGGGCTTAAAAAGCCAGAATCCGGTAAAGTTTTACTCAATGGAAAAGATGTGACGGGGCACACACCTCGTAAAATGACGGAAGCTGGCATCGGACATATTCCACAAGACCGTCATAAGCATGGGCTTGTTCTTGACTACTCGATTCGTGACAACATGGTTCTTCAAACGTACTATAAAGAACCTTTCTCGAAACGGGGTCTTATGAATTATAAAGCCGTGGCAGAGAAAGCGAAGGCGTTGATTGAGAAGTTTGACGTCCGAACTCCATCCATCGATGTGCCAGCGCGTGCCCTTTCTGGTGGTAACCAGCAGAAAGCAATTATCGCCCGTGAGGTCGATCGCTCGCCTGATTTACTCATCGCAGCACAACCAACGCGCGGTCTAGATGTCGGTGCGATTGAATTTATTCACGAACAACTCGTTAAAGAACGTGAAAAGGGCCGTGCTGTCTTGCTCATCTCGTTCGAACTTGATGAGATTTTACACGTATCCGACCGTATCGCCGTTCTTTATGAAGGAAAAATCGTAGGAATTCGTGATCCGAAAGAGACGACGGAACAAGAACTTGGCTTCTTGATGGCCGGCGGTCAGAGAGGGGACGACACAGAATGAAAAAATTAAGTTTAAACCAACTTCTCATTCCATTCCTATCCATCATTTTAGGACTTCTCGTCGGAGCCATCGTTATGTTGATTGGTGGGTACGACCCTGTTCAAGGCTTTATCTCCTTGTTTGAAGGGATGTTTGGAAGCCCGTATGCCATCGGGGAGACGTTACGTGCAGCAGCACCACTTATCTTCTCGGGTCTTGCGGTTGCCTTTGCATTCCGGACCGGGCTATTTAACATCGGGGTAGAAGGCCAAGTATTGATTGGATGGGTAGCAGCCGTTTATGTAGGGATCAACTTCGATTTGCCGATGTTTATCCATTTACCGCTTGCACTTCTTGCAGCGATGGTCGCAGCCGCAATCTGGGCTTTCGTTCCTGGTTTCTTAAAAGCGAAGTTTTACGTACACGAAGTTATCACATCAATCATGATGAACTATATCGCGCTTTACACGACGAACGCGATTTTGCGTAGCGTCATCGGTGTGACGAACGAACGTACAGACTCAATCAACGAATCGGCATCGCTTGCGTCACCATGGTTACAAGAGTTGACGACGTACTCACGTCTTCACTGGGGTGTCCTCGTTGCGGTGCTCGCAGCGATTGTATACTACTACATTCTTCAACGTACGACGCTCGGTTACGAGTTACGTGCTGTCGGGTTCAACAAACATGCTTCTCAGTACGCAGGGATGAGCGTTGACCGTAACATCGTCCTTTCGTTTGTCATCTCAGGGATGTTCGCAGGTCTCGCCGGCGCGATGGAAGGTCTCGGGACGTTCGGTAGTATGACGCTCTCGGCATCGTTCACAGGTGTTGGATTTGACGGGATTGCCGTAGCCCTCCTCGGTGCAAACACAGCGGTTGGTGTCATTCTTGCAGCGATTCTCTTTGCTGGATTGAACATCGGTGGATTGGCGATGCAACTTGGTGCGAACGTACCGTCTGAACTCGTCAAAGTCATCATCGCAGCAATCGTTATCTTTGTGGCATCTGGTTATGCCATCAACTATGTTATTGAGAAACTTAAAGGAAATCGTAAGAAAGGAGTGGAGAAAAAATGAGCTTCTTAGAAGTCCTCTATATCGTCGTACCGGTTGCACTCGCCTATGCGACTCCACTCATTATCGCAGCGCTTGGTGGGATTTTCAGTGAACGCTCGGGTGTCGTCAACATCGCACTCGAAGGAATTATGATCATCGGTGCCGCAACAGGAATCATCACAACGCTCACGTTGACAGACTTAGGAGCCGGTGCGTTTAGCCCATGGATTTCCTTGATCGTTGCGATGGTAGTTGGAGCGTTATTCTCTCTCTTCTTAGCTGTTCCGGCCATCCTATGGCGTGCGGACCAGACGGTTCTTGGAGTAGCGATTAACATGCTTGCGATTGGTCTCGCGATTTTCGTTGTACGTGTGCTTTATAATAAAGGTCAAACTGACTTTATCGAGTATCGTATTGCGAAAGAGAACGTACCATTTTTGTCAGATATTCCTGTTCTAAAAATGTTCTTCATTAACGTTCAATATACGTCATTTGTTGCCATCGCATTAGCGTTTGTCGTCTGGTTCGTCATCTTCAAGACGCCGTTCGGACTACGTCTTCGCTCAGTCGGGGAACATCCGATGGCGGCCGATACGATGGGAATCAACGTCACAAAAATGCGCTTCATGGGCGTCATGCTCTCTGGTGCATTTGGTGGCCTTGCCGGAGCGGTATATGCCGTTACGGTTACGACAAACTTCAGCGGAACAACGATTGTTGGTCAAGGGTTCTTGGCGATTGCCGCGATGATCTTCGGGAAGTGGAATCCGCTCGGCGCACTCGGTGCCGGATTATTCTTCGGATTCGCTCAAGCACTTTCGATTATCGGAAGCAACTTGCCGGTCATCAATAACGTGCCACAGCTTCTCCTCTTGATTGCACCATATGCGCTCACGATTCTTGCGCTCGCTGGACTCGTTGGTCGTGCGGATGCACCGAAGTCAGTCGGTATTCCATATATTAAAGGAAAACGCTAATCTGGAATAGGACATATGTCCATTTTAGAAAGGTTGTTTGGTGCTTAAGCCAAACAACCTTTTTTGTTATACTTGGCTAGAGCTGTCATGATTGGAGTACGGTGGAGAAGTGAAAATGAAAAAAGACATATCGGTCAAAATGACCAATATGTCTTTCTTGGATTATTCAAACTTCAATGCATCGCCTTCGAACGATTCGTCTGCCACTTTGATTGAATCGGTTGGGCATCCTTCGAATGCATCCATCATGTCTTCGTATAACTCATCAGGAATTTCAACAGTACCTGTGTTGTCATCCATCAAGTTGAATGCGAGACCTTCATCATCGTAATCGTAAATATCTGGTGCTGCTGCACCACAAGCTCCGCATGCGATACATGTATCTTTATCGACGATAGTAAATTTTGCCATGATAATAACCCTCCAAACGGTTCGTTTCTCTTAGAAATCAATCTACTGTCTACGAGTAATTGTAGTCTACATACCCAATTATTTCAATGAGGAAACGAGTGTCTTTTTGGTAGGATAATGATTTTTTTAAGGATGTGACGACTTGGTTCATTTAGCAGACGGAGTTTTACTGCTGGCCATTAAGCGATTAAACGGAGAACGAAGTGAACGCAGCCTATTCCATGTCTTAAATGGAAAGCGTTCGGCGACAACGTTACAAGACGCGTTCTTTTATGAACTAGAACCTGTTTTTGGACAGTTTCCGCAAACAACGTATGCATATGAGTCCTTATTGAAAGGACTTGAGAAGCGGGGATGGTTAGACCGCAAACAGTTTAAACTGACAGAAGCGGGAGACATGTTGGCATCCCCTGAAGCTGTAGAGGATTTGTTCAATCGATTAGGTGGGGAGCGCCGTGATTTTAACGCGACGACATGGAAACGGCTTAGCCTTTTCGTACAGACGTTTATGTCTAAGGAACATGAACGAACATTTTATCCAGTCCAAGCCGATCGACCTGCAGAACAGTGGGTAAAGCGATTATTGCAACTCGACCGAGATTGGAAAGTGCTGATGCAATCGTTTCATCACGAAATCGAGATTGCGCTCGAAAAAATCGGAGATCCATATGCGACGGCGGTCGTCTATCGATTCACGGGAGCATTTGAAACCGGTCTGACTTATGAACAAATTGCTAGCCTACTCGATGTGGATGCCGAGACGGCTCGACTCTATTTTTTGGCCGGATGGAATGAGTTGTTGATAGCGTTACCGGAAGATGCGAAGTTACGAGGATTTACGTATGGATTGTCGACAGAGCAGATGACCTATTCGGCACGGGAATCATACGAACTCTTTTTGAAAGGGTATTCGTTCCAACAAGTTCAGTCACAACGTAGACTACGGACGAGTACGATTGAAGATCATGTGGTAGAGATGGCGATGTACTTAGACATCTTTCCCCTCGATCAGTTCGTCCCGGCCGAAGAAATTGTCACGATCGCGAGACTTCGACATCCGAACAGTTGGGCGTTGAAACCGATATTTGAAGAGATGGGAAACGTTAGCTACTTTCAAATACGTCTTGTGTTCGCAAGACTGAAACGAGGTGAGACATTTGTATGAATCGACATTGAAGCGTGTGTTCGGGTATGATACGTTCCGCCCAGGTCAGCATGAAATCATCCATTCCGTTGTAGAGGGTCAGGATGTATTGGCAGTCATGCCGACAGGGGCAGGAAAGTCGTTGACGTTTCAACTCCCCTCATATATCAAGAACGGAGGATTGACGGTCATCGTCTCACCACTGCTCTCTTTGATTGAAGACCAAATGCTTCACATTCGAGAACGTGGAGAACGAGGTGTCGCACGATTGACGTCGATGGAATCAGCAGAAGAAAAGCAAGAGATCATCAATCACTTGAAACGCTATCGCTTTCTATATTTATCACCTGAGCAGTTGGCAGTGCCATATGTCACACGAGCACTCTCGAACGTCAAGATTCAAATGCTCGTCATTGACGAGGCGCATTGTATCTCCCAATGGGGTCATGAGTTTAGACCGGAGTATGCCCGATTAGGGGAATTGCGTAAACAAATCGGAAGCCCGCAATGCATGGCGGTCACAGCGACCGCACCTGAAAGCGTGAAGCAAGACATCGTTGAAAAACTGGCACTCTTTTCACCTGAGCAGTTCGTTCATTCTGCGAATCGACCGGAAATTCGATTGATGGTCGAACGGCTCGAAAAAGAAAAGAAACTTGAACGATTAAAAGAATTGGTGCGAGACGTTCCGAAACCGGCTGTCGTCTATACGGCGACCCGTCGAGAAGCGGAAGCATTGGCGTTTGAACTAGATGATGCGTTATTTTATCACGGTGGAATGTCGACAGAAGACCGACGACTCGTGCAATCTCAATTTTTACGGAACGAAGTGTCGGTCATGGTGTGTACGAGTGCATTCGGGATGGGGGTAAACAAAGACAACGTCCGCTCCGTCATCCATTTTCAAATACCTGCAACGGTCGAAGCATATATGCAAGAGATTGGACGAGCGGGTCGTGATGGAGAGCCGGCGTTTGCTGTCCTCCTCTATGCAGACGGAGACGAGCGCATCCAACAATTTTTGATTGACGGTCAATATCCGAAAGACGAAGACATCCGTTTGGCGTATTTTGAACGCGAGAACGCCACGTCGGTTTCGCAGTTATCTCGTATATTGCGGATGAACGAAGAAGATCCGAAGTTCTTACTTTTGAAACAGTTGTTGTCTGAACGTTCGCTTCAAGAGGCGCTCGATTGGGTAAAAGAAAGAAGACGTGATCGATATCGTCAACTCGGACAGATGATGGATTATGCACTCATCCGTACCTGCCGACGTGATTATTTGCTTCGCTATTTTTCGGAGTCGACAATCGACCAAGAAGAATGTTGTGACCAATGTGGGGCGATTGAGTTTCCGGAGACAACACGAATCGTCCGAAAAAATGTGACAGAATGGAAAATACGGTTGACGCAAATCTTTTCCTTTGAATAATATCATAGTAAAATGATAAAAAAGGTAAAGGAGGGCATACGTTGCGACATCGGAATCAGGCAGATTCTTTACGCGAGCAGTTGGCGGATACGTTGCCGTCTCGATCGGAGAGGCAAGAACATGAACGGAAGAGAAAGTTGAACGATAACTTGATGAAGCGCCCGTTGGCGATGACATTGACCTTCGCCATGTTAGCGATTATTCTCATTTTCATATATATCGGGCGAGATGCCATATTTTAAGGTGAGGTGCGGACGATGTTCGCGCCTTTTTTTATTTTTGAAAAATACTGGATTGCACAATAAAAGGGGTAAACCTTTTCAATTGAGGATATACTTATGTCATAGAACGAATAGGAGAGGAGGGCGGAGATGCCGAAATACTCCATTAAGACCGTGGCGACGTTGACCGGTGTCAATCCAACGACCATTCGTGCCTGGGAACGTCGATACCAATTTATCGTACCGAGCCGGACCGAATCAGGTCACCGCCTGTATTCAGATCAAGATGTCGAAAAAATCAAATGGGTGGTAGAGAAGCAAAGAGAAGGGTTATCCGTCTCACAAGCGATTCAACAGCTCCATCAGGCACCTGAACCGGAACCGACGTCTGCCAAGCTTTACGATGAGGAATTAAAGGACGGCTTGCTTCAGGCGTTGCTTTCCTTTGATGAGCGGACCGCACATGATTTGATCAATCGTGCTTTTAATACGTTTAGCTTTGAAAAGGTGACGAAAGACATCATTGGACCGCTTCTGATGGATATCGGCTCTCAATGGGAGCAAGGGTCGATTACAATCGCCCATGAACATTTTGCGACAGCTTTTTTACGGGCTCGTCTATCTACATTGTCACTTCAAATGCCAATGAATCCGTTCCTTCCGCGAGTCACTTGTGTCTGTGCACCCGGTGAGATGCATGAAATCGGACTTCTATTTGTCACACTTTACTTGCGTCAATATGGATACGACGTCATCTTTTTGGGAGCTGGATTCCCGAAAGAAGACTTGAGCAAGGCGCTGCATGACATCGATGCATCCTGCCTCATTTTTGCGTGCACATTGACGGATCACATTCCTCAGTTAATCGAGGCGATGGGCTATATCCAAGAAGAGCATCCTGAACTGAAGATTGGGGCCGGTGGATATGCGGTTAGCCTCGAACGTGATCGGTTCGAAGATGCATTTCTTGGCGATACACCAGAAGAGTGGACGAAATGGTTATCAACTATTTGACACGGGATTAAAACGGGAGTAGCTTATTAGTAGGATTGAATATTCACTGGAGGTTTTCGATTGAGATTTGAAAAACAAACAAAAGAACATCTTCGTGTATATGTGACTGCGAATGAGCTTACATTACGTGGAATCGCCATCGATACGATCGTGGGGGAAAACGGTCAACAGCTGTGGAAAGAATTGCTTGAGACAGCAGAAAGTGAGTACGGATTCTCTCCGCAAGGCGCGGTTGATTTGAATGTGACGATGTTTCCTCGAGATGGCCTCGTCATTGACGTTCAAAAAGGTGAAGCCATTGCAGAGCTTGATCTCGAACAAGTTGAGATTCGCCTGACAATCGACGTCATCCATCATTTGATTTACCAGTTCGATGACCTCGAAGATGTGATTAACGCTTCGATTCGATTGTTTCCACATATACATGAAACCGAACAAGGTGGGGCACTTTATCATTATGAGGGTCGATACTATCTTCACTTCGTGGAAGTGCTTCCTGAGAAAGTGGAAGAACGACTCGCCGCCATTTTGTCCGAATACGGAAAGACGACTACGGTCAGTCCGTACGTCATGATGGAATACGGAAAGACGATTCAAACTGAACATGCTGTGAAAGAGCTGTACGATGCATTCGCATAAGTACGGCTTTTTTTACTTTTCTGTTCCTATTGTTTTTAAGATGCCCGTGTTATGATTAGACATGAATTTTCAGTAGTTAGTTGAAGGAGAGATTGGAATGAAGGTCGCTGTATTGTATGGTGGAGTGTCAGGAGAGCGTGAGGTATCCCTCACAAGCGGACAAGGGATGATTGAGGCATTGACGGAACGTGGTCATGAAGTCACGGCAATCGATTTTCATCCAGAACGCGCGAACGAGTTGTTGACGTTAAACGTCGATGTCGTCGTCAGTGCGTTACATGGGAAATACGGCGAAGATGGCCGTGTTCAATCATTACTTGAAATGGCGGGGATCCCATACACAGGTTCAGGTGTATTGGCATCGGCTCTTGCGATGGACAAGGCAAGAGCGAAAATCATCTTCGCGGCATCGGGCATCCGTGTGGCGCGCGACGTGCTGATTGAATCTGTTGATTCGATTGATGAGAAAATAGCCGAGTGGGGAAATGAGTTCCCATGTGTCGTCAAGCCTGCCCAAGAAGGTTCGTCAAACGGTTTGACGATCGCAATGGACGAAAAGATGTTGCGTGCTGGCATTGAGAAGGCATTTCTATGTGATTCAGCGGTTTTAGTCGAGCAATACATTAAGGGGAAAGAACTGACTGTACCGGTTATCGGGAATTTTGGAAAAGAACAAGCCCTTCCGGTCATTGAGATCATTCCGAAAAATGAATTTTACGACTACGAGTCGAAGTATACAGAAGGTGGTTCGATTCACGTATGTCCTGCTGAAATTTCGGATGAATTGACGACAGAAGTGCAACAGGCGGCTGTCATGGCGCATCGCGCGCTCGGATGTTCAGGATACTCGCGTTCTGATTTCCTCGTATCCGAAGCAGGAGAGGCGTACATTTTAGAAACAAACACGTTACCTGGGATGACGCCGTTAAGCTTGTTCCCGGACAGCGCGAAAACAGTCGGGATTTCTTACGGTGAGCTATTAGACCGCTTTATCGAGCTCGCGCTCGAACGCGAGTCGAAGTAAGACATCTGTATCATTCCACACTTAAAGAAAACGCTTTCATTATTTTTGTAAAACCCTTTCAAATTGAGCGCGTATCGGCTATACTTTTAAACGAATACGAGGTTAATTCTTGGGGGAGAATTGACAATTTAGGGGAGGAAACCTTCATGATTACGGATCAAGAAAAAGGTCATCAAAAACGAAAAAACATCTTGGAATCGACACAAGAGGTAATTCACGAAGCATTAGATAAGCTCGGCTATCCAGACGAGATGTACGAGTTGTTGAAAGAACCGCTTCGCATGCTGACCGTTCGGATCCCAGTTCGCATGGATGATGGCTCGACAAAAATCTTTACGGGTTATCGCGCTCAACATAACGATGCGGTCGGACCGACAAAAGGGGGAATTCGGTTCCACCCGAGCGTAACTGAGGTAGAAGTTAAAGCACTATCTGTATGGATGAGCTTAAAAGCGGGGATTGTCGACTTGCCTTATGGTGGTGGTAAGGGCGGAATCGTCTGTGACCCACGTGAGATGAGTTTCCGTGAAATCGAACGATTGAGCCGTGGCTACGTGCGAGCGATCAGTCAGATCGTAGGACCGACAAAAGACATCCCAGCTCCAGACGTGTTCACGAACTCGCAGATCATGGCTTGGATGATGGATGAGTATAGCCGAATCGATGAATTCAACTCACCAGGATTCATCACAGGTAAACCACTTGTTCTTGGAGGCTCACACGGTCGCGAGACAGCGACGGCGAAAGGTGTGGCCATCATGATTCGAGAAGCGGCACTACGCCGTGGTATCGAGCTAAAAGGTGCACGTGTCGTTGTTCAAGGGTTCGGAAACGCGGGTAGTTTCCTTTCGAAGTTTATGTACGATGCGGGAGCGAAAGTGATCGCGGTCAGTGACGCTTACGGTGCCATCCATGATGAGAACGGTTTGGACATCCCTTACTTGTTAGACCGTCGCGATTCATTCGGTACGATTTCGACGCTCTTCAAAAACACGATCTCGAATAAAGAGATGTTAGAACTCGACTGTGACATTCTCGTGCCAGCTGCCATCGAGAATCAAATCACGGAAGATAACGCCGATGCCATTAAAGCGTCCATCGTAGTGGAGGCGGCGAACGGTCCGACGACGAACGAAGCGACGAAGATTTTGACAGAACGCGGAATTCTTCTCGTGCCAGACGTGTTGGCATCGAGTGGTGGCGTCACGGTTTCGTACTTCGAGTGGGTACAAAACAACCAAGGTTACTATTGGACGGAAGAAGAAGTCGAGGAAAAACTTGAAAAAGTACTCGTTCATTCGTTCAATACGGTTTACAATACTTCTTCAGCCCGCAAGGTCGATATGCGTCTCGCGGCTTATATGGTCGGTGTTCGTAAGATGGCGGAAGCGTCACGCTTCCGTGGTTGGGTCTAAATAAAAAAAAGTTCGGTCAACACGTGTTGACCGAACTTTTTTTATACTTTAATACGGTTTGTGATCGTATCTGCGATGGCTTTCCCGTGGAATCGACCGTTCTCGATAAAAATCTTATTCGCATCGTTCCCGGCAGCGACGACGCCGGCGATGAACAGATGTTCGACATTCGTTTCGAACGTTTCCTCATCAAATGTCGGGACACCGCTCTCGTCATCGATCGTGATTCCAGCATTTTCGAAAAGATGATGGTCTGGCTGATATCCGGTCATCGCGAAAACGTGATCGGCATAGACGTGTTTTTCTTCTCCATGCTGATGGTAATGGACACCGTCTTCGGTAATTCGATCAATCGTCGCCTCAAACTCCATTCGAACTTTCTCATGTCGGACGAGTGAATCGAAGTTAGGAAGAACCCACGGCTTCACGGAAGGACTATACGAGTCGCCGCGATAAAGCACCGTTACATATGCGCCGGCCTTCTCGAGTTCGATTGCCGCATCGACAGCGGAGTTCTTCCCACCGATGATGGTGACATGTTGTCGATAGTATGGATGGGCCTCGTGGAAATAATGGTGTACGTGTGGCAACTCTTCACCAGGCACGTCGAGCAGACGAGGGCGTCCATAATACCCTGTGGCTAAGATCACATAATCCGCCTCGCGGACGGTTTCCCCACGACGCTCATGTCTTGACGTCACGATGAAACGGTCATCGATTTTTTCAACTGATTCGACGGTCTCGAACGGATAGACGTTTAGTCCGGTACGAGTGACGACTTCGCGATAGTAGACGAGTGCGTCTTGTCGCCGAGGTTTTAGATCTTTACATATAAAAGGAATATCCCCGATTTCTAACAGACTCGCAGATGAAAAGAACGTTTGATGGGTCGGATAGCGATAAATCGCATCCACGATATTTCCTCGTTCAATTACGGTACAAGAAACCCCAATCTTCTCTAACTCGATGGCCGCTGATAGACCACATGGTCCAGCACCCACAATTATCGCTTGTTTATTCACTGAAAATCACCTCTTTGCTCATTGTAGGGAAGGGGGCGCAGAAGCGCAAGGTTATTGCTGGAAGCTAAAGCTATGCTCCATGACGGATTGAGAAGACCCGGATTCGAGTTCTACGAGTAACCGCAAGCGAGCTTTTTGCGAATTTAACCCGTTCGAGAATATGATGCCCATCTCTTTTAATTGTTTCCCACCACCGTCATACCCATATACGTCTTGGACGATTCCGTTAAAGCAACGACTGACAATCACGACGGGGATTTCCTCTACTAAGCGCTCGAGAGCTGGCAAAAGTGTCGGAGGGACATTACCTTGTCCTAACACTTCGAGGACGAGTCCGTCGTATCCGAGTGTCATCACAGATTCAAGCAAATCAGGCTCCATTCCTGCAACGACTTTTAACACTGCTACCCGTTTTGAGATGGACGGAATCATTTTGGGCTGTCTTGTCGCCGGTTGACTATAGATGAGTACGTGGTCCTTTGTGACCATACCCACATTTCCAAAATGAACCGACTTAAATGTATCAACGGATGATGTGTGTGTTTTTGTGACGTTGAATGCCGAGTGAATCTCTCCATTGAACACGACGAGAACACCTTTTCCGCGAGCCGCCTCGCTTTTCGCGACTCGAAGAGCAGTGATCAAATTGAATTCTCCGTCGGATCCGACCTCGTTCGAGGAACGCATTGCTCCTGTCAATACGATCGGGACTGGTGCGCCGAGCGTGATCTGTAAGAAATATGCCGTCTCTTCTAGTGTATCGGTTCCGTGCGTAATCACGACCCCGTCATACGTGTCTTGTGTCAATTCATGTTGAATGAATTGAGCCAGTTCAAGCATTTTATCTGGTGTCATATGTGGAGATGGGATATTTGAAAAATGCTTTGTCGTGATTTTTGCGATGTCCGTCGCTTTCGGAAGTGTGGCATCAATCGGGTTCACATCGCTTGGTTCGACGTGACCTGTGCCAGATTGAGACATGGCGATCGTACCGCCTGTGTGAATGAGTAATAAATGATTCATAAATGACCTCCTAATATTTTTTAAGGATATTTCCATTTTCTAGGCGTTCTACACTTTTTCTTTCAGACAATTCAGTGTATGCTAATGAGAGAAAGGAGAGATGCGTCATGATCGCAATCGCCTTGTCTGCGGTTGCACCAGGGCTTGCCCTTCTTTCCTACTTCTATCTTCGCCATGAATTGGAAGCAGAACCGCTCGGATATGTGATTCGTTCTTTCGTGGCCGGGGCCGTTCTCGTTTTCCCGATCATGTTTATCCAATATGCGTTCGTTGAAGAAGGGGTGCTGACTGGGCCGTTTTGGCAGGCATATGTCACCACTGCCTTACTCGAAGAGTTTTTTAAATGGTTTATGATTTATTATACAATATATATACATAAAGTCTTTGATGATTACTACGACGGGATTCTCTATGCGGTCGCCTGCTCATTAGGCTTCGCGACGTTGGAGAATTTTTTATACTTATGGGTGTACGATTCATTAGAAATCGCCATTTGGCGGGCCATCTTGCCGGTGAGCGGGCATGCATTGTTTGCGGTCGTCATGGGTTATTGTTTGGGACGAGCCAAACATTCGGCACGTGAGCGGGTGTGGCTGTTTATGGCGATCTTCTCTGCGACGGTCATCCATGGGACGTTTGATTTGATTTTAATTTTAGAACCGGATCATAAGTTGCCAGCCGTGCTCTATATCGTCATTTTATGGATGGTGGCTCTATTACTCGTTCGAGCTGCCAACCTGTCCAATCGTCGTCAATTTAAATAAAGGGGAACATGCTAATGCTGAAAGAAGGACAAGAATTAAGAATTGAAGTAGAAGGACGCAACGAGGGGAAAACTAAAATTGCTGCCATCGTGGACCAAGTGGTTTGGATCGAATCTCCGAGTGACATGACGACGCTCAAAACGTTCTTTTTACATGAAGAGGAGGAGATGCGAGTCTACTTCTTTAAAGGGGATAACCAATTGTTTGCATTCGATACGAAAGTTGTGAAACGAATCAGCGATGCGCAGATGACGATTCGCTATGCGTTCAAAATGCCGGATGAGAAAAAGATCAAACGGATTCAACGGCGGGAATATTTGCGCGTCCCTGAAATGATTGACGTGACAGTCGTTGCGGCTGACGGGGCGGACTTCGAATCATTCGAGACGACGTCGCTTGACGTATCAGCTGGCGGAATGAAAATCATTGCGAATCGTGTCCCGATTGAAGTGGATGAATCGCTCATCGTCGTTTTCCGAATTGAAGACGAGCAGGGGTCACCAAAGCTCTTTCGAGTGAAGAGTCGACTCGTACGGATACATAAGCAAGAAGTGAAGCAAGAACTTTCTTTAGCTTTTGAGGATTTGACGCCTCGTGACCAAGAAACGATTTTACGATACTGCTTCCGCGTTCAACTCGAAGCTCGTAAACGGACAGGGTCTGTATTTTCTTCAAGATAAAAAACTGTTATGATGTTCTCGGGATTATAGACCGAGAGGAGGAGGGTATCGGGCGCACTCGATACCCGTTTTGTATGAAAACATCGTTACAAATTGCTTTAGATGGACCGGCTGGTGCCGGGAAAAGTACAATCGCCAAATCGCTGGCGAAACAATTAGGCTATGTCTATATTGACACAGGAGCGATCTATCGAGCGGTCACATACCGTGCGTTAAACGAAGGGGTTAACCTTGAAGATGGTCCAGCTCTTGCGAAGATGATTGAGAACATGTCAATCCGTCTCGTTCCGTCGGACGAAGGACAACGTGTATTTGATGGTGACGAGGAAGTGACTGACGTCATTCGCTCGAGTGAAGTGACGAATAATGTCAGTTTTGTCGCACGTCAACCGGAAGTGCGGGATGCGTTGATGGATTTACAACGCGATTTAGCAAAACATGGCGGTGTCGTCATGGATGGACGCGATATCGGCACGCACGTGTTACCGAACGCTGATTTGAAAGTATTCATGACCGCTTCTGTCGAAGAACGAGCACGCCGCCGTCACGAGGAAAACGTATCAAAAGGAATCCCTAGCGATTACGAGCAATTGAAAGAAGAGATCGCCCTTCGCGACAAACGAGATTCAGAACGCGAAGTCGCTCCTCTCCGTCAAGCGGAGGATGCCCATTATCTTGATACGACGACGTTGTCCATTGATGGGGTCGTCTTAGCGATTGAACGATTAATTGAAGAGGTGAAAGCATGAGTAAGCCGTTGAACAATGGTCCGTTTGGAATGTATCGGATGGCGAGAGGCGTCGTCAACATCATCCAACGTATATCGTTCCGTGTCGAGTTCATCGGACGCGAGCATGTCCCGAAAGATGGGTCAATCCTCGTTTGTTCGAATCACCAGTCAAACTGGGACCCGGTCCTTCTTGCATGTGCGATTCCAAAAGAGCGTCCATTGCGATTCTTTGCTAAAAAGGAATTATTTAGTGTTCCCGTACTGAAGCATATTTTGAACCGAGCGGGACAGATTCCGGTATCACGAGGGGAAGGTGACCGTCAGGCGCTACGAGTCGTTCTTCAAAAGCTGAAAGAAGAAGAGGTCATTTCGATTTTTCCTGAAGGTACACGTTCTAAAGACGGGACATTAGGAAAGGCTCAAGCTGGCGTTGGTTTCTTTGCGATGCGTTCGGATGCGCATATTTTACCGATTGCCATCATTGGTAAATATAAGTTCCGTACGAAATTGCGTGTCGTGATTGGGAAGCCGATTGATTTGACTCCTTTGAAAGAACGTAAGGCGAGCGCACAAGAGGCGGCCGACTTAATCATGGATACGATCGCCGACCTTTATTTGACACATTCATTCACGAAGTAATCACGGGACTCGGGAATTGAGGTTTAAACTTCTTTCAATAGAGGTACAATCTTCATAACGCCTTGACAAATTCTCGGAATTATAAGAGATTTATACTAGGTGTAAGCGCCTCATGGCGCTCCTTTTTGTACTCATCGTGAGGGGGTAGTGTTGGAATGGTCGAAGAAATGAAAGATATGCCTGATTTTGAAATTAATCGTGGTCAGATTGTGACCGGAACAGTCGTCAAAATCGAGGACAAGCAAGCGCTGATCGATATCGGTTATAAGACCGAAGCGATTTTGCCAATTAGCGAAGTATCAAGCATGCATCTAGACGATTTAAACGAATCACTCCAAGTGAACGACGAGATTCGTGTCAAAGTTAAAAAAGTCACGGACGAAGAAGTGGTCGTTTCGAAAAAAGACGTTGATGCCGAGGCAGCATGGGATCGAATCGTCGAAAAATTCGAATCGGGTGAAGTGTTTGAAGTGATGGTGAAAGATAAGGTCAAAGGTGGTCTTGTCGTCGATATTGGAATCCGTGGATTTATCCCGGCATCTCTTGTCGAAAGTCACTTCGTAGAAGACTTCTCGTCATACTTGAACAAACCAATTACCGTAAAAGTCGTCGAGATCGATCGCGAGAAAAATCGCGTCATCTTGTCACATAAAGCAGTTGTCGAAGCAGAGATGAGCGCGAAGAAATCTGAGACGCTTGAATCACTTGAAGTCGGTCAAGTAATCGAAGGAACGGTTCAACGTTTGACAGACTTCGGTGCGTTCGTTGACATCGGTGGAGTGGATGGACTCGTCCACATCTCAGAAATGGCGCATAGCCGTGTCGAGAAGCCAAGTGATGTTGTGACTGAAGGCGACCGCGTCAAAGTGAAAGTCCTTGGTCTCGACTTAGATAATGAAAAAGTGAAGCTCTCAATTAAAGAAACACAGCCTGGCCCATGGGAGACGATTGAAGGGCAGATTCAACCAGGTGATGTGATCGAAGGAACCGTCAAACGTCTCGTGACGTTCGGTGCGTTCGTTGAGGTTGCACCGCAAGTGGAAGGTCTCCTTCATATTTCGCAAATTGCGAACCGTCACATCGCGACGCCATCTGAAGTGTTATCAGAAGGTCAAGAAGTGAAGGTGAAAGTGTTAGACGTTCATCTCGATGATAAGAAAATCTCATTGTCGATGCGTGCACTCGAATCATCTGAACCGACTCGTCAAGATGATGATCAAGCATTACTCGACGAATATAGCGACCAAGGAGGATTCTCTGTCTCTGAATTGACAGGTGATGACTCTTCGGACGACTCTAAATAAGATGATCGTTCAAGCGGGAGTCATGCTCCCGCTTCTTTTTGTATGGTCACTTAATTTTGCCTGTGATATGATAGGTGAGTTGCGTTTCGAAATGTTGAAATGATGAAATTTTGATAGAAAGATTAGTGAGGTGTTTTTATGGGAATTCCAGCAGTGGCCATCGTTGGCCGTCCGAATATCGGGAAATCCACAATTTTTAACCGCATCATCGGAGATCGTGTCTCGATCGTCGATGATAAACCGGGTGTCACACGTGACCGTATTTACGGCACAGGAGAGTGGTTAAACCGTAAGTTCCATTTGATTGATACAGGTGGGATTGAAGTAGGGGACGAGCCGTTGCTCGTTCAAATGCGTCATCAGGCTGAACTCGCCATCGATGAAGCAGATGTCATCATCTTTATGGTGAACGGTCGTGAAGGGATCACGGCAGCTGATGAAGAAGTAGCGAACTTGTTGTTCCGTTCGAACAAACCAATCGTTCTTGCCGTCAACAAAGTGGATAACTTTGAAATGCGAGATCTCATGTATGAATTTTATTCACTCGGATTCGGTGACCCGTTCCCAATCTCGGGTACACACGGTTTGGGTCTTGGAGACTTGTTGGATCAAGTATTCGAACTCGCCCCTGAAAAGGATGAATTTGAATATAACGAAGATGTCATTCAGTTCTCGTTAATCGGGCGCCCGAACGTCGGGAAGTCTAGTTTGACGAACTCGATTCTTGGAGAAGACCGTGTCATCGTCTCGAATATCGCCGGAACGACGCGTGACGCGATTGATACACCGTTCACACGTGACGGTCAAGAGTACGTCATCATCGATACGGCAGGTATGCGTAAACGCGGAAAAGTTTATGAATCGACGGAACGATATAGCGTCATGCGCGCTCAAAAGGCAATCGAACGTTCGAACGTCGTCCTCGTCGTCCTCGACGGTGAGGAAGGGATTATCGAACAAGATAAACGTGTTGCCGGTCTCGCGCATGAAGCCGGGAAAGCGATTGTCATCGTCGTCAACAAGTGGGATGCAGTCGAAAAAGATGATAAGACGATGAAGAAGATGGAAGAGAAGATTCGTCAAGAATTCTTATTCCTTGATTATGCACCGATTGTCTTCTTGTCAGCACTTACGTCGAAACGGTTGCAGACATTATTGCCTGTCATCAAACAAGTGGCAGAAACACATCGCCGTCGCATCTCGACGAGCGTATTGAACGACGTCATCGTCGATGCGGTCGCGATGAACCCGACACCGACCGATAAAGGGCAACGCTTGAAGATCAACTACGCGACTCAAGTTGCGATCGAGCCGCCGACGTTCGTCTTGTTCGTCAATGACCCTGAGTTGTTGCATTTCTCGTATAAACGTTATTTAGATAATCAAATTCGTAAAGCATTTGACTTCACCGGGACGCCGATTCATATCGTGGCTCGTCAGAAAAACTAATAACGGGGGTGCCACTTATGGCAAACGTAGCTGTCATCGGAGCGGGAAGTTGGGGAACGGCCATCTCGCTCGTATTAGCGGACAATGGTCATGACGTCCTGCTCTATGGACGTGAACAAGAACACGTGGATGAAATCAATTCGTCGCACACGAACTCGTTTTATTTAAAAGATGCACCGTTACCGGAATCGATTCGCGCCACGACGGATTTGAACGAAGCACTCGACGGACGTAGCATCATCTTCCTCGTCGTGCCGAGTTCTGCGATTCGCCCTGTCTCAAAACAGTTGAACACGCTGTTGAAGGAACCGGTCACCATCGTTCATGCCGCAAAAGGAATCGAACCGAAAACGCATAAGCGTCTTTCGGAGATCATCGCGGAAGAAATCGATCCATCGAAGCGTCGCGCAATCGGTGTCTTGACCGGTCCGACTCACGCAGAAGAAGTCGCTGTACGTAAACCGACGACCATCACAATCGCTTGTGAGGACCTTGATGTCGCTGACGAAGTGCAGGAGCTACTCACTAACGATCAATTCCGAGTTTACTTAAACTCGGATGTCGTTGGTGCCGAGTACGGTGGGGCGCTTAAAAATATTATTGCCCTTGCGGCAGGTATGACCGACGGGCTTGGTTATGGGGACAATGCGAAAGCTGCGCTCATGACCCGCGGGATTGTTGAAATCGCCCGTCTTGGGGTGAAACTTGGAGCGAATCCAGCTTCTTTCTCAGGATTGACTGGAATCGGTGACTTGATTGTGACGGCGACGTCACAACATAGCCGAAACTGGCGGGCCGGAAATGCAATCGGACGCGGTGAAAAGCTTGAAGACGTTCTTGGAAACATGGGAATGGTCGTTGAAGGTGTCCGCGCTTGTGAGGCAGCACACTCTCTTGCGAAAGAGGCGGGAGTCGAGATGCCAATCACAGAAGCACTCTATAACGTGTTGTTCGAAGGCAAGAGTCCTCATGATGAAGTGAAAAAACTCATGAGACGCCCACAAAAGCATGAGATGGAACAAGTGTTTCATTTTGAAGAATAATACTTCAGGGAGGAACTGACGTTTTCGTTCAGTTCCTCGCTTTTTTTTGCTACACTTGAAGTCTGGAGAACATAGAGAAAGTAGGGGGATAGACGTGACACCGTCACTCATTAAAATGTGGATTTCATTTGCAGGGATCGGTGCTTTTGCCGTTGCTGCTTTGATGGTCGCCATCAGTCACACGAAACTGACCGGATGGTTTGCGACGCTTGTGCGCCTGATTGCGTTCATCATTTTCTTATTTGGAACAGTTATTATGATTTTTGTCGTCGTCTCAGGACCGACGGGAGGATAGACCATGAAAAAAAGTATCATTGCTGTCAGCTTGGCGCTGACGACTTTGTTGGCAGGATGTATGTTTCCGGATTCGGAACGGGGCAACAATATTCCATATGAGGATCAGTTGAACACCGTGCAAAGTGCGGTCGATGCATATCGTGAACAATCTGGCGTCTTACCAATCAAAACAAAACCTGCGGAAACGCCACTTATGGAACGCTATCCAATCGAGTTTGCCCGACTCGTACCAGGATATCTAGCCGACCCTCCTGCAAATAGTTTCGAAGGCGGTGGGTTGTTCCAATACATTCTCGTAGATGTCGAAACGGAACCGACCGTCAAATTGATTGATTTACGCGTATCGGAACGGCTACAGCAACTTCAAACAAATATCACCGCGTTTCGAGCGAAAGAAGGGAAGTTCCCGTTCGATGGATCACTCGGAAAGAATCAGTTCACGCTTGACTACGATAAACTTTTTGTCCCAGAGGAGCCGGTTATCCCGAGTCCTTACTCGGACCGTGAGCTCCCGATCTATGTGGACGGCACCGGACAATTATTTGTGGACTATCGAGAAGACGTGAAGGAAGCGCTTCAAAATACGGATGAGTCGCCAGTAATCGGCGAAGACATTCGTTATTTGCTGTATGAAGACGCTCCATTCGCCCCTGCTTATTCACAAGGCTATACAATAGATGAACAAGGGGAAGTCGTTTTTTTAAACAACTGAGCTTGTTTTGAAGGTGAATGTCGTGAAATCATGCAAAAAATGTTGTCATATCAACGTTTGTACGATATGATTAATCCCGTAAACTCCTAGTGAGAGGAGGTGAATCGTGATGAACAAAACTGAATTGATCCAAGCAGTAGCGGAGAAAGCAAACGTTTCGAAAAAAGAAGCTACAGTAGTTGTAGAAGCTACATTCGAATCTATCACTGAAGCACTCCAAAACGGTGAGAAAATTCAATTGATCGGTTTTGGTACTTTTGAAGTTCGTGAGCGTGCTGCCCGTAAAGGTCGCAACCCACGTACAAAAGAAGATATCGAAATCCCAGCGAGCAAAGTTCCTGCATTCAAAGCAGGTAAAGCGCTCAAAGATGCGGTCAAGTAATCTGCAATACATAAGTCGCCGAATGGCGGCTTTTTTTGTTGGGTTTGCGAGTTCGAATGACGTGAATGTGACAAAAATGTGCTATACTATGTCAGAATGACAATGAAGTGGACGAGGGGGGATAGCATGGAACAGTTGACAAATGAATTCGTTGTCACAGACCTTGCTCGTCAAATCGAACAACGTATGAATCATCCCTATTTGACGAAACACGAGGTTGTCCCAACGGTCGACATGCTGTTGCTTCGTTGGATGGTCGAGATGATTGATTTGGAATCGATTGAGCATCGACAACTCGTGATGGCAACCTATTTCGCACATCAAGCGCTCGAATTGCATGATCAAGTGAACAGCAGTCCGAAAGGGTCGCTAGAGCGCCAATTAAAAGTGCTCGCAGGTGACTTTGCCTCGGCTCAGTTTTATAAAATCTTGACGGCTTTTCCAGCGTCATATAGTGACCGATTCGGACAGTCTGTACAACGCGTCAATGCGGCGAAGTGTACATTACTGCTCGAGAAAAACGTCTCGATGAACATTTGGCTCGAAGCGAACGTCGGATTGATTCAAACACTTTCCGAGCTGATCGAACAACCTTATTTGACAACAAGTGGGAAACGAATGATTGATAAGAAAGCGACAGCGCTCAGACAAGACCAAAAGGAGCAGCTCACGAAGTTGCTCGCGCACGCGGTCGCTTAGAACGGAAAGGATGTTACACGTTGCAACCGATAGAAAAAGAGCAAAAAGTATACGAAGTATTTCAGTCCATTTCTCCGAGCTACGATACGATGAACTCGATTATCAGCTTCCGACTTCACAAGTGGTGGCGACGGACAACGATGAAGAAAATGAACGTCTTTCCGGGGGCTAAATGTCTAGATGTTTGTTGCGGGACAGCTGACTGGACAATTCAATTGGCGGAAGCTGCAGGAAACACAGGAGTCGTCAAAGGTCTCGACTTTTCAGAGAACATGCTGAAAGTGGGAGAAGAAAAAGTGAAGTCGTTGCCGACAATCGAGTTACTCCATGGTAATGCGATGGCGTTGCCGTTTGGAGACAATTCGTTCGATTACGTCACAATCGGCTTCGGACTTCGAAACGTTCCGGACTACATGACGGTTTTACGTGAAATGCATCGCGTCTTAAAACCAGGTGGGACGGTCGTTTGTCTTGAAACGAGTCAACCGACGGCACCGCTTTTCAAAGAATTGTACCGCTTCTATTTTGGGACAGTCATGCCTTTATTCGGTAAAGTATTCGCCGGTTCATACGATCAATACAAATGGTTACAAGAATCGACCGACCAGTTCCCAGACCGTTTGACGCTCAAACGTATGTTTGAAGATGCCGGGTTCGAACAAGTCGAAGTAAAGACATTCTCCGGAGGTGCATGTGCCATGCATCTAGGAAAGAAGTGGTGAAACATGTCTTTGAAGCGACTTTATCGTCATATGAACCGAGAAATTGATCAAATTGATCAATTTCTATCTAGTCGAGTCAGGACGGACCACCCTGTTATTGAATCGGCATCTCGCCAACTACTTGATGCTGGTGGTAAACGCATCCGACCGGCATTTGTTTTATTAAGCGCAGGATTCGGTGAGACGAAGGATATCCGTTTGACGAAAGTTGCCTCAAGTCTTGAATTGATTCACATGGCATCACTCGTTCATGACGATGTCATCGATGATGCGATGCTCCGTAGGGGGAAACCGACCGTCATGGAGCGTTATGATGAGACCGTTGCGATGTATACCGGAAATACACTATTTGGAGAGGCGATTCGTCTCGTCTCCGAAATCGAGTCCCCCGAAGTGATGCGAATCATGGCGGATACGATGGAGCGGATTTGTGTCGGTGAAATCAATCAAATTCAGGATCAATACGAATGGGGTCAGTCGCCTAAGCGATATTTAGATCGGATAGCACGAAAGACTGCCCTTCTGATTGAAACGAGTTGTGCAGCAGGCGCTGTCATTTCAGGAGCTTCTCCTCAAGTCGTCAAACAGCTAAGTCTATTCGGATATGACATCGGGATGGCATTCCAAATGACGGATGATTTACTAGACTTTACAGCTAAGAGTTTCCAACTCGGCAAACCGGTCGGAGAAGATTTAAGACACGGTCATAAAACATTACCGCTTTTCTATTCATCAGAGGACCCAACTTTTTATGAACGTCTTCGTCAGGTGAACGCCTCGACAGACACGGATATGACGAAGTCACTCGTCCGTGAAGTGCAACGAAATGGGACGTTAGAACGTAGCCAACGTACAATTGACCGATACGTCGAACGTGCTATTCATCGACTTGATGGGTTACCGGATGTCCCTGACAAGCAATCGTTGATTGAAATCGCACAATATATCGGGAAGCGCAAATGGTAATTGCCCATGTAACCCCTTTCAAAAAAGTGCTGGAGCGTGTACACTAAATACGTACATCGTACACATTTATTGACTTAGGGGGATTTGGGGAATGGAAAAGACATTTTTAATGGTTAAACCGGATGGGGTTAAACGTGGATTGATTGGGGAAATCATCTCACGCTTTGAAAACAAAGGATATACGTTGAACCGTCTCGAAATGGTGACTCCGTCAGTTGAGGTCGCTGAGGCACACTACGCAGAGCATAAAGAAAAACCGTTCTTTGGTGAATTGGTAGAGTTTTTGACTTCTGGTCCGGTCGTCGCGATGGAATGGGAAGGGGAAGACATCGTCGCCGTCTCTCGTCTCATGATTGGGAAGACAAAACCACTAGATGCACAACCAGGAACAATTCGTGGTGATTTTGCATCGACGATGTCACAAAACGTGATTCATGGTTCTGATAGTGTGGACAGCGCGGAACGCGAATTGGCACTTTGGTTCGCAGGAGTTGCCTCACACGTTTCATGACGAATCGAGGGACGGGGAAACCTGTCCCTTTTTGGTTCCCTTCAAAACCAAGTGGTCAGTAGAAAGAGGAAATGAGAGAGAATTGAGGTTGAAATTGGTGATGAATGATTATGCCATCTTCGTAAAAAAGTTTTATATCAAGTCTGGAATTGACTTGAATTTATATAAAGAGGCGCAAATGAAGCGTCGGATGGTCGCCTTGCGCGAGAAGAAGGGTTATGCGTCGTTTCTAGAGTATTTAAAGGCAATGGACACAGATCGTCAGCTATATGAGGAGTTCCTTGATCGGATGACCATCAACGTGAGTGAGTTTTACCGTAATCCAATTCGATGGCAACAGCTCGAGGAGGATATATTGCCTCACTTGATTCGTTCGGGTCAAGGCAAACTTCGTGTATGGAGTGCAGCATGCTCGACAGGAGAGGAACCCTATTCTCTCGCCATGTTATTGTCCAAACATCTAGCGCCTTCTCAATTTTCAATTATGGCCACTGATTTAGATGACATTGTCATCGAAAAGGCGAAACAAGGGAAGTATCACGAACGTGCACTCATCGACTTACCAGATGAGTTTAAAAACCGTTACTTCACGCGTCGTGGAGACGATTATTTCATTTCAGATGAAATCAAACAACTGGTATCGTTCAAAAAACATAATTTGTTGGCAGACGTGTATGAACGTAACTTTGATTTAATTGTCTGTCGGAACGTATTGATTTACTTCACGGAAGAAGCAAAAGAAAAAGTATATACCTCGTTTCAACGTGCACTTCGCCCAGGAGGGGTTTTATTCGTCGGTGGAACGGAACAAATCTTCCAGCCGAAGCGTTACGGGTATGCGATGAAACAAAGTTTCTTTTACGAAAAAATAGATGGATGAGGTGAGCGGATGCGCTATTTGACAGCTGGTGAATCACATGGTCCGGGACTGACGGTCATCATTGAAGGTGCCCCTGCCGGTCTAGCTATAGATTTATATCAAATCAACATAGAATTGAAAAAGCGTCAGTCTGGATATGGACGAGGACGTCGCATGCAAATCGAATCAGACCAGGTAGATGTTCGTTCAGGTATACGACACGGTAAGACAACAGGTGCTCCGATTACATTTTGGATTGAGAATAAAGATCATACCCATTGGAAGCACGTCATGCAAGCCGAGCCGATCGATGACGACCTCGAAGTCAAACGACGTGTCTCGCGGCCGAGACCAGGTCATGCCGACTTGGTCGGTGGGATGAAATATGACCATCGTGATTTACGTGACGTCTTGGAACGCTCGAGTGCAAGGGAGACGGCTGCACGTGTCGCGGTCGGTGCCTTCTGTAAACAGTTGCTCGAACAAGTCGGGGTGTCCCTCTTCAGTTATGTAAAAGTAATCGGCGGGGAAGAGGCGGAAACGCGTGCGTTCGAATCACTTCAAGAAGCAAAAGAAATCATCGATGCTTCACCTGTCCGAACGCTTGACGAGGTAGCCGCCGAGCGAATGATGCGTCGCATCGATGAAGCGAAGTCAAACGGAGACTCGATTGGCGGCATCGTCTGTACGGAAGTGCATGGTGTCGTTCCTGGACTTGGTTCCTACGTGCAATACGACCGGAAACTGGATGCGAAAATTGCGCAGGCTGTCATGAGTGTCAACGCATTTAAAGGTGTGGAGTTCGGAGACGGTTTTGACATGGCATATCGACCTGGATCAGAAGTGATGGACCCGATTGCTTACGGTGACGACGGGTATACGCGACTCAGTAATCACCTCGGGGGCTTTGAAGGCGGGATGACAACGGGAATGCCGATCCTCTGTTCAGCGGTCATGAAACCGATCCCGACGCTCTATAAACCACTTCAATCGGTCGATATTGATACGAAAGAGGCGTTCCTCGCTCAAATTGAACGGAGTGACTCATGTGCTGTTCCTGCAGCATCACTCGTCGTCGAGGCGGTCATCGCGTTCGAAATTGCGAAGGAAGTATGTGAGACGTTCGGTCACGATACGATGGAACGAATCAAACGTCGGGTCGATGAATATCGGGAGGAGTTGCGTGTATGGTGACCATTCCGATAACAGCATCGACCCCGTACAACGTCGTGGTCGACAATGAAGATCGTTGGATTGGAACAAATGATTGGTCACATGCCTCGATGCTCTGGGTCATTACGGACGAACATGTCGATTCACTTTACGGGGAATCGTTCCTCGAAAAGTTAAAACACGTTCATTCGCGCGTCGTTTGGTCTGTCGTCGAAGCCGGTGATGCGTCGAAGTCGTTATCGCGGCTCGATCAGCTTGTCTCGGAAGGATTGAGGCACGGATGTGACCGTCACACCCTGATTATTGCTTTCGGTGGCGGGATGGTTGGCGATTTAGCTGGATTTTTAGCGAGTGTCTATATGCGCGGTGTTCCTTACATACAAGTCCCGACGACGATTTTGGCTCACGATTCGGCTGTCGGAGGTAAAGTCGCCGTCAATCATCCGCTCGCGAAAAATGCGATTGGTTCTTTCTATCAACCGGTGGGCGTCTATTATAACGTCTCTCGTTTTGAAACCTTGCCGGTACATGAAGTGCGAAGTGGCATCGGTGAACTGCTAAAACATGCGTATTTATCACGTTACGTCCTCGAATCCTCTTTCGAGGACGACTTGTTTTTCGCACTGACTGGACTTGTAAAGATAGATTGGATCACATGGCTCGCTCGCGGTATTGAAGTGAAACGAGCGATTGTCGAGACAGATGAGCGGGAACAAGGTATTCGCGCTTGGCTCAACTTCGGGCATACGTTTGGGCATGCACTAGAATCTGTCGAGGCGTATCGTATTCCTCACGGTGAAGCGGTTTTGCATGGGATGGTATTTGCCTTTTTACTATCGAATGACGAGTCGCGGGCGAGACGGTTGTTTGAGTGGATCCGTATGAACGACGTCACGCCGATTGACTGGAAACCGTTCGACCATTACGTTGAAAAAATGACTCGTGATAAAAAGAATCGACACGGAGAAATCCGATTTGTCTTGCTTCGTGACTCGATTGCCGTTGAAGCAGTACCGCTAGAGCAGATTCAACATACATTTGAACAGATGAAAGGATGGTGGGAACGATGAGTTTAAACGGTACAATCCGTGTTCCGAGTGATAAATCGATCACCCATCGTGCGCTTTTATTCGGCATGATGGCGACTGGGACGACGCGTGTATTGCATCCGCTCCTCGGTGCCGATTGTCGTTCGACACTCGACATCATTCAATTACTCGGAGCACACGTGACCGAACGACAAGACGAACTCGTCATTACGGGTGTAGAAACTCCTCGCTCGGCACGACTTGACTGTGGGAACTCGGGGACGACGATGCGCTTGTTGCTTGGGCTCTTGTCTGGATATGATGGTTCATTTGAACTCGTGGGCGATGAATCCCTATCGAAACGTCCGATGCGACGCGTCACAGCACCACTACGTGAAATGGGGGCGGCCGTAACAGGAGATGTGGCACCTCTCGTGATCGAAGGGAAAACGCTACAATCCATCGACTATACGTTACCGGTTGCGAGTGCCCAAGTGAAATCGGCGGTCCTTCTCGCAGGGTTACGTGCTGAAGGAACGACAATTGTGCGTGAGCCGATGTTGTCTAGAGATCATACTGAGCGAATGTTGCCACTCTTTGGGGCGAACCTATCCGTTGATGAAGAAGAAAGGATACGTGTGATTCGCATTGAACCGACTCGTCTGAACGGCGCGACGGTCGATGTGCCAGCAGACCCTTCATCGGCTGCCTTTTTCTGGGCAGGAGCAGCGATCGTACCGAACAGTTCGGTCACGACGACGGACGTCTGTTTGAATGAGACAAGAATCGGATTTTTACGTACACTCGAGCGCATGGGTGCGAGTGTTGTCATTTCCAATGAACGAACTGTCGGTGAGGAAGTGGTCGGCGATGTTACCGTGACGTCGAGTGAGCTGTCTGGTACGGTCGTCGAAGGGGAAATGATCCCGTCGCAAATCGATGAATTACCGTTATTTGCGCTCGTCGCCTCACAGGCGAATTCACCATCCATCGTGAAAGACGCAGCGGAACTGAGAGTGAAAGAGACCGATCGGATTGACGTGGTCGTCTCGGAGTTACGTAAACTAGGCGTGGACATCGTTGGAAGAGAGGACGGATTTATCGTAAAACCGAGTCGTATTCATGGCGGAAACGTCTCAACATATGGTGACCATCGTCTGTCGATGATGTTACAAATCGCATCACTCGTCACAGAGGATACCATCCAAATTGAAGGCATCGATGCGTCCGATGTCAGCTATCCCGACTTCCGTCAAGATTTACAACGGATTCAGCGTGAGATAGAATAACGACAAACCGAAGGCCAGGAGGACGAAACATGCTAGATGAAGCAGCACTAACACATATAATCGAGATGCTTGAATCAGGAGAGACTGAACATGCTCTTGCGCATATAGAAGAACTTGAAAAAGAAGGGTCCGATGACGATCGCCTCGCAATCGCCGACTTGTATTTAGAACTTGGTCTTGCCGACCGTGCGACCGACGTCCTATCAAAATTATACGTCGACTACGAAGGGGACCCGAACGTCGCTCTCTCACTCGCGGAGGCATATTTAGACAGTGACCGCGAAGAAGAGGCGATTGCAGTGTTAGAGAAAATCAAGTCAGATGACGCCGAGACGCAAGTGAGAAGTCTCGTCTTGTTAGCAGATTTGTATCAATCTCAAGGGCTCGATGAAGTAGCCGTGAAAAAACTGATGGAAGCACTTGAAAAGAACCCGGACGAACCGTTACTCATTTACGGGTTAGCGGAATTGTATGCATCGACTGGTTCGTTTGAACAAGCCATTCCGCTTTATGCGCGACTTCCGAAAATGAAATTACCGGCTGAAATTGATTACCAAGCGGATTATGCGGAAGCACTCACGATGGTCGGATCATTCGAAGAGGCGCTTGAAGAGTATGAAAAAGCAACACATCGCGATTTAAATACTGTCTTTGGACATGCCATGACAGCTCACCGGATCGGGCGAGAAGAAGTCGCTATCAAGCAATTTAAAGAGCTCCAGGCAATGGACCCGGACTTTACGTCGCTCTATCTCCCGTACACCGAAGCATTAGACGCGCTTGGACAGACGGAAGAAGCGCTTGAAATCGTAGACCAAGGAATCACGCGTGACGACTATAATGACGAACTTCGTCACGTCAAAGCGAAATTGCTCCTCAAACTCGGAAACCGTGAAGGGGCCATTAAAGAGCTTCGGGAAGCACTCGTTTTGAATCCGGAATCGCTACAAGCGACAGAATTGATCTTATCGATTTTATTCGAAGCAGGAGAAATCGATGACGTCCTCGAAACAATAGATGCACTTGAAGATCATGCGTCATCGCCGCTTATGACTTGGTACAAGGCGAAAGCGAAATATGAGCTTGAAGAATATGCAGAAGCAGTCAGTTTATATGCCTCGATTGAGCCGATGATGAAAGAGGACGTGTCATTTGTGACAGAATGGGCTACACTGTTGATAGAGGAAGGTCGTAGACAAGACGCGCGACGTGTGGTCGAGCAATCGCTTGCATTGGTGGTCGACCTTGAAGATCGCCAAGTGCTCGAAGACCAGCTCGAACAATTGTCTGATGACGTAGAATGATAAAGGGAAGGGAATGAGGTCAGATGGTCGAGCGGAAACGGAATTTTTTGAAGCGATTTGTCGCTCATCATACACTTCGGAAACGTGAAGCAAAGTGGATTCTTGACTATTGGTTGAGACATCCCGATAAGCTTGGCAACGTTCATTTCGTCACGAACGCCTCGGTCTCGCCGCGAAGTCTTGTAATGACGGCGTACGGATTTGACGGTGAACCGTTTCGATATCGACGGGGAGACCTTGTGACCATGAATCCTGAGAAGGCTTATCACGACATCCGTCTGCACGATGGGCCGATCTATGTGGAATTGAACTTCCAGGGCATGATGATTGACGAGAACTGGATCGATATCGTGGAACAGAATCCGTTTGAGCCGGTGGCAGAAGTGAAGGATGAAGTTTCTTCCTCTGCCCAGACGGTCATTCAAGCCTCGGTTGCCCAATTTGAAGAGGAGCGACTATTGATTGAAATCGATAAAGCACTCGATCGCCGAGACGAAAATCTATTTCGCAATTTGACGAGTCAGCTTCACCAAGTACGGGCATCTAAATTATTTTGAAAAAAACAAGCGCTTCCGTTCCGGTAGGCGCTTGTTTTTTGGTATATTAATAACGTAGGAATACACAATTATTTCACAGTTCGTTCATAAGTTTGAAACGTGAACGAAGTCATGTACGATACAATAGACATGATGAGATCAGTTGGAGAGGAGGGAAAAGATGAGGTTCGATAGTCAAGGGGCACTACGCTCGATTGCCGAACGACAATACGTCGATACGCTCATCGTTCCGCTCGCAGAATTGGCGTTTGGTGAGGATATGGTTCGTAAAGCCGAAAGCTATGAAGTCATTCATGCCGTTACGGTCGAGACAGAACGTCAATTATCTGGTCGAACGATGCTCAGCCCGACAATCAGTTACACCGATGTGGAAGCTGGTGTAGAATTAGCGAAAGATGTAGTGGAAAAAGCGGAAACATCCGGATTTTCTCACGTTTTGTTCATTGCATCAGACGTCCGTTTTAAGCCGTATGAATTGCCAATTTTGTTCGTGCCGCCGTTAGCGCTAGGAGCGATGACGAGCGATCAGGCGCATACGATGGTACAAAATTTTGCGACACAAGTTATCACGGAACTTTCGAGCCGTTGGATGGCGACATGAAGCGGTTGACGTAGAGGTTTTATTGATATACTATTTTGTTGAGTGAGAAATTTTTGTGAAGAATGCATAAAGAATTATGGGGTTATGCACACGAATGAGGGGGGAACGAAATGGCTCAAAATGGGTCAAAAGTCACGCGCCGTCAGTTCTTAACGTACACACTGACTGGAGTAGGTGGCTTTATGGCGGCAACATTGATCAGTCCGATGGTCAACTTTGCGATCGATCCGGTTTTGAAAAAATCTGGAGCAGGCGACAAAGTAAAAGTAATGAGTCTTGATGACATCACGACTGAGCCGCAACGTGTCGACTTTAAGAAACAAACACAAGATGCTTGGTACGAATTTGAAGAAACACTTTCAGCATGGGTATACAAAACAGAAAGTGGCGAAATCATCGCACTTTCTCCGATTTGTACACACCTTGGCTGCCAGGTAGCTTTTGCTGGTGATCCGACTCGTCCACAAGAATTCTTCTGTCCGTGTCACTTAGGACGTTATGAAAAAGATGGAACGAACATTCCAGGTACACCACCAACTGCACCACTTGCACGTTATGAAAAAGAAGAAAAAGACGGCTTCCTATATTTAGGTAGTCCAGTCGCTCAGTAATGAGAGGGGGAACTAGCCGATGTTACAAAAAATTTATGATTGGGTCGATGAACGCGTAGACATCACACCGCTCTGGCGCGATATCGCAGACCATGAAGTACCGGAACACGTCAACCCTGCTCATCACTTCTCTGCATTTGTCTATTGTTTTGGCGGTTTGACATTCTTTACGATCGTCATTCAAATCCTTTCTGGGATGTTCTTGACGATGTACTATGTACCAGATATCATCAACGCGCACGCGTCGGTGTACTATTTACAAAATGAAATCGCACACGGACAAATCGTTCGTGGGATGCACCACTGGGGCGCATCCGTTGCCATCGTCATGTTATTCTTACATACGCTCCGCGTGTTCTTCACGGGATCGTATAAAAAGCCACGTGAGCTTAACTGGGTCGTCGGTGTTCTCTTGTTCTTCGTCGTCTTGGCGCTTGGACTTACAGGATACTTGCTTCCTTGGGACATGAAAGCGTTGTTCGCAACGAAAGTTACGCTTCAAATTGCTGAAAGTGTACCGGTCATCGGTGGTATTGCGAAGACACTTCTCGCCGGTGGTGAGATTGTCGGGGCGAGCACACTCGCACGATTCTTCGCCATCCACGTCTTCTTCTTACCGGCGGCATTGTTCGGACTATTGGGAGCCCACTTCTTGATGATTCGTAAACAAGGGGTTTCTGGACCGCTATAAGCCGATTCGAGAAGAAAAAGGAGGAGAAACGATATGCATCGCGGTAAAGGGATGAAATTTGTAACCGACTCTCGAGTAGGAATCTCGAATCGGAAACAAAACATTGCAAAAGACTATTCAGAATATCCAGGACGCACAGAAGCGTTTTGGCCAAACTTCTTGCTTAAAGAGTGGATGGTAGGTTCGGTCTTCTTGATCGGATTCATCGCTTTGACGATTGTCGAGGCACCACCGCTTCAAAATATCGCCGATCCAACGAACACGTCATACATTCCATTACCGGACTGGTATTTCTTGTT
The DNA here is from genome assembly GCF_018617435.1 of Exiguobacterium sp. s34. Classification (NCBI taxonomy): domain Bacteria; kingdom Bacillati; phylum Bacillota; class Bacilli; order Caryophanales; genus Exiguobacterium; species Exiguobacterium sp. s34. The sequence continues at coordinate 69,369 of NZ_JACSKE010000002.1, read as the reverse complement.
CTTGTATCAGTTACTCAAATATCAATTCGCTGCTGGAGACTGGATCTTACTCGGTACAGTCATTATTCCAGGTTTGGCGTTCACGGCACTTCTCATCGCACCTTGGCTTGACCAAGGTCTCGAGCGTCGCCCTGCGAAACGACCAGTCGCCATTAGTTTCATGATGCTCGGTATTCTTTCAGTCTTCTACTTGACTTGGGAATCTGTTCAAACGACACACTGGGATCAAGTTCATGCACAAGGTGAACTTCAAATTCCAGGTGAAGGTCCTGAAATTGATACAGCTGCACCAGGATATGAGATTTATTCGGCTCAATCATGTGTGAACTGTCACGGTCAAAACTTAGAAGGTGGAGCAGCTGCTCCTGCCTTGGTCGGTACGACGTACACGGCTGAAGAGATTGCAGATATTGCTGTAAACGGGATTGGGACGATGCCTGCTGGTCAGTGGGACGGCTCACCTGAAGATTTACAAGTATTATCTGAGTTCATCGCTTCATATGGTGAAGGCGGCGAAAATAACGAGTAAGCTATAAAGTGTAGCCTGAGAAACCAGGCTACACTTTTTTACTTATTTGTTCGTATTGCGATAAACTGAAGAAAAAAGGATGGAGACAATGAACCCGACGTTTTTAAAACCTTTCTTGATGCATCGAATCGTGCTGACTCTTTTATTTGTCATCAACTTAGGAGGTACAATTTACGGCTATATTTGGTATGAACCTCAACTACGGGATACAGCTTATGTATATTGGCCATTCGTTCCGGATAGCCCAACGGCATCCCTCTTCTTTACGATTGTGCTCGGGCTATGGATTGCGAACAAACGCTCTCCGCTGTTTGAGACGCTTGCGTTCATTACGTTGATTAAATATGGGGTATGGGCCGTCATCATGAATATCATGTTTTTAGGGACGTTACCGCCTGATGCACCGACCCTCACCGTCTTAATGGCGGTCATGTTGATGGTCTCCCACGGAGCGATGGCGCTTCAGGCACTCATCTATGCACCGTTTATGAAATGGACAGTTACATCGTTTGTCTGCTCGCTCATTTGGGTAATTCATAATGACGTGGTCGATTACGTGCTCGGTCAATGGCCGCGCTATCCGTCACTCGCAGAACATATTATGTGGATCGGCTACGGCTCGTTTTGGTTAACGGGATTATGTTTTTTTATGGGATATGCGTTCGTCCTACGCCCTTCGCTTGAAAATAAGTTCATAAGAATGTAAAATCAAATTATCAAATACACGCAGAGGTGAAATAGAAAATGTCATTAGGTGGCTATATTTTCTATCTTGCACTGATTATGCTCATCCCTTTATGGGCCCAGATGCGAGTGAAAAGCACGTACAAACAGTTCTTAAAACAACCGCTTCAAAGCGGTGTCACAGGCGCACAAGTCGCTGACTTCATCATGAAACAGAACGGTGTTCACAATGTACGAATCGAAATGGTCGATGGACTCATGAGCGATCACTATGACCCGGTCAATAAAGTCGTTCGTCTGTCTCGTGAAGTGTATCAAGGGTCGACGATTTCATCGGCTGCGATTGCGGCCCACGAGATTGGTCACGTCATTCAAGATGCGACTGACTACAAGATGATGCGCGTTCGTCATAGTCTCGTTCCAGTCGTTAACATTACGTCGAACTTGTCATTCCCGTTATTGCTCGGAGGCTTCTTGTTCGGCGCACTCGGATTGGCACAACTCGGTGTCATCATGATGCTCGGGGCGGTCGTATTCCAATTGATTACGCTACCGGTCGAGTTCGATGCTTCGAAACGGGCGATGGCACAGTTGACGTCACACGGAATCGTGACGGCGACAGAAGAGTCAGGTGCACGTAAAGTATTGAATGCCGCAGCATGGACATATGTGGCTGCGACGCTCGTTGCCGTTGCCGAACTCATTCGTTTGGCACTCATCGTCTTCATGCCACGAGAAGAATAGAACGAAATCCCGTCAACCGGCGGGATTTTTTGATTTGTTGAGAGAGGGAGATGTTGTCCATGAAGCCACAACTGACAGTGATGGGTCATGATCAAGTGAAAAATAGGCTCGCGACGTTAAAGCATGCCCGGACGGTTGCACGTGAACGCATGCGGACGGCGCGAAAGTTTTGTGATTTCCGAGAAGATGTCACCTATGTCGAAGCGGTACGTGATTATGAGCGGATGGAGGCGGATATTTTAGAACTTGAACGCTTGCTTGACGACGCGACAATCGTCGAATCCAAACAAACGGACGTCGTGTCATTCGGAAACAAGGTCGTCATTCGGGAACGAAACGACGAGGAGACGGAGAGCTATCGAATCGTAAGTGAGGCCGAAGCGGACTTAGGACAAGGGAGTATTTCAAGCTCATCGCCACTCGGTCGCAATTTGATTGGTGCTACGGTTGGTCAAATCGTACACGTCGAATCGCCCGAAGGTACGCTGGCATTCGAAGTACTTAGCATTGAAGCATAAAAAATCGCCTCGTTCATCATATGAACGGGCGATTTTTGTTTACTTCAACGGAATCCGATTCTCATCGAACGTGAACCCTTCTCCGCCAACTTCATAGACGTGGTGGAACGTGACAAATGCGTGCGGATCGATCTGTTTGACGATCGTCTTCAAACGGTTCACTTCATTTCGTCCGACGACGACGTACAATACTTCAAGGTCACGATTTGAGTAGCCACCTTTGGCAAGCAACCTTGTCGTGCCGCGGTTCATCGTCGCGTGAATCCCATCAGCGATGGCGGTCCGGTGGTCACTGATGATCATCGCGGCTTTACCGGCATACGTCCCTTCTTGCATCGAGTCAATGACACGTGCCCCGATATATACAGCGAGAAGTGTATACATCGCCTCACGGTAATCGAGATACGTCAAACTAAGGACGATGACAAAGAAGTCGAAGATGAGAAACGTCTTTCCGATTGACCAACCGATATACCGTTGGACGAGACGCGCGATAATGTCGACGCCACCGGTCGTCCCGCCATTGTTGAAGATGATGCCGAGCCCGACCCCGATAAAGAGACCGGCGAACAAACTGGCGAGCACCATATCATCCGTCAGGTCGATGACGAGCGTAGAATATTTAGCGATGAGTGCATACCAAAGTGAGAATGAGAACGTCCCGATGAGTGTATAGATGAACGTCGTTCGACCTAACAACTTGTAACTCATGAAAAAGAGCGGGATGTTTAACGCCAAGTTCGTAATGGAAGGCGAGATATCAAAGAGACCCCGAAGAATCAAGGTGATTCCGGTGAATCCACCTTCAGCCAAATTGTTTTGGACGTTGAAGTGATAAACGCCGAATGCAAAAATAAAAGAACCTATTAAAATGAATATAATATTTCGAACACGAATCGGTAATTGTACCGTCATCAGGTTCACCTCCCCTTAGATAGATTACTCGAAAAACAGTTCGATTGACTACCCTGAACATATGACATTCAGAAACGAGTCGGCTATACTTTTCAAAGAAGAGGTGATGTAGATGAAAGTAGTAGCCATCGGGGCACATCCAGATGATATCGAAATCGGGATTGCAGGGATGACCGCCCAATGGACAAAAGAGAAGATTGAGGTCGTTTACGTCGATTTGACGAGAGCGGAGCTATCTTCGAATGGTGATGTAGAAACACGACAACGAGAAGCAAGTGCGGCAGATGCTGTGCTCGGTGTCCGTCGCATAAATCTCGGCTTTAAAGACCGGGGGATAGATGGAAGCGCAGAGCAACTCGAGGCAATTGTTTCGTTGATTCGTCTTGAACGTCCGACACACTTGATTTATCCATATGAGGTCGACCGTCATCCAGATCATTCAGCTTGTGCTTACTTGGTGACAGAGGCGCTGTTCAACGCCGGTATCCAAAAATATTTACCGGAGCTTCCGGCATATCGACCGGAAAGTGTGTACCAATATATGATCAATGCGCACGTCGAGCCAGACGTATGTGTCGATATTAGCGAGACAATTGAAGTGAAGACTCAGGCGCTGCAATGTTATGCGAGTCAATTCACGCCTGTTGACGGGGTGAAAACGCCACTTACAGACGCTTATGTAGAACGGGTGGTCGCCCGTGAACGACATTTTGGAAGTTTGATTGGCGTCTCCTATGCTGAAGGTTTGAAGCGAGTGCGACCGTATGTCGTGAAACAGGCAGGTGATCTCACATGACATATCGGATTGGGATTCTTTGTTATCCATCGGTCGGAGGCTCAGGGATTTTAGCGACAGAACTCGGGATGAAGCTTGCAGACCGCGGACATGACGTCCACTTCATCACGAGCAGTATGCCGTTCCGTTTAAACGCCTACCACCCGAATATCACGTTCCACCAAGTCGAGATCAATCAATATTCAGTCTTTCGCTATCCGCCGTACGATATGACGCTATCGGCGAAAATCGCGAGTGTCATCCAGTCGTTCGGACTTGATGTCATTCATGCGCATTACGCGGTCCCACATGCTGTATGTGCTGCGCTTGGTCGGGAGATGGCCGGTGTGAAGACACCGATCGTCTCGACGTTACATGGGACCGACATCACGGTGCTCGGTGAGGATGAGGAATTGAAACCGGCGATTCTTTATGGTTTGCGCCAATCCAATGCCATCACGGCCGTCTCACATAGTTTGAAACGGGAGACAGAGGAGCGGATCGCAGGTGATTTACCGATTCAAGTGATTCACAACTTTATCGATGAGTCGGTCTATACACCTCAAATCGACCCGACATTACGTGAAAGATACGGTCTGACGGCAGATGACCGAGTCGTCATCCACATTTCAAACTTCCGTCCCGTCAAACGTGTCGACCTTGTCCTTGAGGCGTTCGACAAGATGGAGGTACCACATAAAAAACTGTTACTCGTCGGAGATGGTCCTCTCATGGGTGCTATGCGCCGTCTCGTGACAGAGATGGGACTTGAAGACGACGTCATCTTTGCCGGGAAACAAGAGCAAGTCGCCGCACTCCTCTCCATTAGTGACGTTCATGTCCTATTGTCAGACAAAGAGGCGTTCGGTCTCGTCGCACTCGAGGCGATGGCGACGGGTGTCCCATCGGTCGTCAGTGACGCAGGCGGCTTACCGGAAGTCATCACGGACGGCGAGGACGGCTTTGTCGTTCCGCGAGGTGAGGCGACAATCGCCGCTCTGGCGATGCAACGCATATTGACAGATACGGTACTTCAAGAGCGGTTCAGACAAAATGGACTCGAAAAATCGAAGCGTTTCGCTTCGCAAGACATCGTGACACAATATGAGCGCTTGTATGAACAGGTGGTGACTTCATGACAGAGTGGGAGTATGCAAAACAGATCATCGAGACAATCGAACAACATGGCGGTGAGGCGTACATCGTCGGTGGGGCCGTTCGGGACTATGTGCTCGGAAGTTTGCCCGACGATATCGACTTGGCGACTTCTCTGTTTCCGGAGGAAGTGATGGCACTGTTCCCGAAATCGGTCCCGACCGGTATCGAGCATGGAACGGTCACGGTCATCATTGACCATCACCCGTTTGAAGTGACGACATTTCGTTCGGAAGGGGCGTATTCAGATTCAAGACGTCCGGACCATGTCGCACTCGGGGTGACACTCGAAGAGGACATGTTGCGTCGCGACTTTACGATGAACGCGATGGCGTTCCATGACGGTCAGGTCGTGGATTTATTTGGGGGTCAGCATGATTTAGAGGAACGGATCATCCGGACGGTCGGGAGTCCTTTCGAGCGGTTCGGTGAGGATGCCCTTCGGATCATGCGTGCCCTCCGTTTCATGTCCCAGCTCGATTTCACCTTACATGAGGAATTGCGCGACGCGGCGAGTGCGCTTAGCCATAAGCTCGAACAGATTGCGATGGAGCGCATCGCGATCGAGTTTGAAAAGCTGCTGACCGGACCTGCCTACCGAAAAGCGTTGGCCGAGATGGTCGAACTCGGCATCCATCGTCATTTGCCGAACGTGACGACCGAATTGATGCAGCGGGTGCAACAAGATGAGCGGACTCCCGTGAACGCGGTCAGTGGCTGGGCTCTCTTCTTATATCATGCGAAAGATGAGACGTGGCTACTTCCATGGAAACGATCGAACGCGATCAAGCGGGAGGCACGGACACTCGCCGAACTCTGTGAAACGGGTCTCGATGTGATGACGGTCTACATGACGGATGAAGACACGCTCTCGACTTATTTTAAAATGAATGGTGAAGAGGACCGCAGTCGTGAACTGAAGCGATTGCTCCCGATCCAATCTCGTCAAGAACTGAAATTCAATGGCCGGGATGCCCTTGAACTCGGGGCGAGAGGAGAGGCAATCAAGCACCTGTTGCTCGATCTCGAACGACGTGTCATTTCACAAGACATTCCGAATCATGAGACTGTATTGAAAGAGGAGGCGAGAAGATGGCTTCAACGCGCGGGCGTGTCCTGACACTGTTACAAAATGGGGAAGTATGGAGCGGACAAGAATTGGCGCGCCAATTGAATATTTCACGTACCGCTATTTGGAAACATATCGAAACCCTAAAGCAAGACGGGTACGCGATTCATACCATTCCCCGTAAAGGATATCAACTGATCGAACAGAGCGACCGGTTGGATGAACCAGCTTTCGTCTCATTCCGAAAAGGCCGATTCGGTCAAACTGTGCATGCATATGAGCAGATTGATACGACACAACGAATCGCCCATGAGCTAGCTCAACAACATGTACCAGAAGGGACACTCGTTATTAGTGAGGAACAGACTGCAGGACGGGGACAACTCGGGCGACATTGGCATAACCCGAAACAAGTCAATATTGCGGCGAGTATCATCCTGAGACCCGATTTGCCAATTCGTGACGCGTCGAAACTGACATTGATGGCAGCGAGCGCCTTCGCAAGAGCGCTTAATCATCGACACCTTGATGTCACGATTAAATGGCCAAACGACTTATTATTGAATGGAAAGAAAATCGGCGGTATTTTGACAGAAATGCAGACGGAAGGCGACCGTATCCAAGCTGTCATCTTAGGGTTCGGCGTGAACGTCAATGGCGAGGCGGTTCCGCAAGAGTTGGCACATCGAGCCACCTCCCTTTACCTAGAGACCGGTAAACGATACCGTCGAAGTGAACTATTGGCTGAATTGCTAGCTGAACTTGAAATCGAATACGATCGATTCCTCGAAGCGGGGTTTGACCCGATTCGAGTAAATTGGATGCGTCATGCCGCCTATTTAAATGAAACGATCACGTTGAACGCTTCTCGTGCGTCGCGATCTGGTGTCATGCGAGGGATATCCGAAGAGGGCGCGTTGCTTCTTGAGGCAGATGGAAAGATCGAAACGATTTACTCTGCTGAGATTGCAGTGTGGAATGATTGATGAAAGCGAGACCATCGACTATACTTAATGTGTCGGACGCTATCATTTGTTGAAGTGTACCGCACTTGCAGACTGTCACAATCAGTTGTCTGCCTTGATCATTTTGACAGGGACAGAAGGACACTACTCATGAAAACCATGAACTTGTTTTTCGTGCGCCTTCTTGCCATTCGTGTAAGAAGGCGTTTATTCTTTCCTGTCTCCACGTTTAGGAGGAGAAACAGATGCACACGATGACTTCATTATTGAAAAAGATGAACGAGCAGGAAAAGCTCGTCATGTTGACGGCGTATGATTATCCGTCAGCGAAGCTGGCAGAAGCGGCAGGTGTCGATTTGATTCTGGTCGGCGATTCCCTTGGGATGGTCGTTCTTGGGTATGATTCGACAATCCCAGTGACGACGGAAGATATGCTTCACCACTCGAAAGCTGTACGCCGTGGGGCGAAAAACACGTTCGTCGTAGTGGATATGCCATTTGCGACATACCATGGTGATTTTGATCGGACGCTCCAGGCAGCGTCCCGTCTATTCCAAGAAGGACATGCGGATGCCATTAAACTAGAAGGTGCCGGCGAAGTCTTACAGACGATTGAACGTCTGACTCAGGTTGGGATGCCGTGCGTCGCCCATCTAGGGTTGACTCCGCAATCGGTCGGTGTATTAGAAGGGTACAAGGTACAAGGGAAGTCGCTAGAGGCAGCGGAAACACTACTTCAAGACAGCTTGGCTGCCGAGCGAGCGGGTGCGAAGATGCTCGTCCTCGAGTGTGTCCCTCACCAGTTAGCAAAACGAATCGCAGAAGAGTTGACAATCCCAGTCATCGGGATCGGTGCCGGGGCGGAAGTCGACGGACAAGTACTCGTCTATCACGACGTATTGAGGTACGGGGTAGACCGCTTACCTAAATTTGTTCAAGCATATGCGGATGTGAATGAAGTGGCGACAGAGGCTATCCGTTCTTATGTGGAAGAGACAAAAACTGGTCAATTCCCGCTTGAACGTCATACGTTCACGATGGATGAATCATTACTCGATTCGCTGTATGGAGGAAAATGATGAAGATTGTATCAACCGTTGAAGAGTTGCGCCACACGCTTCCGACGAACCAAACAGTTGGCTTCGTTCCCACGATGGGATATTTGCATGAAGGACATATGAGTCTCGTCGAGAACGCACGACGTGAAAATGACTTCGTTGTCATGAGTATCTTTGTCAATCCGACTCAGTTCGGCCCGAACGAAGACCTCGATCGGTATCCTCGAGATTTTGAACGAGATGAAAAGTTGGCTCGGGAAGCCGGTGTCGACCTTCTGTTCTATCCGACAACGGAGACGATGTATTCGCTTGATATGGCACGCGTCACTGTTCGCCAAGGCGCGGACGTGTTATGTGGGGCAAGTCGTCCCGGCCATTTTGATGGTGTGTTGACAATCGTCTCTAAATTATTTAACCTTGTTCAACCGACACGTGCTTATTTCGGTCTGAAAGATGCCCAGCAAGTGGCGCTGATCGAAGGATACGTCCGAGACTATTTTGTTCCGGTCGACATTCGACGCTGCCCGATTATTCGTGAGGAGACAGGATTAGCCAAGTCTTCTCGAAACGTGTATTTGTCAGATGTTGAAAAAGAAGAAGCGAGTCAAATCTTTAAAGCGTTGACGGTAGCAAGAGAAGCGCTTGAGTCAGGTCACAAGATTGAGGAAGTGAAACGACAATTGACCGAACGATTAGACGGGATTCCAAACAGTCAAATCGATTATGTCGAACTCGTGGACTATCCGACGCTCGGTGTTGCCTCAAGCGATTCGAATGAAATATTGATAGCGGTGGCCGTTCAATTCGAACGAGCCCGATTGATTGATAATGTGATTTGGAAGAAGGGATGAATCCAATGATTCGTACATTTATGCACGCGAAGCTTCATAAAGCTACAGTGACAGAAGCAAACTTACACTACGTCGGTTCGATCACAATCGATGAGGACTTGATGGATGCGGTAGGCATCATGGAAAACGAGCATGTTCATATTACGAACAACCATAACGGTGCTCGCATCGAGACGTACGTCATTAAAGGGGAACGTGGATCGGGTGTGATTTGTTTAAATGGTGCCGCTGCACGTCATTTCCAGGTCGGTGATGTTGTCATCATCATGGCGTACGGTCAAATGACAGCGGAAGAAGCGAAAACGCATCGTCCAAAAGTCGCCGTATTGAATGAGCAAAATGAGGTCGATCAACTTCTTTACGAAGAGATCGCCCATACGATTTTATAAAGTATTCTGGGGATGTCGACAAAGGCATCCCCGTTTTTTCGTCGTTCGTTCTATGGTAAGATGAGACAGATAGAAAGCACGAGCGTGCCTAAGATGGGATGGATGTTATGGACACGTATGTGATTGTGGATATAGAGACAACGGGTCATTCCGTAAAGTCCGGTGATGAACTGATTGAGTTTGCGGCGGTCGTCGTACAAGCTGGTGAAGTAATCGAGCGCTATAGCACCTTGATTCGACCGGGTCGACCAATCCCACCTTTTATTACGCAATTAACAACGATTAGCGATGATGACGTAAGTGATGCACCGACATTTGAAGAAGTGATTCCCGACATTTGGAAAATGCTAGATGGACGGGTATTTGTCGCGCATAACGTCGCATTTGATTTAACTTTTTTAAACGAGAGTCTTGAACAAGCCGGTTACCTTCCATTTCAGGGTAGAGCCATTGACACGGTTGAAATGTCGCGCATTCTTTATCCGACATTAGAGAGCCATGCCCTTGAAGCGTTATCCGACACGTTTGACCTCGTACATACAGACGCACATCGGGCCCTTAGTGATGCGGAGGCGACTGCCGAGCTCTTTATTCGAATGCTGGAGCGGTTGCGTGAGTTGCCCGTCGTGACATTGAAACGACTTCGCGACTTATCAGAGTCGTGGACGAGTCATATCGAGCCGTTACTCGATGAAATCATCGTCGAGATCGGGATTCGACCTGATGACGAAACACGTTTTGATATTCATCGTAAGATTGCTTTGCGTCGCCCTGACGATTCATTCGTACCGGCAATAGAGCGTGAACCGTTCGAACCGTTTCTACTTCGTACGATTGAAGAGACACTCCCGTCAATCTTTGAGCAGTTTGAGCCGAGACAAAGTCAATTTGAAATGATGCGTCACGTCTATAAAGCGTTAGATGATGAGGAAACGCTGTTAGTCGAAGCTGGGACCGGTACTGGGAAAACATTGGCGTATTTGATCCCGAGCGCGCATCATGCACTCGAGACGAAACGGCCGGTCGTCATCAGTACGCATACGATTCAATTACAGGAGCAGTTGTTGACCCGTGATTTACCGGTGCTCCAACAGATTTTTCCGGAAATTGAATTCACGCTGTTGAAAGGAAGACGGAACTATATCGATTTGCGAAAATTTGAGATGGTTCTCGACGAATCGAATGATGGACTGTTAGTTTCGATGTGTAAAGCGATGGTGCTTGTATGGTTGACTGAAACGGTGACGGGGGATTTAGAAGAACTCTCCTTCCCAGGGTCTGCGACGCAAGGTCCTGCCGCCTTCAAACGTCTGATACAAGCAGATGCTTCAAGTGAATTCGGTCGATTCGATCCATGGTATAGTCGTGACTTTTTCACAAAGGCGGTCCTACGTTCGAAAGAGGCAGACTTGATCGTGACGAACCATGCGTTGTTATTTTCTGATTTACAACATCAGGCAGGCATCTTACCGACTGATACGCCACTCGTATTAGACGAGGCGCATCAAGTCGAAGAAGTGGCCTCTCACCATTTTGGAGTGACGTTTGATGCCATCCAATTCGACCGGTTGTTTAAATGGTTTGGATATGGAGCGGATGGAAAGTTTCATTCACGAATCATCCAACTTGCCGATTTGACTTCTGTTACGGAAGAGGCGGAGGCGTTCAGCCAACAAATTGATTCTGCGCTTGCTCGGGTTGAAGAAGAGCTCGAGGACCTTTTGACTGCGTTGCAATCGTTAGGAAAGAAAAAAGAACCTCGTCAAACGGTTCGTTTCGAACGAGAAGGAGCTGCGTTCCGACCAATTCGCGAAGTGGCGAATCGATTAGAGGACAAGTTGCGAACGCTTCGGACATCGCTCAGGCACCTACACCGTCTGCTCGATGAGCGAAAAGAGCATATGACATTCAAACAACGTGCGCTCTTGAGTGATCTGAAAACATTGATTAGCGATGTTCGAGAACTCGAAAGTGTCATTTATGAGACGATGTTGACACGAGACGATGATGCGGTCAGCTGGGTCGAGTTGAATTTAGGGAACCGAAAATTGACTTCGGTGTATACACAACCTGTCGAGATTGGACCGCTGTTGCACGAACGTCTATTCAAGAAGAGACCGACGATTTTAACGTCGGCGACGATGACAGTCTCCGGTAAGTTTAGTTTCATGGAGCGTCGACTTGGACTAGAAGGAGAACCGGTGAGACGAGTCGTGCTACCATCACCATTCAACTTTAAAGAGCAGGCCAAGTTGTTTGTTCCATCAGACTTCCCGTTAATCAATGATGTCCCGCTACCGCAATTCGTCGACCAGACGGCCCAATCAATCGTTCAAATCGCGAACGTGACAAAAGGACGGATGCTCGTTCTCTTCACATCGAATGAATTGTTACGTCTCACTTACGAACAAGTGAAAGACCATCTCGACCCGTCCTACACGCTCCTTGCCCAAGGTGTCAGCGGAGGGTCGCGTAGTCGATTAACGAAGCAGTTTAAGCGGATGGAGCAGTCTATTCTTTTCGGGACCGCTAGTTTTTGGGAAGGTGTGGACATTCCGGGTGAGGCGTTGACCTGCCTTGTCATCGTACGTCTACCGTTTGCGCCACCAGATCAACCCATTATGCAAGCCCGTTCTGAAAAGATTGAATCGATGGGCAAATCCCCATTCTTTGAACTGTCACTTCCTCAAGCGGTCATTCGATTCAAGCAAGGTGTCGGTCGATTGATTCGATCGAAAGCGGACTATGGTGCGATTTTTGTATTTGACCGTCGAGTGGAGACTACTCGGTATGGCAAACAGTTTATCAACAGCTTGCCGAAGGTGGACCGGATTGAAGGGACGCTAGAAACGTCTCTATCAGAGTTGGAGTTATTCTTAGATGAAAAGGAAAACTCCGTTGCAAGAAATGATAGATAACGCTAGGCATCATGATGTTATCGTTTTATAATGATACGTATAGTGTTTTGGAGGAGGAGTCAACATGAATTCGAATATTGAGACGCTTGCGAGTGTACGCATCGAACCGACTGCGGATGTTTATAAGATTGTCGATTTATTGAATCGGACGTTAAAAAGTCAAGATTTGATGTTCGGCCTTTCGCTTGAGAAAAAAGTGAATGATCCGAAGAAGGAAGAGATGGTCTTCACCATCTATCGTACAGAATGACCAGAAAAACAAAATGGATCGTCTCATTGCTGACGGCACTAATTGGTGTCGTCCTTGTCTTTAGCGTGATGTATCGATTCACGATTGGACATACAGAAAATCAAAAAGAGCAACTCATCGAGGAAGCAACGACACGATTGAATGAGGAATCGCCAAACCTACAAGTGGGGCAAGGCGAGCTGTTCAATGGGACAGAGGCATATGTTGTTTTCCCGGAAGCGGACGGGGACTCTATCTGGTTCGTGCCATTGAATGACAAACTAGAGATTGAACAGCGTGAAATCGGTGAAGTAAATGCGAATGATGTCTGCGCTCGTTCAGTCAAGGAGACAGGCGGACAACTAGTCAGTTGTAAGTATGGTTTCGACGAGAGAGCGCTTATTGAAGTAGTCACAAAGGCAGATGCATCTTATACGTATTCGTATTACACGTTACAGACTGGAGAGTATATTCGACGCGTCCAATTGACCGATCAAATGTGACGAATTAGAGGGGGATCATGATGGAACATCTATTAGCGAAACGAGTAAAGCAACTCACACCATCGACAACATTAGCGATTACGGCTAAAGCAAAAGCGCTAAAGGCCTCAGGAAAAGATGTGATTGGACTCGGGGCAGGTGAGCCTGATTTTAATACACCAGAACGAATCATCGATGCTGCGTGCCAAGCGGCTCGTGATGGCGATACAAAATATACACCTTCGGGCGGAACAGTCGCGTTGAAGGATGCCATCATCGAAAAAACGAAGCGGGATAGTCAGTTGACGTTTGAGCGTAATGAGGTGATGGTCGCTTCTGGTGCAAAACATGCTTTATACGCTTTATTCCAAGCAATTTTAGATGAGGGTGACGAAGTCATCGTCCCGACACCATACTGGGTCAGTTATCCAGAGCAAATTAAACTTGCGGATGGAGAGCCTGTATATGTCGATACCAATGAAGACACATCATTCAAATTGACACCAGAATTACTCGAACATGCGATCACGGACCGGACGAAGGCAGTCATTTTGAACAGCCCTTCAAATCCGACGGGAATGATTTATACGAAAGAAGAGCTACAGGCACTCGCCGATGTCGTTCTTCGACATAACCTTCTCGTCGTGAGCGATGAAATTTATGAAAAGTTGATTTATGGGGACGCAGAATTCGTATCGATTGCGACTCTACCAAACATGCGTGAACGTACAGTGATCATCAATGGGGTCTCGAAGTCACATGCGATGACAGGATGGCGAATCGGGTATGCCGTTGGTGATGCGACAATTATTAGTGCGATGACAAACTTAGCTTCTCACTCGACATCAAACCCGACATCTGTCGCTCAGGCGGCAGCAGTCGAGGCATACAATGGACCACAAGATGATGTGGAGATGATGCGTCAGTCGTTCGAAGAGCGACTTGATATCGTCTATAATCGTCTCGAACAAATTCCGGGAATCACTTGCTTGAAGCCACAAGGCGCATTTTACTTATATGCCAATGCAAAAGTTGCCGCGACCGAGAGCGGATACGACACAGTCGATGCTTGGTGCGAGGCAGTACTTGAAGAGGCGAACGTGGCACTCGTTCCAGGTTCTGGATTTGGACAGGAAGACTACGTACGATTATCATATGCAACAGAATTAAAACGCGTATTAGAAGCGCTCGATCGAGTAGAAGACTTCATTACGAAGCGCACTCGATAAGCGAAAGGATGGAAATGAATATGACAACAATTTCAATTAACCAGTTTAAAGATTATGAAGGACAAACAGTCCGCGTCGGCGCTTGGATTGCCAACAAACGTTCGAGCGGAAAAATTGCGTTTCTCCAATTACGCGACGGCAGCGGATTTGCACAAGCCGTCGTCGTGAAGGCAGACGTTTCTGAAGAATTGTTCACCCTCGCCAAAGGTGTGACACAAGAAACTTCTGTCTGGGTGACAGGTAACGTCAAATCAGATGGTGGTCGCACACCACTTGGCTTTGAATTAGAAGTTACTGATTTAGAAGTGATTGCGGAATCAGTGGATTATCCAATCACACCAAAAGAGCATGGAACGGAATTCTTGATGGACAACCGTCACTTATGGCTCCGTTCACGTCGTCAACATGCGATTATGAAAGTTCGTAACGAAATTATTCGTGCGACATATGAATTCTTTAACAAAGAAGGATTCGTCAAAATCGACCCACCAATCCTGACGAGCAGTGCACCAGAAGGTACGACAGAGTTGTTCGAGACAGACTACTTCGGTCAATCTGCTTACCTCTCCCAGACGGGCCAATTGTACATGGAAGCCGCTGCGATGGCACTCGGTAAAGTATTCTCGTTCGGACCGACTTTCCGTGCAGAGAAGTCAAAAACGCGTCGTCACTTGATCGAGTTCTGGATGATCGAGCCAGAGATGGCGTTCTTCGATCACGATATGAACCTAGAAATTCAAGAGCAGTATGTTTCATACATCGCACAGTCTGCGCTTGAGAACTGTAAGAATGAACTTGAATTCCTTGGACGTGACCTAGAGAAGTTGGCGCAAGTGAAGGCACCATTCCCACGTGTCCGTTATGAAGATGCAATCAAATTCTTGAAATCTGAAGGATTCGATGATATCGAATACGGCGACGATTTCGGTGCACCACATGAGACGGCGATCGCGAACGCGCACGATCAACCGGTCTTCATCACGCACTGGCCAAAAGAAATCAAACCGTTCTATATGAAAGTGGACCCTGAAAACCCAGAGCTCGTACTCTGTGCAGATTTGATTGCACCAGAAGGGTATGGCGAGATCATCGGGGGGTCGCAACGTGAAGACGACTATGAACGTCTAAAAGAAGAAATCATCAAAGAAGGTCTTGACGAAACCGATGCGTACGATTGGTATCTCGAACTTCGTCAATACGGTTCGGTCCCACACTCTGGTTTCGGGCTCGGACTGGAGCGTACGGTTGCATGGATCAGTGGAATCGAGCACATCCGTGAAGCAATCCCGTTCCCACGTTTATTAAACCGAATCCACCCTTAACGATTAATCGGGGAAGACGTCATGTCCTCCCCGATTAATGTGTCTTAGAAAGGAAGTGCGACATGGATGCACATCAATTGATTCAATTATTCGAGCAAAGTCCGGTCGTCATTCCGCGAAAACTGTTCACTGATGCTAGACGACTCGACTTGTCACCTATCGAATTCAGTCTCATCGTCCATCTACTTGAAATGACTGGGGAAGGCATCGTCATGCCGCTCCCGAGCGAATTAGGGAAACGATTGAATATTTCGGAGAATGAGGCACGATCTGTGCTGCTCGGTCTGTTGCAAAAAGAATTGATTGCCATTGACGCTTCGAGTAATAGCGAGCGATACAGCCTATTGCCACTGTTTGAAGCGTTACAAGGAGAAGAGAAAATCGCACCGCAACAGACGTTGAATGAAAATATCATTCATACATTTGAACGAGAATTTGGGACAATTACCCCGTTTGAGATTGAACAAATCGTTGGATGGATGACGGAAGATAACTTCAGCGAAGAGTTGATTATGGCGGCTTTGCGCGAAGCAAAACTACGGAATGTTCGAAACTTTAAATATATGGACAAAATCTTACGCGTCTGGCAGGACCATCAAGTCGAGACGCTTGAAGATGTCGTGGAATATCAACGGAGGAACAAGTGATGTTGACGAAAGTTCAGTTACAAGAAGTGTCGGACACGATGAAGCAAATGTTCCCGGATGCGCATTGTGAGTTGACCCATCAAAATCCATTCGAATTAGTGGTCGCCGTGGCGCTTTCCGCGCAAGCGACAGATGCCCTTGTCAATAAAGTGACACCAGGTCTATTTGAAGCCTTCCCGACAGTTGAAGCGATGGCTGCCGCAGACGTTTCGGAAATCGAGGCATTGATCAAGCGGATTGGCCTATACCGTAATAAAGCGAAGAACGTGAAGGCGCTCTCTGAGAAAATCGTGAATGAGCACGACGGGATTGTGCCGTCAGACCGGGCGTCTCTAGAGGCCCTTCCAGGCGTCGGTCGCAAAACGGCCAACGTTGTCTTGTCGGTCGCGTTCCATGAACCCGCTTTTGCCGTGGATACTCACGTCGAGCGCGTGTCAAAACGTCTTGGCATTTGTCGTTGGAAAGATAACGTTCGCCAAGTCGAGGATACGTTGATGAAGAAGTTCCCACGCGATGAATGGTCGCAGCTTCACCATCAATTTATCTTCTTTGGACGCTATCATTGTAAAGCGCAGCGACCTGCCTGTGAGACGTGCCCGCTTCTTCATATGTGCCGTGAAGGCAAGAAACGAATGAAATCGACGAAAGTCACTACGTAAAAATGCATCGACACGTTTTGTGTCGATGCATTTTTGGTTTAATGGTTCCAAGGATGGTCGCTCCACTCACGACGCTTTTTCGTGATGGGTACCTTTTTGAAGCCCCAGTTGCGGAAGTCTTGGTCCGGACTTTCTTTACGAATGTAAATTTTGTCCTTGATCGCTTTGAAGATTCGGTTCTCGTCCCCATAATGGACGAACCGTGGTTTTACTTCAATCACACCACGACGAACGCGTGACAGTGGGAGGCAGACGAGGTCTGCGATTTCTAATCCAGATTGATACATCGTGTTCTGCTTCTCAGAGAAAATGAAGCCTTTAATTTTTTGACGACTCTTTTCGACATCGAGGTGGACTGTACCTGAGTTGAAAATATCGAAAAATGCTTTTTGGATGAGTAGGTTCTGGTAATCATCTCTTGATTCGAGGACGACGCGTGCACTGACCGCCTCTGTTTCCTCTAAAAACGCATAGAAGGACTTCATCAGGTGGGCGAAAGCGACGACGTACGGATCTTTTGGCGTCGAATAAAAGTCATGTAGTTTTTGCTTATCGACTTCGACACTGACGATGGTACAATCAATTCCCCGCAAAAAGTCAGGTAGTTTATCCCAAAAGTCACGCAACATGTCGATTGTGATGCCGTCTTCTTTACCGTATGGATGTTCCGCCTTTAAAATTTCTTTCAAATGTAGCGGAATTTGCTCGGTTTTAAAAACGTCTCGCTTAAACGCATGAAGACGACGCTTCAACTCACAAGGTAATCCGGTTTCATCCGCGTCGATTGAATACTTGTACTCCATCAACACACCAGTCAAATTGAACTGTGTATTGCCTTTCGGTGTACCAGTCTCGTCCACGAACATGACATACTTCTTTCCACTTTCCATCCAATCCCTCCAAAACGGCTTAACAGTAACGTCTTTAAGCATCCTATTTTATTTCCAAATGGTGATTCGGTCAATCTATTGCACAGAAATTGCACACTTTTTAAAGAATGACATCAATTAGGTTTATCGATGTGTCATCTTGGATAAACACTATAGGTGCTATTATCATAAAAAAACAATCGGGTCATACATAACGAGAGCTTTTCAATTTGGATACACAATCGCTTACATACTAGTTTAACATACGGGAGTTTGGTACGATATGTGTTGCGGTAAATCCACATAAGTGTCGACCGACAGAAGTCGACAATCAGACCTGAGACGGAAGGAACGAGTGGACCGACCTGTTAATATGTATGTATGGGGTGACGACATTGTTCCATTATCCAAACGGTAAGAAAGCAAAAGTGACAAAACCATCAAAGGGGGAAGGAATTTCGAAGGAACGATCGAATTCTCCAACCTATGCGAATCGCGGAATGAATTTGGAGACGTTGTTGAATGAAACGAATGAATTTTATCGGATTCATCAACGGGCCGTCATTCATAAGAAACCGACACCTCTCCAAATCGTCAAAGTCGACTATCCGAAGCGGAGTGCCGCCAAAGTGACGGAAGCTTATTTCAAACAGGCATCCACGACTGACTATAACGGGGTGTATCGCGGCAAGTACATTGACTTTGAAGCGAAAGAAACGAATAATAAGACGTCGTTTCCGCTCGGCAATTTCCATGAACACCAAATTGAACATATGCGTGAGTGTGAACGTCACGGAGGGATTTGTTTTGTCATCATCCGCTTTAGTCGCTATAATACGCAATATGTATTGACCACCGAACAACTCGTTCAGTGGTGGGAACAACGAATGACGGGACGTAAATCGATTCCACTTCGCTTTATTGAAGAGGAAGCGATTGAAGTGCCGACGAGAGCCTTACCGTCGATTGATTATTTGACGGTGCTCGATCAATGGCTCGATTGAATAGAAGGAGTGAACCATGAATGGAGCGAAGTAGGGTCGCACGTCGACAAGATTCGACGACGAATAAACGCAAAAAAACTGGGAAACAACCAAAGAATAAGAGTAAGAAGCCGATGTGGAAACGCATCTTTTTATTAGGTTTCATGTTATTTATTGCAGCAGTCATCGCATTCGGAGCATATACCGTGTATGCAATTGCGACGGCACCAGAGCTTGACGAAGAAAAACTCGTCGATACGTATCCGATTCAGCTGATCTCGGCTGAAGGCGAACCGCTCGAAGGGGCCGGTCAAATTCGGGAATACGTCTCCATTGACGATATTTCAGAAGTGATGCAACAAGCGGTCGTCTCGATTGAGGACCGTCGTTTCTATGAACACAACGGAATCGACTTACGTCGAATCGGTGGCGCGGTCGTGGCCAACTTGACTGACGGTTTCGGTGCAGAAGGTGGATCGACCATCACGCAGCAGTTGGTGAAACAATCGTTTCTTTCAACGGATAAGAAGTTGAAGCGTAAGCTTCAAGAGCAGTGGCTCGCGCTCAAACTTGAACGTGAGTATACGAAAGAACAGATTTTAGAGATGTATTTAAATAAAAACTACTACGGTAGTGGTGGATACGGTGTACAAACCGCATCAAAACGCTACTTCAACAAGCCAGTCTCTGAGGTCAACTACCAGGAGGCAGCAATCCTCGCAGGTCTACCGCAACGTCCGAGCGCATACGACCCGATCAACGGTGACCAAGAGTTGACGCGTTACCGTCAAGAACAAGTCTTGTCTGCGATGAAACGAGACGGTCACATTTCGGAAGAACAGTATAACGAAGCGCTTGATGTTGCCATTGCTGACGTCATCTCACCGGGTGAAGAGACGGAAGAAGAGGCGTTCACACGTGCAATCTATTCACGCGTACTCAAAGAGTTAGAAGAGGATTTCGGACTTGAACAGTCAGATATCTATGGCACAGGTTTGAAAGTGTATACGTCAATCAATAAAGAGTTGCATACGAAAATTAATAGTGAAATCAAATCAAATAGCACCGGTACGATGGTAGACAATTTCCCAGAGCAACTCAGAATGGGTGCAACCGTACTCAATACGAAGACGGGTGAGATTGTCGCGATTGTTGATAGTCAGCAAGCCAAACAAGGTGATACGACGTATCGTGACTATTCAAACGAGAAGTATCAAATTGGATCTACGGCGAAGCCGTTCTTCGACTACGGTCCAGGGATTGAGAACGGACAATGGTCGACTGGGAAAGTATTACTTGATGCACAACTTGATGGTAAGTTCCAGCCGAATAACTACTATTCAGGCTTCCGTGGGCCAAATACGATGCGTCAATATTTGAAGATTTCAGCGAATACACCGGCAGTTCGTGCTTTCCGAGAAGTTAAGGAGGAGTATGGACAAGAAGCGATTGAATCGTTTGTAAAGAACGTCGGAATCGAACCGGAATATGCTGGTGATGAATTACTTGAATCAAACACGCTTGGTACAGCAGGAGCGAGTACGACGCAAATGGCGGCAGCCTACGCGGCACTTGGTGCGAACGGTATGTATACGAAACCTCACTTGATTCAAAAAATCGAGTTTAATGACGGTTCAAGCATCAATTCACCGGTCAAAGCGAAACAGGCGATGGAAGACTATACGGCGTACATGTTGACGGATATGCTACGTGATGTCGTAACTGCCTCTGACGGGACATATGTACCTGACCCATTCTCGTTCGATGTCGCAGGAAAAACAGGAACGACGAATGAGAAAGATGAAAATGAAAATGTCATTCCGAAAGATAAATGGTTCACCGGGTATTCAACAGATTATTCAATTTCTGTATGGACGGGTAAATCCGTATCAAACGAAGAGACTGAAGCACTGTTCAAACCCGACTATGCCCAGTACTATTTTGACTATATGATGCTTGAGGCAGCGAACGTTACAGGTCAACCAGATCGCTTCGAGCGTCCAGACTCTGTCTTGTCTCTTGGGAATGAACTTTATGTCAAAGGGACGAAGCCAAAAGATCTTCAACCTGAGAAATTGACTGCTCCAACGGGCGCAAGCGTCGACTATGATGAAGATTCACAAGCCGGTTCTGTCTCGTGGTCATACGATTTTGATGGTGCAAAAGCAGACGGCTACTCAGACATCTCGTTCACTGTGACGCAACAGTCGGCGGATGGCGGTGAAAAAGTCGTCGGTACGACTGGAGAGACGAGTGTCGATATTGCAAACTTAGCTGAAGGGGACACGACGTTCACCATCGTTGCCAAAGCGACGAACCCATTGACGGGTGAACAGCAATCGGCACCAGCGCAAGCGAGCTACTCGATTGAACCGAAAGAAGAACCGAAGGAAGAAGAAGAAAATCCTTCTGAAGAAGAAAATAACGAAGACAACCCAGCAGATGAAAATAACGGCAATGAGGAAAATAACGGCAATGGTAACGAAACCGACAATGGAAATGGTGAAGATACGACTGACGAACAAAATCCTGATGAGCCGGCTACTGATGAAGGAACAGACCAACCGACGGATGGAGACGATTCAGGTGCTCCGTTAGAAGGTCAATCGAATAATGAATCGCCAAACACGGAACGTGGGAACGGCAATTCGAATAACGGAAATAACTAAGAAAGGCAGGGCGACATTGTGCGCCCTGTTTTTCGTATGACTTTGTTATAATGAAAAGAAAGGGAACGGGATGGTGACACATGGTTCAACTCTCTTTAAAGCGCAAGATGAAAGTGTTATTTGTTATGGATCGACTGCAAGACGACGATTTCGGCGTACCACTCAGTGGACATCTCGGATTAAAGCTTTCCCATCTGCTGTTAAAAGAGTCGATTCCACTTGGTCGTCTCATCCATGATCAAACCGTCGCTGAAGCGATTGGACATGCTTACTTAAAACGAATCGGTGTCGAAACGATGTTCACGGGTGAGGAATCCTACTATCCGGATTTACTTCGTGGCAATCGTCAAACCTTATCGACAGACGAAGATTATTATAAAACGGTGCAACGCTACGCCAAGCATCTATTAGCGGTTCATTCGAAATGCACGAAGCTACATACCATTGTCTTATTCGGTCGATCGACACAACGTCTGTTTTCAGACGCGCTCATCCGCCTTGAAGAAGAGAATGCGCATGTCGCCACAACGTTTCAAAACATGACCATTTTAAAAATGCCCGCTGTATCGAGAGTGATACGAGATGAACGGATTCAATCGATCCGGCAAACCGTAGTGGAACTTGCACCTTCGAATTCATAAAAAAAGAAGGTGAACTGATGCGAAAATCACGCTCTGTCGAAGAAATGATTCAAGAATTAAAAGAAGATCCGAGCTTTGCCAAAAACGTCCGCCACTGGCATACAGTCGATGCACGTCCGGCACAATATGCACCCATTCCAGAGCAAGTACCGGAACAATTGACGAACGTCTTGAAGAGCCGGGGAATCGAACAGCTGTATACGCACCAGGCTGAAGCTGTGAAACAAACGGCAGCCGGTCACTCGACTGTCATAGTGACGCCGACCGCATCAGGAAAAACACTGTGCTATAACTTACCGGTACTTTCAAAGATGATTGAAAAACCAACAGCACGTGCGCTTTATCTTTACCCGACAAAAGCACTCGCGCAAGATCAAAATAGTGATTTGATGGAGATGGTCGAGGCACTCGAGGGGAATTTGCGATGCTTTACGTATGATGGGGATACGTCTCCCGCCGCGCGAACAAAAGTCAGGGATGCAGGAAATATCGTCATCACCAATCCGGATATGCTCCATTCCGGAATTTTACCGCACCACACTAAATGGATTCGTCTATTTGAAAATTTAGAGTATATCGTCGTCGATGAGTTGCACACGTACCGTGGTGTGTTTGGTAGCCACGTCGCAAACGTGTTTCGTCGATTGAAGCGAATTTGCGCCTATTATGGAAGTCATCCGAAATGGATCATGACTTCCGCGACGATTGCGAATCCACGTGAACTCGCTGAATTGTTGACGGAAGAGGAAGTCGTGTTAATCGACCGGAACGGGGCGCCTCAAGGGAAGAAGCATCTCGTCTTTTACAATCCCCCTGTCGTCAACGAAGCACTTGGAATTCGTAGAAGTGCAACACTCGAGACGAAACGTATCGCATCGAAGCTCGTCGAAGCAAACATTCAAACGATTGTATTCGCACGATCGCGTGTCCGCGTCGAGGTGCTTTTAACATATTTACAAGAACTGACACGACGAGAGCTTGGACCGAAGTCGATTGTCGGGTATCGAGGGGGTTATCTTCCATCGGAACGCCGCGAAATTGAACGACGGTTACGGAATGGTGAAATCAAAGCAGTCGTCTCAACGAATGCGTTAGAACTCGGCGTGGATATCGGGCAGTTACAAGCATGCGTTCTCAATGGCTACCCCGGAACCGTCGCCTCACTTTGGCAACAAGCTGGACGTGCAGGTCGTCGTCATTCCGAGTCACTCGTCGTATTCGTTGCGTCTTCTTCCTCTCTCGACCAGCTTGTCGTCGAACAACCTGATATGATTTTAGATCGTTCGCCGGAAGCTGCTCGTCTTGACCCGAATAACTTGATTATTTTAGTGGACCATATGAAGTGCGCCGCATTCGAATTACCGTTTCAAAAAGGGGAGCGATTTGGAACGGTCGACACAGAGGATATTTTAGAGTTCCTGACCGATGCGCAAGTGCTACACGAACGAGCGAATAAATACTATTGGATGACGGACTCATTCCCGGCGCATGACATCTCTCTTCGAACGAGCGACCAAGAGAATGTCGTCATCGTCGACCAAACCGCAAAACATCAAGTGATCGGTGAAATGGATACGTTTAGTGCGATGACCTTATTACATGATGAAGCAATCTATTTGCATGGCGCCGAACAATATCAAGTCGAAAAGTTAGACTTCGAAGAGAAAAAGGCGTTCGTCCGTCGTGTCGATGTCGACTACTATACGGATGCGAATTTGGCCGTAGAATTGAAAGTGCTCGAAGAAAACAAGACGGATGGTGCAAAAACGTTTGGCGAAGTATCCGTCATTGCGATGGCCACCCTCTTTAAAAAAATTAAATTTGGAACACATGAGAACATCGGGTCAGGTCCGATTCATCTCCCGGAGCGAGAATTGCATACGACGGCGACGTGGTTCACATTAGACGAACGTTATGCATACTCGGAGGCAGATCTCGAAGATCAACTTGAGGCGGTCAGTGACTTGTTTAGACGACTCGCACCGCTCTATCTCATGTGTGATACACTCGATTTATTTACGACCATTCAAATGAAGTCGACTCATACGAATAAACCGACCGTCTATTTATATGACCGCTATCCTGGTGGCATCGGTCTCAGTGAGGCGCTTTATAAAGATGCAGATATGGTACTTGAAGCAGCAGAACGGACAGTATCAGACTGTCCGTGTGAGAGCGGATGTCCTCGCTGTGTCGGTATGGTCGGATACGGGGACTTCAAACAGCTAGTCATTCGTCAGTTACAAGCATTGAAAGGATCGTTATGAAAGCAAAATTATCTAGATTAATAAAAACGAAAGAACCTGTCGAACCAGTACGCACGGCATCTCCCGACGAAGTGGAGCAGCGGAAGTGGATTGAGCAGGGTGGGGACATTTTAACGTTTGAAGAGGAGTGGTGTGTTCGAATCCGAAAGACATATCCACTAGATGAGATTTACCACGACTATGCTTTCGGAGACGCAAGTCGAATGATGCGAAAAACTGAACATCCGTTTTTTGCGGTCGACTTAGAACCAGAACAAGTACTTTTTATGGATACGGAGACGACCGGGCTACGTGGATCTGGCACATCGATTTTTTTAATCGGGTTTGCGAGAATTCGAGCGGAACACTTAGAAATGATTCAATATGTCTTGCCGCACCCTGCGTTTGAGACAGCCTTTTACTATCATTTCTTGCAAGATATCGGAGACGAGGTACGTTTCGTCACCTATAACGGAAAGTCCTTCGACTGGCCGCAAATCAAGACGAGACATACGTTTGTCAAATCTCGGGTCAAAGCGTTGCCTTCCGTCGGTCATGTCGATTTATTACATGCCGCGAGGCGATTGTTGAAACCGAGATTAGAATCGGTGTCACTTAAAGCTGTCGAAACGTATTTCGGTCATGGCCGAACAGATGACCTTCCTGGATTTTTAGCACCGATGCATTATTTCCAGTACGTCAAAGAACGGAACCCGGAGATTCTCATGCCGGTCCTCGAACACCATCATGCAGATTGTTTAAGTCTTGTCTCCCTCTACACAAGACTTAGTCAACTTGTCACGACTCCACAAACAGATTTCGGAGAAGAGCGTGCGCATTGGTTGCATGACCTTGGAGAACAGGAACGGGCGCTCGAAGCGTTTGAACAGCTTTCGAGTCCTTCGAAGCGAGCCGTCATGCGGCAAGCAATGCTATTGAAGCGAACGGGACGTATGGAGCAAGCAATTCCGTTATTCGAATCATTGCATACGATCGAGGGCTATGTTGAACTCGCCAAATATGCAGAGCACAAGCAGAAGGATGTGGCACTCGCGATTGATTATACGGAACGAGCGATGGAGCTCCTTGAACAAAAACGCACAGTGTTGCGTCAAACGATCAATCGAGAAAAGGCCGAGCTAGAACATCGCCGTGCCCGTCTAGAAAGGAAGAGATCATGAAAGTTGTAGCCATCACAGGATATCGTCCTCATGAACTTGGAATTTTCAAAGCAGATCACCCCGGAATTGAAATCATTCAAGAAGCTTATCGTAAAAAAATTCTTGAAGTCATCGAACTTGGCGCTGAATGGTTCATCTTTAGTGGAACGAACGGTTGTGAATTATGGGCCGGACAAGTATTGTTAGAGTTAAGAGAAACTTATCCAATTAAAATTGCGGTATTTCCTCCGTTCTTAAATATGGACGAACGCTATAAACCGTTCGAGCAAGAATTATTTGTGCAACTGCAACTCGAAGCCGACTTCTTCGAACCGTTGACGCAACGTCCGTATGAGGATCCAAGTCAACTACGCGCAAAAACTGCATTCTTTTTAGACAAAGCAGAAGGATTGATTACCTTGTATGACGAAGAAACGGAAGGAAGTCCCCGTTTTCTAGTAGAAGGGGCACGGCGGAAGCCGAATATGGAAGTCTTTTTGATTAATCAGGAAGATTTACGTGTCATTGAGGAAGAAAAACAATGGGAACAACAATGGGAGTGATACGATGCAAACCGAACTAACGGCAGAAGCAATTTATAAACAAGAATTTAAAACAGCATTACGAGGGTATTCGCAAGAAGAAGTCGATCAATTCTTAGACGTGGTCATTCGCGATTATGAAAAGATGGCAAAAGAGATCGATCGTCTTCAAAAGGAAAATGATTCATTGCGTCGCGAATCATCACCTGCAGCGGAACCTGTCAAGCCAGCGCAGCCTGTCGCATCTAATTATGATATGTTGCGTCGCATCTCAAATCTCGAAAAAGCAGTCTTCGGAAAGCAAGTGGGACCAAGCGAATAAGGAATAGGGGGGTGGAGTGAATGTTACAAGTGTTAACGGCTACTGAGAAACAACCCGTTAAACAACAGACAAGAAAGCTGTTTCGTCCGAAAGAAGAAGTGATGAAAGCACCGACATGCTATACGGATCGTCTCGTCGAAAACATTAGACACACTTGTCGTTTTGATTGGATGATGATTGAACAAGTCGAGTTTGAGGACGATCTCGTTCATTACGTGCTCGTTGGACCTAAAGGAGTATTTTTGATTCAATTAAATCGAACTCCAGCCCCTGTCCATTTGACGAACCGCGAGTGTCGGACAGAGACGTCTATGGGATGGAAACACGTCTATCCACATCCTGTCACGGAGTTAGAGCGAATGACCAAACAAGTACGTTCACGACTGAAAAAAGAGTGTGGACAAGCGATTCCGGTTTATTCGTTTTTAATCTTCCCAGAGACGGAACAGTTGAAGCTTAAACGGATTAAGGCCAATTGTGGCGACTCTTTCAAGTTGGTCGATCAGGTCATCAGCAAAACCAATCTTGAGATGTTGACGGAGCCACTTGTTAAACAAATCGCCTACTACTGTTCTGAAAGACAAGTACATAAATAAGAAGAAGGCCAAATGATTGTATTTGGCCTTCTTCTTATTTTAATAGTTCTCTAGCTTTTGCCGCATCATCTCGATGGACGAACAGTGCGACACGGTCGTCTAAATTTTTTGCGAGCGGTTTTAACAACTTTCCGGTCGGAAGTCCTTGTTCTATCCGACAGGTGATTCCCTGTTCTGTCAGGTAATGATAGTCACCTAATAGTTCCTCGCCTTGCTTCCCAAACGCTTCACCGAAGCGAACCCATTTTAAGTTGCGAATCGTACGAATCGTGACCAAAATGACGAACAAGATGGCGAGTACAATGATGAATAATGTTTCCAACGCATTCAACCCCTTCTTTACACAAGTTTAATGGTGCGGCGAGTTGAAAGCAATATGAAGTGAACGTTATACTAAAATGGAAAAGAGGGGGATTTTATGAAAAAACCGATTCAATCGAGACGAGAGGCAATCTCGCTCCTCGAAGACCAGCAAGTACTCTACATTCGAATTCATAACGGCCAAACCGGTATGATCAAATCGACGGAAGAAGGCATCATCGTCGCCATCCCGAATGAAGAGACAGACAAAATTGATTTTCGTAAGCTCGAGGATATCGAGGCGTTTGAAGCGTTCTACGATTTGACGCTTTCAAAACCAGGTATTCTATATGTAAATGTTGAAGAATAAATGACATGGAGAGCTTCACCAATGTGGTGAAGCTCTCCATTTATACACGCTTATGTTTGCGGAAGCCAGACGGCTAACTTGTCCTGTAAAGGTTTTAGACGGACATGATGTTGCATATGCAATAAATAGCCGTCTGGACGTATGACCAATATACCGCGTTTCATAAATAGTGACTTGGCAAGTTCATTTCCTTGATCGAAAAATGGACGACTCGTCTTCGACAATGTAATGGTTTGAATGAATGGATGATGCTGATTTAAGAATTCATAAATCGCTGTCAAATCACGTTTGCCATCGTCGAACACGAGCACTTGGAAGCGTCCGTCGGCAATCTCCGAAATCTTCGTCCGAAAGCCGTCATCGGTTCGTAAAATCTCTGTCTCAGGAAAGATCTTTCCTTCGGAAACTCGTCGAAATGGCATACGCAACGCTTTCGGATAGGACAGATGAAGTTGCGAGATTCGTTCCGTTATCTTTTGATTAACGAGATTGACTCGTGTGAAGACATCAGCTCCGATGGCTTGGAACGGTAACAGCATCGGAAGGGTCGTTTGAAGCATCACGGTCGCGATATTCGTCGTCTGTAGGACATTCTTTGCAACGTGTTCGCGTTCATCCCGATACGTCGAGACGACTTGATGTGGAGCACCCGTCTTCAAATGGAGCCATAGCTTCCAACCTAAGTTGAATGCATCCGCAATCCCAGTGTTCATTCCTTGTCCACCGACCGGAGAATTGATATGAGCCGCATCGCCCATTAGAATGATTCGATTATGGATAAACGTATCGACCATCCGATTATGAACGCGAAAAAGTGAGAACCACTCGACATCGTGGATGTGAACAGGCATGTGACTACGTTGTTCAACAAATTGTTGAAGGTCCGATTCCACGAATGATTCATCGGTTCGTAAGTTTCCCGTAATCCGGATTGTTTCATCTGTGAGTGGAAATACTTCTAGCACCCCTTGATCCGAGAAGAAAATATGCACCTCTTCGCGAGAAATGGGCCAATCTGCTTTCAAATCCGCTAACACCCATGCCTCTTTAAACGACTTCCCACTGAAAGGGAGGGCGAGCATTCGACGGATAGAACTGTTCGCACCATCAGCGGCGACGACATATTTGGCTTCGACTGAACGCTGGGTTCCATCTGCAGCAGTCAAATGAGCAATCGTACGTGATGGATATTGGGTGATCGACGAGAGTGATTCGCCGCGCTTCACTGCGTGACCATGTTTGTGTAGGGCGCGTTCTAAAATTTCTTCTGTTTCATTTTGTCGCAGTAGTGTCACGAAAGGATACGGAGTGACAAGCTTTGAAAACTCTAGCTTTGCCGTCCATTGACCTGAGAAATAGAGATTTCCCCGTTCAATCGTACGGGCCCGCTCGAGCACTTCTTGGGCGACATCTAAGCGAGAGAACACTTCGATTGTCCGCGGCTGTATCCCGATGGCCCGAGAATTATCCGACGGGGTCGTCTTTCGGTCGATGATTTGAAATGAAACGCCATATCTGGCTAAGGTGAGGCCGAGCGTCAGGCCGGTCGGTCCGGCTCCGACGATTAGTACATCCACTTGTTCGTCCAAAGTGATCAACTCCTATCATTAATAATGATATTTCCGACATTGGCAGCGATTAAACGAAAAGTGGGGTATAGAACGGTATAAGATATTCGATGATGGAAGGTGAGTGAACGGTGTGCAGCCATGGATCAATGAAAATCAAATTCGAAATAGCTTTACAATGGAAGAAGATTACGAACAGACAGCGGCGGTATTAATTCCGCTCGTTGAAATAGAGAAGGAATGGCATGTCGTCTTTGAAGTACGTGCCCATACGATGCGGCAGCAACCCGGGGAGATTTCTTTTCCAGGAGG
Organism: Exiguobacterium sp. s34; assembly: GCF_018617435.1. NCBI lineage: Bacteria > Bacillati > Bacillota > Bacilli > Caryophanales > Exiguobacterium > Exiguobacterium sp. s34. The sequence goes on along the minus strand of NZ_JACSKE010000002.1, from coordinate 39,653 downwards.
TCGACTTGAAAAAGGAGAGACACCTGTCGAAGCGGCGGTGCGAGAAACGTGTGAGGAGCTCGAGATTGCGTCAACTCAAATTGAAGTCATTGGCAAATTGAGGCCGCTCGCCACACCCCATCGACAATTGATTTATCCATTTGTCGGAATCTTATCGGAATTACCAAGTGTGAAAGAAACGGATGAGGTCGATCACTTGTTTACGGTACCGGTCTCTACATTGCTCATGATTGACCCGTTTCATGGAGAGATGGAGTGGACGATGAACCCGGATCAAAATATCCCATTAGATCGATTGGCGAATGCTAAAGCGTACAAAAAACGGGTAATTAAAATGAGAGAACCTTTCTACGAACATGAAGACTATATCATTTGGGGACTTACTGGAAAATTTTTGACACAATTTATTCAACGCATAAAAGAAAACGTATTCAAACCGACATAATTTCGTTATAATGATAGAAACAAATTTAGATTGGAAGTGAATGGGTGTGTCTGAAGAATTCCTCGTAGGTGATATCGTGAAGTCGACTCGTGAAGGATGGGTCGCAGAAGTGACCGCCGTACTGACCAATACTGTGATCGGAGACGTTTCGATCATGGAAGAGTTTCAACAACTCGGGCTCGAGTTTGAAAAACAAGTTTTATTAAAATCAGATTTGGAATTGATTGAACGCGCCAGCTGACCTTTTTTCTGAAAGGGATGATTCAGGTGTCCATTGACAAAAAAGTACGTGAATGGCAAGAGGCGGGTTTGTTAGATGAAGCGACGGGTAAAAGACTAGTCGACTATGAACATACACAACGGGCGGCTAGTGAGCGACATGATCACAAGCCGCCTGTTTTAGTCATTGTCGGCTCGATTTTACTGGCACTCAGCCTATTTAGCTTCGTTGCAGCCAATTGGCAGGCGATTCCTGACCTCTTAAAGATTGGGTTATTTCTTATTTTTATGGTTGGATTTTATGTCTTTGCCGAGCGGGTCCGCTTGAAAACGCCGAGGTACGTCACTTTATTACGCGTATTAGGATTTGTCTTTTTTGTAGCGACCATGGCGGTCATCTTTACCACGTATAATCTATCCGGGCAATTGACGTTTCTGTTTTGGATCCTCTTCACGATGGCCGTTTTGCACAGAATCATGTATGAGCACGTCATTTTTTCGATTATCTCCGCTATCACTGCATTCATGGCCGTCACGAACAGTTTCGAAGGTATAGGGTTGACGTTGATTGGATTTGCACTCGTCGTGACATGGGTATGGTTCCATTTTGTGGAGGAATCATTGGATCGGACGTTCGCATGGCTCACCTTTTACGGTATTCTCAATATCTTTGGTCAATATGTGGACTATGAAGGAAGACTATGGCCACTTTGGTCACTCGTCATTTTACATGCGTTACTTCTGATTTATCGTAAGCGGGCTGCTTGGCAAGCTGCCTATTTATTTGTCGCAGCCGTGCTTTCCATTGGCTATTTAGTGAATGTCACAGAAAGCTGGCTCTCGCAAAGACCACCTTCGATACTAGAAGCGACCCTCCTATCCATCGCACTCGTCGCCGTCTATTTGATTCATCGCCGAAACGATCTGTTGTGGGTGAGTTTGCTCGCAGTCATTCCATTTGCATTATTCGAGGATTCAGGTGTACTTCTGGCGGTATTGATTGAAGTGATTGCATTGGCATACCTCGTCCGTCAAGACATGATGAGACAACCAACCATCTTCGCCTTTATCTATTTCCTAGTTGTCCAGATGACGATTTATTTCATTTATGTATGGGACCGTCTGGATATCTCTCTCTTCTTCTTGATCGGTGCGCTCATCGTCTTCGCATTGTCACTCGGACTATGGTGGCGTAATCGTACGAGAAGGGATGTGACGACATGAAACGATTGTCCACGTGGGTCATTCCGGCCGTCCAAGTCATGATTGCCGTCCTGTTTGTCATTCTTGTCTTTGCCATCTCGTGGGTAGGGGAGACATACACGTTCAAAGGTACTTCGTATGAACCGTATGACCCGTATTTTGGAGACTCTATCTATCTGGAATATGACGAATTCGAAGGACGTCAAAATGTTGAGACGGGGACGGTTTACGTTTCGTTCGAGCAAGGGGAAGATGGATTTGCCGTCATCGACCGAGTCGAGTCAAAACCGTTTTTCGGAGGAGTACGGGCGAACTACTATGACCGCAACCTTTATATAGAAGAAATGGGGTCGTATCGTGTCCCTCAAGATGAAGTAGACAGGGTGGAAGGGGAAAAATCTTTCACGGTCCAAGTCGATGTTGCACCGTGGGGGATGCTCAGATTGTATGATTTAAAGCCAATTGAATAAATAAAACACATGACAGGAAGATTACAGGTTTGTTACATGATTTATTGTAACGATTCTGTAATTTTTTTGTGAAACCTAGTAATAGCAACGTTTTTCGCAATTGTTACAATCTGTAACCACTTTTTACGTCATATGTCAGGAATATTTCACTTCGTTGAAACGGCTACTCCAATGTAACGTGTCGTGGTAAATTAACATCTGTTCGTTACATAACGAGAAAGGTGATGACCTTACTACGATGAAATTGATTAAATATATGATGTTATTTGGAACCGCAATGATTGGGATGTTCACATTCGTTGGTCAAGCAGATGCTGCACAGATCGGAATCGGGACAGAACAGAAAATTGTACAAAATCCAATTGAATTAGAACGACAAGCGATTGAAGAAGAACGACAGAAAGAAATCGCCCGTCAAAAGAAAATTGCCGAAGAAAAACGCATCGCTGAAGAGAAACGCATCGCTGAAGAGAAGCGTCTCGAAGCAGAACGTCTTGCTGCAGAGAAAGAGAAAGCAGAAAAGGAAAGACTTGCTAAACTTGAAGCAGAACGAAAAGCTGAAGAAGCGCGTAAAGAAGCAGAACGTGCGGCAGCAAAAAAGGCAGCGGCTTCTTCGAATAAAAAGACTACGGCGACACCAGTGTCTACGTCAGCGGGTAAAAAAGTCATTACAGTCGAATCGACTGCATATTCAAATGATGTCGCTGATAACAAGGCATATGGTGGTCGTGTCTTAACAGCAACTGGTCATGACGTGACTGATTCGATTTATTATAACGGGATGCGAATCATCGCTGTTGACCCTGCCGTCATTCCATTAGGTTCTAAAGTCCATATCCAAGGTGTCGGTGATGCGATTGCCCTTGATACAGGTGGAAGAATCAAAGGACATATCGTCGATTTACTCGTCGATTCCAAACAGGATGCGATCCAATGGGGGCGTCGTCACATCAAAGTAACGCTTTACTAATGGTCAGGTTCTCCAATAGGAGAGCCTTTTTTGTTTAACAAAGTAGAGAAACGGGCAAAATACTATTTGAATTTCCATTTTGGAAATAGTCGAGGAGGGATCAGGTTGATTGAGTTTCGTGATGTGTCAAAACGTTATGAAGACGGGACGTTAGCCGTCAAAGAGTTAAGCTTAACAGTAGAAAAAGGAGAAATCTTTGTATTGATTGGACCTTCCGGGTGTGGAAAGACCACGACGATGAAGATGGTCAATCGCCTCATCGATCATACGGACGGTAAGATTTTAATCGATGGAAAAGAAATCTATCAATTCGATATTTTTGAGTTACGCCGTAACATCGGTTATGTGCTTCAACAAATTGCCTTATTCCCCCATCTAACAGTTGAAGAAAACATCTCTGTCGTACCGGAACTATTGAAATGGAAAAAAGAACGAACGAAAGACCGTGTGACGGAATTGATGAAAATTGCCGGTCTCGACCCGAAATTACGTTCGAAGAAGCCCTCGGAACTATCTGGTGGTCAACAACAACGGGTCGGGGTATTGCGCGCACTAGCCGCAGACCCGGACGTCATCCTGATGGACGAACCGTTCTCTGCGCTTGACCCCATTAGCCGTGGTCAATTGCAAGATGACATCAAGCGACTAAATGATGAACTCGGTAAGACGATTCTATTTGTCACACACGACATGCAAGAAGCGATGAAGCTCGGTGACCGCATCGCATTGATGCGCGACGGCGAACTCATGTTGGTCGGTACACCAGATGAAATATTGGCGAGTGAAGATCCGTTCGTCTTAGAATTCACACAACGCGGAAGAGGTGAGCTAGATGCTTGAGACGTTCCAAAATAGACAAGGTCAGCTTGTCGAGGCACTGATTGAGCACTTGCAGCTCTCTGTCGTATCGCTTTTAATTGCCGTTTTGATTGCCGTACCATTAGGGATTTGGCTGACACGTCGTAAGAAAATTGCCGAGACCGCCATTGGTGTTACAGCAATTATTCAAACGATCCCTTCGCTTGCCCTACTCGGGTTAATGATTCCACTCGTAGGAATCGGAGCATTGCCTGCCATCATCGCGCTTGTGTTATATGCGCTCCTACCAATTTTACGTAACACGTTTACTGGATTGAATGAAGTGGACAAATCGTTACTTGAAGCAGCTCGAGCTTGTGGGATGAAGCCGAATCAAAGTTTGATGAAAGTCGAACTTCCCCTTGCATTGCCGGTCATCATGGCTGGTATCCGTACAGCGATGGTCTTAATCGTCGGTACGGCAACACTCGCTGCTCTTGTCGGAGCAGGCGGACTTGGTACACTCATCTTACTTGGGATTAACCGAAACGATAATTACTTAATCTTACTGGGTGCGATCCCAGCCGCTATTTTGGCACTCCTGTTTGACTTCTTGTTGCGTCAGATGGAAGGTGCGACAGCGACTCGCAATAAGACGAAATTGATTGCTGTTTCTACCGTACTCGCCCTGGTCATCATCACGCCGCTCGCATTTGGTCGCTCTCAAGAGACAGACCTTGTCGTTGCCGGTAAACTCGGTCCAGAGCCAGAAATTCTGATGAATATGTATAAGCTATTGATTGAGGAAGAAACAGATTTGACTGTATCCGTGAAACCGAACTTCGGGGAGACGACGTTCGTATGGGGCGCACTCCAATCAGGTGACGTCGACATTTATCCGGAGTTTACAGGTACAGCACTCGCGAGTCTCGTCAAAGAGACACCTGAGTCAAACGATGCAGGTGAGGTATATGAACAAGCGAGAGAGGCACTGGCCGAAGACGGATACGTGATGCTAGAACCGATGAAGTTTAACAATACGTATGCGCTCGCGATTCCACGTGACTATGCCGAGGCAGAAGACATTACGGCTATTTCAGATTTACGGAATGTCGAGTCCGATATTAAAGCCGGTTTCACCCTCGAGTTCACCGACCGTGAAGACGGGTATCCTGGCTTACAAAACGAGTATGGGTTTGATTTCCCATCTGTCGTCTCGATGGAGCAGAAATTACGTTATCGCGCCATCGCTCGAGGGGATGTCAATCTAGTCGACGCTTATGCGACGGATCCTGATATCGCCGAGAACGATCTCGTCGTATTAGAAGACGACCGACAATTCTTCCCACCTTATCAAGGCGCACCACTCATGAAAGAGGAGACGCTTGAAGAGTATCCGGAGATTGAGGATGCGCTCAACCAACTCGCCGGCAAAATTACAGACGAACAGATGTCTGAACTGAACCGACGTGTTGCCTACGGAAATGAACGTGCTTATGATGTAGCGAAAGACTTCTTAGAACAGGAAGGGTTATTATGAGAGCTTTGATTATTTCGAATCCGAAGTCTGGTACGAGCGAAACGATGCTCGGAGAAGTCATCGGAACGATTGAATCGCTCTACGAAGAAATAATTATCAAGAAAACTCAAGAAATCGGGGACGCGCTCCGATTCGCGAAAGAAAGTGGAACGTTCGACCATATGATTGTGATAGGGGGAGACGGGACCTTAAACGAAGTGGTGAATGGCTTAATGACGTTAGAGCGTGAGGAGCGTCCGACAGTAGGAATCATTCCTGCCGGGACATGTAATGATTTTGCGCGAGCGCTTGAACTTCCCATTCAACCGACACAAGCGGCAAGTGTCATTAAGTCGAATCATGAACAGCATGTGGACGTTATTCAAGTTGATGAGATGTATGCTCTCAATTTCGTAGGAGTCGGATTGATTGCAGACACGTCACGTCAAATCGATCCGGATGAAAAGGAAGCGTTAGGTTCAATCGGTTACTTTTTAGCGACTATCCGCCAGTTTCGCGAAGCTGACCCATTTGAGATTCGGTTACGACGAGGAGATGAACTCCTTTACGAAGGTGATGTCAGTTTTCTATATGTAGGGAATGGGAGTTATCTCGGGACCGTACCGACGAAGCTTGAGACACAATCGTTTTCAGACGGATTGTTAGAAGTCGTTCACAGTTCGTCAATCGGATTTCCGATGATTCGACAATTGTTGGCCCAGCAACTCGGTCTTGATCAAAAATCGACGGAATGGAATCACTTTCAGGCTCCTCATGTCGAAGTAGAGTTAAATGAACCTCAAATCATCGATGTAGACGGTGAGCATTTCGAAACCGATCACTTAACGATACGAATTCGAGAGCAGGCTCTCATGTTTTTAACGCCATAAAGCATCAACAGAGAAAAGTATTCAGACTTTTCTCTGTTTTTTTGTTGTCCTGACCCTTGAACCGTGTTAGTATTTCACTATTATTATGAAAATGAAATGAAAAACAGGAAGTAGGGGTAATCATGGCGCAAAACTCATTCGCCTCAAAAATTGGATTCATTCTAGCTGCCGCAGGGTCGGCAATCGGTTTAGGTGCGATATGGAAGTTTCCATACGTCACTGGAACTAGTGGGGGCGGTGCCTTTTTACTCATGTTTTTGGCGTTCACATTATTACTCGGTCTGCCATTATTAATTGGTGAATTCATCGTTGGACGTTCTACGCAAAAGACGGCACTTCTCGCCTTCAAAAAATTAGGGCACGGTCGTTGGACCATCATCGGTTATTTAGGTGTCATCGCATGTTTCTTGTTGCTTTCCTTCTATAGTGTTATTGGAGGATGGGTTCTCATTTATATCGGGCTCGGTTTAAGTGGAACATTAAGCGGGCGTTCGGCTGACGAATTCGGGGATGTTTTCGGAAACGTCGTTTCAACACCAGGAATTGCTGTACTCGGACAATTTTTATTCCTTTTAATCACGCTCTTGATTGTATTACGTGGAGTTGAAGCAGGAATCGAACGAATGAGTAAAATTTTAATGCCACTCTTGTTCGTCAGCTTCTTAGTTCTCGTCGTCCGTTCATTGACACTTGACGGAGCGATGGAAGGGGTTCGCTTCTTCTTACAACCGGACTTCTCAGCATTAACGGGTGAATCAGTGTTGTTTGCTTTAGGTCAAGCCTTCTTCTCCTTATCGTTAGGAGTAGCGGCGATGTTGACGTATGCGTCTTACATTAAGACGAAAGGGACGTTGAATCGTTCGGCGAACATGATTGTTCTATTGAACATTGCAGTATCACTCTTAGCTGGGCTTGCCATCTTCCCGGCAGTCTTTGCATCGGGACTTGACCCGGCTGAAGGTCCGGCGCTACTGTTCGTCGTGTTACCGGCAGTCTTCAACCAAGTACCACTTGGTGGATTCTTCATGGTCTTGTTCTTCCTATTATTCGCTTTCGCATCGATCACGTCATCGATTGCCATGTTAGAAGTCGTCGTTGCAGGTGTGACGGATCGATTGAATGAAAAGAAATCGAGTTGGACGAAGAAACAAGTGACGGTAACGGCCGCTATTCTCGTCTTCGTTGTAGGAGTTCCATCCGCATTGTCGTTCGGATTATTGAGTGATGTACAATTGTTTAATGGGCTAACGTTCTTCGATACGATGGATTACCTTGTTAGCTATATCTTGATGCCGGTCGGGGCGCTCTTGACATCGATTTTTGTCGGATACGTCGTCGATCAACGTATATTGAAAGATGAGATCCAAACGTCAGAACCAGGTAAGAAACTTTATCCAATCTGGCATGCGCTCATTCGTTACGTGATTCCCGTAACGGTAGCAATTGTCATGGTATCAACGTGGGTTACAACACTTACAGCACAATAACCGAAACCGTAGGCTCTCAGAGTCTACGGTTTTTTTCGTCGCACAACGGGAAAGAAGTCGATATAGGTTGTTGTTTCTACACCTTTGGACGGAGGATTTAGCGATTTTTATTATGCTAAAATGATAGAGATGACGAAACTTTTTTTGATAGGTTTCGTAATGTACAATAGAAGTAACATGAGATGAGGTGAAAAGAATGAAAACATGGATGAAATGGGCCCTGACAGGGGCGGTCATATACTTTGCCATCAACGTATTCGATTTCTCCTGGTTATTCATTATCGTAGGGGCGCTCGTCTTGAATGAAGTCTGGTCGACGAACAAGCGCAAAAACCGTCAACGCACACCGACAACGGTTGCGAAACGTGCCAAGAAAAAACTGTTGCTTGATGAGGACGAACCATTCACGGGTTCAAGAATCCTTAAACCGATTGAAGAGCCTGTCCCAGCACGTCAATTCGAGGCGACAGACGATTTAGAGCTTCAATTTTTGCAACGGACGATTGAACAAGGTTATGAGAAGTTGCAACAGATTGACCGTGTCCTTCCTGAAATTAAAGATGTGGAAGTACGGCGTGAAATGAAAGCTGTCTCAAAAGAAGCGCATGAATTGTTCGAAGAACTTTTCGAAAACCCGCAAGACGCGAAACATGTTCGAGACTTGTTCACATTCTACTTAGATTCCCTCGTCTCGGTCGTCTTGAAATTTAAAGAACTTGAAGGAAAACGAGTCGTTATTCAAGAAGAGACTCGAGAGCAATTAATCACGAATATGCGACTAATTGTCGATAAATTTAAAGAACAGCGCGGACGTCTTCTTGAAGATGACGCCGTAGACTTTGAACGTGAACTGATCATGATGGAGCGAGTCTTATCTGATCAGCCGGAAGGGAGAAAGAAACATGACTTCATCGAATGAAACGAACTGGCAGTCATGGCCGGAAGAAGAGCTGACATCTGATACGAAAACAAAAACCGAAACAGAGGGGTTTAGTGACCCTTCTGTGGAGTGGTCATCTGTTTCACAACCTCATGAAGTACCTGCCATTCAAGCCAAGCCAGACGTACCTCAAGAGCATCGTGAGCGAATTACGCGATTGGCGGAGTCCATCGATATTAAAAAGACGGATTCAGTCATGCTGTTCGGCTCGAATGTCCAACGTGAACTCTCACAATTCTCTGACCAGATTTTGACGGAAGTGCGTATGAAAGACGGCGGGGATGCTGGGAAATTATTGTCTGACTTGATGCAAAACGTCCGAAAGATGGATCCAGACATGCTTCAGCCGGAAAAGAAAAGTTTCATGGACAACATCCCGCTCATCGGTCGCGCAAAGAAGAAGGCTGAAAACTACAAGCTTCAATTCGAAAAAATGAACGTCTATTTGGAAGAAGTCATTCATAACCTCGATCGTGCCAAATTCGGGCTCATGAAAGACATCACGATGCTCGATCAAATGTACGACAAGAATAAGCGATATTTCGAAGAGTTGAACGTCTATATCGCTGCGGGTGAGACGAAGCTTGATCATGTACGTGAACATGAGATTGCGCCACTTCGTCAAGAAGTGGAAATTTCAAAAGATCAGTCTAAGCTTCAACAATTGAACGATATGATTCAATTGGCAGACCGTTTCGAGAAGAAGTTACATGACTTGAAATTGAGTCGTACGATCAGTCTTCAAATGGCACCTCAAATTCGAGTGATTCAGCAGAATAACCAAATCCTTGCGGAGAAAATCGAATCAGCGGTCGTCAACACGATTCCTCTTTGGAAAAACCAAGTCGTCCTTGCACTCAGCTTGACGCGTCAGAAGACGGCACTTCGCATGCAACAGGATGTGACGAAGACGACCAACCAGTTGCTTGAGCAGAACTCGAAGATGTTGAAAGACTCTTCAATTGAAATTGCTCAAGAGAATGAAAAAGGGATTGTGTCGGTGGAGTCACTTAAAGTCGCCCACGAGAATTTACTCTCGACGTTGGATGAAACGTTACGCATTCAACAAGAAGGGAAACAAAAGCGTCGTGACGCTGAGCGTGAACTTGATCGGATGGAACATGAGCTTAAAGAGAAAGTCATCGAGATTGCTTCTAAAAATAAAGAACTACCTAAAGATACTGGATATTAAGAAGGGAAGTCTGAGCAATCAGACTTTCCTTTTCTACGAGGAGGGGCTTACATGGAGAAACAACGATTGTGGGACGAGACGTGGTTATTGTTTGCCGATATGATGGCTGAGCGACACTCAAAGTGTGCATCTAAGAGTGTTGCCTGTGTCATCGTAAAAGATGAAAAGCCGATCTCAATTGGTCTAAACGGCACACCGTCTGGTCATACGAATTGTAATGAAATCTATATCAAGCAAGAAGATGGGTTTTATAAACATACCGACTATGTTGCGTCGACGGACCTCGATATGATCAACGAACCAGCTCGGCTCATCCGTAATGGTGTGACTTATATCAAATGTACGGACCCATATGACCATCATCACTGGTCGAAGCAACATGAGATTCATGCGGAAATCAATGCGATTGGAAAATTGGCTGCCGACTCGACGAATGCGTTCGGTGCGACGGCATATGTTACCCATTCACCTTGTCATGCCTGCTCCCTTGCGCTGATTGCAGCACGCGTTGCACGCGTCGTTTATGCGGTCGGTTATGAGCATGGTGACGGTTTAGAGTTGATGCGTGAAAGTGGGATTGAAGTGTTACATATGCCACTTGAAAAAATGTACAAAAATACATTGTAAACGTTTTCATTAGATGATATATTATTAATGTACTGCCAATGGTGTTTTACTCTTCCATTATTCGCCCCTCCTCGGAGGGGCCTTTTTTTTTGTTCAAAATGAAGTGAGACAAACTTTACACATAATGTTCAATATTTCACAATATACTCTTTGAAATCTCTTATATAATGAAAGTAGATTCAGGAGAGGGGAATTTGATTATGGAAAAACTCGTTCGCTTTACAGATGGTGCATATGAAGTGGAAGCGTTAATCACACTTGAAGAAGTGTGGGAAGATAAATTTGCGATTGGCATGCATCAGGAATTGGCAGTCAAATCGTTAACCATTAACGGAAATGAAGTATCAGAAATCAAACACGTTCGTGCACTCCTTCGATATTATCCGACACTTGGCGTCTCGGGAATCTTGTTGGCATTAGACAAGGCAGCCGCTGAAATCGTCGCTTTGTCGAAAGATCAAGATCCAGCACTTCAATACGTTGAACTCGTGGCACTTCAAATGGATGAAGCGGCGACGAATGACTTGAAAACTCTATACGCAGCAATGTGATTTAAATTGGGTGAACTATTTCACCCAATTTTTTATTGCATCTATTTTTTGTTATGGTATGATGTTTACAGATGAAGAAATGGAATGCCATATCGTTGTCAACCATAAGCATGGGGATCTAGATAGCTAGATCGCTGTCAAAAAGCCACGTTCATAGGAACGTGGCTTTTTTTTGTGCAATGAGGTCGAATCCGGCTGCTACATCGTTAGCGAGGTGAGCGTCTGATCCTAACGTGAAAGGGATGTTCAGTCGGTTGGCGCTCTTTGCAAGTCCTGCGACGTACGGCTCGCCACAGTCAGGCTTTCTTAATCCCGCCGTGTTGAAATCGAGTCCGAAGCCCCGATCAGCAATCGCTAGTAAGAGACGTTCCTCTTCCTCTTTTACATGTGAACGGTCCCATTCATAATTTTTTTGATATTTGATCGGTAAATCAATGTGTCCAATCCGAGCGACGTTGATCTTTTCCCATGGGAATCCAAGGCCGCGTTCGATTGACTCATAATAAGCTTTCATCACATTCTCGAATGAGCCGAGCGCTGTGACTAGCTCATCAAACGTCTCAGCAGAATAATCAATCGGCATATATGTGCCATCTACATATAAGAAGTGCTGAGACAAAATGACTTCATCAAGCAATGGTGCAAAAGGTTCTAATAAAGCGATTGTCTCTTCCTCAAGGTGTGGCAACAAGTCGACTTCTAGCCCGACTTTTATATCGATGACATCTTTAAAGTGTTGTTTCATCTGCTGTAATGTATCGAGATATTCAGGAAGTAGATCGATGGACATTGCTGAGTCTTGGTTCGGGACCGGATCGATAAACGATCGTGGGAACGGCGCGTGTTCTGTGAACGTCATTGTTTGCAGGCTTTTTTCGATTCCGGCTTGAATATATAGTTCAATCGGGTCTTTTGTGCCGTGTGGACAAAATGGGGTATGCACATGACCATCATGGGTAAAGTTAAACATCCGTTACACGTCCTTTTCAGTTCAATTGGTTGACAGGTGTTGCTCTGTTTGATAAATTTAACACACTGCTTTAGTTTGGTAAAGTGATAATAAGATAAAGGGTGGTTTTCATGATTTGGTCAAATTCAAAAGGTTCGATTCCAGAAGGATGGTATGAACTTCAATCAGGAGATGTCATTCGACCAAAGCGTTGGATGCTGTCATTTTTAGAGAAGGCAGAGGCGAGCGGTTATGCCGTCATCGACCCACCGCTACTCGAATACTATTCGCATTATCAAAATTTGGCGCTCTTTGACGAGTCGGCCTACTATCGTTTATTCGGGAATGACGGGGAACTCCTTGTCATGCGCCCTGACTATACACTTCAAATTGCTAGAAAGCTAGCAGACGGTCATGAACCGATGCGTGTCGCCTACGCCGGAGCTGTCTATCGTCGGACGGTCAAGCATTCAGGTCAACCGCATGAACGCCAACAGCTTGGACTCGAGTGGGTCGACGGTGAAGAGAAAGACAGTCATCTCATTGAATCTTTTCTCGATATGACTGAAGGAGTCCTTCCAAAAGATCGTTTGACATTAAAAATCGGATCAGCGGCTGTCATCTCGTTAATCGCGAAAGAGACGGGCATACAGGAACGCACATTCCGAAAAATCTTGGCGCTTCGAAATTTAGAGTCATTACGCGAACTAGCTGAGACGTATCGGTATCCATTGATTGCGAAGCTTCCTTTTTTAATTGGGAACGCTGCACTTGAAGAATTACGTGCCGAGGCACCGGATTCTTTAAAAGATGCCATTGATGAAGTCGATGATGCCGTACAACACTTGCGCTCAATCGGACTAGAGGTGTCATATGACTTCGGTCAAACGGGAGACTTTGATTACTATTCTGGTTTGACGGTGACGGGTAGCGTTGAAGGCAAGCGAGTCCTTTCAGGTGGACGATACGATTCCCTATATGGACATTTTGGACACTCGAGACGAGCGTTCGGCATGTCACTCGATTTAGAACAGTTAGATGAGGTGATGAAATGAAGGTAGCGGTCGCAAAAGGACGAATTGAAAAAGCAGCCCGTCAATTTTTTGTAGAAAAAGATTTGCCGGTATGGCCGGAAAAGCGTGGACGTGAGCTGACGGTACAGGCAGGGGATCATGAGTTTATTTTCGTCAAAGGGGACGATGTCTATAAATATGTGATGCACGGTGCCGCAGATGTCGGAATCGTCGGGGGAGATATTCTACGAGAAAAAACACCTGGTGTGCTCGAAGTCGTCGATTTACCGTTCGGACGTTGTCGGATGGCCGTATGTGGCCCTAAAGTTCGACGTAATGGCACAAAGAAATTAAAAGTGGCCAGTAAATATCCAAACATCGCCATCTCACACTTTGCTTCGAAACGACAGAACGTTGAAATCATCGCGTTGAATGGGTCGGTCGAACTTGCTCCGCTAACCGGACTCGCTGATTGCATCGTCGATATCGTCGAGACGGGTGCGACGTTGGCAGCGAACGACTTAGAGGAATATGAAACAATCTTTTCAATCAATGCAAAGTTCATTACGAGTGAAACGGCTTTGGCGGAACAGCCTGACGAATTGAAGGAATGGATCCGCAAGCTGAGTCAGGAGGGAGACGCATGAGCACTGAAACGAATCGATCACGTCGCGAAGCATGGGCCGAGGCCGTGAAACCAATCGTCGAATCGATTGAAACCCGTGGAGACGAAGCGCTACTTGAATGGACGCGTCAATTCGATGGCGTCGACAAAATCGAATCAGTCGATTTGTCTCGCTTCACCCCGCCGGCAGCATATGCCGAATTAACTGAAGCGCTGACATTGGCAGCAGAACGGATTCGTGCGTTCCATTCTCATCAAGTACGGCAAGATGATGTGTTTGAAGATACGATGTTCCGACTCGGTCGACGTTATATGCCACTCGATTCGGTCGGTGTCTACGTGCCAGGCGGGACAGCTGTTTATCCGTCGAGCGTCCTGATGAACATCATTCCTGCGAAAGTCGCCGGTGTCAAACGAGTGGTCATGGTCACTCCTCCAAAAGCAGATGGAATCGACATTTCGCTCTTGATTGCAGCAAAAATCGCAGGAGCTGATGAATGTTTTCTAGTAGGAGGCGCACAAGCCGTTGCTGCACTTGCATATGGGACAGAAACGATCCGCCCGGTTGATAAGATTGTAGGACCGGGAAATGCGTATGTCGCGACAGCGAAGGCACTCGTGTCGCACATCGTCGGCATCGACTCCGTTGCCGGACCGTCTGAAGTATTAATTGTTGCCGATGAGACGGCGAATCCGAAGTGGGTCGCGGCTGACCTTCTCGCACAAGCAGAACATGACGTAGAAGCGACAGCAATCGCACTCGTCACGACAGAGACGCTTCGTGATGAAGTGGAGCGAGAACTTGAACGACAGCTCGCGCTCTTACCACGACAGGACATCGCAAGAGAAGCGTTGAAGCGTGGCGGTGTCTTGTATCGATCGCTAGAGGAAGCCATCGAGTATGCGAACACAATGGCTGCCGAGCACGTCCAGTTAGCCGTTAAAGACCCGGAGCAATTGATGAAGTCGATTCGTCACGGTGGGTCGTTCTTCCTCGGTCACGAGGCAGCTGAGGCGTTCGGAGATTATATCGCTGGACCGAATCACGTCTTACCGACGAGTGGGACAGCGCGATTCTCGAGTGGATTGTCCGTCGACGACTTTTATCGCCGTCAGACGTTCCTTGAGATGACAGAGCTCGATGAGACGATTACGAAGGCGGCGATTCGAATCGCCAAACAAGAACAACTAGAAGGACATGCCCGTGCAATGGCTGTTCGGATGGAGGACGTATGAGACGAAATTATCAGAACATCCCGCGCTATGTGCCGCATGCCGTGACTGGGTTCGCGCTCAATCAAAATGAGAGCCAATATCCGTTACCAGAACGATTGAAACAAGCGATTCGTGACGTATCACTTGAGGCACTAAGCCGTTATCCGGTCGACGAGTTGATTGCTTTAAAAGCGAGTTATGCGACCTATGCAGGAGTCGAGTCGACACAACTCATGGTCGGAAGCGGAAGCGATGAACTGTTGGCAATTTTAAGTCAGGCGATCTTAGATACAGAGGATCGTGTCCTCGCTCCGGCACCTGACTTTTCGATGTATGGCATTTATACTCAAATCGCGAGAGGCCAATTCATCCAACCTGATGCAAACGGGTTGAACTATGAGACACTCGTCGAGCTCATTCAATCAATCAAACCGAAGCTCGTTCTGATCTCGAACCCAAACAACCCGACAGGCAAGATGTGGACGCTTGAACAACTTTCGGACATTGCGGCACGCGTCCCGTATCTCGTCGTGGATGAAGCGTATATCGATTTCACGATGGACGACTCATTTGTGTCTCGCTTGAACGAGCACCCGAACGTCATCATCCTACGGACGTTATCGAAGGCGTTCGGTTTAGCGAACCTTCGGATTGGTTTCATGATTGCCTCAGAGGAGATCATCGAACAAATCGACCGATTCCGCTCGCCGTTCAACGTCAGTGGACTCAGTGCCGCTGTCGCGAACGTCGTCTTACGAGATGCATCATACATTCAGGAGTCGATTCAGTTCCATACGGCGCAACGTAAGAAATTAACGGAGTTGTTACGACCAATCGGTGAGATTTTACCGAGCCGTGCCAACTTCATTTATGTCAAAACGGATGATAGTGAAGAATGGGCATCTCGCTTCCTTGAGAATGGAGTCCATGTACGCGCGTTTCCTGATGGGCTACGTGTCAGTGCGGGAACAGACGAAGCGTATGCCTATATTCGACAAACGATTGAAGAGGTGAATTCTGTTGAGAACAGCTGAACTAAAACGTGAGACGAAAGAGACGAAAATAGACATTCAATTAAATCTAGACGGAACAGGGGAGAGTTCCATTCAGACGGGGGTCGGGTTTTTTGACCACATGTTGACGTTGCTCGCCTTTCACAGTCAGATGGACTTACACGTGAAAGTAGAAGGCGACACATGGGTCGATGCCCATCATACGGTCGAGGATGTCGGGATCGCGCTCGGGCAACTCATTGCGAAGTCTCTCGGGGACAAAGTCGGGATTCGTCGTTATGGCTCAAGCTACATGCCGATGGATGAGACGCTCGCGCGAGCGGTCGTCGATGTGTCAGGGCGCCCTTACCTTGTCTATCAGGCGGAGATTCGCAATCCGAAGCTCGGCGATTTTGACACAGAACTCGCAGAGGAGTTCTTCCGTGCCGTCGCCATGAACGGTCGACTCACGCTTCACCTCGCCGTCCTTTACGGGTCGAATTCACACCACATGATTGAAGGGTTGTTTAAGGCGTTCGGTCGGGCACTCGCCGAGGCGATCTCGAGCGATGGGACGAACCGACTCCCTTCTACGAAAGGATGGATCGAAGGATGAAAGTAGCTGTCATCGATTATGGCATGGGAAACGTGTTCAACGTCGAACGTGCGTTACAAGCTATCGGCTGTTATGTCGTGATCACGAATGATGCGAGGCAAATTGAAGAAGCGGACGCCATTTTACTCCCTGGTGTCGGTGCTTTCCCACAAGCGATGCAATCACTCGAACAGACAGGTCTTATCCCGTTACTGCAACAAATGGCGACAGAAAAGCCGTTTTTAGGCATTTGTCTCGGGATGCAGCTCTTGTTTGACTCAAGCACGGAAGGGATGCCGACGAAAGGTCTCGGTTTGATTCCGGGAACTGTAGAACGTATGCGTGCGAAGCGGCTCCCACACGTTGGATGGAACTCGATCCTTCGGGACGAGGATGTCTATTTTGTCCACTCTTACCATGCGGTGACGGATGACGAATACATCGTGGCAGCGGCTGAATACATGGGTGAGAAAGTTCCGGCGATTGTTCAAAAAGGGCTCGTGACGGGCATGCAGTTCCACCCAGAAAAAAGTGGGACGTTCGGTCTCAGTTTACTTCAAGAATGGAAGGAGGCGGTCGAACGTGAGATTACTACCCGCCATTGATTTAATCGGAGGAAAGATTGTCCGTTTGACGGAAGGTGATTTTTCGACAGAAGAACAATATGGTGACCCGTATGAGCTACTGAAGGAATGGCAAGGAAAAGTTCCGATGATTCACTTGATTGATTTAGAAGGGGCCAAAGCAGGTGAGCCACGTCACTTAAACGTCGTCCGCTATGCAAAGTCTCTTGGATTCCTCGTTCAAACAGGGGGCGGGATTCGTTCAGAAGCCTCACTCGATGCGGTCATGGAAACTGGTGCGGACCGCGTCCTTTTAGGGACGAAGGCGTTCACGGACCCTGACTTTTTGGATCGGGCTATCGAGAAGTACGGCAATCGAGTCGCCGTGGCACTCGATGCGTATGATGGGAAAGTCGCTATCAACGGCTGGCAGGAAGCGACGAAACTCGATGATATCTCTGTCGCCCAAGACCTCGTCCAACGAGGAATCGAGACGATTTTGTATACGGACATCGGTTCTGACGGGAAACTAAACGGACCGAACGTCTCCCGCATGAAGGCGTTACGGCAAATCGTCAACGTCACCCTGATCGCTTCAGGCGGTGTGACGACGGAAGAGGACGTGAAAGAACTGAAGATGGCCAAGATTGATGAGGCGGTCGTCGGCAAAGCGCTCCTCTCCGGTAAAGTAAGTATCGATGAACTGATTGAATGGGAGGCGCGTTATGCTTAAACGCAGAATTATTCCATGTCTCGATGTGAAAGAAGGTCGTGTCGTCAAAGGGATTGAATTCGTTCAATTACGAGACATTGGTGACCCGGTCGAAATTGCGAAATATTACGATGAGTCGGGAGCAGATGAACTCGTCTTTCTCGATATCACGGCAAGTACGGAACGCCGACAGACGATGCTCGATGTCGTCAGTGCGGTTGCACGAAAAGTGTTCATTCCGTTGACGGTCGGTGGAGGGATTCGTTCGCTTGAGGATATCTCTTCACTGTTAAAAGCAGGAGCGGACAAAGTATCATTGAATACGCTCGCTGTCGAATCTCCGAGTCTCATTCGTGAAGCCGCGGATCGTTTCGGATCACAATGTATCGTCGTGGCGATCGATGTGAAGTTTGAAGACGGGGCGTACTACGTCTACACATATGGCGGTAAAAAGAAAACCGAGCTGTTGGCAGTCGAATGGGCGAAACAAGTGGCCGCACTGGGAGCGGGTGAACTTCTTGTCACGTCCATGAACCAAGACGGGAAGCAGAACGGATATGACCTGACGATTTTAGAACAACTCCGCGAAGTCGTCGATATTCCGATTATCGCTTCCGGTGGTGCAGGGAATGCCGAGCACGTAGTCGAGGCGCTTGAGAAAGTCGATGCCGCATTACTTGCCTCCATCTTACATGACCGAAAAACGACAGTAGAAGAGGTGAAGCACGTATGCACGAGTCACAACTTGCCGATGCGGTTCGTTTCGACGAAAATGGACTAATCCCCGCCATCATCGTTTCAGAAGAGGATGGAGCGGTCCTCATGTTAGGATATATGAACGATGAGGCAATCCGACAGACACTTCGTGAACGAGTCGTCACGTTTTGGTCCCGATCGAAAGGTCGGCTGTGGATGAAGGGGGAGACGAGCGGGAATACACTTGACGTCGTCAGCATTCACGTCGACTGTGACCAGGATGCGCTTCTCGTTCGTGTCCATGCGAACGGTCCGACGTGTCATACCGGGAATCGAAGCTGTTTCTTTACGGAGGTGAGCGTATGATTCATGAATTGGAGCAATTGATTCAATCTAGAAAAGCAGAACCGAAAGAAGGTTCTTATACGACGTACTTGTTGGAACAGGGTGTTGAAAAAATCGCCAAGAAGTTTGGTGAAGAATCGTTCGAGGTTGTCATTGCTGCCATGACGGATGAAGACTTGGTCGAAGAGTCAGCAGATCTTCTGTATCACTTACTCGTCTTGTTAGCAGCCAAAGGTGTTCGTTTAGAGGATGTGGAGGCGTTACTTGCCAAGCGTCACGGAACGACGACACCGGCGAAGCCGCGTCGAGACGTCACGGAATGGTAAACGAAAAGGGAAGGAGACATGCTCCTTCCCTTTTTTGTGTTATCGATTGACCGAAGCGGCCATGCGAATGTATGTATGACGCCGTCCGCGAATAGCAATCGAAAGTGCCTGAATGTTTTCAGGTACGGCAATCCCAGATAATCCGGCATCGCCGATATGAACGATATCCGCGCCGCCTCGTTTCGAAGAGAGTGCGATGTCACGAACAGTCGCCACATCAGCTCCTTCTTGAGACGTCCCAATCGCTGCTAACGTGAGGGCCCCGAGCGCTTGCAATTCTTGTACGAGTTCGTGGAAGGAGTCTTCACGGACACCTGGTACGGTTCCTGGAGCCGGCAATAGAATGATATCTGCCCCAGCTTCGACAAAGCGAATGTATGCGTCGCGGTCCAATACGTTGCCGACACCGGCCTGATGCATTTTTCCGGCAATGATGACGCCGGCGAATTCACGACGCCCCCGGATAATGGCTTGTTCGATTGCTTCATTCGTGACCCCCGTATTCGGGTTGCCCGTCAGACAAACGAAATCGATTCCGAGTTCAGATGCTTTTTGGAACGCTTCAACTGAAGCGAGTCTGCCTCGTTTCACTTCATTCATCTCAGACGATTTCTCTGAAAAGTCGACGGGTTCCAAGTTGACACCGACAGGTAATCCAATCAGTCTTTTTAGTTCCAAAATCGGATGGTCGCTCATCTCATCACCTGGTAGATCTCCGAACAACGCATGACTTTCAAGTCCTTTAATATAAGGGTGGAACACATCCAACATGTTCAATAAAATCAAGTCGGCACCGAACGCTCGCGCCAGTTCTGCATTCGTCACTTCTGGGTAGAGCGGTTGCACGGTCGGGATGACCTCGGCCATGACGGTTCGTCCTTCTGCCTTTCGAATCGACCCGACTAAATCTTGACGATTAAATGTTATAAAATCACTTGCCCGACATTCTAAAATTCGTTTCATCACATATTCCTCCTTCTGCTCATCCTTGTCTCTATTCCCTAAAGCCTTCAAAAATCCTCTATACTGATTTTAAGGAGGGATCATGATGACGGAAAAAGAGAAGATGATTCGTGGTGAATTATATTTAGCTGGTGATGAGACGCTCGTTAAAGATCGTAAGCATGCCCGGCGATTGATCGAGCGATTTAATCGTTCCGGGATTGATGATTTGACTGAGCGGAAAGAAATTCTTAGTGCGTTACTCGGATCGACGAAAAAGTCGTATTACATCGAACCAAACTTCAAATGTGATTATGGGTATAACATCCACTTAGGCGAACGTTTCTATGCGAATTTTGACTGTGTCTTTCTAGACATCTGTCCCATCACGTTCGGGGATGACTGTATGCTTGCACCAGGTGTACATATCTATACGGCGACACATCCGATTGATCCGATTGAGCGCATCTCTGGGTATGAGTTCGGGAAGCCGGTGACCATCGGCGACCGGGTATGGATTGGTGGAGGGGCCATCATCAATCCGGGTGTGACGATTGGTGATGAGGCCGTCATCGCATCTGGCGCAGTCGTCACAAAAGACGTTGCACCTCGTACAGTCGTCGGAGGAAATCCGGCGCGCGTGATAAAAACGATTGATTGACAAAAACTCCTGAACACGAGGTTCAGGAGTTTTTTACGTTCATCGATTCAACGTATTGCTGAATCGCTTGTTGTGTAAGCTTGAGTGCGGCCTCATCACCGATGGTCACTCGAATCCCCGTCGATTGTTTCGACGTGTGTACATTCAATGCAGTCAAATGTGACCATACGACTTCAGGCTGCCCTAACTCGACATACAAGAAGTTCGTCGAGGCAGGGAGGACTTGACCGATGGCTTCTAAAGCTACCATCCATTTCTGTCGCATCTCTTCATGCCATTCGATCGATTCCTGAAGATAATGCCCGTCTTTTAAGAAGATGTTGCAAATTTTTGCACTTACCCCGCTAATGTTGAACGGGGGAATGAATTGACGGAAGTAATGTGCGAGTTCGCTATTTGTCACCATAAACCCGATTCGGACGTTCGCTAATCCGAACGCCTTCGACATCGTACGGAGGACGATGAGATTTGGATGCTTCGCGATAAATGGGATCATGCTGGCATCAGGTGTGAAGTCCATATAAGCCTCATCCACCACGAGGTACGGCACGAGTGTGGCGAGGTGCGTCAACTCTTCAACGGTCCACAGTTTTCCGGTTGGATTGTTCGGGTTCGATAGAAGAAGAAGTTTTGGATGATACGTCTCGATTGCCTCCAAGATGCCTTCATACAATAAATCAGCGGCTTGAACATGTTGACCGTGTGCGATTGTCGTGAAAATGGGATACATCGAAAAATCAGGGGTCGGGGACAGGACGATGTCATCTGGAGCGAGCAATGCTTGCGTTACGACATGGATCATCTCATCACTCCCACAACCGACGAGTAATTGCTCGGGTGTCACACCGACATACGTGGCGTAACGTTCAAACAACTCATTAATCGGTTCGACCGGATATTCATGTAAGTCATGATAGGTCATAGAATCCAGTTGATTTTTGATTCGGACAGGTAAAGGGAACTGGCTCTCATTTTGGTTTAACCGATGTCCCGTCGGATAGACGACGGGATAAATCGGTAGCTTGACTTGTCTCATTCAGTCGGCTCCATTGAAAACCATTTTTTCACCAATTCATCAATTTCACCAGACTCCATCATCTTGTTCAACTCTTCGTTGAATTGGTCGCGTAACTCATCATCTAATTTGAATGCCGCTGCTGATCCTTTTTCGCCATCCTCTTTCAAAGCGAACGTATAGAAGCTGTCATCTTGATCGAGATACTTTTGAGCGACCGTATCTTCGATGACCATCGCATCGATCCGACCCGTGTTCAACTCTTGAACGATCTCAGGAATTTTGTTCAATGATACGAGTTCGGCGTCAGGAGCCTGTTCTTTAGCGATGTTTTCTTGAATCGAAGCCGTTTGGACACCGATTTTCTTCCCAGACAAATCTTCAATCGCTTGAAGTGACTCGTCTTTCGTCATAATCAAGTTTGTCGCTGACAAGTAGATATCTGAAAAGTCGGCGTTCTCTTTACGCTCTTCAGTCGGTGTCATTCCTGCCATGACGAAGTCGACACGGCCACTATTGAGGGCCCCGAGTAAGCTACCGAAGTCCATATCTTCGATTTTCAATTCGTAGCCGAGTCGCTCTGTGATCGTTTCTGCGATTTCAATATCGAATCCGACAATCGCATCCCCATTTGCCGTATCGACGAATTCATATGGGAAGTAATCGGCACTCGTCCCCATGACGAGTGTTTTCTGTTCTGTCGCTTCACCTTCTGTTTCTTGACTACATGCACCGAGTAAAGCCGCGCTCATGATAAGTGTACCTGCTAATAACCATTTTTTCATATGTGTATAATGCCTCCCTGTAGTAGATGAGACTAAGTGTATATGCATGATTATTAATTGTAAAGTATAAAAATACAAAAACATCAAAAAAAGAAACACTTTCGAGATGAAAGCGTTTTATTCGTAGGTTCTCATAAGATACGAAACGATTCGCTCAATCGGAATCTCTCGATTGTCCATCGTATTGATTTGTAAGTAGGTATGGTTCTTAAGGCGTTTGCAGTGTTCATTCATCTTAGACCAATTCTCATACGAAACTTGATTAATTTGACTCGGTCGTCTGACACGGTTTCGAAGTCGTGCGTTAATTTCTTCGTAATCTTCATGACGACACTCGATATAACGATATGTCGCTCCGTACTTTGTGGAAATCGCTATCCCTTTATCGAGCATTTCGTCATAGAGACAAGGACTGTCGAGAATGACGTTTTGTCCAAGTGATAGGTGATACTCGACGAGAGACCAATCGACATCATAAGCCATCTTCCCGATTTCTCCATCCGAGAAATTGTCGATAGGAAGCGTACGAAGCAATGCAGTTTTCGATACATCATGATCGATGACGACCGCGTGTACATGTTGGATGATTCGTTTAGCCAATGTGGATTTTCCAGATCCAGGTGTTCCAGACATTTGAAGAAAAAACAGATGATCACCTCACATCTAAATAGGAGTAAATCCTATTACTCATATAACTTGATTTACTTGTTATATTGCCTCAGTTCTTCAAGGTGGACATTCGATACAATCGACCTGAATAACCTCATATGGCTGATTTTAGCATTTGCATATCATGATGACATTTCCATCAAGATCTTTGAAATTGAACCAATGATCGTGCTCAATCGGTGTGATGACATCAATATTTTTTTGAATCATATAAGAATAAGCTTGATGGATGTCACGTGTATTCAAGTGAAACAGTGGTGTCTGGATGATGTTATCTGTTGAGTAGATTTTACTATCTAAAACGAGGTTGGTGCCCTCTAATGGTATGACATATAAATGGTCGAACAAAATATCTTCCTTTATTGAGAACTCGAATAAATTACAATACCAGTCACGCGCTTTTTGAATATCACTCACCGGAATAAAGATGGTGCCGATTTGGTGAAGAATAGGGTTCATAGAAGTTCCTACCTTTTCGTTTGATGAATAAAGTTTTCAACATCCTTCCGAGATTTTAACACGATGATTTGCTTCTCATGAGAAAATTGTGAGATTCGTTTGAGCATCTCAGGTCGTTGAATATCAGGAAAGTTCCACACCCATTTGAGGAATGCGAAATCAAGCTTTTCCTCACAAGATGCGCCCATATCGGGCCGTGTCGTACCACGGTAACGTATCACTCTTTTTAGAACCCGATATACGCACACGATACGTGGCAAATCAATCAAAATGACAGTGTCAGCTTCCTGTAGACGCAAGTCCAGCGTGTTCCCGAAGTTTCCGTCAATAATCCATTCGTCTTTCTTCACGAGTTGTTGTTGAATGTTGATTCGTTCTTCTCTCGGCGCCATCACCCATCCGGGTCTCCACATGAGGGCGTCTAAATGATAGACATCAAGTTGCAACTGTTCCCCGAGTTGGCGCGCGAGGGTGGATTTGCCCGCACCACCGGAACCGATAATCATGATTCGTTTCATTTTTTCATTGTTGTCATGTGGTAAGTTGTTCATTTACTCTTTCTTATCCTCCAATACGATCCATTTTTCTAATCGACCATCCTCTTCATAAATGACACGGAAATCCATCTGACCGATGACGAGGCGTTGTTCTGAACTGAACACGACAATCGGATAGTTTGTCGATACCGGTTTATCCGTCTCAAAGATGGGACTATGCGCCTGCATCGCATAATACCCGTCCGATCTCGTGTTGGCAGCCCCTGCATCGATTTGAGTCACATGTTCAAATCCTCTCAGTCTGAGCACATAACTATAAGACGTTCTCGCCCCTTGTTCGAGACGCCATTCTTCGATAATGGCTGACTTGTCGTCGATTGTTCGTTCTTCTAACACTTTCTGTGCCGTATACTCTTTTTCGTAAGGGATCATCTCTTGAATGCTGACGACGGTCATCGTCGCGAGTTTGAGCGATTCCTCGGAAGGAGGGGTAATCAGTATACCAATAAAGATGAGGATTGGAATTAATAAATAGACCATGACACGACTGCGCATTTTCATCACCTTACCTTTTCAGATGTGAACTATTTCTGCATAAGAGAATCGGTTCCCTTTAAAAGAAGTCTGGAATCTTATAAACCGATTCATTTCTTCATTTTTTTGAAGGAGTGGGTATCATACAGTTAGGAGGGATGTTCATGAAGATTGGGGTCATTGGTGGGGGCATCGCCGGCTTGACGGCAGCTGCGCTCGCGCAACAAGAAGGTCATGATGTGATTGTCTTTGAAGCGTCGCGTGAATGGGGCGGGTGTGCCGGTAAGTTTCAACGTGGAGACTACTTGTTTCCCGCTGGCGCGACACTCGGGATGGGATTTGAGCAGGGAGGGGTCCATCAGCGGGTTCTCGAGAGGCTTGGAGAAGCGGTCGAGGTCACTTTATTGGATGAAGTAATGGATATTCATCTCCCGGACCTTACCATCACCTATTATCACGACCGCGAACGTCTCCTCGAAGAGCTGAGTCGCGCGTTTCCGGAGAACCTTCATGCGATTCATGCGTTCTATCGTGAAGTGTGGGGCGATTTTGAGAAGATTCGCCCGTTGTTTCAGCAGTTGCCCGCTCTTCCGCTTCGCACGGTCTCGGATATGATGTATGCACTAAAAGGCTTCCGTCCGAACCAACTCATGACGCTCATGAAACTCCAACGGCCACTTGGTGACACGTTAGCCCGTCATGGACTAAACAATACGATGTTCGAACGATTCATCGATGGCATACTGCTCGACAGTTTGCAGACCGGTGCGAAGGAAGCGAGTCATTTGCTCGGTGCAGTCGCACTGTCGGTCTATCACGAAGGGGCATATTATGTAGAAGGTGGACTGTATCAATTGGCTCATGCATTAGAGCGCGCCGTCCGAACGTTTGGTGGTGTTACAAGATTAGGAAGAGATGTGCAGTCCATCGAACGTGTGTCGGATGGGTGGCTCGTCACCGATCGAAGAGGTCGGCTTGAATTGGTCGACGCGGTTGTGTCTGCCATACCGATTGAGCGGACGAGCGAACTTCTCAAAGGACAGGAACAACGACGGTTCAAACGACAGTATCGCAGACAGTTGAAACAGTCCCAATGGGGTACGTTCAGTCTGTATCTCGTCCTACCTGAGGACATATGCCAACAACAGCCACTTTTCCAACAAATATATCACCATCGATTACCGAGTGGCCATGCGTTCATCTCGATGTCGGCACCAGATGACGTGTTGCGCACAGAAAAACCGGAACGAACCATCACGGTCTCCACACATATCGATTTATCAGAATGGCAGCATTGGAAAGACCGGGCAGCATATGAGAAACTAGAACAAGATTGGACCAATCGTCTCGTCGACGTCGTTGCGACTGCGTTCCCCGCTTGGAATCGTGAGTCGTCACTTCTCCTTCCCGGTGGACCAGGTGCATGGGTGAAGTATACGAAACGTCCACATGGGGCAGTCGGAGGTTATGCTCAGACCCCAAGCCAGGCGCTGTTCCGTGCCGCGAGCTATCGTACAGACTTACCGAATTTTTACGTCTGTGGAGATACGATATTTCCGGGGGCGGGAACGATTGGCGCGATGACGAGTGGGTTACATGTCGCCCGGGCACTCGGGGCGACAATTGAATAGGGGGAAAACGGATGAAGAAAAAAACATTTGGTGAACTGACAACGATGGAATTGTATCGCTTACTGGCACTACGGACTGAGATTTTTGTCGTCGAACAGAATTGTCCGTATCAAGAAATCGACGGGAAAGATGAACAGGCCGTCCATTATTGGATTGAAGAAGATGGAGAAATTGTCTCTGCTCTTCGCGTGTTGACGGAGGCGTCTCCTATTGCCATCGGACGTGTCGTCACGAAAGCCGCTCATCGAGGAAAAGGCTATTCTCGTCAGCTGATGAAAGAGGCAATCCAGGACTTCGGACATGAGACGCTATATCTTCAAGCGCAGACGTATGTGGAACCATTCTACGCATCGTTCGGATTCAAACGGACTAGTGAAATTTACAACGAAGACGGGATTCCGCATGTCGATATGTTACGTGAATCCTTAAATCCCGCTAGTACCGTTTCCGAATCGTTCATGTTAGAATGAGAAAGAACATTCACGTGCGATTGAGCACGATAACATTATAGACATAAAGGGGTTTACAATGGTGACCGATCAACAAGTAATTGCAAAAGCAAGAGAATTGGCAGACGTATTAGCACAAACACCAGAAGTGGCACGTTTCAAAGAAGCGGAAGCGAAAGTGAACGGTAGTGACCGCGTACAGACGTTGATTAAACGAATCAAGTTCTTACAAAAAGAAGCGGTCAACTGTAAGCATTATGGCAAGACCGAAGCACTTGCAAAAGTTGAGCAAAAGATTGATAAAGCGATGGAAGAGCTCGATTCGATTCCGGTCGTGCAAGCGTTCCAAGAAACTCAAGTCGAAGTAAACGACTTGCTTCAATACGTGACGGTCACGCTCGCGAACTCCGTGACGGATCGTATTATCGAATCGACGGACGGAGACGTCCTTGCAGGAAAGACAGGGAGCGGCATGGCGGCTGAACAAGCACGCGGCGGCTGCGGATACTAAAACGACACAGCTGGCCGATGGTCAGCTGTTGTACTTTCTAGAGGTGAATTAACATGCAAGAAGTCCATCAGACACCAATGATGAAACAATATTTCTCCATCAAGGCAGACTATCCGGACGCCTTTTTATTCTATCGACTCGGCGATTTTTACGAGTTGTTTTTTGAAGATGCGCAAATTGTCGCAAAGGAGTTAGAGCTAACGCTCACTTCTAAAAATGGAAAGCAGGCCGAACACCCGATCCCAATGTGTGGCGTACCTCACCATTCTGCGGCCATTTACATTGAACAATTGATTGAAAAGGGCTTCAATGTCGCCATCTGTGAACAGACGGAAGACCCGAAAGCGACGAAAGGACTCGTGAAGCGCGAAGTCATCCAAGTGATTACGCCAGGTACATACATGGCGTCACTGAGCGAGAAAGAAAACCGTTATCTCGTCGCCATCTCTGACGTCGCAGGTCGTTTTGGGATTGCGCGCGGTGACGTCACGACCGGTGAATCATGGTTGACGACGCTTTCGTCGGAAGAGGCTGTCTTACGGGAAATCGAAGGGTTACTCCCGAACGAGGTCATCGTCGAGGACGAGCGACTCGCTGATTTGTTACGACAGACGGGAATCCCTCTCTCGATTCAAGTGGACAAGCGGGAGAGTCCGCTCGCGCAAGGTGCGAAAGATGAGGCACAGCGTTCCGCATTTGAGTTATTGTTCGCCTATTTGACGAAAACTCAGAAACGCTCACTCGATCACTTGCAACCGGCTGTCGCCTATGAGGTCGAACAACATATGCAACTTGACGCCAACACGGCCCGAAACCTTGAACTGTTCCGATCTGCTCGTTCTGGGGAGAGAAAAGGGTCACTCTTATCGCTCCTTGATGAGACGACGACAGCGATGGGCGGACGACTGTTAAAACGCTGGCTCGAACAGCCGCTTTACACTGAACAAGGCATCAAAGAGCGACAGGACGCCGTGGAGAACTTAGTGGACGACTTCATGTTGCGCGATCAACTACAAGAAGAGTTAAAGCGAGTCTATGACATCGAACGCCTTGTCGCGAAAGTTGGATACGGGACGGCGAATGCGCGAGATCTCGTCCAACTTCGCGACACGCTCGAGCGGATGCCTTCTGTCCGGTCACTCTTACAAACAGTGAAAGCGGATCGTTTGCAGCAAATCGAGCAAAAGCTTGATTCGTTTGAATCGTTAAGTGAACAGCTCCGGGCTGCCCTTGTCGATTCACCCCCGATTTCGACGAAAGAGGGCGGTATGATTCGTCACGGTTATTCGGATGAACTCGATGAACTTCTAGAGGCAAAAGCGAACGGAAAGTCGTGGATTGCCAACCTCGAACAACAGGAACGCATCGCGACCGGCATCAAGTCATTAAAGGTCGGGTATAATCGCGTCTTCGGTTACTATTTAGAAGTGACGAAAGCGAATGCGAAGCTACTCGAAGAGGGTCGCTATGAGCGGAAACAGACGTTGACGAATGCGGAGCGTTACATCACGCCAGAACTGAAAGAAAAGGAAGCCCTCATATTAGGGGCGGAAGAGAAGAGCTGTACGCTCGAATATGACCTATTTGTCGCACTTCGCGAAGAGGTGAAGACATATACGAAGGCCCTTCAGCAGCTGGCTCGTTCACTCAGTGAATTAGATGTGCTCCTCGCTCTTGCCGTTGTGGCGGAGAAGCGGGAATATGTACGCCCTGTTACGACATCCCACGTTCAAATCGAACGTGGGCGTCACCCTGTCATTGAGACGGTCTTGCCGCGAGGCGAATATGTCGCCAATGATTTGACGCTTGACGACACACGCCAAATGTTGCTCATCACGGGTCCGAACATGTCCGGTAAATCGACATACATGCGTCAATTTGCCTTGATTGCAATCCTTCATCAAATCGGTTCATTCGTCCCGGCAGAAGCAGCGGAACTCCCGCTCTTTGACCGCATCTTTACACGAATCGGTGCGGCGGACGATTTGGTGAGCGGGCAGTCGACGTTCATGGTCGAGATGACCGAGACGAGACAAGCTGTCACTGAGGCGACGGGACATAGTTTGATTTTATTAGATGAAATCGGTCGCGGGACATCAACGTATGACGGAATGGCGCTCGCACAGGCGATCGTCGAATATATCGCCTCGTCAATCGGCGCGAAGACACTCTTCTCGACGCACTATCATGAATTGACGGTGCTCGAAGATTCGATTCCGACGCTCGAGAACGTCCATGTCCGGGCGATTGAGCGTGATGGGCGAGTCGTGTTCTTGCATGAAGTGCATCCAGGACGTGCCGATAAATCATATGGGATTCATGTGGCGGAATTGGCCGAACTCCCGGGTTCATTGATCGACCGGGCACGGACGATTCTCTCAGAACTCGAGTCAGAGGCGACGAAACCTGCTTTAAACGAGCAGGCTGTTCCAACTCCAGTGGAAGAAGTCAGCCAATTGTCGTTGTTCGAGTCGAATGACGCTGTTCGAGAACAGCTGCTCAAACTCGATTTATTGGCAATGAATCCAATCGAAGCGATGCAGGCGCTGTATGAACTGCAACAAACCGCAAAGAAAGGGTGAGTCGATGGGAATCATTCGAGAGTTACCTGAACAACTCGCGAACCGAATCGCAGCCGGGGAGGTCGTCGAACGACCTGCTTCTGTCGTCAAAGAATTAGTCGAGAATGCGATTGATGCGGGAGCGACGAAAGTAGACGTCGACTTACAAGAAGCGGGTATCCGACTCATCAAAGTGCGTGACAACGGGCACGGGTTCCATGAAGAAGACGCCGCCCGAGCCTTTTTACGACATGCAACGAGTAAAATTCGGGATGAGCACGACTTGTTCCGCATTCGGACACTCGGTTTCCGAGGAGAGGCACTCGCCTCGATTGCTTCGGTCAGTCACGTCTCATTGAAATCTAAGCGTGCGGACGAGGACGGTTTTGAGATGACGCTTGAAGGTGGAGTCGTCAAGTCGACGAATCCGGTAGCGACGAACGTCGGGACCGAAATCGCAGTCAGTCAGCTTTTCTTCAACACACCGGCCCGTCTGAAATACTTGAAGACATCGGCGACAGAACTCGCCAGCATTACCGATACGTTGAACCGATTGGCACTCTCTCATCCGGAGATTCGCTTCACGGTCTTCCATGAAGAAAAAGAATTGCTGAGAACGAACGGGAATGGAGACTTGAAACAAGTCATGCTCGCCATCTATGGTCGTCAAGTCGCCGCACAAATCGTCACGGCATCGAGTAAGACGAATGATTATACGCTGAGCGCCCATCTCGTACGTCCGGAGGTGACACGTTCGAACAAACAATATGTAACCCTCATCTTAAATGGGCGAAGCATCAAGAACTTCGCGCTGACGCAAAGCGTGCTCGAAGGCTACCATACGCTCTTACCGATCGGTCGCTATCCGATTGCCGTGCTTGAAGTGAAGATGGACCCAATGTTGATTGACGTGAACGTCCATCCGACGAAACGTGAAGTGCGTTTGTCGAAAGAAAAAGAACTATGCCAGCTCATCCGAGAGACCGTTCAATTGACGCTCCGTGAGCAACGGCTCATTCCGTCTGTGAAACAAGAGCCGAAGCCAAAACGTGTGACACCGTCTGAACAGTCGAAACTCGACTTTTCGATGGAGCCACAACCTAAACAAGCAGATCCGGTCGAGTGGAACTATCCGATTCCTCGGGAACGGAAAGAGACGCTCACGTCACCTTCCCAGTGGAATCCGGCTCCGCTCGTTCATGAGCCAGAAGCAGAGATGATTGAACCAGAGCAGGTCGAGGAGCCTGTAAGTCAGTCGGAGCGTTTACCGGCGTTAGACGTCATCGGGCAACTGCACTCGAGTTATATCATCTGTGGAGCGGAAGACGGAATGTACGTGATGGACCAACATGCTGCTCAGGAACGAATCAAGTATGAATTGTTCTATGAGCAGTTAGGACGTCCGGAAAAAGAGTATCAGCTTCTGTTGATCCCGTTAACGTTAGAGTTCACACAAGAAGAGACGCTCGCTATCGAAGAAGTGCTACCACTCCTAGCGGATGCAGGCATCACGCTAGAGCCGTTTGGGGGTAACACGTTTCTCGTCCGTGAGATTCCGACATGGTATCCGCAACATGACTTAGAAGGCACGATTCGTGACTTGGTAGAGATGGCCATTCAACAACGCTCGATTGATCTTGCGAAATATCGCGAAGAAGCATCAATCCTCATGGCGTGTAAACGATCGATCAAAGCGAATCATCCACTTAATATGGAAATGATGCGACAATTGATTGATGATTTAGGTCGTACGACATCTCCGTTTACTTGTCCGCACGGTCGCCCGATTCTCGTGAAGTGGAGCACGTATGAACTCGAGAAGTTGTTCAAACGCGTCATGTAATCGTCTTGTTACCTTGTTTTAACACGATGTAACGTTTATTCAATAGCCCTCATGGGAAAACTATACACATGTCACTCAACGCATCGAGGTTGAGAGGTGGCTTTTTCACTGCCTCACCCTCAAGATGTCGACATGAAATGTATATCCATGTAGGAGGAAAAGAAAATGACGAACAAACTTCAAGTATCAAAACGAGAATTACGCCCACGGTCACTGCGCACGAAGTTGCGTAAGGAAGGCAAAGCGTTAGGCGTCGTCTACGGATACAAAGTAGACAGCACTCCAATTGTATTTGACGAGATGGACCTTCGTAAAATTCTTCGAGACCACGGTGACAATGCCTTGATTGAACTCCATTTCGATGGAAACAAAATCAATACGCTCGTGCACGGATCGGAAACAGACCCGTTCACAAACTTCTATCAACACGTCGAATTCATGGCTGTGAAGATGGATGAAGAGACAGAAGTCGAAACGGATATCGTCCTTGTTGGCGACGCGAAAGGCGTGAAAGAAGGCGGATATCTTGCACAGTCGCTTTATAAAGTGACGGTCGCTGCGACACCTGCCAACATCCCTGAACGCATCGAACTTGACGTGTCAGACCTCGAAATCGGTGACTCGGTGACGGTAGCAGATCTTCCAGAAGATAAATCGTACACGATTGTCTCGGAACCAGATATGCACATCGCCTCTGTGAATGAGCCGGTTGCTGAAGAAGAGGAAGAAGCGACTGAATCAGAGGAAG
Source organism: Exiguobacterium sp. s34 (assembly GCF_018617435.1). Classification (NCBI taxonomy): domain Bacteria; kingdom Bacillati; phylum Bacillota; class Bacilli; order Caryophanales; genus Exiguobacterium; species Exiguobacterium sp. s34. The sequence goes on along the minus strand of NZ_JACSKE010000002.1, from coordinate 7,006 downwards.
GTTCAACTGAAGAAGCTTCTGAAGAATCTTCTGAAGGAACAGAAGAATCGACTGAAGATAAAGAATAAGAGTTGCATACGTGTCTGTAACAGTGACACGACTCAATTGAGAGGAGCATTGTCCCGAGATGGGCGATGCTCCTTTGTTTGATTGTCCAAATAAATCTGAACTTTATACTTTTAGGTCAAACGGATAAATCATAATCACTTGAACCAAAATATTACAAATTAACATTACTTCAATGTGATGATAGGTATAAATGCGGTAATACATATAAAAGTTTATTTCTTGAGAGGATGTATGATGAAGTTTTATAAAATTGATAGACAAACTGATAAACGAATCACAAAATTTAATTTGGAATTTGTGATATCACAGGTCATACAAACTGAAAAAGGGTCTAATATAGGATGTATACATTTAAAACCAGGTAGTGTCATCGGTTATCATCAAACAGTTGTACCCCAACTTACTTCTTCTCGTCATGGTGCCGAGGGTTACATTAGAGGCGAAAAAGATGAACATTTTAAGGTTCGGGCAGGAGACACAATTTTTTGGACGAAAGAGGAATGGCATGAAACGAAAGCAGGTGGAGGATTAACGGATATCGAAATTGAAGAATTAGATCCCTCAATCGATATGACTGAGATATAATTTTTATGAAACTTAGACGATTTGAGGTAAGAGTGGGGGAGAAGACTGTATATGTCACATCTATATATCGATTTAAGTAACGTTACTTCCACCAAAGAACTACATCAGTTATTAAAAGAAAGTCTTCATCTTCCTGATCATTACGGAAAAAATTGGGATGCATTTTGGGATGTGATTACTGATGTGGATTTTATAACTTTTCCTGAACGTATCACGTTTATCGGGTATTCTTTGCTTGAAACGAAGTTAAGTGAAGATGCTAAGTACTTAAAAATGTGCTTAGAAGAGTATAATGAAGAACATTATGTTTCACATTGTCATTTTGTTTTCTTGTAATCTAATTTGCTTACTAATATATAAAGCTAGTCTATAAGAGAGTAACCATTTTACAATCACTAATTTTTCAATATAACTTTTATAGTCCCCGACCATCATAAGAATAAATAGAAAAAACAGCTGATTTAAATTACAAGGTCTTTAAACTGAAAAATCAAAGGTGATCACTATGCAGGAGCTTACAATTATTGAAAGGAAGCGTCTATTAGAGCATCTTGAAGATAATTATTTCATTATAGGTGAAATTAAAAAGGTTTATGAGATCACTAGTTATGATGATTTAACTATTAACGATAACCAAAAAGCTTTAATTGATTTTTTGGTTTACCAAAATGTATATCCAATAGTCATGACATTTATATTATCTAAAAATATAAGTCAGGATAATGAGATGGTTGAAAAAATGGATTCAAGGAAAATTAAATATTCTATGAACTATTGCTCTGAGGATGAGAATTCTTTTTATTACTGCAATGCAAAAGTAGAAAACGAAAAAGATCTAAGGTTTTTGATTAACGAAACGTACTGGATGCCTGCTCAAAATGGGTTTTATAACATTATCTTTAAAGATAAATTGAATTTCACTTTAAAAAAATATGGTAAGTGGCTGTTCTCTAGAACTCAAGTTGTACCTTCAATTGATATGAGTATACCAACTTCTTTTATTAAAATAGATGGAGATGGACTTGGGTTTATTTTATTTTCTAATGAAAAAAAATATGAATCTATTGAAGAATTGACAAAGAATTTACCTCAAAAATTTTACATTGATTATTTAAACGAAAATGAATTATGAGGGCATTAATTTGAGCATCTTTTAATGCATAGTCCTGTTACATAGATAATGATATGTATGATGAGGTTAATGGAGGTCAATTGATGGCTCTTTGTTAGAAGTATGTAAATTGATAATAGCTGGTTTATCAATAAGAGAAATGCAGTCTGCAGAGTTGGAATAAGAGTAAATTTAGCCAGATCATATAAGTTTGTATTACGATGTTCATTTATACGATCAAAATTATTAAAACCACTTAAAAATTATGAAGCCAAGTAGTAAAGCAGCACATATTCCATACAGAAGGTGAAAAAAATGAAAGCTCAAGAAATATTAAGAGAAATTGAAAAAATATACTATTGGGATGCGCGCGTTTTAGGATTCGATTGCCGTTATTTTGGAGATGAGGTTTTAATAAAGATTGAAGATGAGGAAGAGAGTTATCGTCACTACGAGATTGAATTTTTAGGTTGTATTAAAGTAGAGGTTTCTGCCGCTCTAGATGATCGAACAATGCCAATCAGAGAATTGACAAGGTTACAACGCCCATATTTCATGCAGGATATTAGCATTGATAGTTACGAATTAGAGGGGCAGGAAATATTTATATGTCGTCTCTTATTGCCTCCGGTTACAGCTGAGATTCATTTCACAAAAATTAGAATCGGAACGGAATATCACTGATTAAATTTTCTAGTATTTCATCGCTACACATGATTAAGAAAAATATGACGGACGATTTTTAGCTATACTCTGAATTGATTATTCAAACGGAAAAGCTAAATTTAGTCAATGAATAAACCATTTTACACATCCATTTCAAAACCTTTTTACAAGAGGAGTAGGTAATGTCAAACCCCAGCTATTATAAAATTGAAATTAGTGGTAAGTGTTTTAATGAAGATATATCATGTACTGGAGAACAACTTGAAAGTATTCTTCAAGCTATAAATGAGATACAGACTGATAGTTTGATATGGTGTCTTTTTGATATCTTTGGGAGTAGTAAGGTGTCACTTTTCGAACTTTTCCCATCAAATAATTTTGGAATAATTAATTTTTTTAGTACATATGAACTGATAGGAAGAGTTAAACATATAATCCAGTTCGAAAGTGGAGTATTTATAGGGAGTAAATTCAAAAATATAGAAATTGACTTTGAAAATCAACCTCATTCAGAAGCTGAGTTAGAGTTTCAATTAAATCATACTTCAATTGAAATTAGAGCTTTTGATTTCGAGTGCTTCGAAATAATTTTACAAGATGAAATGATTTATCATTATTTAAAGAATAAGTTTCTTTAATGATTAGACTATGCACATTCAAAATTAAAAGTAGGATGTAAGATTTATTTTGGAACAGGGAGATTGATAATAAAATTGAAAATGCTAATTCATAGATATTCTCCCGAAATTCGGGAGAATTTTTGTTTGTCACAAATCCGCCACATGTAAACGATTACGATGTGAACACTCTGTCAATTCCTTCTAGAGGTGATTGCCAACAGAGACTGTACAGTTTATATTGTTAATGATTTCACATATTAGAACTGATACTTTCCTATTTAATTATTCAGAAAGAAGGGTTTGTGACATGGCATCAATGGAAATCCATGCACTCGAATCATTACGGAAAAAAGCACAGGCTTCCTCGCAAATGATTCATTATCGTCCAATGGAATACTTTTTACGGGCAATGTTAGCCGGAATCTTTATCGGCTTTGCTTCAATCTTCACGTTGAAAGTCGTCAACGGCATGTATTTAGCGGAATCACCGTTTACGACACTCATCGGGGGCTTCTCTTTCGGGATTGCGCTCGTCATGATCATTTATGGGGGAGCGGAGTTGTTCACGGGGAATACGATGTATTTCACGACGTCGACGCTTCGCGGTTATACGACGCTCAGTGATACGATGCTCGTCTGGTTGCTCTGTTTTGTCGGGAACGCACTCGGGGGAATCCTATTCGCCTTACTACTCGCACCGACTGGTGTCATCCAAGAACTTGGCATGAACAACTGGTTGTTCTCAGTCGTCGAGGGCAAAATGCATCACACGACGGTTGAAATTTTCTTCCGTGCCATCTTCTGTAACTGGATGGTCTGTCTCGCTATTTTCTTACCGAAACAAATGAAAAATGAATTCGCTCAAATCTTCTCGATGATTTTCCTTGTCGCGGTCTTCTTCGCTTCAGGATTTGACCACGTCATCGCCAACTTCGTCTTGTTCGCCTTGACGCTTGTCGTCCCACACCCTGAGACGATCAGCATGGCAGGTGCAATCCACAACTTGATTCCTGCGACGTTCGGTAACATTATCGGCGGTGCGCTCTTTATGGGAGCCATCTACACATGGCTCAACTCGAAAGGTCTTCGTGAGGCACAAGAATTAGAGGAAGAAGTCGAATTAAAAGTCGTGAAAGCTGCTAAATAAATGATGTTTGTCACATATAACGTAGAGCCTTGTCCCATCGAAGACGAGGCTCTTTTTTGTCGTATGCGCACATGTAAACTGTCACAATATTGACTCGTGACCTTCCAAAAAAAAACGTGTCATAATCTATATATAGGATTTTAAAAACAATTTAAACTGTTTTTAATCCATATATAGTGAGGTGAGGGGTATTGAAATTACTACGGTTGTATGAGGACGTATGCGTCTTACCAGACCAAGACTTAGTACAAGAGAATGCGAACGTTGACGGGAAGTCCCCGCTCGGGAAATTAGCACGACTCTCTTCAGAAGTATCGAAAGAATTGTCGCAGACATATTTGATGTCGGAACGGTCAAAGCAAGCCGTCACTGATAACTTTTTATACGTGCACGACGCGGACTATTACATCACAGGATCGACGACATGTTGTCAAATTCCACTCGGTCAATTGTTGAAAGACGGTTTCCATACAGGACATGGGACGATTCGGTCCCCGAAAGACATTCGCTCCGCCATGGCGCTCGCATCCATCATCCTACAAGCGAATCAAAATATGCAACATGGGGGGCAGGCTTTTCCGATGTTTGACGTCGACTTAGCACCGTATGTCGAGAAGACATATAAGCGTCAATTTAGCCGACTCCAATCGTTACCTGTTGACTGGGACGAGGCGCAATTGGAGACACTCGCAGAAGAAGAGACGATTTCGGCGACGTATCAGGCGTGTGAGGCGTTCATTCACAATGCGAACTCGATGCACTCACGAGGTGGCGGGCAAGTACCTTTCGTTTCAATCAATTATGGGACGGACACATCAAAGTGGGGACGTATCCTCATTCGGGAGTTACTCCGTGCCACAGAACGTGGGTTAGGGAACGGAGAGACACCGATTTTTCCGATTCAAATCTTTAAAGTGAAGGAAGGTATCAACTTCAACGATGGTGACCCGAATGTCGATCTCTTCCGTGAGGCGTGCCGCGTCACAGGCAAACGTCTCTTCCCGAACTTCTCTTTTATCGATGCCCCGTTCAATGCCACGTATTATGACGGGACACACGAATCAGAAGTGGCATACATGGGTTGTCGTACGCGAGTCATGGGAAACCGGCACGGGGAGGAGACGTCAATCGGACGAGGCAACCTGTCTTTCTCAACACTCAACCTGGTGAAGATGGCACTCGTCTCCGAGTCGCTTTCGGACTTCTATCGAATTCTCAACCGATATATCGACATCGGGATTGAACAGTTGATCGAGCGATTCGAGTATCAATGTACGCGTCGCGCTGAAGAATTTCGTTTTCTTTACACACAAGGGGTCTGGCGTGGCAGTGAGCAGTTACATATACAGGATGAAGTCCGAGACGTATTGAAACAAGGAACGCTCTCACTCGGTTTCATCGGGCTCGCTGAAACGTTGAAAGTGTTGACGGGCAGTACACATGCTGAGTCCCGTGAAGCGGAGCGACTCGGTCTCGACATCGTCACCCATTTGTCCAATCGCATGCGTGAAGCAGCCGAAGCGTACGACTTGAACTTTTCGTTGCTCGCGACACCTGCAGAAGGACTATCAGGTAAATTTGTGATCCGAGACCAGGAAGAGTTCGGGATGATCGACGAGGTTACCAATCGGGCGTTTTACACGAATTCATTCCACGTGCCGGTTTATCAATCCGTCTCCATCCGAGAAAAAATCCGAATTGAGGCACCGTATCACGCGTTATGCGACGCGGGACACATCTCTTACGTCGAAGTCGATGGTTCCCTTGCCCACAATGCAGAAGCAGTAGAATCGATTGTACGCTTGATGCGTCAACATGATATCGGATATGGTTCGATCAATCATCCGGTCGACCGTTGTGGAAATTGTGGGTTAGAAGGACTGATTGACGTTGCCTGCCCGACTTGTGGTGAGGATACAAACATCGAACGAATCCGCCGCATCACCGGCTATTTAGTCGGGACGATGGACCGTTGGAATACGGCGAAACGAGAAGAAGAACGGGCGAGGGTGAAACATGATGCGCATTCTATCCGTCGTTGAAGAATCGGTCGTCGATGGACCAGGAATACGGACGGTCATCTTTACTGCCGGCTGTCCCCACCACTGTAAAGGGTGTCACAATCCTTCCTCGTGGAATCCGGCCGGTGGCGATGAAATCGAAGTAGATGAACTTGTCCATCGCATAAAAATGAGTGGTTGGGACGGGGTGACCGTCTCTGGAGGCGAACCGTTCCTGCAATCGTCAGCGTTAGCGGAACTCGTCACGGCATGTAAATCGCTCGGTAAAAACGTGTGGGTGTATACCGGTTATACAATTGAACAGTTGGAAGCGATGCACGACGAATCGGTTCAAACTGTTTTGGACCACGCTGACGTCCTCGTTGACGGACGTTTCGAGCAGTCACTACGAGACACGGGACTCCGCTTTCGGGGGTCGAGCAATCAACGAATCATCTTTTTAACTAAATCAGGCGAGAATTCTCCCTCCACTAAGCGTCTCGGGGCGAAGCCCAGCGTAGGTTGGAGATGAATCGCCCGGTCCAAAAAACTTTTCCCCCTGTGACAGATATGACGAACAAAAGTTCGTGATTCCGTCAGATTCTCCCTCCCCCTCCACGGGTATCGGATGAGGATGACACATCACGATCTTCGGAAGGGAGGAGGGACGGACATGCTGAAAGGCTATACATACAGGCTCTACCCGACGCCTGCACAGGCCGAGTTCCTCATCAAGACCATCGGCTGCGCCCGGTTCATCTACAACAAGTTGCTCGAGGACCGCATCGCCATCCGCGAGGAGGTGAAA